>NZ_JAQYWD010000015.1 GCF_030145145.1 Desulfobacula sp. | reverse complement strand
GGTCTGTTAAAATTAAAAATAGTAACAAAAAGGGAATAGAATTTATGCACTCAAAAAACATTTATTAATATAAAAAAACCGGCCAAGATAATTGACGCGAACCGGACAAAGTAATTGACATCTGATAAAGAATGTTAAAATAATCGAAAATCCCAACTGGTTGATTGCTGCTGCCCCCAACTTTGGCAAAAGAGAATAAGGCAAACGACATCAACCCTGAAACGATGAGCATTTCACTCCAAGCCATTTTGCGTTTCAAGAAAACAAATACCGTGATAAACAATCTCGAAACATAGAAAAATAAACAAAATATAAGAACAACCTGGCGGGTATAATCACCATTTATTGCATATGGTTTTAAGCAGGGAATCAGTTCGTTAACATTTTTAAACATTAAATAGCCAGCCAATAAACTTGCACTAATAATGGAGATCATAAATAAACATTTTGGGAAAAGGGAAAAATCATTTTCATCTTTAAAAAACATTTTAAACTCGATTCTTTCTTTTTGGGATGAGATATCTTTGTATGAAAAATAATATTTTTCAATTATCAAAATAAAAACATGTTTTCAATCAGCATTTTTAATTCCACATATACAAAAGAACTCACAATCAAATTAGCAAAACCTTTCATTAAATTATATTGGAGTAGTCTGCACATGCGCCTTGAAGCCCAACCCCCGATAGTTGTTTTGGAAGTCCTCACTCAATTTTATTTTTTACTCGTGCCTGTATATACCATTAAGTCAACACTATGAATTAAACACTTTACAATATTTCATAGTGTTGCTATAGGAAAATAATCCAAGCCAACGACTTCTAATATGTTCTAATAATCTATCTCCATATTCAAAAACTCAACCTTGGACAAAGCACTTTAATTATGAACTAAGGAGAGCCATTAATTATGAATAAAACTGCTTTGATTACCGGTGCATCAGTCGGGATTGGTTTTGAATTAAGTAAAATTTTCGCAAGAAACGGTTACAATCTTGTGCTGGTTTCAAGAACCCAAAAAAAACTTAAAGCTAACGCCAAGGAATTGGAAAGTAAACATGGCATTCAAGCTAAGGTGATATCAAAAGACTTATCACAATCCACTGCCCCTCAAGAACTTTACGATGAAATCGTTGCAGGTGGCATCGAAATTACTGTGCTTGTCAACAACGCAGGATTTGGACTTAATGGAAAATTCGTTGATATTAATAAAGACAAACAGATGGAGCTAATACAACTTAACATCACATCGCTTACCATATTATCCAAATTGTTCGGTGCAGATATGGTGAAAAGGCGATCTGGCCAGATTCTTAATGTCGCTTCAACGGCAGCTTTTCTGGCTGGCCCTTTTATGAGCACTTATTACGCATCAAAGGCATATGTGCTGTTATTTTCTGAAGGCATCAGAAATGAGTTTGCAAAATATGGTGTCGATGTCTCCGCTCTATGCCCTGGACCTACCCATACTGAATTTGGTGAGCGAGCTGAGATGAACCATACTAAGCTCCTCAACGTACCGTGGGTTATGACTGCTGCTGAAGTTGCTGAGATTGGATTCGCAGGATTGATGAATAAAAAGAAAGTAATAATCCCAGGTATCATGAATAAAATTCTGGCTTTTAGTACACGACTAACCCCACGCTCTCTTTTGGTTTTAATAACCCGTTATTTAAATCAATAATAATTATCACTACCCATAATTGTAAAGGAGAGAAGACATGATTGGAGCATTGATTGCAAAAAGTAAAGTTACTTCTTCTTACGACTTGCTAAACAGAAAAGATATAGATAGCTTCCTCGCAAACTGGCACGATGAATCAACTTTTATCTACCCGGGCAATATCGGTGCGGGTGGAGAATTCAAGGGCAAGAAAGCAATAAAAGAATTTTTCCAGAAACTTTTCGAACAATTCCCAACCTTCAATATAACTCTTAAAAATGTTTGTGTAAAAAACATAATTGATTTTGTAGGTACTAATGTTGTCACTGTTGAATGGCTCGAGGAAAATATAAACAAAAACGGTGATAAAGTTCAAGTTAGTGGTGTGACCGTTATTACTCTAAAGTTTGGGAAGGCAACCTATGCGAAAGATTATATCTTCACCACGGATGAAGAACTAAAAAAAGCCTGGGGTGAATAACTGGCTATATCAATAACAGTTAGGCACTGAGTCAAAATTAAATCGGCCATTTTATTCATCATAGCACAATATATCGACTGCCCATTTTCCAATTCCTTCTATTCGCCAGTTATAAACTCAAACGATGCAATACGATTGCTACAGGACATATCCAGAGGAGCGGATATAAATACACCGGATTAAAAATCAATCAACGTTCTCCGGTAAACGGTAAATCCGGAGAAAGTATCATAACACGCTCATGGAAACATGACCGTTTGGAGGAGTGTAAAATAATGCTCAATGAATATTGGGGTGTTATTCAGGGCTCGATGATATTCTACACCTCAGACAGAGCCTCAATGTAGTCTGTTTTTCTATTATAATTGATACCCGATTTTCTGAATATTTCTTTCCTGATCCAGCTTTTGTGTTAAAGGAAAAGTGTCCCCTGACTATCTATTTATATGGGGTTTCGGCGGGAAACCAACAACGATCACTGGCATTTTTATAAAAAATCATCACATCCTTATCGTTAGGTTAGCCCTGTTAATAGCAGCAGATATTGACAGTAGTGACCACATCGACGCTTCCTGGGCTATCATCATTTCCAAAATAACCGATATATCGGTTCAGAACACATAGCTGAGGAATGAGAGGACAAAGCCGGGGCTGATGCAGCAGATTCTTTTGCCGGTTCTAAGTTTGGCATGGACCAGGATACCGCCTGAATGAGCTTTAATCTCGTGTTGGGTAAGCTTGCTCTCATAACAAACTGAACCCCATTACTGGATATCTTTAACGCTGATGTCAATTGGTATGAGCTGGAAAAACAGTTTGACGATCGTATCCTTTTTGAAGAGGATGATAAGATGGATTGAAAGTGTTTCTGTTTTTTTTTGTCTGACGTGGACCCCGGGTTGTAGTATCATCTTTAAAAAATAATTCTATGCAATGTCAGGAGCAAAATATGCCGGTCATGTCTTTGGCCGGTTTTTTTATTGGCCTTTTGTATATTTTGCCCCTTTTGCACATAGGGTTTAAAAGCTGAGCCAAGCTTAAATTTTTCTATTTGAGGTTGCTATTGGGTTGTTAGAGGGAAGGTACAAAACAAGAAGGGTTTAACCGAAAACGGCTAAACCCTTCTTAGAAGCTGGTACCGGAGGCGAGACTTGAACTCGCAAGGGCTTGCGCCCGGAGGATTTTGAGTTCCTTTTGTACCAAATCAGAATTTTTAGTTTTTTCAAATCCTTAACTGATGGACCTTTCGGAGCCTTACTTTTGGTTTCGGTTGGTTTTATTTGTAACTGCTTGACCTTGACGGGCACAATTTAGGCACAGCATAAATTTAGCTTGATGCTGTATAACTTGACCAATGTAACCAAGAGTGTTACTGTGTAACTATGATTGCAAATTTTCGACACAAATGGCTCCAGAACTTTTTTGTCGACGATGTCAATCATAAAAAATTACCAGCTTCAATTCGAGATGCTCTTTTCAGAAAGTTGCAGATAATTGATGATGCAACATGCGATTTAGATTTACGGAGTCCTCCAAGCAACCATTTTGAGAAATTGATAGGGACATTGAAAGGAAAACATTCCATAAGGGTGAACAAACAATGGCGGTTGATTTTTACCTGGAATGACTTAAGAGGGGAAGCTGAAGATATTTATCTGGATAACCATGATTATAAATCATGAGGTAGAAAATGATTGTTACAAAGCGTAAACCGGTAAACGTTGGAGAGATCCTCACAGAGGAATATCTTAAACCACTGGAGATCACTCAGGGACAAGTGGCTCATGCAATGGGGGTAAGCCGCAGGACAGTCAATGAACTGTGTACGGGAAAAAGGGCAATAACTGTTGATACTGCTTTGATGTTGGCAAGAGTATTTGAAAACACCCCAGAATTCTGGTTAAATCTACAAAGGCGTATCGACATATGGAACGTTCTACATAACCCTGAGCGAAAAGCCAGGATAGAAAAAGCCCGATCCCTCAGAAGTGCCTTTGCTTGATTCTGAAAATAAATTGTGAAACCAGCACTAATAATGGGCTGCTCTATCTAACTCTTAGTGTATTCTATTCAAATTTCCTGATATCGGAACGGATCAGGATGATATTATCACCAAAATGAATTCTATAAACCTATTGGAAAACCTCATGGCTAACATGAAATGAGTTCTTGTTGGTTTTTCGAAAAACAAAAAGGGTTTAACCGTTAAACGGCTAAACCCTTTTTAAAAGCTGGTACCGGAGGCGAGACTTGAACTCGCAAGGGCTTGCGCCCGGAGGATTTTGAGTCCTCTGCGTCTACCAATTCCACCACTCCGGCAGGAATTGTTCATTTTTAAGGGAAAATATGAATTTTGTCAATGAAATTATGGAAAGTTTTGGTATCAAATTGCCAGGACCTGGTTGATCTGGTCTGCCGAAACTTCTCCTTCCCGGAGAATATGACTACAGGAGCCTGTTACATCTACAATGGTTGACCCGGCACCGCCCTTTAAACTGCCGGCGTCCAGTATCAGGTCTGCCTGGTGGATAATGGCGGCATCCAGCTGGCTGATCCGGTGGCAACTGTTCTGTCCCGACAGGTTGGCGCTGGTCCCGGTAATGGGAAATCCCAGGGATTCAACAAGGGCCCTGGCAACGGGATGTAATGGCAGTCTGACCCCTATTTTTCCGGTGCCGGCCGTTAAAAGTTCAGGGATATGCTTTTTGGCTTCAAACACCAGGGTCAGGTTGCCGGGCCAGAAGGCATCCATGAGTTTCCGGGCCGTTTGGGGAATGGATGTGACCAGGTCCGGGAGCAGGGCACTGTCCGGTATAAGGACCAGGATCGGGTTGTTCAAGGGCCGCTGTTTTAGGTGAAAAACGGCTTCAACGGCTTTTTCATCCAATGCCCGGGTTGCCACCCCATACAGACATTTGGCCGGAAAGATCACGATGCCATTGCTTCGGAGGATCTTTCCGGCGGTGAGAATAGTGTCGGATGCCGGGATTACAGGATCAATGGAGACTATTTTTTGTTTTATCATGCAAACGATTGTGCTTTTTTATTGACCTTGTCTGCCATCTCCTGTTTAAAGGTCAACAGTTTTTCCGCTATCACAGGGTCGGAGATCGCAAGGATCTGGGCCGCAGAAATACCGGCATTATACGCCCCTGATTTTCCGATGGCCATGGTGGACACCGGAATTCCTGGGGGCATTTGTACCGTGGCCAGCAAGGCATCCATGCCCTGGAGGGCCGAAGAATCGATGGGAACCCCTAAAACAGGAAGGGTTGTGTGGGCAGCAATCACTCCTGCCAGGTGGGCGGCATGGCCGGCACCGCAGATGAGAACCTTAATCCCTTTTCTTTTGGCATCACTGGCCAGTTTAGCGGCCCTGTCAGGGGTTCTGTGAGCCGAGGCCACTGTGACCGTGTAGGGGATATCAAATTTTTTCAGCAGGGATAATGCATTTTCCATGACTGGAAAATCAGAGTCACTTCCCATGATGATACCCACCCGGGGGGGGATGGAAAGGCGGGTTAACGCTTTGGCACCGATATCTTTTCGATAGAAGTGCTGGGTAAAAGACAATTTTTCACAGGCTTCATATGCCCTGTCAATGGCTTGTTTAACGGTTTTTCCCAGGGAGGTGACCCCAAGGACCCGACCACCGGATGTCACGACCTTCCCGTCTTTCAGTGCTGTACCGGCATGAAAAACAACGGTATCTTCAATGGCGTTGGCCGCATCAAGTCCGAAAATTTCTTCCCCTGTTTCATAGGCGCCGGGATAACCGCCGGAAGACACCACCACACACACGGCCGCCCGCGGGTCGATTTGTGTGGAATGATTGTGCAGGGTGCCGTCACAGCAGGCTTCCATCAAGGGCACCAGGTCATTTTCCAGTCTCATGAGAATGGGCTGGGTTTCAGGGTCTCCCAATCGTGTGTTAAATTCAAGGACGTTTATCTGGTCTTTATCCACCATAAGGCCGGCATAGAGGACCCCCTTGAACGGGGTGCCTTCTTTGGCCATGCCCTGTACAGCCGGGATCATGACCTCTTTCATGGCGCGTTCACGAAGCAGGTGGTCCAGTACCGGTGCAGGTGAATATGCACCCATCCCGCCGGTATTGGGGCCTTGATCATCATCAAAGATCCGTTTATGATCCTGGGATTCCGGCAGCGCCAGAACCGTCTTTCCATCGGTCAATACAATAAAAGAGGCTTCTTCTCCTTTCAGGCATTCTTCCACCACCACAACGGCCCCGGCATCTCCAAAGGCATTGTCATTGATCATGGCATCAATGGCCGTATTGGCTTCTTCCAGGGTGGAACAGATGATCACCCCTTTTCCTGCGGCCAGGCCGTCGGCCTTGACCACGCAGGGTGCACCAAGGGATTTGGCATAGACTTTGGCTTTGGCAGCATCTGTGAACGCTTTTCCCCGGGCACAGGGGATATGGTATTTTTGCATGTGGCGTTTGGAAAACACTTTGCTGCCTTCAAGTCTTGCTGCGGCCCTGCTGGGACCGAATACGGCCAGGCCCATGTCCTGAAAAACATCAACAATGCCATTTACCAGGGGGCCTTCCGGGCCGACCACGGTGAGATCAATCTCATTTTCCCGGGCAAAGGCAGCAAGACCTTCAATATCTTCGGCATTGATGGGAACTGATTCCGCAAGGGTCTGGGTACCGGCGTTTCCCGGAGCGCAATAGATCTTTTCCACCATCGGGCTTTTTGATATTTTCCATACCAGTGTATGTTCACGGCCACCACCACCCACGACTAGAATTTTCATCTTGCTCTCCTTAGGTTTTGTTTTGTATGTTCTTTAATTGACAATTGAATCAGTTCATCTAAGAGTTCGGTAAACGTGTACCCTGCCACCTGTGCAGACTGGGGGTAAAGGCTGGTTGCGGTCATTCCCGGAATGGTATTGGTTTCAAGAACGGATACGTCTGTGTCGTGAAGGATCAGATCGGTTCTGGAATATCCTTTCAGAAAAAGGGCTTGATGGGCTTTGATGGCAAGCGCCTGGACTTTTTTTGTGGTTATGTCATCAATGCGGGCAGGACAGATTTCCTGGGTTTCCCCGGGTATATATTTCGCCTTGTAGTCGAAAAATTCATGGCCTTCACCCGGAAGAATTTCAATGACCGGCAATGCTTCCAGCTCATCATTTCCCAGAACGCCACAGGTCAGTTCAATCCCTTTGAGGTATGTTTCAAGGAGGATGCAGTCATCATGGTCAAAACCCAGACGAATCGCTGCTTCAAGGTCTGCTGCGTCCTTGACAATGGTCATGCCGACACTGGATCCGGCACAGGCCGGTTTGACAACCAGTGGTAACCCCAGGGTTTCTATGACCTTTGATAAGGAAATTTTTTCGTTCATGGAAAACGAAAGGTACGGGGGCGTGGGAATTTGGGCTGCATCATACAGCCTTTTGGCCACCAGTTTGTTCATGGCCATGGCACTGCCTAGAACGCCTGCACCCTGGTAAGGAATGTCCAGCAGATCCAGAAGTCCCTGGACGGTGCCATCTTCTCCAAACGGACCGTGCAGGATGATCAGGGCGGCATCAATGTTTTCTGCATTAATGATCAGCTGTTTCAGATCGATTTTGGGATCATACAGGGTGATATCATACTTGTCTTTGTCAAGGGCCTCAAATACCTGTTTGCCGCTGTTAAGGGAAACCGCTCTTTCTGAAGAGACACCACCGGATAAAAGCGCCAACCGTATTTTCGCCATAGAAACCTCCTGTTTTATCCTTGGATAATGTTTTGTTTCGCCTTTTCAAATTCTTCCTGGGTGATAAGATCCTTTCTGAACAGGGCGGTCAACTCTAGAATCTTTCGTTCGGTCCTGTGGACAGTATCCTCAAGGAGCCGACTGTTTGGATGCGCTAACGGTTGATGATCAATGCGCAGGGAATGGTTTTCTTTTGCAGCGATTTTAAAAGAGGCAAGTCCGCCAAGGAGTTTGATTTCAACGGTCCTGTCCTGGAATTCCGGCATGGAGAGGATGTCTTTGATATCGGTGGAGCTGTTTTTCATCCGTCTATAGAACACCCAGGCAATTGCCAGGACTAAAATACCGATACTGCCCATTATCCAGGGGAGGTATTGATATACCCCTCTGAACAAGATAATGCTGACGCCTACGCCGGCCAGCAAAAGAACATGTAGCAGCAGAATGAAATAAGCGGTAAAAATACTTCTGAACAATCCGTCTTTATCTTTGTTTTTAAAATTCATGAGATCTTTTTAATAATAGTGTTTCGATATTCATCAGACAAGAGGGCAGAACACTGTCTGTCTCCCCTTATGGTATTTAGTTTGGTTATAAGATAGTTCAATTTTTTTTGAATGGGAAGCCTTTCGGGGGAATCCACGTGGACTGCATCCAGTAATTGTTCTACCCGAGAGATCTTTTTTTTAAGGTCAAGTTCAGGTGGAAGAAATCCTGAATTTTTCAGTATTTTGTGCGCAAGACGTAACTCTTCAGGAACATGCTGGTCCTCAAATTTTAACGGCTTGTTGGCCCCTTCCAGATTATCAAATTCCCCTTCTTTCTGTGCTTTTTTTATCCGTTGTTCAACAATTGCTTCAAATCCTGGAATCATAAAATATAGTCACTCCTGAAAATAATTAAAGGTCAAATATTTGGGCATCCCATTTTATTAGGCTTTTGATTTTATTAAACCCTTAAGTGATTTGCAAGGGATATTTTCTTGACACGGAATAGGCAATACTGTATCAGATATCATTTTAATGGTAAAATTTATCAAGAGCTGATGCATGAAATCCGAGCAAAAAAGAAGGATTGTTCTAATTGTTTTTCTGATTTTTTTTATGCTGCTCAGTATCTGTGTGGCCGGAAATGATATGGTAGCAAAGCCGATGCCGGCATATGAAGACCTTTTTGAGGGCTTTGTGTATTATGCAGACAAACAGAAGACTGCATTGAAATCGGTGAAAATCAGGTTTGCCGCCACACTGGATTCGCACCAGCTGGGCCGGGAAATTATTAAAACACTGATTGCCGGCCCATCATTGCCATCCCTTGAACCAACCTGGCCTGCAGATGCCACCATCAATTCATTTTTTATTACCGATGAAGGTGCTGCATATGTTGATCTGAATTTGAAACAGGGTCGGCTGGACAATATGGATACCCAGTCAGAGCTGTTGGCCCTGTATTCAATGGTAAATTCCTTAACATTAAATATTCCAAAAATAAAACGGGTTAAGCTGCTGATTCAGGGTAAGGATGCAATGACCCTTGCCGGTCATATCGACCTTGAATATTTTTATCAAACAAATATGTTGATTGTAAAATGAGCCAAAAAAAAATAAGCCAGTTTAGAAATATCGGGATCATGGCCCACATTGATGCGGGTAAAACTACGGTGACGGAACGGATTCTTTATTATACCGGAAAATCCTATAAGATCGGTGAGGTTCATGATGGGGAAGCAGTCATGGACTGGATGCAGGATGAACAGGACCGGGGGATCACCATTACCTCTGCTGTGACCACCTGTAAATGGAACCAGTCGGTTATCCAGATTATTGATACACCGGGTCATGTGGATTTTACCGTTGAAGTGGAACGGGCCTTGAGGGTTCTGGACGGTGCCATTGGCGTCTTCTGTGCGGTAGGGGGGGTTGAACCCCAGTCAGAGACTGTCTGGCGACAGGCAGATCGGTATTCAGTGCCCCGGATGGCGTTTATTAACAAAATGGACAGGGTCGGTGCGGATTTTTTTGGTGCCGTCAACTCCATCAGGGAAACGTTGAGGGCCAATCCTGTGATGCTGCAACTGCCCATGGGGTCGGAAGACACGTTTTCAGGAATCATCGATCTGGTCCACATGAAGCAGATCACCTGGGATGATGAAACCAAGGGTGCAGAATATGCAACAGATGACATTGCGCCTGAATTTGAACAGATCGCTGATGAGTATCGGGAAAAACTGCTGGAAGCCATATCGGAAGTCAATGATGAGATAATGGAAAAATATCTTTCGGAAGAAGATATCCCCGTTGACGAGATGATGGTTGCCATACGGGCGGCTACGATTTCACGGCAGATTGTTCCGGTTTTTTGTGGCAGTGCTTTGAAAAACAAAGGTATTCAACCCTTACTGGATGGGATATCCGCTTATTTACCCAGTCCCCTGGATGTTCCACCCGTTAAAGGCATCCATCCGGAAACCGGGGATGAACTGGTATTTTTGCCCCGGAAAAAAGGCCCGCTTGCGGCGTTGATTTTCAAAGTTTCCATGATCGAAGGCCGGAAACTTTCTTTTGCCAGGATCTATTCGGGTAAAATAATGGCAGGATCGGAGGTGTTTAATCCCCTTTTGAAGAAAAAAGAAAAATTGTCCAGGATTCTGCAAATGCATGCCAACAAAAGAGAACGGTTAGATGAGGCTTCTGCAGGTGAAATTGTGGGGATTGTCGGCCTTAAGGAGTCTGGAACGGGGGATACCCTGTGTTCCCAGGATTCGCCTGTTTTCCTGGAGAAAATGGAATATGCGGATCCTGTCATTTCCATTGCCATTGAACCCAAAACCCATGCAGACCAGGAAAAAATCGACAGTGTTCTTGAAAAGTTTACCATTGAAGATCCGACCTTAACGGTGAGAAAAGATGAGGAAACCGGTCAGACAATTCTATCCGGTATGGGGGAACTTCATCTCGAGATTATCATTTCAAGAATGTTGAAAGAGTTTAAAACCAATGTAAATGTGGGAAATCCACAAGTTGTCTATCGGGAAATCCTGACGGCCCAGACAACGGGCCGTGCGGTGTTTGAAAGAGAAATTTCAGGAAAAGCTCATTATGCACGTGTGGGTATCCGCCTTGTGCCGTTGAACCGAGGAGAGGGAATTACCTTTGCATCCACTGCCGGGGAGGATCAGATTCCTGAACAATATATCCCGGCGATTGAAAAGGGTATCCGGGAAAGTCTGGAGGGTGGATATCTCAAAGGGTATCCCCTGGTTGATATTGCCATTGTGGTTGAAGATGGGGAATTTGATGAACGAAGTTCCGAGCTTGGGTTTTCCGTATGTGCTGCCATGGCCTGTAAAGATGCGTTGGATAATGCCTCTATAGGTCTTCTTGAACCGATCATGGAAGTGGAGGTGCTTGTTCCGGATGCTCACATGGGAGATGCCATATCGGATCTGAATGCCCGGGGGGGAAAAGTGGAATCCATCAATTCAAAAGCCGGCATCCAGATCGTAAAAGCCGTTGTGCCTCTGGCTAAAATGTTTGGATATTCCACGGCACTTCGATCGGCCAGCCAGGGCAGGGGAACCTTTTCCATGAAGTTTTCCCGGTTTGACAAGGTGTGATGACACAGGGGGGCAATACAAAAATCACCCCCGATATTATTTTTTCTGCTTATCCCGGGTGGCTTCTTTTTTTAGACGGTTTAACAATTGGGTTGCTTTTTTTATGTCAGCGTCATCCGTTAAGTCGTCTAATGCCTTTTTCAAATGGACAATAGCCGTTTTATGGGTGTCGATTTCAGCATAGTATAGACCCAGATAATAATGGGAAAGGCCTTTTTCATTTTCAAGGGACAGAATATTTGCCAGGTGGTAGTATGCTTTGGGATATTGAGTCGGCGCCGCTTTTATAACGGTATTGAAAAGCGTTTTGGCCTTTGAAAGATGTCGCAATTCAAGATAGGCAGCGGCCTGGTGAAACTTGACCATCAGACCCACAACAGGATCTGACTCAATGCCATTCAACGCAACAAGGGCTTTTTCCGGCTCTCCATTCAGCAGATATATTCTCCCCATTTCCACAAGGATCATGGGATCAAAGGGGTGAATGGAAAGCGCTTTCCTTAAATGAAAGATAGCGTCTTCTCCCATGGATTTTCTGGAACAGACGAGCCCCATTCCATAATGGAGGGCCCCTGCATCAACGGTGGGAGGAATATCTCCCAATTGATTGGTGAGTTGATCAAATGTGGGCTTAATTTCTGCGTAAAGGCCTAACAGTCGGTACTTTACCATATCAAACCGGAAATCTTCAGGGCAGGGGACCTTTTTTTCCGGCGGGACGTAGCCGGAAAGAATGGTTTCTACATGGGCAATCCGCTCACCTGTCCCCGGATGGGTTTTTACATAATCCGGTATGCCTTCTGTTCCCCGATAGTCCGTGGCCCTTATTTTCATCAGGCCTGACAGGAGACCCTCCGGTGAAAAACAGCTTCTTTTTAAAAACATGATGCCTTTTTCATCTGCCTCGGTTTCATTGTCTCTGGTGAACGCCAGCATGGCGGTCTGGCCCAGGGCCATTGATCCTGTCATCAATGTTGCCCCGGCATTACCATTGGATTGACTGCCGATAATGGCACCGGCCAGCATTCCTGCCAGGCTCCCGATACTGAGAAATTTAGATCGGTCAATGGACTCGGATACATGACGGCTCACGGCATGGGCAATTTCATGCCCGATGATGCCTGCCAACTCATCAATGGAGTCAAGGGATGTAATCAATCCCCGATAGGCGAAAATATTGGCCCCGGCACTTGCAAAGGCATTGAAAACATCCTCGTCTACAATATAAAAAGAGTAGTCAAAGGGCTGGGGCGGCAGAAAAGAGAGGATGTGACGGCCGACCTGGGTTATCATATGGTTGGCAATGGGATCATTTAATATCATGTGCCGGTTATTTACCATTTCCATAAATTTTTCAGCGGCTTTGTTTTCTTCCGGAATAGAGATGGCAAGACTGCTGTTTACAGAGAATGAAACGAACAAAAGAACGCTGAAAAGCATCAGAATACATTTACCAGACATCACCCCTTTGTTTTTATTAAATATGAACAAATTCGGTGTGCTCCATTGCGATTTCAATTCGAAAATTGTAATGACCTATTTTAAAAGATAACCGCCTGTTTTCCCGGTAATCGGAATCAATGACAAGGGTGATGGAACTGTTCAGGGTCAGGGCTTTGGGCTGTCCTATCAAGGCATTCAGGTTGTATTGTCCTTCGATTTCCCGGGTCAGCTGTCCCATGATCTGGTTGGTAATTTCGCCGATGGTATCTGTGACGTCCGGGTCGGAAACGGTTGTGGCTAGTTCTTCTTTGGGCATTCCCATGGCCGTCATATAAGAGGTATAGATTTCAAATGCAGCATTGGCAGAAAAATTTATCACCACAAGCCCGTTATAGTCTCCATTGAACTGGACAAAACAGGTCAAATCGGGTTTCATGGATGTTTTAGGGATTTTCTGGATGGTCGAAGAATAGGTTACGTCCTGCTGGGTTACGGTTTGAAGCGTCCGCTGAGCGGTTTTCAAAAATAGTTTTGAAATTTCATCAATGGATGCCATTGGTTCGGGCATAGTCTCTCCTTTTAAATGGAACGATGACGTATTTTTAAATTATCGATAAATTTCCCTGAAAAGTCAAAAGGTTTGTTATCTTTCACCCCGCTTATAGGGTTCTCCAAGCATGGCTGGGGCATTTAATTTTCTGGGGTCTTTGAGGCTGATCAGGAACAGGATGATTAAGGTTGCCAGATAGGGAAGCATGGCCAGAAAATTGGGTGAAATCCCCAGGGGCTGCATCAAATACTGGACCACAAAAATACCGCCGAACAGGAAGGCTGCCCAGATGGCCCGCCCGGGGTTCCAGAGGGCAAAGATGGTCAGCGCAATGGCGATCCATCCTCTCCCGGCCGTCATTCCTTCTATCCAGGATTTGGAATAGGATATGGACAGGTGGGCCCCGGCAAGCGCGGAAAATCCACCACCGATGAGCACACTTAAATATCTCAGCCGGAAGACATTGACCCCTTGGGTTTCCGTGGCCCTTGGATTTTCACCCGTGGACCGGATCTGTATCCCCAGGCGGGTTCTTTCAAGAAAAAACCAGGCGACCAGGGCCAGAAAGATCGCCAGATAGAAAAAGGGGCTCTGGGTGAATAAAATTTTTCCCAGATAAGGGATATCCGATAAATAGGGAATGGTCCAGTCATCCATTTTTATGGAGAGGGGTTTGCCCACATAGGGTTTGCCGATCATGCCGGAAAGTCCTAACCCCAGCATGGTTAAGGCCAGTCCGGATACCACCTGGTTGGCCTGCAGGGTGATAGAAGCAAAGGCATGAATGATGGAAATGGCCATTCCTGCGCCAATGGCCACCAGAACACCCAGCCAGGGCTGACCGGTTGTTATGGTAACGATAAAGGCGGTCACTGCTCCCATTGCCATGACCCCTTCAACGCCGAGATTCAGGATGCCGGATCTTTCACAAATCACTTCACCTGTTGTGGCCAGGAGTAGGGGTGTTCCTGCAACCATGGCCCTTTGAAGTGTTGAAATAATAATATCTTCCATTCAGTGCATCCTTATGTGTGTGAAAATTGAAGGGTGATTTTATGGTTTAAAAAATAATCCCCCATAATTAAAAATATCAATAATGTTCCGTTCACAATCTCAACTGTCGCTGCCGGCAGTCCCAGTGATATCTGAATGGCATCACCGCCCACCAGAATCCCGGCAAAAAAGATCCCTGAAATAATGGTGAACAGCGGATTTAATTTGGCCAGCCATGCCACAATGATGGCGGTGAATCCATATCCCGATGAGACCGACGCCGGATACCCGAGATAGTGATGAATGCCGGCCACCTCGCCCACGCCGGCTAAACCGGCAAGTCCACCGCTGATGGCCATGAGAATCAGGCTGGTTTTTAAAAAATTGATCCCGGCATATTTTCCCGCGTCCGGGTTTTCACCCACCACCCTTGCTTCATATCCGAAGCGCGTTTTATAAATGACCACACACAAGACAATAGCACACAGGATGGCCAGGATCAATGTGGCATAGTGAATCCGGGAGCCTGGAATCAGGCCTAAAATGGCAGAATCCGGCAGATTATTGGTTCCGGGAAATCCGAACCGGGTTTTCCCTTTCCAGGGCCCGACAATGAGCATGGTTAACAATTCAGCACAGATATAATTGAGCATTAACGTGGAAATAACTTCGTTAATCGAATATTTTATTTTTAAGATGGCGGGAATAATTCCCCATAATCCCCCACCGATAAAACCTGCCAGAAAAATTAAAGGGACAATAAAATACGGTGGCAGCAGTTCTCCAAAGGTGAGCCCCACCCAGGTCGCAAAAATTGCGCCCATTAACAATTGACCTTCAGCACCAATGTTCCAGAATTTGGCCCGGAACGCAAGGGTCAGGCCCGCGCCGATGAGTATCAGGGGAATGGCTTTGGTCAGGGTTTCCTTGAACCCGTATATTGATCCGAACGATCCTGAAAATATTTCAGAAATGGCATGCAGGGGATTAACCCCCGCCATCAGAAAAATAATACTGATAACCCCTAACCCGGCAACGAGAGAAAGGATAATGGTCATAAAGGATCTGAAAGCTGTGATATTGTATCGGTCTGTTGTTTTTATGGTTATCATTGGTTTTATCCCACTGGATCAGATTCTTTTTGAACCGGCCATCATCAGACCGATATCCGAAAACCGCTCATCATCGGAATCAAGAATGGCCATAAATTCACCTTGAAAAATAACGGCCACCCGGTCACAAAGTTCAAATATTTCTTCAAGATCTTCGGAAAACAAGAGGACACTGCTTCCCTGTTTCCGGAGGTGCAGGAGATGTTTTCTCAAGAATTCGGTTGCCCCCACATCCAGTCCATACGTCGGGTGGGAGGCCACAAGCAGCTGGGGCTGCTCGCTGATTTCTCTGCCCAGGATGAGTTTTTGAATGTTCCCGCCGGAAAGGTTCCGGATCTGGTTGTTGATGGAATGGGTGGACACCTTGAATCGATCCACAATGGTGTTTGTATGATGTTTAACCTGGCTGTAATTCAGGAAATATCGCTTGGAAAATTTTTTCAAGTGATGTTGTTTTAAAATGGCATTGTCGTATAAGAAGAGACCCGGGGCAATGCCGAATCGGATCCGTTCTTCCGGTACATGGGAAACACCGTTATCATAAATGTGTCTGGGGGATGTGTTGGTGATATCCTTGCCATTGATGGTGACCTTACCCGATGCGATGGGCCGGATGCCGGTGATGGCTTCAGCCAGCTCGCGCTGGCCGTTTCCGGAAACCCCTGCAATACCGAAAATTTCATTTTTAAACAGGTCAAATGAAATATTTTTGACCACCTGAAATCCTTTTTCTCCAAAGACATTAAGGTTTTCAATGCTCAGGACTCGTTCGCCCCGGGTCAGTCGTTCCCTGTTGATATTAAAGACCACATCCCGGCCCACCATCATCCGTGCAAGGGCTTTTTTGTCAGTGTTCCGGGTGTCTGCACTGCCCGCAATTTTCCCCTTTTGAAGCACCACCACCCGGTCACAGATGTCCATGATTTCATCCAGCTTGTGGGAGATGAAAATGATCATGTGACCTTTGGCTTTCATTTCCCGCATGATGGCGATCAATTCTTTTATTTCCAGGGGGGTGAGGACGGATGTGGGTTCATCAAGGATCAGAAGGTCTGCCCCGTTTAAAAGGGCTTTGATAATTTCCACCCGCTGCTGTTCCCCGGCAGACAGCTGCCACACCTTTTTTTCCGTATCCATGTGAAAATCAAATTGTTTGGAAAATTGCTCGACTTTTTTTCTGATACTTATTTTGGGAAAAAAAAAGGGCGTGTCTTTATACCCCAGGGCAATATTTTCAATGACAGAATGGTTCTGGATGAGCATGAAATGTTGATGCACCATGCCAATGCCATGGGTGATGGATTCAACCGGATTGTTGATGCGGATGGGGTTGCCGTTGATTTTAATCTGGCCGGAATCGGGCTGATAAAGTCCGTACAGGATATTCATCAAGGTGGTTTTTCCGGCACCGTTTTCACCTAAAAGCCCCAGAATTTCACCGGATTCAACCACAAGATTAATATCTTGATTGGCATGGATGCCGTGAAATGATTTTGAGATGGCGTTCATTTCAAGGCGTTGGATTTTTTTCATAAGGCTCTTTTGATAAAAGCCGGGAAAATCTGTCCCGGCTTTTATCAGACTGACTGATAATTATTTGGGGAGGGTTCCTTCAACATTGTCCACATAATACATGATGCTGATCAAATCATCTTTTGATGCGGTTTCACCGGCTTTTATTTTTAAATTGCCCTGATTGTCAAAGATGGGTCCGGTATACGGATCAAAGACATCAACCCCCTGTTTCATCTGGGCATAGCGTTTGAGGACAAGATCATAGGCAGAGATTTTACCGAATTCCTTTGAATTGATCATGGCATTTTTCAACTCACCCACAAACTTGGGATTGATGATATCGGTTTCACTGCCGCCAAGGATGGCTGCGTTTTCTTTGGCCAGCCACCACAGATCCGCATTGGTCCAGGTGTTGTTATGAATGTCTTCCAGGATTTTGGCATACATGCCGCCCCAGTTCATGAGCTGTCCTGACACAACCGAATCAACCCCATACGGCTGCATGGCAGAATAGTGGCTGAACGTATAAATCTGTTTGCCTTTTTCAGCATGGCTCTGGCCGACTTCAATGACAGCCGGTGTATCTTCGGTAAAGGCAAGGGCATCACACCCTTCTGCAATCAAGGCTTCTGCTGCTTCTTTGGCTTTGTCCGGTCCATACCAGGCATAGATCCATTTTACATGGAGTTTGGCCGCAGGGTTTGCCGCCTTGATACCCATGGCATAGGCATTAATATGACGGACCAGTTCCGGGATGGGGAATGCCGCCACATAGCCGATTTTATCGGTCTTGGTCAATGCGCCGGCCATGAGTCCGTTCAGGTAATACATCTGGTAAAGATCACCAAAATACGTTCCCACATTATCGGATCGCTTGAATCCTGAACAATGCATGAACAGTTTGTCCGGATATCGGGTGCCGGCTGCAACAGTATCGTCCATGTAACCGAAACTGGTGGTGAACACCACATCACATTTTTGCTGCTGGATCAGTCGGTCAATAATCCTTGAACTGTCTGATTCTGCAACAGATTCCACAAAAATGGTTTCAAGCCAGGGGAATTTTTTTTCGGCATATTGCCGACCCAGATCATGGGCGTGGGACCATCCATAATCCCCCACAGGACCCACATAAATAAAGCCGGCTTTTAACGGTTTGTCGCTGGAAAAGACAGTGGTTGAAAACCCGATAAAAAATATAGAACAAATGAATATGCCGATCACCCATTTTTTCATTGCTGGACTCCTTTGATAAGTTGATTAAAATTTTAAGGATAATACGATATTTAGGGGCTTCCAGTCAACAATAATGATGGGTGAAATCTCAGCGGATTTTTTTCGACTGGCGGGCTGTTTTCTGAAATTAAATTATATAGCTATAAAGTAGCATTTTTCTATCGACAGAACCGATAAAATATGTTTGAATGAAATCGGTTTAAACGAGTAACGTATTTTTACTAGGGTATAATGAGTGATATACAAAGCATATTAAAACGATCCGCTGTTTTTGGCGGGCTTGACAATAGTGATATCGAACAGTTGGAAACTTTTTTCGATCAACGGGAAGTTTCTTCTGGTGATATCCTCGCAAGCAAAGGAGCCAGTTATGAGTATTGATTCGCATATTCTTAAGCCACTCAAATTTTTTGCGGATTTTAAACAACATGAGTTGGAAACGTGGGCATCAGCGCTTAAATCCAGAAGTGTCGAGGCCGGTGAGGTCCTCATTGAAAAAGGAACTCCGGCACTCACTTTCTTCATTATCATCTCCGGAACTTATGAGGTCGCTTTCGAAGAAGGTCGTTCGATGACTTGTGAGCGGACGGGTGAAATTATGGGCTGGTCTACAGTTATCTCTCCATTCCACTATATCGGAACCATTACAGCCAAAGAAGACGGTGAGGTGCTGGAAATATCAAGCAGGGATTTTGTTGAGCTGATCCAGAGAGACAATGCGCTTGGTGAAAAAATAATGAAAAAAATTAACAAAATAGCCTCAAAAACAAGAGCTATAGCCACAGGATCACAATAAATGAGAAAGGAGAATAAAATTGTACGGATTAGAAGCCATAAATGCTTATAATGGTTGGGCAATGGCCATTACCGGCCCGCTGATAGTAATCTCGGGATTAGCTATCCTGTCCATTATCATCTCGCAACTGCATAAGATAATAGCCATTTTTGACAAAAAGCCTAAAGAGACCCCTTAAAAAAAAATAGAAAAGACCTCAGAACCCATCGTCAAGAGCAAGGATGAAATATTTGTTCCCCATGTATGACCAAACAATATTTCGGAAACAGCCAAAATCTATCAGAAGCTTATTGACGAGCTTGAGCAACCGTTTGAGTTGAGCGATTTTTTAAAGTTATGAACGCCGGCCGAATAAGACTTAGGCGTTGTGAATAATTTTCAAATGAAACAGATATAATAATTAGGAAAAGAACAATGGAACTGCTTCTCCAGTTTTTATCGAATACCGGATTTTATCTTGCAGATTATCGACAAATTATTATGCTGGCCATCGGCATTTTATTTGTTTACCTGGCCATTGCCAAACAGTATGAACCCCTCCTGTTACTGCCTATTGGTTTTGGTATTCTGGTAGGTAATATCCCATTTTTCAAAGGCTTCGGGCTGGGAATCTATGAGCAAAACAGTGTCCTGCACTATCTTTACTTCGGGGTTACCACCGGCCTCTATCCATCCATCGTTTTTCTTGGGCTCGGGGCGATGACAGATTTTTCCTCACTGCTGGCAAGGCCCAAACTCATGCTTTTAGGTGCTGCCGCTCAGACCGGCATCTGGGCAACGCTGCTGAGTGCGATGGCGTTAGGGTTCATGCCGAAAGAGGCGGCCTCTATCGCTATGATTGGCGGCGCTGACGGACCCACCTCAATTTTTTTAACCGCCAAGCTGGCACCTCACCTGATCGGTCCAATCGCCATAGCAGCCTACTCATATATGGCACTGATCCCCCTTATTCAGCCACCGATCATGCGACTATTGACTAGCCGCGAGGAACGGCTTATCCGTATGTCCGATTCTCGAACGGTATCCAAAAAAGAGCTAGTGGTCTTTCCAGTGGTCGGCTTGTTACTTTGCTGTTTTCTGGCTCCGGCTTCCATTCCGCTGCTGGGCACCTTTTTCTTCGGTAACATCATGAAAGAGTCGGGTGTGGTTGATCGCCTGGCCAAAACTGCGAGCAATGCGATCGTTGATACGGCGACAATCTTTTTAGGTTTAACTGTTGGTGCTTCAACCCAGGGTGATATCTTTCTTACCCCCAAATCAGTCGGTATTTTTGCGCTGGGTGCCCTTGCATTCAGCATTGCCACAGCATCAGGCGTTATTTTTGCCAAGATCATGAACTTCTTTATGAAAGATAAGATCAATCCGCTGCTTGGGGCTGCCGGTGTTTCAGCAGTACCCGGTTCAGCACGTGAAGTTCATCTGGTGGCCCTTAAGGAAGACCCGACTAATTTCCTGCTGATGCATGCAATGGCCTGTAACTCTTCAGGCGTCATCGGATCTGCTGTTTGCGCCGGTATCCTGTGGAGCTTTATGATGTAAGGATTAGATGGCGGGTTTGACGGGACACTCAAAGGCCAAACAGATTTCTTATGAATGTTATGCCATGGCACCCAGTGTGTCCGGCGTTATCGGGTCCGCTATTGCAGCGGGTGTTTTATGGAGTTTGATGCTTTGATTCAGCTTTAACATTTTTTGATCGGTTTGGTCCGGAATTTTAACGGGTGTAAAAAGAAGTTGTTTTTACACCCGTTTTCTTCAGGTCAATATAGGAGTGCAAAATGGTGTCAAAAGAGCGTAAACAAATCTTGATATCAAAGGAAGAGGCTGTTTTCTGGATGGATAAAAACGGCACCTGGCATAACGAACACGGTAAATTCGAACATCCCAGAATTATAAAATATTTTAATGCCAGCATACGAAAAGATGAAAACGGGTATTATGTTCACCAGGTGACCGATGATCATGAAGAAAAAGTGTATTTCCCTTATGAAGATACCGCACTTTTCGTTATTGATATAAAAGAAAAAGACGACATTCTGCTGACACTAAATAACAATGAGACCCTTAAACTTGACGGGGAGCAGCTGTTTGTCCGGGACGATAACCTTTACCTTCAAACCCCTGAACATACGGTTAAATTCGGTTCACGAGCGCTTTTGAAGATGTCAAAGTTTATGCAGGAAAAAGACGGCCAATTGTCCTTGATCATCAACGGCAGGTGCTATCCTGTTCAATAGACCCCTGCCGTATGGCCGATGACAGCTGACGGCGCAGTTTTGGTCTTGTTTCAGGCGGTTCCCCGCCGTATCGTATCCACAATAAACGGGGTACACCGAATGGCGATGCTCTGTTTTTTGACCCAGATACGGACCATGGAAACCGATTCGCCTTTCAAGTTGGTGATGCTGGGAAGGTCTTCTGCAAAGGCAATGTCTTTCACCCTGAATTCATAGTAAAAGGTATTGTCCGTAAACGGGTCGGCAATTAAAATCACCCTGAATTTTTCATAGGGATGCTTTCGCGGGGAACCTGAAAATGGGATATGGTCGGTTTTATCCAGATTTCCGGGTTTGCCGTAGGTCTGGAGTTCAAATTTTTCTTTCAGCTCAAGAAAATTAATAATGGACATGAAGGATCTCCTTACTCTAACATTTGAAATTCAATGGGTGTAAGTATATCAAAAAAAAAAGAAAAAAATAATGGAAGATAAAAATATTTTACCATGGGCCGACTTATCTGAGCGTTTCTAAAAGCACTTCATAGGCATTGTTCAGCTCAACAAATTTGTCATGGGACCCGCCGGTATCGGGGTGGACCTGTCTGGCAAACCCTCGGTACAGTTTTGTCAAGTGTTGCCGTGTCATGGTTGCCAATTCGGTTTTGTTAATATTAAATATATTACAGGCATTTAGCGTGGTAATGGATTTTTCATGCCGGGGCGTAAAAAAACGATGCCGGGCCATGAAGTCCCGGGCAAAATCATCCAGCAGGGTCGTGTTTGCATACTGGTGATCAAAAAACATGACGATATACCGGATCATATGGTCATCCAGGTGGGTCTCTTTGTTGAAAAGTTCTTTGTTGAGACGGCAGATTTCCCTGAGAAAAAATTCATCCACCTTTTCCTGATCCAGGGCATGGGGCATTTTTTTGGCCATAAATCCTGAAAAAAACCGGTGAAGATCAAAAACGGTATACACATAAGATTTTAATTCATGGGCCTTTAAAGTAAACTCCTGTTTGAAAAAGCAGTGTTCAATTTCATCCCTGGATCGAAGATCATGATCCTTAAAAAGCGTTGCCGGCATGTTTTCAACAGGCCCCTGATCCATGGTCCCGAATTTTAAATAATGGGTTCTTCGTTTATCAAACGTATGGATACGGGCAGCAAGGGCTTCTTTTTCTTTGGCAGTCAGTTTTTGGGAAAAGGTTTTAAAGGAGCGGTTTCTGAAGGTTTCAACGGCCCTTTTGATATCCGGTTTGATCCAGGGCCAGAAAAGATCCTCAAGTTCATCCGTATCATAATCCACAGCCTTTTCAGCGACAGCAGCCTCCATTTGTTCGTCAAGATAAAAGGCATTGCCGCCGGGGTAGTGAATGAACGCAGAAGGGTCCGTTCCCAGATCAAACACGTCCTGGAATGTCAACTCATCCTCAATGATGCAGGATTCTCTTAACAGGTAGTGTGGCCGACCTTTGTCTTTTATATATGCCATATACATGATAAAAGAATAAGGCATCATCCGTGGTCTGTACAGGGTAAAATAAATTTTGTCCGGCCTTGACAAGGGGATGTTCCCTATCATATGGCAGTATCAGGATGAACCGGCGCCAATTGTATAAATGAATGGTCATTGTTCTTTATTTGATCTATGATAAAAAATTTTCAGGCTCAACTTTCGGATGTTAGCTTTAATGAACGGGGTCAGGCTTTTTTTATTGTGCTTTTTATCATTATTTCATAACCTATTGGGTAAAAAGTGCCATAAGGAAAGCCTGACCCCATGTAAAAATGGCCAACTCGAAAGTTGAGTTTCAGGCAAGCGAAAGATACCCACTAGATGATTCCCGATATACTGAAAACCGGTAAACCCATTGATATCAAGAATCGGCAGCAGGCCGCCGAATTTGTAGTGAATGTCGGGTTGTTTTTTAATGCCATCCTTGCCGTAGTGAAAGTTCTGGCCGGTATCCTGGGTCACAGCCAGGGGCTTCTGGCCGATGGTATCAATTCGGTATCCGATGTTGTTTATTTTATTGTGGTGAAAATTTTTGTGCGGTTATCGGGCAAGCCGGCGGATTCTGAGCACCCTTACGGTCACCATCAGCTTGAGAGTATTGCCGCTCTGGTTGTTGGTGCCTTCGTGATCACCACCGGGATCGCCATTTTCTGGGATAGTGTCAACGTGGCATTTGAATTGTTTGTGGGATCGGGTCTGCAGCCGAAAGTACCATTGTTTGCACTGGTTGTGGCATTGGTGACGATTGTGGCCAAGGTCTTTCTCATGCTGCATGCCAACCGGATTAGTCAAAAAACCAAAAATCTGGCCATTACTGCGTTGGCAAGGGATCATCGAAATGATATCTTCGCTTCAACAGGGGCTGGTGCAGGTATTTTTTTCAGCATGATGGGAATCGCCTGGCTTGACCCGGTTGCCGGTGCCATTGTGGCTGTGATCGTTGCCAAAACAGGGTTGGACATTCTTCGGGAAGCGTCTTCGGATCTGATGGACAACGTTCCCAGCAAGGCGGTGGCCGATCAAATCCATGACCTTCTCCATGGCGTGGGAGCCATCGAAGCCATCAATGATATCCATGCCCATCGGTTCGGCCCCTACCTGGTCGTAAATTTGACCATTTGCATTGATGGCAATTTGACGGTAACGGAGGGAAACGAAATTGCTGACACGGTAGAGCAGACGCTTCTTTCGGGCATTGAGATGCTTCGCAAAGTTTACGTACATTACCATCCGGCAGGTATGGACCAATGCAAAGCAGGCCCGGAAAATTAAACAAATGCCGGGCCTCTGGTTGCCAGGGAATGCTGCATACCAGATCTTCAGCCTTATTTTCGATAGGACAGAGTGGTTAATTTGATCAGGTTGTATGCCCGGGTTCCCAGTCCGATTGTCTGGGCATACTCCAGTTGATGCTCCCAGTCAACAGACGGGTAAAGACCTTTGAATTTGTCCTCACCCGGATTGAGGTTTGTTTTAAGAACGGTTCCCGGTAATGCTTTCTGCTGATTGACCAGATCGGCGCTTGCCTGGTCTATGGCAACCGGATCGGTTGATGCCAGAACCCCTACATTATTGACAATGGGTGACTCGTTGTAAGACACGCAATCGCATTTCGGGGAAATATCCGTTATAAAGTTGATGAAAAACGCTTTGTTTGCTTTGTTTTTGAGTGCACCGGAGGCGTGTTCTATCATTTTTTCCAGGA
This sequence comes from Desulfobacula sp., assembly GCF_030145145.1. Lineage (GTDB taxonomy): Bacteria > Desulfobacterota > Desulfobacteria > Desulfobacterales > Desulfobacteraceae > Desulfobacula. The sequence continues at coordinate 97,980 of NZ_JAQYWD010000015.1, read as the reverse complement.
AAACCGGCACTGTCTGGTTCCAGTTGATGTTCACAGATTTGGTGGGGCACCTGACAATGCATTCGGCACACCCGATACATTTTTTAGCGTCAAGATAGGCTTTCTTGTCTTCAATGTGAATGGCCCCGGAAGGACAGTGCTTTTCACACTCACCGCAGCCAATACAGGTTTTTCTTTTGATTTTGGGGCTCACATTGGAATGCTGGTTGAGTTTTCCTCTTCTGGATGCACAGCCCATGCCCAGGTTTTTCAGCGCACCACCAAACCCTGCCAGATCATGGCCTTTAAAATGGGCCACGGAAATCAGTGCATCTGCATCCATAATTTCGGAACCGATATAAACATGATCACAGTTTTTCTGGTTAATGGTAACTTTTATTTCGCTCTTTCCCCTCAGCCCGTCTGCAATAATGATGGGTGTGGCATCCATGGCGGAATAAGAGAATCCGTTTTCAATGGCTGTATGCATATGGGATACCGCGTCTGACCGTGTCCCCACATAAAGGGTGTTGGCATCGGTGAGAAAGGGCCTGACCTTGAATTCTTTGAGGGTCTGTATGATTTTCCGGATAAATACCGGTCGGATATAGGCGGTATTGCCCTGTTCACCAAAATGGATTTTTACGCCGGTCAGGTCGTTATCCGTCAAGATATCTCCGATACCGGCTGTTTTGATGAGTCGTGATAGTTTCTGGAGAAGATTTTCCTTTGAGGTGGCCTCTAAATCCATAAAAAATACATCGGCAGTCATTATTTTCTCCTGACAGTATTGATGAGCATGGTTACATATTCAATACGTTAATTTGTTGGAAATTACAATACTCAACTTATGCCTGGGGTCAGGGCGTATCTTTTCCGTGCAAAAACAAAAATATCTTTGGTAATAGAGCCATCCTGTTCCGGATACCCCTCCACTAAAAGTTCCACCGTTTCAACAGAATTTGCTGCGAGCAGCCCCTTTATCCGATCTCTGGGAAAATAATTGAAAAATATTTTTTCATCAGAAAAACTGGTTGTTTCAAGTCCGGGGGATTTCCCTTCCATGAAACTGATGTAAAGGCTTCCGTTTGGTTTGAGCATTTTTGACAGGGTTTGAATGAGGACCGTCGTCTCTTGATCAGACAAATGAACAATACAAAAAGAAGCAATAACCGCATCATATTCTTTGTCGGGAATGATGTCTCGAATATCCTGAATCGAAAAATTACATCCGGGAACGTTTTGCCTGGCAATGGTGATCATTTCAACGGATAAATCTATGCCGGTTATGGTGTAATGGTTATCGATGCCCATTAAAAATTTGGCGGTATTGCCTGGACCGCACCCAACATCCAAAATAGAGGCATGTTCGGGTAAATACCGCTGTTGAAAACGGCTCAATTTTTCCTGGTAAGATTTAAATGCCATAAATTTGTCAGCATATTTGTCAGCATTTTTGTTGTAGGCCGCCAGGGTAATGCCGGTATGGTCGGTTTTCATGTGAACACCCATTTAATATAAGGGATCGAAAGTCCCTGGTGTTAAAAGATAATTTTAAGCTGCTGAAAGCCCGGTCGTCCGCCGGGAGATATGATAAGCATGGAAATGGATATTTTCCAGACTTAAATTCAAGGCCATCCAAAAATTATCCCGCCCATTACCGCTAAAGCCCGAAAGTATTCCCTTGTTAATACGGGGTGGAGTGGTGGATTTTACAAAACGAGAATGTCAGCATTTTTTACAAGATGCAAAAAGATCGGTTCTATAAAGCCGTTGTTTTACCGGCTCCATCCGGCCACAGGCGGTGACATTCCCTCCAGACCTCTATTGGTGCCAGTGTTTGTTCATGGCATGAATTTTGTAATTGAAGTTGTGTAATAATGAGTTTAATCCGTCAATAAGAGGGGATGCTGATATAGCACAGGAGAATATTATGGCTACCGTCAATTTATCAAAATTATTTAACCCTGAATCCATTGCAGTGATCGGGGCAAGTGAAAGAAAAGGCAGTGTGGGAGAATCCATTATTCGAAATATTATTTTCAATGATTTTAAAGGGGATGTTTTTCCGGTGAACCCGAATCATAGAGATATTTTGGGAATTCAGGCAATTTCCAGTGTGGCAAAGATTCCCAAAAAAACGGATATGGCGATTATCGCAACCCCCATAAAAAGTGTTCCGGAAATTGTTGCGGCCTGTGCTGAAAAAGAAATGGGCGGGGTGGTCATTATTTCAGCCGGGGGTAAAGAGACGGGTAAAGCGGGCCGGCAAATTGAGGCCGATATAAAGAAAGCAGCCGAAAATTCAGGCATGAGAATTATCGGGCCGAACTGTGTGGGCATTATCAATACCGAACGAAGATTGAATGCCAGTTTCATGCCCCAGTTTCCGCTTTCCGGGAAAACGGCATTCCTGTCCCAGAGCGGCGCGGTTTGTTCTTCAGTCCTGGATCTTGCCATGCGGGAAAATGTTGGTTTCAGCCATTTTGTCAGCCTGGGGTCACTACTGGATGTTGATTTTGCCGATATGATTGATTACCTGGGATCTTTAAGACAGGTGGAGAGCATTGTCATGTATATGGAAAACATTCCCAATATCCGAAATTTCATGAGCGCTGCAAGAGCGGTGTCCAGGATAAAACCCATTATTGCCCTCAAGTCGGGACGTTCAAAAGCCGGTGCCCGGGCTGCTGCCTCTCATACTGGGGCCATGGCCGGGGTTGACGCGGTGTATGATGCGGCTTTCAAGCGGGCTGGCATCCTGCGGGTTAACGATTTTGAGGAATTGTTTGACTGTACGGAATTCTTGTCCAAGCAGCCCCGGCCGAAAGGGGGGCGGCTGGCCATTATCACCAATGCGGGGGGGCCCGGTGTCATGGCGGCGGATACCCTTGCATCCCATGGCCTGGAACCGGCAGAATTGAGCGATGAGACCCTTCAGAAGCTGGACACGCAGTTGATGAAGGAATGGAGTCGTGCAAATCCCATTGACCTTTTGGGCGATTCATCACCCGAACATTATATCCGGGCAGTGGATATTTGCAGTACCGCCCCGGAAGTTGACGGATTGTTGTTGATCTGTTCTCCTGTGGGGACGTATGATTCAAAGGCCCTGGCCAAACCCCTGGCGCAGTTTTTAAAAACGGTGCGATGCCCTGTTTTCACCGCCTGGATCGGGGGGAGCAATATTGATAAATCCAGGACCCTTTTTAATCAGTCCGGTGTGGTTACCTATGATTCGCCGGAAAGGGCTGTTAAGGCATTTGCCAATCTGCATCAATATGGGCAAAATTTGGAGATGCTGCATGAAATTCCAGTGAGAAAGGATATCAATCTTAAAATTGACCAGCAGGTTGCCCGGGAAATTATAGAAACGGCATTGACGGCAAACCAGACCGTATTGATGGAAATGGAGGCCAAAAAGTTGCTCAGCTCCTATGGTATTCCCGTAAACCAGACTGACATCGCTCAGACCGCCCAACAAGCAGTTCAATTGGCGGAAAAGATGGGCTTCCCGGTGGTCTTAAAAATTTGTTCAAAAGACATTTTACACAAATCAGATGCCGGAGGGGTTTTTCTGAATCTTTTTACACCGGAGCAGGTTGAAGCGGCATTCGTTCAAATTATGAAAAAAGCAGTGGAGGCGTTTCCCGCCGCAGCGATTGACGGTGTTTCCATTCAGCCCATGGCGCCTATGCCGGATTATGAATTGATTTTTGGCGCCAAAACGGATGAGGCCTTTGGCCCTGTTCTTCTGTTTGGTATGGGGGGGGTCATGACGGAAATCTGCAATGATACTGCCCTGGCGTTACCACCGTTAAATCATTCCCTTGCCGGGAAAATCATCCGGGAAACAAAAATATTCAAGGCCATCAAAGGGTTTAGAAATTTTCAGCAAATGGATCTGACGACTCTGGAAGAGATCATGATACGACTGGGCAGACTGGTAACGGATTTTCCTGAAATTGAGGAACTGGATATCAATCCCATGCAGGTCCGAAAAGGAGAAATTATGGGCGTTGATGCCCGGGTGTTGATCAGGAAAACGGCAGTTGTTTCACCGGCTCACCTGATTATCAGTCCCTATCCATCATGGCAGGAGATGCGCTGCAAAACAACGGATAATGATCCGTTTCTGATCCGGCCCATTCGTCCGGATGATGCGAATCAAATGATTGATTTCTTTTCCCAGTTATCTCCTGAAACAATTTATTTAAGATATTTTTCTCCCATCAAGCAGTTGTCAAAACAAATGCTGATTAAATTTACCCAGGTGGATTATGATCGTGAAGTGGCCTTGATTGCCATTGTAAATTCCATGGGAGATCAAAAAATGGTTGGTGTGGCCCGGGTTATTTTTCTACCGGACGGAGAAACCGGTGAATTTGCCATTGTCCTGGCAGATCACTGGCAGGGGAAAGGGATCGGTGCCGCTTTGCTTCTACCGTGTTTGCGCTTTTCGAAACAGCAGGGGCTTAAACGGGTGATGGGACTGGTGTTGTCTGAAAATATCCAGATGACAAAGCTTGGCAAGAAACTGGGTTTCCGTATGAAAAGAGATCCGGACTCCTATGACATTGAATTGGAAATTGATCTTGAGCAGATCGATTTTTCCTCGGATATGTATCATTGACAAATTCTTTGGTGAAGGCGCGAATCCGTGAGGGGGAACGGCTATAATTTTTTTTTATTTGTTTGACATCCTAAATAATAATGATTAATTGATCGGGGTGATATGGAAAGGGGGAATGATCAATTTTAAAAAAATGAAAGAGAAACATTATGGGCGGTTTTTTCGGTTGTACGTCTAAAAAAGCATGTAATAAAGCACTTTTTTACGGGACAGATTATCTGTCACATCTGGGAACGAAACGCGGTGGGTTGGCAACGGTGGATCAAAAAGAATTTCAACGGACAATCCACAGCCTTGAAAATGCGTATTTCAGATCAAAATTCGAGGCGGATATTGATAAATTGACCGGAAATATGGGGATCGGTGCTATCAGCGATACCGATTCCCAGCCAATTATCATTCATTCTCATCTTGGAAAATTTGCCGTTGTCACTGTGGGGCGCATTGCAAATCTTGACGACCTCGTCCAAAAAGCATTTTCACAGAATATCCATTTTGCTGAAACAAGCCAGGGAGAGATCAACCCCACAGAGCTTGTGGCCATTTTGATCAGTCAGAAAGGCTCTTTTGCGGAAGGCATTGCCAATGCTCAGTCACAGATCAAAGGGTCCTGTTCAATGTTGATTTTAACGGATTCAGAGATCTATGCCGCCAGGGACCGGCTGGGCCGAACCCCTGTTGTGATCGGAAAAGGCGAGGATGCCTATGCTGCGAGTTCGGAATCCAGTGCATTTTCAAATCTTGGCTTTGAAGTCGAACACTACCTGGGTCCCAATGAAATTATGCGGATCACACCCGACGGTATGGAACAGATCCAGCCGCCGGGCACGGCCATGCAGATCTGTTCATTTCTATGGGTGTATTACGGATATCCGGCCTCCTCCTATGAAGGGATCAATACGGAAAAAGTCCGATATAACTGCGGGGCTGCCCTGGCAAAAAGAGAAACCGAAACAGTGGATCTGGTGGCAGGTATTCCGGATTCCGGCATTGGACACGCCATTGGTTTTGCCAATGCAAGCCGGATTCCCTACATGCGACCCTATGTTAAATATACACCAACCTGGCCCAGAAGTTTCATGCCCCAGAATCAGGGGATGAGAGATCTTGTGGCCCGTATGAAGTTGATTCCCATCAGGGAAATTATCCAAGGGAAACGGATCATCTTTTGTGATGATTCCGTTGTAAGGGGGACACAGTTAGAGGACAATACCCAGATTTTATATGATTATGGGGCAAAGGAAGTGCATATGAGAATTGCCTGCCCAAGCCTTATCCATCCGTGTGAGTTTCTGAATTTTTCAACCTCTCGTTCTACCCTTGATCTAGCCGGCAGAAAGGCCATTTACGAGCTTGAAGGAACCGAAGATACGGATCTGACGGACTATGCCATGGATGGATCAAAAAAACATTCGGCCATGATCGGTAAAATTACAGACCGGTTAAGGTTGACCAGCATCCGCTTCCAGCGACTGGATGACCTGGTGAAGGGCATCGGTCTGCCCAAAAACAGACTTTGTACCCATTGCTGGGATGGATCCGGATATTTTTAAACCAGCGATCCGTCGTCACCGCCTCAGCAATTCTCATTTTAGCATTTTCTTGAACGGGTCAGGCTTGTTTTATTGGAGGCTGAATCTTTTATCAGGCTCCATGCTTTTTATCAAAAATCGGTTCTTGAAGAGGCTAAAAGCGCAATAAAGCAAGCCTGACCCTAGCCTTATGTTTCATATTTAGAATTGCTGCATAATGAGAATTGCTGTTACCGCCTGGGACTGATTGACAAATTTATCGAAAATATGCTATGATTTCATCATTTTAAACCAAGGGTTGACTTGACTTCAGCGACCGGAACAAGGATACAAGACGGTGATTAGCATCAGCACGGATACCATCAGCACAAACCAAAAAAATGATGACAATGAGGATACCCTGGCAGCCATACGCCGGTGTATTCCTCTTCTGGAAAAGATTGCGGATCACTCTGAGCTCCTGGCGCACCTTCCGGAACCCCAACGGATCGCGCTGATCACGGCCGCCGGGAAAATATCCCGGCCGGACCGGCGGGAAATAAAAAAACGGAATAAGGATAAAAAACAGCAGAAGCACCTGGCCATTATCAACAAAGAACGTCGACTGCGGGCGGGCACTGGGATACGGAAAGCCCGGGAAACCGATGTGTTTACCCCTCCCCGGCAGATTGCCCTTGACAAGGGCCGAATCAATGCCCCCGACACGTCCCAGCGGCTGGAAACACCCCGAAATTGCTATGTGTGCAAAACAAAGTTTACACGGCTGCATCATTTTTATGATGCCATGTGCCCGGACTGTGCAGACCTCAATTATCAGAAACGTTTCCAGACGGCATCCTTAAAAGGGCAGGTGGCCGTGATCACCGGTTCACGGCTCAAAATCGGATACCAGGCCACCCTGATGATGCTCAAGGCTGGTGCCCGGGTGGTTGCCACCACCCGGTTTCCCAAGGACTCGGCCTTACGGTTCGCCCGGGAACCTGATTTTTCCGACTGGGGCCACCGGCTCCAGATCTATGGCCTGGATCTTCGTCACACCCCCAGTGTGGAACTGTTTTGCGATACGATCAAGGCGACGTATCAGCGCCTGGATATTCTCATCAACAATGCCGCCCAGACCGTCCGGCGGCCCCCTGGATTTTATGCCCACCTCATGGAAAATGAAACACGGGATGTGATGTCCTTACCCAAAGATGCCCAGACCCTTCTGGGCCAGTACCAGACCTGTCTGGACCAACTGGAATCCGGACAGGCCCAGAATCTGGGTGGAGAAAAGGCCCTGCCCGTCACCTGGAACGGCACGGCCCCGGGTGTGGGGTTGCGCCTGTCGGCCCAGCTGTCCCAGATTCCCTATTCCTATGATCATTCCCTGGATGTGCCCACCGTCTTTCCCGCAGAAAAACTGGATGCAGACCTCCAGCAGGTGGATCTTCGGAAAACCAATTCCTGGCGGCTGCGGCTGGGGGACATCCAGACGTCGGAAATGCTGGAGATCCAGCTGGTCAATTCCGTGGCCCCGTTTGTGCTGTGCAACCGACTGATTGATTTGATGAAACAACAGGATACCGGGCAAAAACATATTGTCAATGTCTCGGCCATGGAGGGCAAGTTCCTGCGGTTTAAAAAAGGCAGCCGCCACCCCCATACCAATATGGCCAAGGCCGCTTTGAACATGCTCACCCACACGGCGGCCAGTGATCTTGCCAAATACGGGATTTTCATGAATGCCGTGGATACGGGCTGGGTAACGGATGAGGATCCTGCGGTTCTGGCACAGCTCAAACAGGATCGCCATGATTTCCAGCCGCCCCTGGATATTGTGGACGGCGCAGCAAGGATCTGTGATCCGTTTTTCCATGGTATCCTGACGGGAAAACATTGGTGCGGAAAATTCTTAAAGGATTATTTTCCCATCGACTGGTAAGGGCCTCGGAAATAAATAATCACTCCATCTTGCCTGTCTTTCAGCTGGTCTTCTGCGTTGCATCAAAGCGCACATATTTCACTGCTGCACAGCGGTCAGTGGTCGAATTTTTTGGAGAACTCCCGGGAATTGATGCACTTGAACATTTCCTGTTTTTCAATTTCAAAATAGGCTTGAAGGTCTTTTTTCCGTGAGAGGTTCACCAGTTTTTTCAAGCCCGCAATGGTGCCGGCAGGGGGGGCGGCAAACTTGCGGGCGATGTCCAGGGCTGCCGCATCCAGATCTGCTGCCGGCACAACCCGGTCCACGAGACCGATTTCCAGGGCCCTTTGGGCATCAATATCCCGGTTCAATAAAAGGGTTTCCCAGGCGTTTCCGGTCCCCATCATTCGTGAAAGAAAATAGGGCCCGCCGCCCACCGGGATCAAGCCCAGGTCCAGATAGGGATTGCAGAACATGGTGTTGTCCGCAGCAATCCGGTAGTCACAGGCGAGGCTGACATTGAGGAACAGGGAGATCACGTTGCCCTGGCAGGCATGGATGACAATCCGATCCAGACCGATGATCCCCAGGACAACCTGGCTTGTGACGTTGAACAGCCGGTGAAAATCAAACCGATCGCTGGCCTGGCTTTTTTCCATAAAGAACCGGGTATAGGCCTCGCAACCGGTGTCCCGGAAATCTGAATTGAGCAGGATGGCCTTTGCTTCAGGGGTTTTCAACACCTGGCTTGCAAAATCGGAAATCATATCCCGTTTGGAAAGATTTATCAGATGTTCCAGAAGATTTTCCTTGAACCGAATATGGAGCACCTCCTCTTCCAGGCAGGCTGAAAAAAAACCGAAATCTCCTTCAGGACATGTATTTTCCATTTTGAACCTCCCTCAAACGATTAAGTCTTGATGGTTCATTTAGCCTACTTTTGATTGTTTTTGTCAAGACGGTTTTTTGCCGCCGAATTTTTGTTCAAATGCACACGCCACTATCTGGGCGGCTTCAAATGCCCCATGGAAATGATCCTGGTTGATCACCAGATCAAATTCATCCACAAGGGCTTCTTTTTTATTATAAACAGATTTAAAAAAATCATGCTGTTCACTATCAATTGTTTTTAATTGTTTTTCCGCCTTTGACTTGCCTATTTTTAACATTTTTGCCAGCCGATCCACGCGGTATGCCTTGCTGCAAACCAATCGCACCGCCAAAACAGTGTTCCGGGGCAGGATCAGATGGGTTCCGCGACCCACAAAAATGGTGGGTTCGGTATTGGCCAGGGCGGTGACCGTCTTGACCAATTGCCGGGCATAATCACTTTTTATAAAGGTTTTTTGACTGGTGAGCATGGAGAACAATTCACTCATTTTGCCGGGATACCGTTCATCGTAAAATTCAATGATTTTTTGGGTCAGCTGGGTCTCTTTGGCCATATGTTCCAGAATTTCTCTGTCAATCACCCGATACTGAAGACTGTCAGCCAAAAGATCGGCGATTTCCAACGCTCCCACTCCGATTTTTCGTGAAAAACAAATACTCGGGTACACCATGGGAGGGAGTCCTTCCTGTTGCTTATCTGCCTGGTCCTTGCTCCATTTTTTGATATTCGCATCTGTCCAGGCCGAAGCGCTCAATCTTTTTTTCCCATAATATCCGGGTTTGTAAATGGTTTTTTCTGACGTCTGATTCATGGTTATTCCCTCCTCATAGGCATTAATTTTTATGCTGATGTCAATAACAACCCGCACTTACGTTTTGTAAATCATAAGAGCAATAACAATACCAACATGAACAGATGCGGTGGTTTAATTGAGTGAATCCCGGATAGCCCCGGGACGCTTGCTTTGAGGGAAGAGCGGGTGAAAAAAAAGGGGTATGATGAGAAAACTGTTCAGGGGGAAGGGTCAGGTTGCTTAACATGCTGGAAAGCAACCTGACAACCAGGCGAGGGGTTTGGCCGGTTTATGCCATGGTTTGTAATAGTCTGAAGAGGGTTCTTCTGGCCAGGATGTCCCCTGAAATCACCCCCACGACCGTGTCTTCTTCAACAATAGGCATTGCCGATATTTCATAGATTTCCAGTTTCCGGATGCAGTCCAGAATGGTGGCATCCGGGTGGCTGGTAATGACATCTGCGGTCATTATTTTGGTCAATGGAGAATCCATGGGCAGCTTTAATGCCAGGGCATTGGTCATATCCCAGTTGGTTACAATGCCAATGAGTTTGCCTTTTTCAGATACGACATTAACAATGGCGACATGGGCGTCCACCAGTAACCGGGCGGCATCGGTGATGCTTTTATCCACACCGATGGTGGGGGCTTCTTCCATGATATCCCGGGCTGTCCGTGATTTTTCCACAGCGGCAATCCGCTGAACACTGATGCGTTCCGCCATCTCACAAGGCAGGCGGTCTGTATCTTTGCAAAGGCCGTCAATGAGTTCTTGCATATTTCTCCGGATGACGGTTTCAAGCTTTTTAACGGCGGCTTCTCTGCGAAGCTCGGCAAGGCTTTCAAAGTCATCCCGGTTCTTTCCAAGCCAGCCTTCAATGGCTGTGGGATTTCCCAAAATAGCCCTGGGAATCAGCAGGTGATCCGGTGTCGGGATCATCCGTTCGTGGGCCGCATAAATGACCCCGCCCGAGTTTACCAGGTAATCGGTTGCGATCAGGACGCCTTTATCCCGGTATACATGACGTTCCATTCTTCTGCGGGCTGCTTTCCTTGTGGGGTTCGGCGAATAGGTGTTTGCCCCTTCAACAATGATCTGCCAGTTTCCCATCCGGTCCAATGTCATGGAGGGATTTGTGGCGGGGTCCAGGTCCAGATAATTAAAAACAGGTGAGGCTGGAATCAGGCAGAATGCAGATTCGGTTAACAGGTTGTCACACGCATTGGAAAAGACGGTATGGGTTGCGTCAGGAAGCGGTTTGTGCAGGATGTGATCATGGAAATATGCCTGGGTAACGATACCCATTGCTTTCCACATGTCAAACAACTGCTTCCAGGGCAGGCCATTGGCATTTAAAAGGTAGCCGTTTTCATCGCTGATTCCCTTGATGATGGGTGCAGCCTGGGGATTATATTCATGAAAAATTCTGGCCACATTGGCCCCCACAGCACCAAATCCCTGGATGAGAATATCCATTTCAGAGGGCTTGGGAATGACCATGTCTTTAAACTGGGGAAGCTGCTTTAATTTCGGCAGATGTTCGAGCAGGGCTTTTGTCGCCACGACAATGCCATTGGCAGCACCCCCCAGTTCATCAATTCTATTGCCGCCCATATCAGCTGGCTTTGAGACGACATTGTTCAAGCCGTTTTCAATGGCAAAGGTTTTCATATCAGCGTCATTGGTTCCCACATCCGGACCCGGGATATAGATGTCCTTGTATCGTCTTAAGAGTTGGCCAAACCCCTTGATGACATCTTTCCTGTCTGTTTCACAGAGTTTTTCCGGCCGGATAATACCGGATTTTCCACCGCCAAAAGGCAGGTCTGCAGCTGCATTTTTAAGGGTCATGCCCCTTGCCAGGTTATGGATAGTGTCCGGGGTGATATCCGGCAGCATCCGTGTACCCCCCATGGAGGGCTGTCCCATGGCAAGGTTGTCCACCACCAGAAATCCACCAATTTCCAGTGGGCTGTCGTCATTCCACATACAGGTGACCAGTCTGGGGCCCAGGCGGTCTACTTTAATCCCCAGGCGTTGAAGACGGTCAACATCCAGGGGGCCGAATTCAAGAAATCTCAATGGACCCTTCTTGATCAGGCGGTTCTGCCAGACACTGTCAGGCAGGGCTTCGTGCAGAAACTGATTCATTCTTGACGGAATCATATTGTTATCCTTTGACAAATGCGGTACAAAACTAGCTTAAAAATAACCAAATTTGTTAAAAAAATAAAGGGTTTTAAATGAAAAACCAATGGCCTGTTACCTCTGTTCAAGTGTTGAAAGAGATTTATGCGATTTACGATGAGGCCATGGAACCCATCCAGGGGGTCTGTCAAAAAAAATGTTCATCCTGTTGTACCTGCAATGTCACCCTGACAAGCCTTGAGACAGGGTTTTTGATGGCGGCCATGTCCTTGCCGGAGAAAAAAGTCCTTCAAGACCGGCTCATGGATCATTTCCCATCGAAAAGATATCTGCCAAAAATGACCACAAACCGGTTTGCCCGGCTGTGTCGGGAAGGCAAAGAAATCCCTGAAGAAGAAAACGATCCCGCTTGGGGGAAATGCCCCTTGCTCGTGGATGACCTTTGCAGTATCTATGATGTCCGTCCCTTTGGCTGCAGGGCATTAATGTCCCAGGTGTCTTGCCGGCAAAAGGGCTATGCCCAGGTCCCGCCCATTGTCCTGACCCTCAATAATCTGTTTTTACAATATATTGAGCATATGGACCAGACCGGTTTGTTTGGGAATTTGTCGGATATGGTGACCCTTTTTTTATCGGATACCCCCCTGCATCATCTGTCAGATTACTGCCGGCAGACCCGGGACGAAAGGTTCCTGTTGAATGAAAAGATATCCGTACTGGTGGTGCCGCCGGAGCACCGGGAAACGGTCAGGCCAGTGTTGGAGAAGCTGTCTTGTCTGGTATAAAATCAGAGACCCGGGCCATACCCGACCCCCGAAGGGAGGCAGTCCTCAGTTTCCGTGAAGGACCTTGATGTATCACAACTTGACTTTAAGGGGCTAATTATATAATTTATCTGCATTATTAAAGAAAAAATAAAAACCTCTCACAATAAAATTAAGGAACGATCATGGGTAAGAATGTAGTCGAAAAAATTGATGATCAGGTGAAAATCAAGACGATTCTGGTGAGTGTATCTGACAAATCAGGCCTGGACGCTTTTATTCCGGGCCTGGTCGATTTGAACCCGGACATACTGATTTTGTCCACCGGCGGAACCTATGGAAAATTAAAAGAAATTTTGGGTGACCGGGCAAAGGACTGCTTAAAACAGGTCTCTGACTATACCGGCCAGCCGGAAACCCAGGGAGGGCTTGTCAAAACCCTTGATTTCAAAATTTACCTGGGTCTGTTGACAGAAACCTATAATGAGGCGCACCAGGCGGATTTAAAAAGAACGGATGCCCGTTCCATTGATATGGTGGTGGTGAACCTCTATCCGTTCAGTGATACCATTGCTAAAGAAGGGGTGATCTGCGAAGAGGCCAGGGGAAATATTGATATTGGTGGCCCGACCATGATCCGGGCATCGGCTAAGAATTTTATCCGGGTGGCATCGGTGGTGGATCCCGCCACATATCCGGCCATCCTGGAAAAATTGACGGCCAGCAAGGGATTTTTATCCCTTGAGGACAGGTTCGGGCTTGCCCGGAAAGCGTTTGAACACACGGCCGTCTATGACAGGACCATTGCCGATTACCTGGCTGCAACCCCCATAACAGACGTTTCATCGTGTTATAAATCAGGAGAATAAGCCATGTCCAAAGATCTCAAACAAATGTATAAGACAATTATGGATGATCATTTTACCCCCAGCATGGAAGTCTCTTTTGTGGACGGGGATAAACGTCAGACCCTTTTTTATGAAAAAGTATCATGGGTGATTGACGGGGTGAACAAGGGATTGCGCTATGGTGAAAATCCCGGGCAGGAAGCTGCGCTTTACCGGCTTGTCAACGGTAACCTGGCCCTGGGTGATGCCCAGACCATTGCCCCGGGCAAATACCTGGTTTCTGATATCGAACTGCTCCAATCCGGCAAGCATCCGGGAAAAACCAATCTGACCGATGCGGACAATGCATTGAATATTTTACGATATTTTACCGATACCCCCTGTGCCGTCATTGTCAAACACAATAACCCCTGCGGGGCAGCCAGGGCAGACAGTCTGGCCCAGGCCTATCAAAAAGCCTATATGGCGGATCGAGTGGCAGCCTTTGGGGGGTGCATTGCCCTGAACAAGGCGGTGGATAAAGTAACGGCCGAGGCCATTGCCAGCCAGTATGCAGAAGTGGTTGTGGCACCGGAATTCGAAGCGGGGGTCATCGACATCCTGGGCGCCCGGAAAAATTTACGGGTGATTCGGATTAATGCCATTGAGACCCTTCAAACGTTTATTGGTGAGCGGGTCATTGATTTTAAAAGCCTTATGGACGGAGGAATGGTGGCCCAATGGTCTTTTGTTCCCCAGGCCCTGTCTGAAAGTGACTTTATGCCGGCTTCAACAGAATATAAGCAAAAGACCTACACGGTTAACCGTCAGCCCACCCAACAGGAATATGCGGACATGCTGTTCGGATGGCTGGTGGAATCCGGCATTACCTCTAACTCTGTAATTTATGTGAAAGACAATGTCACTGTGGGGATTGGAACGGGTGAGCAGGACAGGGTGGGAGTGGCGGAAATCGCCGTGGACAAAGCCTATCGGAAACTGGCGGATCGATATTGCTTTGAACAATACAAGGTTTCTTTTGCCGATCTGGCGGATGCGGACAAGAGAGCCCAGATTGAAAAGGAGGTGAAAGATATCAAAGGCGGGCTTATTGGATCTGCCATGGTGTCTGATGCCTTTTTCCCCTTCCGGGACGGGATTGATGTGGGATTGCGGCAGGGCGTGAAAGCCGTTGTTCAGCCTGGTGGATCATTGAATGATTATCAGTCTATTGACGCCTGTAATGAAAATGATGCCACAATGGTGTATACGGGCCAAAGAAGTTTTAAACACTGATATTGGCGGATTTAACCCTGTTGGAACCGGACGTCTCAATCGAGAAAAATCGTCTGGTTCCAATTGCCTGTTCTGTATCATGGGGGGGACCATTATAAAAATAAAGAGAGTTGGTCTCTTCTGGCATCTGCATGCTGGATGGTCACCTGGATAATATCCCCACTTTTGAGTTTGATACCGCTGACGGGGAGTTTTGCCTCATACATGAATTCCTTGATCAGCACGGTATAGTGATCCCTGTGACAATCAAGCACAAGGGCTTCATAGGTGTCCCCTCGTTTGGATTCCAGGTATTTGATGATCCAGTATCGTTTTCTTGCCGACTGTATCCGGCCGGCATTGGCCATGGGCAGTGAAATGGATTGGAGAATCGTTTCAAGTTCACTCTTGGAATAGGCTTTGTTATATCCAAAAAGGGATTTTATCTGTCGCTGTGTCAGCAGATCATGGTATCTTCTGATGGGGGATGTCGCCGTGACATAGGCTTTAACTCCCAGGCCGGAATGGCTTTCCGGATCTGTCCCGACAATGGCCCGGCTCAATTGCTTTCTCTGCATGAAATTTAAGATCAAAGAGGTCTCAATGCCTTTGAATAGACGTTTTTTGGGTTGTGCCTGGGATCGAAACACCGCCGGTATCTTGTTGGCAGCAAGAAATTCCGCCATCAGGGAATTGGCAAAGATCATCATTTCAGAGATGAGCATGCGCGAGGGGTTTTCCCGGTCAATTTTTAAATATCCAATCTCCTGATTATCTTCGAGCCAGACATTGACTTCCGGCAGGGTGATTTGAATGGCCCCGGCTTTGAGTCTTTTTTCCCGCAAAAGTGTGGCAATTTTGTAAAGGGTGGTAATGGGATCATTCTTGCCGTTCAGCAGGTTTGCCTCGGCGTAACTCATCTGTTTGTGAACTTTGATGATACTGGGAAAAATTTTGTAATCCTGGATTTCAAAAAACCGACTCATGTTAATGATGGTACTGATCCCCGGTCGTATTTCGTTTTCTTTGAGACTGCAAAGATCCTCGGAAAGGTTGGGGGGAATCATGGGCAGTTTGTCATCGGGCATATAAATGGAACTGGCCCGTTCCCGGGCTGCCAGGTCAATGGGATCATTGGATTTAATAAAGGCATCCACATCAATGATGTGGATACCCAGCGTGTAACCGGTTTCTGTATTTTCAAGACTGATGGCATCATCAAAGTCAAGGGTGGATTGACCGTCAATGGTGATCAGGGGGATATGGGTCAAGTCCTTTCTCAAGGAATCGTCAAAGAAATTGATCAGGGAGCGGGTCAATTTATGTTCCTGTTCCAGGACATCCTGGGGAAACACTGTGGGGATTTGCAGGGCTAATAGATCGACATTTTTGTTTTGATCCCAGATGCCGGCCTTTACAAAGATATTAAACAATTGTTCTGAAGAATTGAGGGTGGATTTTTTAATAATATGTTTGGCAGTGGGATAGAAATCAGACGCGTTGTTGAACAGGTAATAGGATTTTAAGATATCAATGATCTGTGGATCAATTTGAGTGCTGCTGGTTTTACCATTCAAGATATCATCAATCCATGCAGCCCCTTTCCGGATGATCAGCTCCCTTTTTTCTGCCTCTTTGATTTGCCGTTGTTTAGCGTCAACCTGGTGTGGGGTGTAAGGGGTGAACATGCTCTTGTTAAATTTGAAATACAGCCTGTCATGGAAAAAAGCCCGGATAACCGCGGCCTCATGGTCAGGTGTCAGGGGGGGATCAAAACAGAAAAGGGTCATGGTCGCAAGATCAATGTCCCCGGATTCCTCATGCAGTACCTCCCATAATTCCTGGATATTGATGGTTTCAGACAGCTGTTTACGGTATTGGGACAGCTGTTTTAAATGCACAACCATGGTATCCCTTGCCATACCGGTGTCCAGGCATACCTGGGATACATGAGATAATCGATTTTCAGAAAGACTGACTTCCCGATTGTTCTCATTGAGTAACCCTAATTTATTTTTTTTTTCCTGTAATATAACCGCAGAAATAATTTTTTGCTGGTCAATATACTCTACAATGTTCCCTGTTATCATGATTCCGACAATAGCAGGAAGGGGGGGGATTGTCAAATAAACAGCACGTTTGAAAATCTTGAAAATTTGTCTTGCATGCGATAGAGTAGGTTCATGGGAAAAAAAGAAAAAAAACACATAAAAAATCATAGAAAAAATGATTTGCCGATTTTTGATTCAGATCATGATTTTTTAGAGGCATTTGAAAAAAAAGACGGTTTGCAGACAGACAACCCGGAACCGCCTGTTGCTCAGGATACATTTTCCCAAAAATCAACAAACAGGCACGGGGTAAGGGTATTGGATCATCTGCCGGGAGAAGAAAAAGGCACAAAGGATTCAAAAGAGGAAGATTTTGTTCAATTGTTAGAGGAATCCTTTAAAAACCGGAACACAACAGCTGTAAAAAAAACAGCGCCCATGCCTGTTAAAAGAAGAATACGGCGCTACCCACCGGTTGAAATTGAGCTGGATCTTCACGGGTACAATGCCATCGGTGCCCAGGTGAAGGTCCGATCTTTTATCCACAGTTGTAAACAACAGGGATTTTTTACGGTGCGTATTATCGTTGGAAAAGGGCTTCACTCTGATTTAGGGCCGGTGCTTCCTGATGTTGTTGAGGATATATTGCGGGAAATGAAACGGCAGGATCTGGTGATCTGGTATGAATGGGATAAAAAGAAGAAATCTAAAAGCGGCGCCGCAATTGTTTACCTGAAACACTTTGAACGGTTTGAATGATTACTCGTTCCGCAGCTGATAGGTTTTTACTGCCTGGTTGTGCTCCTGCAGGGTTCTTGAAAATTGATGGGTGGTGTCTTTTTTTGAAACAAAAAAAAGATATTTGGTGGGTGCGGGATATAGGGCAGCCTGTATGGAAAGGGCACCGGGGTTTGCAATGGGCCCCTGGGGAAGCCCTTTGATCTGGTAAGTATTGTATGGGGTTGGCATTTTAAGGTGTTTTCGTTTAATGTTTCCATCAAAATCATTTATGCCGTATATCACAGTGGGATCACTTTCCAGGCGCATGTTTTTTTTCAGACGGTTATGAAAAACAGAAGCGATCAAGGGTCTTTCAGATGCATCTCCCGTCTCTTTTTCAATCATAGACGCAAGAATGACTATCTCATGGACGGAAAAGCCCAGGGTTTTGGCCCGGGCTTGCCATTTTGGGGTAAAAATACGGTTAAAATGCCCCACCATGGTTCTAATGATATCCTCACAAGATGCCTGTTTGGGGTAAAAATAGGTGTCTGGAAAAAGATACCCTTCCAGGGTTGTGGACTTGATGCCCAGGGAGTGGGCAAACGATCTGTCATGGCACAAATCTGAAAACGTTTTCTGGTTGCAACCCCCCATCGTTTCCATTAAATCGCCAATTTCATTGATGTTCAGTCCTTCCGGAATCGTAATCCTGTATAATTTAACCCTGCCGCTGGTAAGGATCTCAAGGATTTGTTCCGGAGAACTGGCCCCGGACAGATGATATTCACCGGCCTGAAGTTTTTTTTCTGCTTTTTTCAGCTTTGTGAAGACAATAAAATAGAGTTGATTGGAGATGATGGCATTTTTTTCAAGGTTTTTTGCGATACGTTTCAGGCTTTGCCCGGGGGTGATGGTAAATTCCGTTGCTTGGGCAGACGGGTGGGGGGGTGTTTTAATAAATGACGAGATTTCAAGAAAGCACAGCCCCCCACAAAGAAGCAGTATGCCTAGAAGACTGAAACTGGAAACAACGATAATTTTTAATTTGCGGTTGATCATAATTTTAACCGAATCAACGACAAAAGGGTATCCTGTCTGAAGGATACCCTTTTGTCATATTACGATTCGAATGGTTTAATTGAATATCAGTTATTTCTCTATGGGGAAATCCGTATCCGGGTTATAACAGATCCTGCAGCAATTCAAACATCTTTCCGCTTCTTTGAGGGCCTGCTCTTCCGGTAGGACAAGATCGACTTCAATCATGGAATCAAGCCGATGTTCCACATGAATTTCCGGCATTTTAGCCCGGTCAGATTTTTGGATGCCGTCCACCTTTGTGAAAAGGGATTCGGGAATATGTTTTTTCTGTAAAGACTCTTTCACCGGTTCAACCGGCTCCCCTTTCAGGTATAAGTCAATGGACCGGGCTGCGCGCCTTCCGCCACCAATGGCTTCCACAACAAGGGAGGCTCCTGTGGCCGCGTCTCCGCCCGTAAAAATATAGGGGATGGATGCCTGCAGGGTTGCCGGATCATTATCAATGGTATTCCATCGGGTCAATTCCAGTTCCTCCATTCTCGGGTTGGGATCCTGTTTTTTAAACTCCGTCTCCGGTGCCTGACCAATGGCTGAGATGACCATATCCACATCCAGGAGGGTTTCAGACCCCCCAATGGGCTCGGGGCGACGTCTGCCGCTGGCATCGGGTTCACCCAGCTGCATCTTGAGGTATTCAAGATGGGTGACCTGTTCATTATCATCACCAATGACCCGTGTGGGCGCTGCCAGGAAAACAAAGTTGATGCCTTCCTCTTCTGATGCCACTATTTCGACCTCATTGGCCGGCATCTCTTTTCGGGTTCGCCTGTAAACCATGTATACTTTTTCAAGACCGAGCCTTAAAAGGGTTCTGGCACAGTCAACGGCTGTATTTCCACCACCGACAACGGCAGCGGTTTTGCCCAGTTCGATTTGTTCACCACCGGCAATCCTCTGGAGAAAGTTAATGCCGGTAAAACAGCCGGTAAGGGACTCACCCTCAATGCCCAGGGTATAATCTTCCCAGGCACCCACCCCAAGGAATACCGCATTATAGCCTGAGGCCATCAGGGAACCGAGTCCGAAATCCCTGCCGAATTTAACATTGGTAAAGGATTTGATCCCCAGGTCAAGAATCCCCTGGATTTCCCAATCCAGTACTTTTTTGGGAAGCCGGTACTCAGGAATGCCGTATCGGATCATACCACCCAGTTTGGGCATGGCTTCAAAGATATTCACCTCATGCCCGACACGCCGTAAAAAGAAGGCACAGGAGAGACCGGCAGGCCCGCCGCCAATAACTGCGACCTTTTTGCCGGAGTCCGGGGCACATTTGATGGGAATCCGGGAGCCTGAATTCATTTCATAATCAGAAGCAAATCGTTTGAGCTGGTTAATGGAAACCGGTTCATCTTCAATTCCCCTCCTGCAATAATCTTCACACGGATGGGGGCAGACCCTGCCACAGGCCAGGGGCAGTGGATTTCTCAAGCGGATGGTCTCGACAGCTTCTTTGTATTTGCCTTCCCGGATTTGACTGATATATCGCGGGATGTTGATTTCAGCCGGACAGGTCTGGGCACAGGGTGCCAGCGGATCATCCATCTGGTTGAATTTCAAGAGATTTTCAGAAAGGGTATGCACCTGGATAATGTCTTTCGGGCAGGCCTGCTGGCAGGCACCACACCCCACGCATTTGTCATCATTTACTACGGGATAACCATTGGGACCCAGTTTGAGCGCATCAAACTGGCACGCTTTTACGCAATCACCAAGCCCAATGCACCCCACTCCACAAACCCGTTTGCCGCCGAATGAAGCGGCCATGGCCTTGCAGGAGGGAATTCCCATATAATGATATTTGTCAGCCGCACGAAAACCGCCTTCGCACAGGCTGTAGGATAACGGGCTTTCAGCACTGCCGGCGTCCACGCCCATTATTTTAGCCACTGCTTCAACGCCTTCCTTGCTGGAAATAACGCAGACGCTGGGGGGTGCCTTACCGGTTACAACAGCTTCAGCAGCAGAAGAACATCCTGCATAGCCGCAGCCACCGCAGTTTGCACCGGCCAGGTTGTTCTCAACAAGAGCAATTCTCGGGTCTTCATAGACATAAAAAACCTTGGATGAAAGGCTAAGTACAATACCGCATACAGCACCAATACCTAACATAAACAATAAAGCTGGGATCATGATATCACCTTATATTTTTGGCATAATCCATATCCTTGACAAGAAAGGTCTCTGGATTAATTCAATTTGTTTTTAAACCATTCCCTTAAATGACATGAATGTCAATGCAATGATACCTGCCGTCACGAGACCAATGGAGGTATCCTGCAGGGGTTTGGGAACCCTTGCCAGGGAAATTCTTTCCCGGACACCTGCAAACAGTATCAGCGCGAGGCCAAATCCGACAGCGTAGGCAAACGAGGAAACAACCGTTTCAAGGAACGTATACTCTTCTTTAATATTGATGAGGCAGACACCCATAACCGCGCAATTGGTGGTGATGAGCGGCAGAAAAATGCCAAGGCCTGCATACAGTGCAGGAATACTTTTTTTCAGGAACATTTCTACAAACTGAACCAGGGAGGCAATCACCAGAATAAAGGAAACCGTCCGCAGGTATTCAACGTTGAGTCCCTTTAACAGGTAAGCATCCACGATCCATGTGATAATCCCCGCCATGACAAGGACAAAGACAACGGCCATTGCCATCCCCACGGCAGTCTCCATTTTTTTGGAGGTTCCCAGAAACGGACAGTTTCCAAGAAACTGGGCAAGGAGAATGTTGTTGATGAAGATACAGCTGATTGCAAGGACGAATAAATCACCCATAGTATAATCTCCTTTCTATTTTTTACCAATGAGGTTCATCAGGCAGAGCATGAGTCCAAGACCGACAAATGCGCCCGGTGCTTCAATCATAAACTGGAACGGTAAAAAGTTGGCCCCCATTTCAAAAACAGGGGTTCCGCCCCAGATGGTTATGGTTCCGTTTCCCAGCAACTCTCTCACCGCGCCCAAGGCTGCAAGGGACAGGGTAAACCCAATGCCGATACCCAGCCCGTCTGCAACGGAAAGAACAGGGCTGTTCTTGCTGGCAAAGGCTTCTGCCCGGCCCAGAACGATACAGTTCACCACGATAAGGGGAATAAAAATGCCCAGTTTCAGGAATAGTTCATAGGTATAGGCCTGCATCACCAGTTCCACAATGGTCACAAATGTGGCGATGATAACGATGAAGCAGGCAATTCTGACTTTTGAAGGGATAACATTTCTGAGTAGCGATATTAACAGGTTGGAAAAAACCAGAACAAAGGTGGTCGCAACGCCCATCCCGATACCGTTTTCAACCGATTTTGTTACCGCCAGGACCGGGCAGAGTCCTAAAACCAGCCTGAAAGGAGGTATCTCAGCCCAGAGTCCTTTGGTAAATTCTTTTGCTAAGGATTGTGCCATATTATAGTGTCTCCTAAAATAATTTGCCTTATTTCATCTGTTTGACAATTTCAGGTTTTAGTTTCTGATAGAGTTCCTGGGCCTGGATGGCCGCCAGTGTTACCGCCTTTGACGTTATGGTGGCACCCGACATGGCATCAATTGTGCCGCTGTCATTTTTTAAGGCCAGGTTGGCATCAATGGGTTGGTCTGCAAATTGGCTGACAAATTCCGGGTCATCCTTGGCCCTTGCCCCCAATCCAGGGGTTTCAGCATGCGTTGTCACCCTGGCGCCAACGATCTGGTCTGTTTCCAGGTTGATCCCTATCATCAATCCGACATCGCCGCCATACCCGCCTTTTCCTTTGGTTTCAAAGACGATGGCGTTGCTGCCGTCGGCCATTTTGGTTGGAAATATCTGTAAACTGATATCTTCAGCAGTTATTGTAAACCTTTCTGCCAGGGGATCATTGGTTGCTTCCGGAAAGATGTCCTGAATAGCCGGTGCCTTTTGAAATTTTAAAATTTGATTCTCAATTTGAACCTCGGTTCCTGATTTTACAGCAGCCAGCAGTCCGCCGGAAACAGCGGTTAAAACGGTTAAAACAACAATCATACTAATCATTTCACGCATTGTTTCCACCCTTTCCCAAAGTTTTTGGTCTAATTGTGTCGATGAGGGGGTTCACAAGGTTTAACAACAGGATCGCCAATACAGTGCCGTCTGCATAGACACCGATATTCCTCATCAGGATGATCATTAAGGCAGCACAAAATCCGTAAATGAACATGGGAATCCTGTTGGCCGGAGAGGATGAATGCTCTGTGGCCAGGAAGAAAGCGCCCATCAGCGTATATCCTGAAAAAAGATGGATCATGGGACCTGCATAGATCTCAGGGTTCGCTAATTTGAAACAATACGCCGTCACAATGATACCCAGGATAAAGGACACCGAGATTTCCCATCGGATATATCCCCTGAGGATCAGATAGATACCACCGATAATCAGGCCCAGTCCAAAGGTGGCGCCTATTGCACCCACCTGCCTGCCCATGATCAAATCGCCCAGGGGGAAAAGATCTGTCACTGCAGCGGCGCCCTGGAGTTTGAGGGCTGCCAGTGGTGCCAGCGCTGTAAAATCGAAGTCGTAGTTGACATAAGCGGCGTCAAAATCAAAGAAGACTTTCCAGGAAAGCATTAAAAAGGCCATTCCCACAAGGGTCGGATTAAACGGATTGGATCCAATACCGCCAAAAATCATTTTTCCGAGGACAACGGCAACAAAGGTTCCGGTCACAATAAGCCACCATGGGGATGTGGCGGGTAGCATCATTCCAAAAAGAAGCCCGATAACGGCAGAATTCAGATCCCCAATGGAGATCCTCTTTTTGGATACGAGATTCATGATAAGTTCCCATATCATGGCACTGGAAAGGGATAGCGAAAGCACACCAAAGGCGGGTGCGCCGAACTGAATAATCGCAAAAATGACAACTGGAAGCGTGGCAATCATGATATTCAGGTTCATTTGAAAAAGACTATCTCCATCGTGCCAGAAAGGAGCATGGGATACTGTTAATTTGATATTATTCATTCTCAGTCTCCATTCTAAGCATCTGCTCTAAGTTTAAAAAGCTCATGTTTCCCAAGCTGGATGTATTGGAATATGGGGATCCTGGCGGTACATACGTAGGCGCAAAGTCCACATTCAATACAGGCCTCAAGATCATATTTGTCGGCAGCCTCTTCATACTGGGCAGCCTCAAGGTATCGCACAAGAATATTCACGGGAATATTCACCGGACAGGTTTGGAGGCATTTACCGCAGTTGATGCAGGGCGTGTCAGATATCTCGGGAATGTCCTCCCGATCTTGAATCATGACCATATCCATATCCGGTTGAACCGGATGTTCAAGGGTAAAGGTTGCAAATCCCTTCATGGGTCCACCAATAATAATTCTATCCTGTTCGCTGACTTGAATGCTGAAGGCATTGAAAATGTTTCGTAACGGGGTCCCAATGGTGGCCTTGGCCCTATGTTGATTTCCCTGTTTGTCAATAATCGTGACTATTTTTTCAAACCCTGCAGATTTCGTCTGGTATGCCTTGGCCAAAGAGACCACAGCCTCCGCAGCAATAAAACAGACCCCCATATCTTCCGGTGTTTTTCCAGCCGGAAGCACCAGGTTTAAATGATTTTTTAGAACCATTGCCGGCAGATTGGACGGATATGCCATGGATGTTTTAAATACCTGAAGCGGTTCAAGACCCCCTTGGAGTGGTGAGTTCTCCGGAACCGTGACATAGACTTTTGTCGCAGTGGTTATGGTTTTTAAAACCTGGACCCCTTTTTTTATGTCATTCAGGAATTTAAGGGCTACATACTGGTTGGTTGTAGATAAAAGGTCTGTGTCCCCACAGGTGATGACAAGGGTATTGATCTCGTTGTCATCGCTGGCAAGGCGCTCCAGGGGCGGTGCACCGGGTAGTGTCCGCAAGTATTCATCCGCCGAGGCAATGGTCTCTTTTAAATCATATGTTATCGAATCTGATTGGGCCTGATTACTTTTGATAACAAGAGATGTGGAGCGATTGCCAAGGTTATCCGAATAGACGTCCAGGCTGCTGATGGTTCCTGCTACGGGAGAAATCGTGTATTCTGTACTATCCGCGTACAGGTAGAGTTTTTCTCCTTTTTCAACCTTATTCCCTTTTTTTATTAAAGTGTCTTTCGTGCTGTCAATGGGCTCATTTAATAATAAAATAAGGTCGGTCGGGATGGGTATTGACGTGGGCTCTTTAGGATCCGGTTCCACAAGATCATAGTTAAGCCGTGGTTGGGTTAACGTGAAAAAAGATCGTTTAATCATAATAAGTCCTTGTTTTGTAAAAAGCTAAGATCATCCATTTGTAAAGCATTAATTCAAAGGTATAAAACCAGAGTAACTATAATGAATGACACGAATTACATTCTACCGGACCTGCGCCAAGTTCTTCATGGCATCCCTTGCACTGAGTATGAAATGCATCAGCTCTTGATGGCATGTCTTCATCACCCGTATCTTCATGACACTCACTGCAGTTGTAGGTTTCATCATCTTCGATGTTATGATGGCAGTCCAGGCAATCTTCGGTGTAGTCGCCTGCGTGTATTGAATGGGTGAATAAAACTTTACCGCCTTTGTTCTGAAACATCATACGCACTGGACTTTCAGGTACAGGGGGAGTAAAAGAGGCATAGCATATAATCCCTGTGATCGCAAATATGATCATAATGAACATAGCTATTTTTAGGTCTCGTTGTGATGTCATAATACTTTTCTCTCTTATTTAAGGGTTTAGAGTTCACTTTCGACAAACCCACAACTAGGCTGCGTTTATATTATATTGTAGCTATATTGGCAAGAGAAAAAAAAATATTTAAGGTGTTGAACAACCTTCTGGAATGACTTGTGATTTTTTTCTGACAAGGAAGGGTTTATACGCGTCTTCATTGGCAAGTGCGTTGTTTTTTTTCCGGATAAAATAAAAAGAGAGCCCAAAAAAGGAAAATCCGAAGATCATGGAAAGAATGGAAGGATTCATTTGAAAAGATGCTGCAAGGCTGTTGCCGATTACCGCACCAATGGTGAGTAGAATAATGGGAAATACATATAAAAGAAAGGTTAAATAAAGCATGGGCCTGGTTTCCAGACCGATGATCACATGGTCTCCTTTTTCCACGTTGAGTGTGTTGTCAACCGTAACAATCATTTCAGTTATGCTATCGGCAGTTCCACAGGTTTCCTTGGAAGAGCAGGACTCACAGGCACCGGATCGGGTGGTCTTTACCCAGGCGGTGGCTGCATTGACATTGGTGACGATTCCATTTTCAGTGATCATGATTCTATTTTCTTTTATCAGGCAACAATATTTACAATCTGGCTGGCCTTAACGGCCGGTTCCATGTTTTGATTGATCGGATTGTCAAGGGGTTGTGGTGTTGACGTCGGGGTGGTGGCGGGTTCTGCAGCCAGTCTATCCAGGGCTTCCCGGGAAAGGGTGACTTCAAAGGCTTTTGGTACACCCGGCGAGGTGTCTGTGTTAAGGTCGATACTGGATGCTTCAGCATTCTGTTCTGGAAGCCGTGTATTGTCAACCGGGGGGGTGCCATTGGGGATATTTGTATAGGTTGTTGACCCGTTTAAACTGTTGATATCCATGATGCACCCTCCTTTGTCTAACATTTATTGTAATTTTCATACAATAAACCTGTTCCCTAGTGATGTCAAATTTAATTGTTCTTTTTTCTTGACAAAGAAATGGCAGTGTTATATACCTTTCGAGTCTCGTTCAGGGACACTGCTCCCCAGTAGCTCAGTTGGCAGAGCAATTGGCTGTTAACCAATGGGTCCGCGGTTCAAGTCCGTGCTGGGGAGCCAACCCAATCAATACTGCCCCGTTAAGGAAACTTAACGGGGCTTTTTTGTTTTGGGTCGATTTAATCCACACGCAATACATTTTCGTTGAAAATTTCCAGTCAATAAATTATAAATTGACCAGTAAGTCCAATTTATTAGACATATTGGTTGATATATCGTGAAAAATTTGATTCAATTTCCCGCAGAGTTTGATTACAATTTGCTGTTGCACGCGTTAAGAGATTACAAAAAACCAAGAGATAAGATCAGGGGGCTCCTCAAGGATAAGGATATTGTTAGGGTTAAAAAAGGACTTTATGTGTTGGGCAAGGAGTATAATAAGCCTTACAACAAGTTTATCCTGGCTAATCTGATCTATGGGCCTTCTTACATCACCGGTCAAACCGCATTGGCATTTTGGAACATGATACCGGAACGTGTTGAACTAACTATCAGCATGACGATGAAAAGAAAGAAGCAGTTTGAAAGGCCGGTTGGCAGATTTTCTTATTTATATTGCCCCAAAAAAGTATTCAACATTGGGGTTCGGCTTGAAGATGCCGGAGACCAAAAAAAATTTCTAATTGCTTCCCCTGAGAAGGCGCTGTGCGACATGACAGCAATGCAAACGCATATTTCAACAAAAAGGGAAATGAAGGAATTCCTTGAGTTAATGCGGTTGGATTATAGTGTTAATAAAGATTTTGATTTGTCTTTATTAGAAGAAATCAAGACCGGATATCGAAGGCAAAGTATAAAACTGCTGCTCGATTGTTTAAAGGAAAATCATGTTTGATGAAAAAATTGAACAAATGCTAAGCAGGTATGAATTCCATACGGTTCATGATCATGAGAATGCGCTTAAAGAGATCATACAGGAAATCGTTTTGCTTGGTTTATGGCGGTCAAAATTTTATGAAAAGGCGGTTTTCTACGGTGGAAGCGCATTACGCATTCTTCATAAGCTGGACCGGTTCTCTGAGGCGTTGGATTTTTTATTCATTCAGCCGGAAAAAGCATTTAATATTCAAAAATATCTTGGTGCGGTAAAATCAGAACTGGAACTATGGGGTTTTGAAGTTTCTACAGAAGAAAAAGACAAGAAGAATAAAAGCACGATCGATTCGGCTTTTATCAAAGCAAACACATTGGTCCATTTATTGAAAATTGATTCCAATTTGAAGACCCATAAAAATGCTGTGATGAAGATAAAATTAGAAATTGATCAGGATCCAGCTATCGGGTTTGCCAGTGATCTGAAATATCATCTCCATCCAATTCCGTTTACCATTAAAACCATGACCTTGCCCAGCTTGTTCGCAGGCAAAATGCATGCTTTATTATGCCGGACCATAAGAGCCAATATTAAAGGCCGGGACTGGTATGATTTAATCTGGTTTGTGAAGAATAATATTCCATGTGAGTTACACTATCTTAAGAATAAAATGGTACAAACAGGCCACTTAGATTTATCAGAGGCATTGGATAAAAAAAAAGTTGTTGACTTATTATCTGAAAAAATTAAGGTGGTTGATTTTTCTTTGGTAAAAAGAGATGTTGAACCATTTTTGAAAAATTCAAGGCAAAAGGATGAGCTGAATCTTTGGTCCGAGGCATTCTTTAATGATTATTTGATTCAGGAAATTGATGTCCAGCCGCTTTGCGCCTGAACAAGGACCGGTACCGGTCACTGTGAACTGCACAATCAAACGGGGTCAGCAACGCTTAAAAAGCCCTTTGATTTTCTGGGATCCGCTGGTAAAGGCTGCCACTTTAGGGTTATTGGGAAGATACGAAAAAGGAAAATATTTTGTCACTGTCCGCTGGATTCGATTTCAGGGGTGTCGCGTGTTGTCCCCATGCTTCGCCATGCCTTGATCACCGCCTGAACAATGGTGGCCAGGGGAATGGCCAGAAAGAGACCCCAAACACCCCATAACCCGCCGAAAATCAGGACTGAAACAATTATTGCCACGGGGTGCAGATCCACCACTTCCGACAGGAGCAGGGGGGATATCAGATTTCCGTCCAGGGCCTGTATGATGCCGTATGCGCCAATAACATAGGCGCTCTTGGCAACAAACCCCCATTGGAAAAAGGCCACCAGGGCAATGGGAAGTACCAAAATTGTCGCTCCGATATAGGGGATAATCACCGAGAGTCCCACAAAGAAAGAGATCAGCAGGGTAAATTTCAGTTCGAACAAGGCAAATGTGCTGTAACAGATGCCCCAGATAAAGAGAATCTCCCAGATCTTCCCCCTGACGTAATTGGCGATTTGCAGGTTGACCTCCTTCCACACCTTTGTTGACAATTCGAGATCGTCAGGCAGGAATGCAGCCAGCCAGTTTAAAATGGTGGCTTTATCCTTCAGAAAGAAGAATACAAGCAGGGGGACCAGTACCAGGTAGACGATGAGGGTAATGAAACTTCGTACCGATGCCAGGGAAAAGGAGATAAGCTGCTGGCTCTGGTTGGTCAGTTCGGCTGCAATGGCGCTGGTAAAAGCGTCAATCTGGAATTTATCGATAAGTTCAGGGTATTGTTCAAAGAGGTTTGACAGGGATTTCTGACCCTTGCCCAGCATGGAGGGAAGTTCCTGGACGAACATGGCCACCTGTTTTGCCAAAAGGGGAAGAAGACCAATGAGGGTGAGGGTAAGGCAGGTCACGAAAAGTGTTGTAACTATTATCACCGATGCCTTTCGCTGTATCTTGAACTGTTCAAGCCGCTTGATGATGCCTTCAAGCAGATAGGCGATCATAATGCTGAAGAAGACCGGAATCAGCATGGAACCGAAAAATAGAATGGTTAAAAAACTGGACAGGAGCAGGAATATGAGGATAATGATTTGGGGATCTGAAAAATGCCGTTTGAACCAGGTTTGGAATAGGGCCAGCATTGTCGGTTCCTTATTAATTAATATTTGCCCAGGTTAAGGCGACGTTCCCCTAAAACCAGGGAATCTTTTTTATCCGGTGTATCATACACTGCTTTTACGGTTACATAATAGCGATTGCCTCTTCCGCCGGAACATGGCGGCATATAAGCGCCGGCTTTATCCCAGCCTGGATTGGCATGTGCAGAAATAAGCGAAAAATTATCAGGGAGCTCAAACGTGTGGCCAGGAACGGATGGGACTGTCACCTGTGTTGATCCGGGTTTTATGGCATAACGGATTTTCCCATGCCCCCCATAGTTCATTCTGTCGTTATCCTGATCACTGTACTCAAAGATCAATGCATTGGCTTTGGTTGGAATGTTTTTGATTCTCAACGCCGGGGTAGCGCCATTTCCACCAAATTTATTACATTGTTGCCCGTTCGGGATTTTTTTACCATCCCATGAAGCGTCTACGAATGTCACATCAAGCGTAACCATATCTTCAGCTGGTTTGTACTGACTGGAAACGCAACTGAACAATGAGAGCAAAGCGATGGAGAATAAACAAAACATCATTTTAATAAAATTAGGGGTCATTAATAAAGTCCTTTTTAAAATTTAAACAAAGAAGCCAACACCCGAATGGTAGCCCGTTATCATAATACGCTAGGACGTTCCGTATCAAGAATTCAACCGGTTTGACTTCGGTGTGAAATATTACTTGAATACCTGTTTAGTATATAGAAAGGGGTCTGTCAATAAAGAGAAATTTCATTATTGTCTGTTGTTTGTTACCGGTATACATTCCACTGCAGTTCAGCGCACAAAGTGGGGGGCTTCAGATGATGTCAATACCGATGGCAGGATTGGCGCTATTTTTTTCGGATCTTGTGATCCGCTCAGGCAAACGTTGTAGAAAAATCATTCATATGGATTAATGAATAAAATATTGCATCGCGGCATTGGGTAAAATAGCGACGTTGGTTCCTGAACCATATTCAGGTCCAAGCAAGTCTAAAACTTCAGGCCAGCTTCTGACGATAAAACCGGATTCAGGGTTGGCAAACCAGTCCAGGCTGGTCCTGTCCGGGTAGGAAGTCATAACGATCAATTTCAAATTCAAAGGGATTGAACCGTTTGGATACAGCCTGCCGCCATAATCTCTGCCAAATCGCCCGAACAGATAATGGGGAACCTGTCCTTCTGGAGAATCCGCAATCACCACAACGGTTCCTCCTGTGCTTTTAAGTGCAGAGGATCCAAGCAATACAGCGATCAAATTTTCATTTGGTTTGGAAAAAACATTTGCGATCACCAAATCCTTGTCCTTTGGCCTGTTAACCGTTTGGTATGTCTGTTTGGCTTTGATTACAGCTGCATCATGTGCATGGTATAGGTCTCCGGCAAAGATATTCGTGGTTTCTCCGCGTCCGTTCACAACCACATTGATGATAAAATCAACACCAGCCATAGCGGCTGCTTCATTTATCTCCTCACGCAGGATATTGCCGGTATGACATCCCATACCCGTATTGTTCTTGTCCATGGCTGCATCGGTTGAATGAAAATGGCAGATAGTATCAATATGAGCAACCCCTGGCAAAAGCAGTTTGCCGCCGCCAGAAAATCCGGCTGAAATATGCGCTGAGACTAAACCGATACCAATTTTTAAGTCTGCTGCCATGACCTCTCTGTTGAACAGGACGTGGGTTCCCCGTTTTGTTTTTCCGACGTCCACACAGTTTTCATAGATATTATGGTTGAAGACCCGATATTTTTCGATGATCTTTGATCCCAGTTTTTTACGAAAATCAGCCATGGTCAGTGCACCGTGGGTACCCAGAGCACAAACAAAGGTAATATCATCCGCCCTCAGGCCTGCGGCATGGAGTTCATCTAACACCATCGGTGCAATATCAAAGGCCCTTGTGGGCCGAGTCATGTCGTCAAAAATAATCACTGCCCGTTTCTTTCCTGCTGCCATGTCTTTTAACCGCGGTGTGCCGATTGGATGTTTTAAAGCGGCTTCCATCTCGGCAAAAGGCAACGCAGCGTCATCGTAACCCTGCATGGGGCAAAATTCAACATCCCAATCACCAGGTGTTTCTATCTCTATAAAAGCGTTTCCATGCCAGGGTTTCTGGGGAAGAGAAAATTTCATAAATTACTCCTTGATACTGCTTAAATCCGTATTCATTTTTTTATTTGCATCAATGATACCCTGAAGGCTTTTTTCAATCCGTTTCAGTGTAAAATCAATGCCGGTTCCGGCAGTGAGAAATTTTGATGCAGCATCTATATCCAACGTATCCATGGCAAGCTCATTTTTTTTACACAGGGTCATGCAGTCCATGAGCAATTCCTGTTGATCGGTTTGCCCGGTAAAAAAAGTCTTTTGCTTTTTCACAAGGGGATCGGCTATTTCACTTATTTTCAAAGAATTTTCAGACTTTTTGCCAAGGGTCTCCGATAACTTGCTTATTCCTTCTGCAAACAGATCTCCAACACCTTCACGTGTTATCATTTTTTTCAAAATGGCATAAACAGTTTTCTGATTTCCCAAGGAAAAATCGAGTCCATCAACGTCATTCCGGTTCAAAAGCCCTTTTTGAAAACATTCCATAGTCAACCCGATTGTCTGTGTGCTCTCCAAAGAATCTATCCCCATTTTATTCAGATAGGTATTCATTTTTAATGAGGATGACAGGTCATCTACACCGAGTCGGGAAGAATAGCCATGAAGGCTGTCATGTTCAGGCCCTTCCAGTTCAACCTGTTCTTTTACATGATAATGGAAACAATTAAGGTTGCAGTTATAGCAGGATTTGTTCTTTACCTGGTTCGCTCTGGCAGGCGTTTCTTTGGTGATTTCATCAAAGGTATCGTGAGCTATTATTTTTTGATCCATTTCACTGCATAATGCGTGAAAAATTAAGGGTTTTGCAAGCGTCACCTGGGATGTCCCATGCACGACAATCGCCTTTAGGTTTTTTGAACCCAAAAGACACCCCATCCCATTTCCTCCGCCCATCCGGAATCCATTAAATGCAAGGTTCGCAAATTTCACCAGGTTCTCACCTGCAGGACCTATGGCTGCCACTTGAAATAAATTACTACCAAGTTCTTTTAGGATGGCTGATGTTGCCTGCCATGTGTCCAATCCCCACAGATGAGTTGCATCTTTTATTTCCACATGATCGTCGGCAACAAGAAGGTAGCATGGATTCTTCGCCTTCCCCGTAAAAATAACCTGGTCATATCCTGCCCGCTTCAATTCAGGTCCGAAAAAACCGCTGGTAATGGAATTACCTACCCTATTGGTCAGAGGAGATTTTCCTGATATCGTCATACCGGCAGAAGAGGTCAGAAGCGACCCGGTCAAGGGTCCGATACCCATGATAAGTAGATTCTCAGGTGATAATGGATCAAGGTTAAGATCCAATTCATCAAGCATCCTCAAAGAATTTAATCCGCGCCCGCCAATGGCTCTGGCCATATAGTCAGGATCAATTTTTTCTCTTAATATTCGTCGGCTCGACAAGTCGACCCGTAAAATCCGCCCGCCATATCCATGCAGCATTTTACCCCCTCCCTTCTGATAGAAGATCGATTCGCGTCCCACTGGTAAAGTCCAATGCATATTCAATACGTTTTTGTTCCGGGCTCTTTCCTTTGTTCCTTTTTTTATATTTTTTAAGGCTGACAGGCTCGGTGATGTCTTTGACAAACGCTATTGCTCCGGATACACATTGGTTAACACACCGGGGAGAGCCGCCACACAAGTCGCAGATATAGGGGAGTTCATTATAAAGTTCAATAGCACCGACAGGGCAAAGCGTTTGGCAAATACCACAACCAACACATGTGGTCGGGGATACAAAAACCTGACCCAATTCGCCTATTTTAATAGCTGACTCAGGGCATTGAGTGCAATATTTTTCTTTGCATTGTCTACAAAAAATGGGAAAGGTGACCCCTATCTCTTCTATTTTCACGACTCGCACCCTGGCCCGGTTTCGACTGGTTGCTCCCGTGTGAAAAAAAGAACAATTAACTTCGCAGCGGGTGCAGCCAGAGCATTTTTCAGGAAATATTTGAATTGTCATCATGATTCAATCCTTTCTAAATAATAGTGGACTCTGCCTTTTGGATCAGGACAGCAAAATTGGTTTACCTTTCCTGTCCAGTGGTCCCTGCTACCGCCTGCCTGTTGAAGAATTGGAAAAATGGGCATCATGCTTTGGAGTGCCCACATACAAATCGGCGTATTATCCTTTACAATAATTTTCCCCCCATCCACAATGAAACTGTCTCCTATTAATTTGGGCTGCTTACAATATCCATCAATTCGTTCGACGGTGACTTTGATAATTGCCATTTAGAGACTCCTTTAATTATGTTTTAGGTTTTAGTAAAGAACTGATTGCGCTCACAGGATGAACTACTTTGAGCGAATCATTTTCGTCCAGATTACCCGAAAGGTTGATCCTGCATACAGGGCAGTCGGTAAGCCATAAATCTGCACCTGTTTTTATTGCCGTTTCTTTTTTTTTATTGCCTATTTTTTTTGAAACTTCAGGATATTCATAAAAGAATGTTCCACCGCCACCGCAACAGGAATCAAAATCTGCTGCTTTTATATAGTTTATATTGGGAATAATTTTTAAAAGAGTTTCCATGGTTTCCGTATTCCCAAAGGAATTTTTTAAATGACATGGCAAATGATAGGTTAGGTTTAATGATTTTGGATTTTGTATTTTCTTAAAGTTAAAAAAATCTGCGTTTGCTAACATAAAAGATCCAATATCCGTTACCTTAGATGAAATTTCATCTACAGCCGATTTATCCAGATCCAATTTATCACAAAGAAGGTTGTATTCTTTTTTTAGAGCAGTTCCGCAGGTGGCACAGTCAACGATTATGGCATCAACGCTGTCCTGACTTAGCGCGGCGATATTTTCTTTAATACTTTGCCGGGCTTTTTCAACAAAACCGTGGAACAGCATGGGAATTGCGCAGCAGGTTTGAGTTTCAGGTATTAAGATCCTGTATCCCAGATGACTTAATATGTTGACAGCTGAAAATCCGGTGTCTTCATAAATATAATTGGTGGCACACCCTGTAAAATATATAACGGTTCCTTTTTGTTCTCCATTGGGAAAGATTGTCTCGGGCAAGGCAGATCTGAACGGTTTTTTATTTAAGACAGGGAGCCTTTTTAATGGAATATTGCCAAGTTTATATTTTTCCTTAAACTGCTCAGGCACAATATTTTGTCCCACCCTTGCAAGGGTGTTCGCAAATTTTAGTCGCTGCTCTTTGGCAAGAAGATACACAAGGCTTTTTATGGGCAACTTTTCTCCGTGATCTTCCACCATCCTCTTTCTCATTTCCATGAATTCTGAATAATGATTGATCCCCAAAGGACAAATGGCCGCACAACTGCCGCACATAAGGCACTTGGATATGATTTCCTTTAACAAAGGTGACGATGAAAGCTTGTTTTGCTCATAGGCTTTAATCAGATGCAGTCTGGCCCGGGGAGAAGCCTGCTCTTCATTTAAAACAGTGTAGACAGGACATACATTCAAACACATTCCGCATTTAGCACAATTTTGAACCGCGTTTTTTGTCATACAAATTTCCCTGGATTTAAGATTTCATCAGGGTCAACCGCTTTTTTAATGACAGACATAAATTCAATTGAATCCTTACTCATTGCAAGGGGAAGATATTTTGATTTTCCAAGTCCGATGCCATGCTCTCCTGAAAGCGTACCGCCCAGTGCAATGGCGACCTTGAAAATTTCGGCAAATGCTTTTTCAACTTTTAGTCTTTGATCAGTATTGCTGCGGTCTATGGGGATCACAGGATGCATATTGCCGTCTCCTGCATGGGCAACAACGCTAACCTTAAGGCCATACCTACTCGTGATTTCAATAATTCGCCGAATCATTTCCGGAACCTTGCTTACGGGTACGGTCACATCTTCGGATATAGGGTCAGGGGCAATTCTTGCCACAGCGCCATATGCAGATCTTCTTGCATTCCAGAATTTTTCCCGTTCCGATTCTGATTTGGCTTCCTGGACTGACACGGCACCGTTTTTCTTGGCCTTTTCTATAATTTGCTTTGTCTGTTTTTCACACGCTTCTTTAATACCATCTATTTCAATGAGCAAAGCACCTTCCGCATCTCTTGGAAAACCAATACCCACGGCATCTTCAATCGCATTCATGCTGGCATTGTCCATCAGTTCCATCGCTGCGGGTATAATGCCGGATCCAATAATATCCGACACCGCTTTTGCCGTGTTATCAAGATCATCAAATATGACCATTATTGTTTTCTGGGTCTCCGGTTGGGGCACTACCCTTAAAATGGCTTCAGTGACAAGCCCGAGTGTACCTTCAGATCCACAGAACAATGATGCTAACTTATAGCCTGTCACATCCTTTACGTTCCTGCTGCCAAACCTGACGATTTTTCCCGAGGCCAGAACAACTTCCATTCCAAGGATATAGTCCATGGTGACCCCGTATTTAAGGCATCTGGGTCCCCCGGCATTCTGTGCAATATTTCCGCCAATTGTCGAGGACGTCATGGAGCCCGGATCAGGCGGATAGAAAAATCCAAGAGGGATGAGTGCTTTCTGGACATTAATATTCACCACACCGGGCTGCACAATAATATATCTGTCTGGTGTGTTGACTTCGATGATTTTGTTCATTTTTGTAAAACAAAGAACGATCCCATGCTTTACGGGAATAGGTGCTCCACAGACACTGGTTCCGGCCCCCCTTCCCGTGACTGGAATTTTATATTTTGATGCAATCTCCATTACCCTGGAGACTTCCCTGGTGGTCATTGGAAATATAACCGCCTCAGGCATGGCTTCTTCAGTAAAAGAATCATATGAAAAACAGGCAAGTTCTGCTGTTTTATCAAGATATCTTTCTTTTCCAACAATATCGGTCAGTTCTGTTTTTATTGTCTGGGTCAACATGGTATATCCTTATTATTAAAACATCTCTGGAGGAAAAGCCTCATGGCGGTTATCCTTTTGTCAAAATAATAGCTGCCCGGGGGCATTCTTGAACACAAATGCCACATCCTTTGCAATAATCATAATCGATTTTTCTTTGTTTTTGTTCAGCATCCATATGGATCGATAAATCCGGACAATAGTCATAACAATTGTAACAGAAGGTGCATTTGCCGCATTTAAAGCATCGCTCGGCCGATAGTTGAGAGTCTTGTTGGGTAAAAAGATTATCAGGGAGTGAGGGGGTAATACGGGGGGATTTTTTTAAATATGCAGGGTTGAGATCCTGAAACTGGACCACTTTATGGGTCCTGGGGATTTCTGATACCGATGGGTTCAATTGGTAGGTTTCCATGGATAATGAACCCATCCTCCCCAGGGATAGTTGCCGGATTTGCTCAGACGAGAGGTTATTAATCGACATGTCCAAAACCAGGGCGGCTTGTTTTCCCGAGGCGATTTTACGGACAATGGATTTGCTGTAATCGGCATCACTATCATTTTTGCCACCCGCTATAATAACAGGATGGTCAGCCAGAACAGGTGGGTTGCCAGCCTTGATACGACTGAATAACGCTCGTGTTGAATAGACATTCTTAAGGCTTGACGTCCCCATTTCGACACTATCTGAAGCCCATGCCTTTTGAGACACATAAACCGCATTGAACTCTTTTGCAAGATTTTCAATCAGGCAATCGTCTTTTGGCGTGTCCGTTCTAAGCTCAACTCCCAATGACATGATCCGTTCAACTTCTTGTTCGATAAGTTTACTTGACAATTTGTTTTCGGGTGCCATCATGAAAATCTCAAGATCAGGCCCTGATTCCATCATCGTCACCTGATGTCCTAAACAGGCAAGAAAATATGCGCATGAGAATCCGGCAGGGCCACTCCCGACCACAGCCACTTTTTTTCCGCTAGTTGCCTTGAGACGCTTTAAGTTAAAGCCGGTTTTTCCATGCGAATGGGCGATATATTTTTCCAGATCTTTTATGGAAACCGCCTGGTCGAACCGCTCCCGGTTACAAGCCTTCTCACAAGGATGAAAGCAAATTTCCCCACAGATTCCCGGAAATGGGTTTTCCTCTATAACTTTACCATAGGCTTCTTTCAGTTGATTGTTTTCCACAAAGGACATCGTAACAGGGATATCTATACCCAGCGGACAGACCATGGTACAGGGCGCAAGCTGTTCAACAAAAACAGGAGTTTCAAATCGCCATGATCCTGTTTTAAAATCAATTGTGGATTTTGTTGCTGCAGCCATTGGGGGAGCATTATTGGTGTCGTGATTCATCTTAAAACCTCCTTTATCCTTCCATAGGCCGTTTCAGCAGCAGCGACATTTTCTTGCTTTTTTATGGGTGCAAGATCTCTGGTTGCCGCTGCAATCGCATCAATATCGATCAAGTTTGATGCGCGGGCAAAGGCGCCTATCATCGCCGTGTTCACGATGGAAAAGGAAGTGGTCTTAAGGTTTAAGCCTTCGGCAATGGCTGTGGCATCAACACGAAATGTTTTTTTAAAACCAGAAATATCAAAAAAGGATAAATCCTTAGACGCGTTTAACAGGATTGACGTGTTTTCAGTTGCGCCACCCATGATCAATGGATTTTCCAAGAGTTGGGGATCAAAAAGAATGATCCAGTCCGGATGCTGGATACCGCACCGAAGTGTGATTTCCTCGGAATCTGATCGCATAAAAGCCGACACAGGTGCCCCCCTGCGCTCTGCACCGAATGACGGGAAAGCCTGAACTGAAAGGCCCTTTTTAAATAGTGCTGTTGCCAATATCTGGGAGGCCAATACCGCTCCCTGTCCGCCACGTCCTGATATCTTCACCTCAATCATGATGTTGATTCCTCCCTTTTGTTAGACAAGGCCATAAGTTCAGACCAGCGGCTATCGATATCGGTCTGAATTCTGGGATAAAGGTCGGTTGACATTTGCCTGAAGCGTCCCTGGGCAGTCAGGTATTGCGCTACCGGTATCTTTTCCTCAAACACGTTCATTCGATACTCTTTTCCATCAATGACTTCAAAAAGAGGGAATGCCCGGGAGAGAACGGCTAACCGGCCCACAGTGACGGCGTCTTTTGCTGGAAAAAACCACCCTGTGGGACAGGGAATCAACACATGGATAAATTTAAATCCCTTTGTTTTTTTTGCTTTGCGGATTTTTTCTTGTAAATCCATGGGATAAGAGACACAAGCCGTGGCCATGTATGGGATCTTGTGGGCAGCCATAATACCGATTATATCCTTTTTATCACGGTTTTCCAGTGCAGGTGGTGGCGTGGTGGTGGTCAGTGTTCCCAAAGGCGTGGCTGAACTTCTCTGAACTCCGGTATTCATATAAGCCTCATTGTCGTAGCAGACATAGATGATATCATCATTTCGTTCAGCTGCCCCGGACAAGGACTGCAATCCAATATCAAATGTCCCGCCGTCTCCTGCCCATGCCAGAACATGGGTGTTTGTCTTGCCCATCATATCCAGGCCAGCTTTCAGGCCGGACGCTGTAGCGGCAGTCGTACCGAATGAGCAATGGAAAAAGGGTAATTTGGATGTGGTCGTGGGATAATATCCAGCCACCACTGATCCGCATCCTGCAGTTGTAACCACGACCGTGTTCTTTCCGAGAACCTTTGTCACATGGCGATATGCCATGGTCAACCCACAACCCGGGCATGAGAAACTTCCGGGATAAAACATCTCGTCTTTTATTTGCATTGTTTCCATTTTTATGCCTCCATCCAGATGGTCCCGGGTTGGGCTTTTTTTTGTTTTAGAACCTCACAGACCAGACGATCCAGATGATCCACAGTGACATCTACGCCCCCTAAACCGCCGATTACACTGACGATTGGAATCTGGTCTTCACTGCCATAAAGGCTGGCTTTTATTTCCTGTGAAAAAATACCACCGCTTCCGGGTGACAGATTGCGATCAATGACAATCGCCTTTTTAAACCCTTTGAGCGCTTCTTTTAGGGCCTCTTTGGGGAAGGGCCGGAAAAATCTGATCTTGATAAGACCCACTCCTTTTTGCTGTCCTTTTTCTTTGATATAGGCTTTAACCGTACCGGCCATGGTGCTGTTGGTAATAATTACCAGTTCCTGATTTTCCGGTTTAATCGTTTCAACGGCTGTGTATCGCCGGCCAAATCGTTGGTAAAACTGGTCACAGATTCGATCATGTTCAGTTAACACATTGTCCATATCCGCTTGAATGCGCTGCCTGAATTGATACAGTGCTTCGGAACTCACCCCACCGCCAAATGTGGCTGGGGCGTTGGTATCCATAAAGTATTGAGCATCCCGGGGGGGAAGAAATAAATCCACCTCATCCTGGTCAGGAATGTTAACGGCTTCGGAATAATGGGATAAAAGGAATCCGTCCATACAGATAAAAATGGGCAGAATAACAGACTCTGCCAGTTTATATGCAATCAGAATCGTATCCAGGACCTCCTGGGCTGTTTCACAGTAAATTTGAAGACACCCTGTGTCCCGTTGAGAAAGCGTGTCATTATGATCAACCCCAAGGGACCAGGGCGAGGCCATGGAACGGTTGACATTGACCAGTACAATGGGCAGTCTTGCCCCGGAAGCCCAGTGGAGGAGTTCATGCATCAGTGCCAATCCCTGGGAAGATGTTGCTGTGAACACCCTAGCCCCTGACAGTGAGCCGCCGATACATGCTGCAAAGGCAGACGTCTCGGATTCCACTTTGATATAGCGGGCCTTTAGACTTCCATCAGCTGTGTATTCAGCAAGCTTCTCACCAATGCTGGTCTGGGGGGTAATGGGATAAGCGGCGATGACCTGGGGCCTGGCAAGTTTGGCTGCTAAGGCTGCGGCTTCATTTCCGGTTATAAGTTTTTTCATCATTGAACCTCAATTGATATGAATTATTAAAAACCACCTAGGACAATACATTCAGGCCTTCTCATTTTTGATCAATCAAAAAAAGAAGGAAGGACAAGAGAGATCCATGGTACATAAGTGATCAAAAATAAAACGCTGTAAAATATTAACATAAATGGCAATACAGACCAGGCAACCTCTAGAATGCTTTTTTTTGTAATACCTGAAGCGACAAACAGATTAACGCCAAAGGGTGGTGTCAAAAAAGCCACTTCAATGTTGATTACCATTATAATGCCGAAGTGAATCGGATCGATTCCAAACCTTAAGAGCAAGGGCTGGAATACCGGTCCTAGCACTAACATGGCAGAAACGATATCCATAAAACAGCCCATGATGAGCAGTCCAATGTTAACAAGAAAAAGAAAAAGATACTTGTTGTCAATATATTGTAATAAAAAATCGGCGATCCGCAAAGGGATCTGGTCGACACTGAAGTAGTATGAAAGAACAGAGGCATTGGCAATAATAAACAATAGCATTGATACTGTTAGAAGCGACTCTTTCATAAGGGGCATCAAATCCATGGGTTTCAGACTGCGATGGATCAACATCTCCACAATGAGGACATAGACAAAGGCCACAGCTGCGGCCTCCGTAGCCGTGAAGATACCCGTGTAAATGCCGCCCAGAACCAGTATGGGCATAAAAAGGCCCCACATACCATCTTTCAAGGCATCCTTGATTTCGGTCAGAGAAAGTTGGCTTTTGGTGCGCCATTGATGTTTTCGGGCCTTTATATATGAATAGAGTATCAAAGCGCCGCCCAGAATAATTCCAGGTAAAAATCCCGCCATAAACTGTTTCGTAATGGAAACCCCCATAACCACTGCCCAGATAATCATGGGAATGCTGGGGGGAATCATAATCCCTAACGCTCCGGCCGAGGTCAGAAGTCCCACTGAAAAGCGAGAGCTATAACCGCTTTTAATCAGGGCCGGGATCATAATGGAACCGATTGCAACCACCGTGGCAGGGGAAGAGCCGGAAACAGCGGCAAAAAAAAGGCAGATCAAGACAGATGTAATGGCCAATCCCCCTGTGAAACCACCCACAAGGGACTGCCCGATTCTAATCAGCTTGGTGGCAAGC
This sequence comes from Desulfobacula sp., assembly GCF_030145145.1. GTDB lineage: Bacteria > Desulfobacterota > Desulfobacteria > Desulfobacterales > Desulfobacteraceae > Desulfobacula. The sequence continues at coordinate 56,621 of NZ_JAQYWD010000015.1, read as the reverse complement.
GTACCCTTTGTCATAATGGCACCTGCCACAATGAAAAAGATGACCGCTTGAAGCAGATCATGTTCCGACCCCTGGAACAATTGTTGAAAAACTGCCTGGGTGGGAACCTGGGTCAAGACAGCCACACAGGCCATGGCGAATATCCCCATGACTGCCGCAAGGGGGATGCCCATGATCATAAAAAGCACAAGACCGGTAATAATGAATGCCACCGTCATGATGAAACCTCCCTGTGCTTGTCATTTAGAAAGGCTGCCATGTGGTTAAAACTTTTGATCAGGCTTCTGATGCAGATCAATCCCATACCCAGGCAGACCATTACGTAAAGATAGTGTTTTGGGATTCTCAGTGTGGGGGTGAAATGCGGATGTTTTGTCATGAGCATGACAAGATTCATTCCAAAATAAATTATGAATCCTGAATAAACAGCAATAATAATGTGATTTGCTGCCTCCAAAAGGTTGAACAACGGTTTTTTGACAAAATCTTTCACCACACCCACGCAGATATGAGAGCCATATTTAATACCAAGACTGGCCCCAAAGAAGGTTATTAAAATAACTTCATAATGAACCAATTCATCCAACCAGGTAATGGCTGAGTGGAACACGTAACGCATGATGACCTGAAAAAATACAGATAATCCCATTTGCAATATGATCAGACAAAGGATGGTTTCCTCAATCTGAACAAGCGTCTGCATACCTTTACGCATTGTCTTTTAACTCTCCATAATTAAGCACGAGATTGTTTTTTTTATAAGTCTCCGGAAATTTCAAGAGGGGGCACAAAAGGATGCCTCCCTCTTGACGTCTTGTTTTTACTGTCTTGTTTTCTCCAGAAATGCCACTGCTTCATCAAAAAGTTCAGGACCGATTTTAATTCTCCATTTTGCATACAGATCTTTCTGGGCGTCTTTAAATCGAGACAATTCTTTATCTGATATTGTATTAATTAGAATGCCTTCTTTTTCCAGGTTGGGTATAACCCCTGTCCTGTCTTCCTCTCGAATTGTGGCAGTGTGCCATTTTGCAGCCTTATCCATCCCATCTATAACAATTTTTCTAAGATCTTCTGGAAGACTCTCGAGCCATTTTTTACTTGCCACATATATCATTGGATTGACAGCCATCTTGGCAATGGATACATATTTTACTGCTTCATAAATTTTCGCATAATAGCATTCATTGGGTGTGATATCGATACCGTCAATGACGCCTCGCTGCAGCCCGCTAAACACTTCCGGCCAGGGCAGAGTAATGGGCTTTACACCCATGGCTTTATAGTTGTCCAGAAAAAGTTCATTAGGGATACTTCGCCATTTATACTTTGCCATGTCTTCAATTTTTGTAATCGGACCTTTACGATTGAGAAACGCTTTAAGCCCATGATCCGCTACGCCCCCCATGTACAACCCCTTTGGAGAAAATGCAGCAGCAATTTTTTCGCCAATTGGACTGTCCAAAAGCGCATACATCTCATCTTCACTATTGTAGAAATAGGGCAATGAGGTCAAGGCAATCTCAGGTACAAATTCTGTCATAGCCGGACCGGCAACGGATACCATCTCCAGAGTTCCCACCTGGAGGGATTCAAGCATCTGGATATGGCTTCCCAATTGTCCCCTAGGGTGAGTGGAACATTTGATACGTCCATTGGATTCTTTTTCAACATACTTGGCAAAAAACTCAGAGGCTTTGTGCTGGGCATGAATTGGGGGGGCAACATGGCCGAATTTCATTCTGATCACATCAGCACCCCAGGCCTGAGAACAAATCAGACACAAAACAGATATGCCTGCAATAATTCCTGTCATTTTTTTCATCACTCGCTCTCCTTCTTTGATTAAATTAATTAAAGACTCCGTTTTAAATCACACAGCAGCCCACCATATCTATCACTGTTCATCCCGAAGGAAGAGCAATGCATAACCAGATTTTATCATTATCCCATTGTTTCCATAGCCATACCTTAAGACTTTATTCATGTTCAAATTTTATTGACTCTTAATATATTGATTATTGGTCGAACATGTTTTTGGTTTTCCAAGTCAACCAGCTTCTCTAAAAATAATTCAGACTTACTCTGTCCAACAACAGGTGAGGCCAAAGAAATAAATTTATTGTGGATCTCCTGCCTGGAAAGTGGATTTAGAGTGTCGCCGAGACAATCCATGATTTCATGAGACAATTGTCTGCCGTCAAAGAGTGTCAGAGTTACTCTGGCCGGATATTTCTCAGGACGCAATTGCTCGTAATCGGAAGAATATACCATTTTTACTTTTTCCGCCAATTCAGCGATCTCCGCCATTTGAACAAGATCTTCGGTTAATGTGTTTGAATTAATTTCACCACGTATCAGCATGACAGCAATAAGATACGGAATCGAAAATCTCAAAGCTTCCAGATTGGCCGGAGCTCCTGAGCCGGCATGGACAGCAGCCTTGAAGCTGATTACTTCAATATGAGATACTTCTTTGGGGTCGATTTTAATATTTTGAATGATTGTTTTTAAAGCTTCAAGAGCCGGGTGAGTAAAACGACAGGTAGGATATGGCTTGAAGTAATTTTCAGTTATTTCATATTTTTTCCCCAAAGCTTCATCCAGAATTCCCGGTTTGAATTCATCGGAAACAAATCGAGAAAAGGTCATTTTCAAACTGTCAGAATCTGCCCTGATACCTGTTTCAAAAAATAGATTTGCAATAAGTCCTGTCAAGTTTGCAAGACCTGCAAAGGTACAAGATACATTTTGACCCACAAATGAATTCTTTACATAGGAAGAAATGGCATAGGAAGAAGCAATATTGGCAATTTGGCAAAGCGATTCTGGGTCCTTTTGGTGAAGCGATCCAACTCCGAGAGCAGATCCGATGACACCCCAACTTCCTGTTGGATGCAAGCCTTTTCTGATTGAAGATGCCCGACTGATACGGCAGGCCACTTCATAGCCAATTATAAATCCTTTCAAAAGAAGATCACCGGATAAATCCTTGGATTCACAATCAGCAAGCATAGCCGGAACAATTTGAATAGCCGGGTGACCCATTGCCTTAGAATGTCCTTCCTCATATTCTGAAGTTGAGCCAGCCATACCATTTATCAATGCTGCATGGAACGGATCAAAGGATTCACTCCTTCCTGGACAAGTCGCTCCTTGCCCCAAAGGACCAGATGCTGCCATGCGCTTGGCGATTTTTTTAATTTCCTTATTCCCAGCGCCCGCGATAATCACTCCAATGGTGTCGATCAGGACCAGCCTTGCATGATCAATGACGTGAGGGGGTATATCCTTCAGGTCTGTCTTCACTATAAATTGACAAAAAGTTATTAAGTGATCTGAAACAGGCAGGGTCTTTTCTGATATTTTGTTTGCGACCATGCGATGTCTCCTTTTCTATAATTTTATTAATGACTATCAAATCTATAAAGCAACTTGTATACATAGTGTATTGTACAAATAATTTGGTTTGTCAAGGGTTAAAAAATAATAACCAATTATAAATAAATTCCATATTTTCAATACCTCTCACCGATAAAAAATACTTGACTAATCATGTTATCTATACAATACAAACTGTATACAAAATATTTATTAGTTAATTATAAGTGGAAAAAATGGAAAAAAAACCTTTAAAAGATAAAGTTTATAAAATCCTGAGGTATGATATTTTAACGGGCAAGATTCCCGGAGGGACACATATTACGGAATCCAGTATTGCAAAACGACTGAATGTCAGCCGGACACCCGTCCGGGAAGCCTTTCAAAGACTCACCCAGGAGCGATTGATCACATCACTGCCAAGGGCCGGATATATTGTTGAAAGTTTGTCAGATGAAGATATTCAGGATCTTTTTTCTGCCCGGTTTGATATTGAACGGCTCATAATAGAAAGAGCTACCCAATATATCTCAACGGAGGAGCTTCAGATAATGGGGGAGAATATCCAAAAATCAAAGGCCAGCATTAAATTAGACAACTTTGAGAAGATGACAATCTTGGATATTGAATTCCATTCGATTATTTATAAAGCGTCAAGAAGTAAGGCATTATATAGAATATGCGTTAATTTAAGTGACCTTACATTAAAATACCGTTACGGCCTGAACCTTGAGAAAGATTTGTGGAATGAGGTTATTCACAATCACAATAATATTTATCAGGCACTTCTCGCAAAGGATCAGGACAAGGCGATACAAGCACTTACAATTCATGCCGAACAGGTCAAAGTTCACCTGTTGGAACTCCTGAAAAAAGTGAGGTCCGAGTCATTTTCGAAGGGTTAACTGTCGGCTGAAATGAAATAATTCCCAGGACAATAGATGCACCATATAAAATAATGTCCGCCCCCAACGAAAGTCAAGCGTCCTGATCACCCTGACCATCACCCGATCCATTGACACAGGAACAGTCTGGGCGATTCCCCTGTGGTATGTTCAGTGCCATTTTTGCATACCACAACACGGTAGCTTTTCTGAAAGGAATTTCCCCTTTAATTTGCTTTTTATTTCAGTGGCGGCTCTCTTGTTATTGAATATTCCTATGAGGGTTTCATTTTTTAAAGGAAATTTCGATTTGATTAAATTTTTAGATGCGGATAATGAATACCCCATTGAATTTGAAATAAATATTTGATGATGAGGATTTAAACAAAGGAGAAAAAAATGAACACGGGTTACCGCATACTTAAATTGACACTGATCCTTGTAATGGTGGTTTTGCAGGCAGGCTTCTGCTTTGCATCCGGTCTTGATGTCTTTAAAGGAGAAAACCGGGTGTTGCGGATTTCCGGTGGTACCGCCCATATTCCGGTCATGAAAGAGGCGGCCAAACGAATCATGACGGTTCATCCGGATATCCAGATCACCATTGCCGGTGGGGGATCCGGGGCCGGGATCAAGCAGGTGGGAGAGGGCCTTGTGGATATCGGCAATTCCGGCCGGCAGGCCACGGAGGCAGAAGTCGCAAAATACGGGCTTTCCATGGTTAAATGGGCCATTGACGGGGTGGCAGCAGTGATCCATCCCAAAAATCCGGTGCCGTCTCTGACCGGCCAACAATTGCAGGATATTTTTGCCGGCAACATTACCACCTGGAAAACCCTTGGCGGTGATGACAGGCCCATCAATATCTATACCCGGGACAAGTCCAGCGGCACCCGGGAAGTGTTCTGGAAACGGGCCCTGAAAAAGGGAAAGATTTCTGACAAGGCCCATTTTGTGACATCAAACGGCGCCATGAAGTCAGCCGTGACAAATGATCCCTATGCCATTGGATATGTTTCCGTCGGATATATTGATCAAACGGTTGCCCCGGTGACACTGGACGGCGTGACCCCCAGCCTGGAGACGGTTAAATCCGGAGAATACACGGTTGCAAGGGGACTTTACAGCAATACAAAAGGGGAAGCCACCGGGCTTACTCGAAAATTTATGGATTATCTTCTGAGTCCGGAAGGTCAGGAAATTGTCGTGGAGAAAGGATTTATTCCGGTTAATTGATGCCGTTTAAGGAAAAATTAGCCCGGAGCCTGTTTTTTTTGGCCGCCGTCCTCAGTGCGGCCGTAACCCTTGCTGTGCTGGGTTTCATGATCGCGTTGAGCCTGCCCGTATTAAAGAAAGCCGCCCTCTGGGATATACTGTCGGCCCCCTGGTCACCGGACCATGGGCAGTTCGGTATTTTGGCCATGATTGTGGGCACCCTTTGTATTGCGCTTTTCAGTTTATGTATCAGTTTTCCGTTAAGTCTTGGGTGCGCCCTTTTTATAGAAGTGACCCGGCCGGGCGGGCCGGGAAAGGTGTTAAAAAAAATCGTCCAGCTCATGACCGCCATTCCCACGGTCATCTATGGGTTTGTGGGCGTGTTTTTGCTGGTGCCCATTGTCCGGGAAATTTTTGTTTACGGCTCTGGGATGTCCATCCTGTCAGCGTCCCTGATGCTGGGGCTGTTGATTTCACCCACCATGATCCTGTTTTTTTCCCAAAGTTTTGCCCGGGTCCCCCAAAGCGATTTGAACGCTGTGGATGCCTTGGGGGGGAATACGGTTCAAAAATTATGGTATGTGATGTTGCCCCATGCCTGGCGCGGCATATTGACAGGTATTATTCTGTCCTTTGGACGGGCCATGGGGGATACGCTCATCGCATTGATGATCAGCGGCAACTCGATTGCGCTGCCGTCTTCTGTGCTGGATTCGGCCCGGACCCTTACGGCGCACATTGCCTTGATCATTGCGGCGGATTTTGACAGTATTGAATTTAAAATCCTTTTTATCTGCGGGATTACCCTCTACGGGATGACCAGTTGCGGTATCCTCCTGGCAAGGGGTTTAGACAGGAAACCGCGCTGATGACAAACGCTTTCTGGGATAAATTGCTGGCGCTGTTTTCATGGGCCTGCGCCCTTTTGCTGGTGGGTGCGGTTTCTGTGATTATCGGGTTTTTAGTCGTTAAGGGATATCAAACCATTCACCTGGAACTGATTTTTTCCACTACCCGGCCCCTGGATGCCCTCCTGTTTAAACAGCAGGTGTTTGACGGCCTGTTCCCGGCAATGGTGGGCACCCTGTTTCTGGTGGTCCTCTCCATGGGATTCGCACTGCCGGTCGGGCTTGCATCTGGGATCTTCCTGGCAGAGTATGCCCCGCCCAGGGTAAAATGGATTTTCAGCCTGCTGTTTGATGTCCTTGCCGGGATACCATCTATTGTGGTGGGGCTTTTCGGGTTTTCCATCACTATATTCCTGCATCATTCGTTCAGTGATCGGATTTTCCCCTGCCTGTTGATATCTTCTCTATCCCTTTCGTTTCTTGTGTTGCCCTATATTATCCGGACAACCCAGATATCCCTTGAAAGCCTGCCCTTGCAGGTACGGTTGACGGCGCCCTGTCTCGGGGCAACCAAACTTGAAAATATTTTTCTGGTGCTGTTACCGTCATCCCTGTCCGGTATTGTCAGTGGTATTGTCCTGGCCATTGGGCGGTGTGCCGAAGACACGGCCGTCATCATGTTGACCGGCGCCGTGGCAACGGCAGGGGTTCCCAGATCAATTTTTTCAAGTTTTGAAGCCCTGCCGTTTTATGTGTATTATATGGCATCGGAATATGCCGATCCGCTGGAACTGACAAAGGGGTATGGTGCTGCTTTAATCCTGTTGATTCTCTGTGCCGGCCTGTTTGTGGTTGCATACGCAATTAAAACCAGGCTGACCTTGAAAACACCGTATCGGTTTTAACCCATGATGGAAAAAGAAATAAAAATACAAACAAAACACCTGTGGTTTTATTATCATGGACGGACCATACTGGAAAACATTCAGGTTGAGATTGAAAAGAATGTGATAACCTCCCTTATCGGGCCCTCAGGCCAGGGAAAATCAACGTTTCTCATGACCCTTAACCGGCTGTGGGAAAACATTGATGGTGCAAGGGCAAAAGGCAGTGTAGACATTAATTTCGGAAATGGGTTCGAAGATATCTATACGGTTCCGGTCTCCCGGTTGCGGCGGCAGGTGGGAATGGTATTCCAGGTGCCGAATCCCCTGCCCATGAGTATTTTTAAAAATGTCGCGTTCCCGTTAAGACTCATGGGAGAAAAAGATCAGATCCGCATTGCTCAAAAAGTGAGAGATGCTTTAGAACGTACCTTTCTTTGGGGGGAGGTGAAAGACAGACTTTCAGAAGATGCCCGGACACTTTCCGGTGGTCAGCAGCAGCGGCTTTGCATGGCAAGGGCCCTGATTTTAGAACCCCAGGTCCTGTTGCTGGATGAGCCCACTTCCTCCCTGGATGAAACATCGGGCAGGGTAATCGAAGACCTGCTCCTGGACTTAAAACGAACGTGTACCATCGTCCTTGTGTCCCACTATATGGATCAGGTAAAACGAATAGCGGACAATGGGCTTGTTTTAACAGACCGTCAATTAAAACAACATTAACCCTTGTTTGCCGGCAGGGTGAAGAGGAGCGCATATGATACAGATAGAGATTCCCGGATTCGGACATAAGACCATCGAACATGTGGTTTTTGATTATAACGGCACCCTTGCCCGGGACGGTGTCCTGATCAAGGGGGTGAAAGCGTCAATGAACCGGTTTTCAGACACGGTCAGGTTCCATGTGATTACAGCGGATACGTTCGGGTTTGTAAACAAAGAACTGGAGGGGATTGACTGTGCCTTGACCATTATCCCGGAAAAAGACCAGGCCCGGAGCAAACTGGATTATCTCCAACAGCTTGGCCCGGAAAAAACCCTTTGTGCGGGGAACGGATCCAATGATCGACTGATGCTCAAGGCGGCCTGCATCGGTATTGCTGTATTACAGGAGGAAGGTCTTTCCTGCGATTCTTTGCTGGCCTCGGACCTGGTGATCAAGGATATTTTAGATGTGTTTGATTTTTTCCAGACCCCGGAGAGACTGATTGCAACCTTGAGAACATAAGTTCCGATTATGCGACTATTTTATCGTTTCGATTATGCCTCACCCCCCTTTTTTCCAACAGGCCTGGGAATAAGTATTTTATATTAAAGTGTAATTTTTAATGGATGCACTTCATCCCCATTGGCACGTCCATTGCAAATACGTATCGATTGATTCACACCCTTATCATTATTTTGGAGGATTCAAATGGAAAAGATACTTATTGTTGGATGTAAAAAGGCAATGGATGATGTTTGTATCGGATGCAGCAGGTGTATGGTGGGATTTAACAGGAGAGAAGGTGAATTTGCCGCCTATAAAGATCAGCAGGCAGAGCTCATCGGGCTTTTAAATTGTGGGGATTGCCCGGGAGCGACCATTGTTACCCGTCTGGCCCAGGTCAATTTGTGGAACAAGCCCATGGATGAAAAGGTGACAAAAATCCATGTGGGCCCCTGTATCACGGATCATTGCCCGTACAAGGACGTGATCATTAATAAAATTAAAGCAAAATCAGGGATTGAGGTGATTGAAGGTGCCCATCCCTACAAGCCGGATAATATTTTCGCTTAGGGTCTTCCCGGTCGGTTCATACCTTATGATTTTAAGACCTTATGGATGACGATGAGCACCAGATAGACGGCACCGCTTAAGACAATGATGGCAGGTCCGCTGGAAAGGCTGAAGGCATAGCTGATCCCAAGGCCTGCCCATGTAAAAGCGGCACACAATAAAATTGAAAAGAGCATCATCTGCCACAGCCGTTTGGCATAAAAGGAGGCAATGGCAGGGGGGATGGTCAACAATGCAATGACCAGTACGATCCCCACCACCCTGACCAGGAGGACCACGGTAAGTGCTGTGAGGATGAGCAGCAGCAGGTAGAAAAAAGTGGTGTTGATGCCCCGTAAGGCGGTAAACTCATTGTCAAAGCAGACACTGAAAAATTGGTTGAAAAAAAGGATGGAAAGGCCAAGAACGATTGCATCCAGACATCCGACAAATAACAGGTCCTTACCTGAAATTAAAAGGATATCGCCAAACAGATAAGAAGACAGATTGAAATACCCGGGTGTCATATCAATGAGCAGGATTCCCGATGCCATTCCCACGGCCCAGAGGGTACCGATAATGGTGTCTTCCCTTTCTTTTGCATGGAGACTGACAAGTCCGACAATCACGGCGGCAGTAATCGCAGCCAGTACAGCACCAAGGATTGGATCAAACCAGGTAAGCCCAGCGTTTACCTGGAGAAAAAGCGCCAGTCCGATACCGCCGAAGACTGAATGGGAAATGGCTCCGGCCAGGTATCCGATCCGTTTGATGGTGACAAAGGTGCCGATGATGCCAAAAGAGATAGCGGCTAACCCCCCCATGATAAAGGCATACCTCAAAAACAGGTTGTCCGGATCCATGATGGCCATCGCCACATCAATCATAAATATGCCCTCGCTCATTGCACAATTGGTCATGACGGACCATTTTTTGATCGCCATTGTAAATATCTTTTATCAAGGACCCGTTGATCAGGGTTGTGGGGTGAATGACCACCCGGCGGTTCACGCAGATGACATTCTTAACATATTTTGAAACAAACCCGAGATCATGGGACACCAGGAGAATGATCATTTTTGAGTTCAGTTTCTGTAAAATGGAAAACAGGTTTTCTTCTGTCTGTTGATCCACATTGGCGGTGGGTTCATCCAGCAACAGGATGTCCGGGTAGCTGCACAGGGCCCTGGCAATAAGGATTCGCTGTTTCTGACCGCCGGAAAGTTCATTGAATTCTGTCTTAATATAGGCGGTCATCCCTACTTCATCAATGGCAGTTAAGGCTTCTTTCCGGTCTTTTTTTGAAAACCACAGGGTTGTTTTTGACAGTCGTCCCATGAGAACCACATCCATGACAGTGGCGGGAAAATCCATGTCCAGGTGGGCATACTGTGGCATATATCCCATCCGATGCCTTGCCTGGTCCGGCGCTTTTCCAAATATGCGGATTTGGCCTTTGTCCGGTTTGATCAGGCCGAGGATGAGTTTGAGAAGGGTGGTTTTCCCACCGCCATTGGGCCCTACAATGCTGGCAAATTCTTTTTTTCTGATTCGAAGATTGACATCATCAAGAATTTTGCGTTGCTTGTAAGCAAAAGAGACGTTATCTATGAGGATTTCAGGATCGTCGTGCGCTTTCATTTATTTTTTCAATGCCCCGATTATGGTTTGAGCCATTTTATCCATGTTGACCAGGTAATCATAGGCAAGGGGATCAATGGTCACTACTCTACCGTTTATGGCCGATGCAATTTTTTGGGCGGCATTCCGGTCAAACTGGGGCTGGGCAAAAATTACCCGGGCGTTTTGTTGTTTCGCCAGTTTGATAATGTTGGAAAGCGTTTTGCCCTTGGGGGTTTTTCCCATGGTTTCAATGGCCACCTGTTTCAAGCCATACGCTTCTGTAAAATACCCAAAGGTGGGGTGGAATACAAACAGATTTTTTCCCTTTAACCGGCTGAGTGTCTTTTTTAACCGGCTGTCCAGGGTATCAAGGTCTTGGATAAACCCGTCATAATTTGTTTGATACGTATCCTGATGATCCGGATCCAGGGTTGAAAGCGTCAGAAATATGGTATGGGCCTGTTGTTTTACCATTAACGGGTTCATCCAGATATGGGGGTCTTTCCCCATAAGGTCTCTATCCTCATGAAGACCGGTTCCCTGGCCGTGGTCTTCTTTGCCGTGACCGTGGGGGGCCATTGTCCTTAACACAATGCCCTTGCGGGTATCCACAACCGTTATCCCGGCGATGGACGCTATTTTGTGCAGCATACCGTTTTCAAAGGGGACACCGATTCTGAAGTACACATCAGATGCGGCAAGTGTTTTTATCTGATCCGGAGAGGGCGCGTAGGTGGCAGGATTTTTTCCCGGTTTTACCAGGACATCCACCTTAACATGGTCCCTGCCGATCCTGTCGACAAAATATTTCTGGGGCAGTATACTGACCTGAACTTTTACAGGGGCCATTGCAGAACTGTTTAAAGGCAGAAGAAAGATCAGGGCAGCTGTCACAAGGACACCATATGTCATCAAAAATTTCATTGTTCTCCTTTAAATGGTTTGTTTGCAGATCAGCGGTATTGTAAACGGCATGGTATGATCTCCGTTTTTGGTTTGTATTTACTCACCTTGCGGACGTTAGTTTTAAAAAAACGGCATGCCCCAATGCCGCTATTTGATACTATATCCATGCCGGGGGTGTCAATGCATAAAGCAAGCAATCCCCCATACCCTTTGCCGGTAAGGTGATTTAAAGGCTACTCCCTGATTGCATTAATCATAAAACAAGATAGATCACATTTGACGAAAGGCAATATTTTTATTACATTGAACCTAATATGGTCGGGAATATGAACATTCCCGGCTTTGGGTAAGGAAAAACAAGATGATGGACAGGTGTGCATGCAAATTTTAAATCCCTCCCGATGGTATCTTCACCCTGTTTTTATTTTTGCCTGTTCCATTTTTGCCCTGGCCACCATCCTTGTGTTGACGGTCAGTTGGTATATGGAGATCACTTCGGCCCTTGAGGTGATTATATTAAAGTTTCATATTGATCCCCAATCGATTTTTCCTTCAAAGACCGGGATGACCATGCTGGTTTTAAGTGCGCTGATTTCAGTGGTGTTGATCGGTATTCTCCTGGCATTTATCTATTATCAGAAGACAGTTAATCTTTTCAGGCTTCAGCATAATTTCATTTATAATTTCACCCATGAATTGAAAACCCCGGTGACCTCGTTGCGGATTTATCTTGAAACCTTTATCCGGCATCCGCTGGAGCCTGCTGACATTAAAAAATACAGTCAAAACATGTTGGAAGATATCAATCGGTTAACGGAAAATATTAATAGTATTCTTAACCTTGCCAGGATTGAAAGTCAGAACTTTGGTTCAGAAGTGACCCGGGGCAGTCTGGTCAAACTGGTGGAAACGTTTTGCGAAAAAAATGCCTCTCTTTTTCGGGATCTGGACATTAAGATTGAAAATCAATCCGACAACCAGATGAATTATCCGGTGAACCTGTTTTTATTCGAGATGCTTTTGATGAACCTTGTTTCCAATGCCATAAAGTATAATGCATCAGATGCACCAACGCTGGTCATCCGGTTTAAAAGCTTTATCCAAAAAGTGACCATTGAATTTATTGACAATGGGATCGGTGTTGATAAAAAAGAGGTAAGAAAAATTTTCAGGAAGTTTTACCAATCTGACCGGGAGCATAAAAACGATGTCTCAGGTTCGGGGCTTGGGCTCTACCTTGTCTCCAGTATTGCCATCATCCATGGGTGGAGAACATCGGTTTCCAGTCAGGGAAAAGGGAAGGGGGCAACGTTTAAAATCACCATTCCAAGAGCAAGCATTGCCAATGTCAGGGAGAGGAAGTTATGGAAACGATTGAAAAAAAGCGTATCCTGGTCATAGAAGATGAAGTGCACATTGCAGACGGGATCCGCTTGAATCTTTCCCTCCAGGGGTTTGATGCAAAGGTTGCCCCGGATGGTATTGAGGGGCTTGAGCAATGGCGATCCTGGAAACCGGATTTGATTATTCTGGATATTATGCTGCCCATGATTGACGGGTTCTCCATTTTAAAAACCATCCGGCAGGAAGATGAAAAAATTCCTGTTCTCATCCTTTCTGCCCGGGGGGATACAAAAGATAAAGTCAAAGGACTTCGATACGGCGTGGATGATTACTTGTCAAAACCCTTTGACCTGGAAGAGTTTCTCTTGAGAGTGGAACGGTTAATCAAAAAAAAGACATGGTATGCAAGCAATAAAAGAGACAGGAAACCCGGATATAAAATGTTTGAAGGGGAATATTATGATTTTGGTGATAACCATATAGATTTTGTCTCTTTCAAGGCCCGGTGTGTTGCCGGTGAGATCGTTTTAACAGAGCAGGAAATTGTATTGTTAAAGCTGTTTATTGCAAACAAGGGAACGCATTTGACCCGGGAAATGCTGCTGACTGCGGGGTGGGGATATTCAAGGGGGACGTCCACACGAACAGTGGACAATTTTATTGTCAGGTTTAGAAAATATTTTGAAAAAAATCCCAAAAAACCGGTGTATTTCATCTCCAGGCGGTCAGTTGGATATATTTTTGATCATGACGAATGAGGGGGAGGATCTGATACCAGGGACAAGACATACCCATCAAAAAAGGTTGAATATACTGTCAGGTCGATTTTTTTATGGTTATGCCGGATGTCATTGTTGATGACCTCCACCTTGTGCAGGCTCTCATTAAACCCTCGTTTGATATATTTTAAATAGGCTTCTTTGATGGTCCAGTTTTTGAGAATATGGGCAGCATCATCTTTTAAATTCAATATTTCCTCGTGGGTAAAGGCTGTTTTTAAAAAAAAGACATCCGGTTTTTTTGCAATTTTTTCAAGATCAATGCCAATGGTCTGTTGTTTGTTTCGACTGCATGCCACCGCTGTATACTCGTTGCTATGGGACAATGAAATCGGGATATCGGGGTCATGTGTCAGAAAAGGCGCCCCTTCATCAAGGGTTGAAAGGGTGATACCATCAAGGGCGGCGTTCCCCAAAAAAAGGTGTTGTATCATCTGTTTGATCAAATACCGGCCACTTATCCATTCGACCTGTTTTTTAAGGGCTTTGAAATTATTGAGCGTGTTGATTTCATCCGGGCTGAAAATCGGTTGGAAAAACTCATTTTGTTTAAACTGCTCATTTTTTGGCGGCCTGAAATGATGGTATTTGCTGCCATTTAAAATCCATTGAAGGATCATGGGTATCTGGCAATACCAGATGATCACCCCGGGTGTTGGAGACAGGACGGTTATGGGGAGCTTGTTTTTGAAAGATGACATTATTTTTTTTTTTTCTTCTGCAATAGAAAATGGGGAATAAACCGGGGATCAATATTTTCAGGGGTAACCGAATCATATTCCGTTTCAAGTTCATGGATCAAGTCTGTCAATACCGTAAGGAACGGTGCGGGCAGATCTGTTTCTGTCATACCGGTTGCTTCACAGGTCCAGATTATCAGGTCATTTAACGGAATGTGGTGTGTTTTGTCCGCATCTGATGGTGAAAAAAGGGCCACAAAGAAAGGTTTGAACAGTTCCGTATCAATGGGTTCAAGGGTTTGTGCCTGGTGCAGACGGTCTTTTGCCCAGAGGGTCAGGATCAGCGTTTTATACGTTAAGATACCCGCTTTAAAAGACTTGATATCCACAGAAAGTTTTCCCAGAACCGAATCCAGGGCAATGACCTGTTCCAGGGCCCTGTCCGTGGATAGAATGTCTGAAAGGGCTTTGAAATTTCGGTATGCAACACCCGAGGCATAATTATCATAATACATTGGCCGGTCAAGAAACAGGCCGCCAAGACTGCCCAGGAAATCTTCCCCAAGGAAACTTAAGGGAAGGTTGTTGGTGTTCATGAAGCTGTGCTTAAACCAGTTGAGGGCTTTTGTCTTCAGCTTGATACCAGCCCTTGAACCGGTTCTGAAAATATCTTCAAGGAAATATTCCTGAATAATATCCCGGGCTCGCTCCGGTTTCAGGTCGCGTTTCAGGATGACTTCAAGGCCGAGATTCAGATAATCGCAGGCCTTTAAAATCGCCCGTTCAAGATCTTCCTTACTTTGCAGT
Organism: Desulfobacula sp.; assembly: GCF_030145145.1. Lineage (GTDB taxonomy): Bacteria > Desulfobacterota > Desulfobacteria > Desulfobacterales > Desulfobacteraceae > Desulfobacula. Next base: position 41,511 of record NZ_JAQYWD010000015.1, on the reverse strand, counting down.
TTGATGTTATCTGCAGAGATGATTTTATTGATTAATGCGGCCAGTTCGGATTCAAGACAAAGGATAAAATCCAAATCAAAGAATTCCAGAGATTTTACAAACAGATCATCGCCTTTGATAAACCGGGAAAAAAATTGGGGGGGTAATGGGATGTCAGGGTCAAACGGTGCGTGTTTAAATGCATCATCACGGGGTCGTTTGCGAAGAGAAGACAGAGGGGTGGGCTGATAAATACCCATGGCTTCATGGGTGGGTAAAAACCCTTTTTCAGCCAGACGCAGGGTTTTCAGGCGGAATTGTTCTTCTTCGGTTTCAGCCGGCAGTACAGCGCAGGTTTCCAGCAGCAGGCCGTGAAAAACCGACAGATCCATTTGGGCCACGGCGTTGAGCATTTTTTCGATCAAGTCTCCCGCATCTCCTGTTTTTCCCTGCCCTGGCGGGTCGTCTTCCTCCCCGCTGGTCCCGGGTCTGTCAGGAAACCTGAAATAAAATTTGTCATCCAGGGTGATATAATCATCAAAATCTTCCGGGGGCAGGTCATCATGTTCCCGGACAAAGATCTCCATATTTTTTAACAGGTAAAATTCAAAAAAATCAGGTTTTTCCGTGATGGCCCATCGCAAAAGTCTCTGGGGATCAGCCTGGAACAGCAGATCAAAGGTCTTTGTCATACGATCAAGGTCCAGCCGGTCTTTTTCCCAGACCTCCACATCCAGGATATATTCCCATTGTTCTGATGTGGCCATGGACAAGACAGGAATAAAATCATAGGGTCCGATTTTGTGCATGAGATAGTAAAGATCCTGGTCAGGGAAAGATTGTATCAGGGTGGCTGGTGAAGGCGCATCAAGGATCAGATCCAGGGCTTTTTCAGATTCACTGACAAGGATCTCATGGCGCACCGTCCGAAGTTTCATTTCTTTTTGTTGAAGATTGGCAACCCTGTAGTCTGTTTTATCGTTCATGGTGTCGTCCTTGCTATGTTTTCATGACAAATATGCATGTAATGGGATATTTCAGGAAAGTCCCTGAATTTTTCAAAAAAGGTCAATGCCGGTTTAAACCGGCCCGTATTCATCAGGCTGACGCCCATGCAGACGGATAAATCTTTGTTTTCAGGCCAATGGCTCAGCCCTTGTTCAAGAATTAAGATGGCCTTGTCAAACTGCCGTTGTTTTTGGTGCAGCATGCCCAATCCTAAAAACGCCCTGGCATCCGGGGCATAGGACAGAGCCTTGTCAAACAGCCATCTGGCAGTCTTGTCCTGGTTTTTTACCCGGGGATCAGCCGCATATTCGCCGTGGGAAAATGTCAGGGCCAGCCGGGACAGAAAGTCCGCATGATATGGGTATAATTCTTTTATATCCACAAGAGATATTTGTCGGGCAGCCGTATCCAGGGTATGGTAAAATTCAGATCTTAACCGGTCGCCAAAGGCTTTGACATGCGAAAAATCAAGGTCTTCATCCACTTCAAACCATGGCAGGTCTTCCACCTTCTGATGCCAGAAATCGTCATTTACAAGGCCTTTTTGAACCGCAGAACGATACAGGTGGGTTCCCGGAAAGATCACCAGCAGATAGAAGATGGCACTCAAAGGCTTGATGTCGGCCATAAGGTCAAGGCTGGCCTGTATGGTGGCATGGGTTTCTCCGGGGGATCCATAAATAAAGTAGGCCCGGGGCAGGATGCCATGGGATGCGGTCAGGGAAAAGGCCTGGATGATTTTGTCCGGATCAAGGGGTTTGCCAAGGCGTTTTCGGATTTTTTCAGATCCGGATTCCACCCCGAAACTCAGTTGGATGCAGCCCGCCTTTCGCATGGCCAAAAGGAGATCCGCATCAATGTAATCCACCCGTGAAATGGCGTTCCATGTGATGGACAGCTTTTTTTTGATGATACGGCTGCAAAACGCCATCACCCGCTGTTTATCCATTGTAAAGGTATCATCGGAAATATAGAAATGGGTGACCCCTTTTTCCGCCAGGCGTTGAATCTCATCGGCAAACCATTGGGGGGAATGAAAGCGTACGGTTTTGTCGCCCCAGAATTTGGGGGATCCGCAAAAGGTGCACTTGCCGGGACATCCCCGGGACATGGCAAGATGCTGATACGTGAAATAAAGCGACGGGTGAACCAGTGAGTCAAGTGTCTCCACCGGCTTTCTGGGCAATGTCTTGAACCGGGTGGTTCCGTTTTTAAAGACCAGACCGTCTATCTGATCAAAAGGCCCGGTGCGACTGGTTTCAAGTGTTGTTACCAGTTCCAGAAAGGTGATTTCTCCTTCGCCGGTAACAATAAAATCAATGTCAGGACAGGCAGTTAACAGGTGGTCGGCAAGAAATGTCGGGGTGGGGCCACCAAAAACAATGGTGGCATCCGGAAGGATGTGGCGGGCAGCCACTGCACATTCCATGGCATTCCAGCGGTTCGGGTTGGTCACGGAAAATCCGATAACATCCGGTTGTTCGGTTGCCACAAGATTTTTGAACACGCTAACCGGATCATCCTTGATCGATGCCAGGTTTAAAATTTTTGTTTCAAATGCGTTTTCAATTAGAAGTGCACCCATATAATAGAGCCCCAGGGGAACAATACCCGCATCTTCTCCAAAAATTCTGTGGTCCAGGCATGCCGGGTTGACCAGGAGGATTTTTTGTCGCTTTACCATGATCACATTTCCCCGGCTTCCAACAGCAGGGACTTGGCGTTGCCAAACCACTTGCAGAAACGGTCCTTTATAACAAGATGTTCAAAAGTATGGGGGGGCATGATTAATTTCCCTGGCATTCAACCGGCTTGAATATGGGCATGTTCATATCAATCCATGCTATAATTTTATCCATTTCATCTGCAATCTCCTTCAATGCCTTGCCCCGGTGGCTGACCTTCCCTTTTTCCTCGATGGTCAGCTGGGCAAAGGTTTTGTTCAGTTCAGGATAAAAGAACAAAGGGTCATATCCAAATCCATTTTCACCGACAGTTTTTTTCGTGAGAACGCCCTGGCATTCTCCTTCATAGGTTAAAGCGGCCCCGGTGGGAACGGCAATGGAAATAACACACTTAAATGCGGCATTCCGGTTTGCTTTGTTCTTCAGCTCATCCAGCATTTTTTTTACGTTGTCGGCATCCGTGGCATTTTCCCCGGCATATCGGGCTGAATAGACTCCCGGTGCGCCGTCAAGGGCCTCAACACAAAGTCCTGAGTCATCGGCCATGGCCGGATATCCGAGGACCCTTGCCGTAAACGAGGCTTTTTTGTAGGCATTATCATCAAAGGTATCTCCATCTTCAATGACTTCTGGAATGGGACCGAAATCATCCAGGTTTTTAATATCAATGGGAAAGCCTTTTAAAAGACTTTGGATTTCTCTTGTTTTTCCCTTGTTTCTGGTTGCAAGAACGATGATCTGTTTCAATGGTTTACTCCACAGTTATTGGGTTTGAATTGTATGCATAATATAAGACTCAGCCTTTGTTTTGTAAACCCTGTCAGGGCGTAAAAGTGTTCTCAGCGCTTAAAGAAATTTTAACATATATCATAAGTATATTTTTTGATTATTATATTTTTGTCCCTTGACTCAAGCGGTGTTATATCGTGTTCTCAATTTCCTGATTAGACCATTATTTATGATGGTTACTTAATATATTTATTCGTTGTTATGAAGCGAATCAGAGCTAAAAATAGAAAATTATGATTAAAAAACTAAAAATTTTTTAATATATTAAAAATATTTTTAGTGTTTAGTTAATGTTTTTATGACAAATAATATTTTATTATATAAAATTTCTATATAAAAACGGTATGTTAAATTTGAAAACAGTATTTTATGTCTGTGATAAAATTTAGTATTGAAAAAAATATTTTTTCGATATATATAAAAAGCCAAGGAGAAACAAACCATGAGCATTTCAAAGAACAGTCCGTCCAGTCTTGTTGGGGGCCATATCCGTAAAATCCGGAACAACAAGCGAATTTCATTAGAAGAAATGAGAAATGGGACTGGGTTAAGCATTAGTTTTTTAAGTCAACTGGAAAACGGGAAAGCCAACATCTCTTTGGATAACATTAAAAAAATTGCTGATTTTTTAGATGTCCAAATGGCTCGTTTTTTTGAAGACGAAGCCGATGCAGCCCAACTTGGGGCTGTTACCCTCAGGGGGGATGGGATTAAGGTGACCCTCAACGACACGACTGCCTATTGTGAGTCCCTTATCCGAAAGGGAGGGGTTAACCTGCAGGCATCCCTCTATATCAGCCCACCGGGAGAAGGACGAAAAAATCCATTTTCACACAACGGAGAAGAGTTTGTTTATGTGTTGGAAGGTGAAATTTTATTTTATCTGAATGATGAAAAGTACCACCTGAAAGTCGGAGATTCCATGTATTACAGGGGTGAAGTCTTGCACAGTTTCTCCAATCCCACCCAATTTCAAAACAAAATTATTATTATTAATACCCCCCAGCATTGGGAGTCAAATACGTCAAAGAATGGATCTGCTGTGAAAATGATCAAATCACAAACGATTAAAAAGGAGAAATAATGCATCCATCAAATGCAACCTATGGTTTATGTACCTATCGATTTAAAGGAGCGGATTATGTCGGACTGGTTGTTAAAGATCACGTCTGGGAAATCAACCATGCTCTCAGATGCAGTGATGATAAGATGAAGGATTCCGAATTGCCGATAACCGAAATCAGTACAATGATGATTCTGCTTGAAAATTGGGGACAGCTGCTGCCCAAAATTCGTACGTCAGCTGCTTTTATATCTGAAAATGGTTTGCCGGGCAGCATGGCTGAGAACGACGTCGATTTCCTTTCACCCGTTCCCGCTCCAGGGAAAATGATAAATGTCGGACTCAATTTTTATGACCATGCGGAAGAGATGGGAATGAGCATTCCTGATGGATTCCAGCCGTCCTTTTTCTGGAAGGGAGATAAAAATTGTGTCATCGGCGCCAGCCAGAAAATCATCCCATCTTCCGAGTTTGTAGATTGGGAGGCAGAATTGGCAGTGGTTATGGGTCGAAAGGCCAAAAACGTCCCCGTGGAACAGGCAATGGACTATGTTGCCGGGTTTACGTGCCATAACGACATAACGGATCGACAATTGATGATGCTGCCTGATGGCCGATTGGATTTTTACAGTGGCAAATCAAGAGACACCTTTGGGCCCCTGGGACCGATGATTGTGCCCGTCGAAGCGGTGCCCCATCCTGACCGCCTCAGGATCAGATGCCTTCTCAACGGCGAGGTCATGCAGGATTCGGGTGCAGATCAGATGGTCTGGGGGCCGGCACAATGTATTTCTTATCTTTCAGGATGTACTACGCTGCTGCCAGGCGATGTGATCGCTTTGGGAACGGGTGCCGGCACTGGCTGGACCCAAGGCATATCTGTGGGGCCAGGAGAATTATCCAAAATTATTGAAAATATGCAAAATGGTGGCGGTATATTCTTACGGGCCGGAGATCGAATTACGGTAGATATTCCTGGTGTCGGTTTTTTGCAAAATGAGGTGGCCAACAATGAATCCTGATATTTTAACCCTTCAAAAAATAAATCCCATTATCAAAGAGACCGAAAGTTCCCCCATCCGGGACATGATGAAACGGATGGAAGAGACACCCGATTTGATCAACCTTGCATCGGGTGAGGCCAATTTTGACGCATCTCCGGAATTAATCGAAAACGCCGTGGAGGCCATGAAGACTGGCCGGAATCGATATACCTCCACGAATGGAACCCCGGAGATAAGGTCGGCCATTGCCTCTTTCCTTGACGTCCAGATGGGGGTAGCGGTTAATCCGGAGAATATTCTGCTCACCGTCGGGGGCATGGAAGCGATCTATCTTGCGACGCGATTGCTTATCAACCCGGGTGATACCGTTCTTCTGCCGGATCCCGGGTGGGGTATCATGAAACCGATAACCCAACGACTGGGTGCAAAAGTCCGTTTTTACCCGTTGAGTCGGAAAAAAAGCTGGCACATTAATGCTGAGCCTATATTAGAGCGGATAGATGACCAGTGCAAACTCATTGTCATTAACTCTCCATCAAATCCCACAGGTGCAACCATTACCAGAGAAGCGTATGCCGCCATCCTGGAAAAAGCACGCCGACACGGAACATTTATACTTTCCGATGAAGTTTACCATAATTATTTATACAGCGGCGAGCACGTGAGTGCCCTGAGTTTTGATGCCTTGGATCATGTTATCGTTGTCAACAGTTTTTCCAAGACATTTGCCGTCACAGGCTGGCGGCTGGGTTATGTTATCGCCCATCCTTGGGTGATCCGTCAAATGGGTGTTTACAAAGAAACCATTTCTTTATGTTCATACTCTGTCGGGCAGTGGGCCATGGCCCAATACCTGCCGAGATGCCAGCCCTATCTGGATGATGCCAGGAATCTGTGCCGCAGGAATATGGAAAAGATGGTGGAACGATTGAATGCCATCCCCGGTGTCAAGTGTCCTGTACCCCAGGGGGGAATTTATGTGTTTCCTGATTTCAGTGAGTTTGAACCTTCGGCGGATAAACTGTTTCAATGCCTTCTGGATAGTGGTGTGGCCGTGGTGCCCGGGCCATTTTTCGGGGTTCAGGGAGAAAGCCATGCGCGAATTATGTTTGCCGCTTCAGAAGAGATTATTGATCGGGGCTTGGATCGCATGGAGGCCGCATTAAATGCCTGATGTAAGGGAAACGAAAAAGAGAGACTCAAGCCGGGTTTTAATGATGGGTAACGAAGCGATTGCCCAAGGGGTGCTGGAAGGAGGGATTGCTTATGCCACCGGTTACCCTGGCAATCCTTCATCGGAAATTGTTGAGACACTCTTTAAATATAAACGCAGCCATAACGTATGCGTTGAGTGGGCCGTAAATGAAATTGTGGCCCTGGAAGCAGCAGCAGCCTTTTCCTTTGCCGGTCAACGTGCCGTTGTGACCATGAAACAAAATGGCATGAATGTCTGTGCTGATTTTTTAACCACCGTCTGTTTGAATAAACTGCCGGGGGCATTACTGGTAGTCGTTTGTGATGATCCTGGTCCATTAACCAGCAGCAATGAAGAGGATTCGCGACATTTTGCCAAAATAGCACAAATTCCTCTATTTGAGCCGTCCACGCCTCAGGAGGCCAAGGATATGGCTGTCGCTGCATTGAATCTTTCACAGAAATATGGTGTGCCATGCCTCTTGAGAGCCGTATCCCGTTTGTCACATGGCCGTGGTCCAGTGGTTACCGGTCCGGTTAAAAAAAATGCCACACCAGTCTATTTTGATATTGACAAACCAATGGTGGCACTTCCTTTTCTGGTAACTCAAAATCACAGCCGATTGCTGGGTGTCATGCAGGCGGTTTGTGCCGATTTTGAAACAGATGAATTTAACACCTATTCAGGCCCGGAAGACGCAACCACACTTGTTATTGCGTCAGGGCAGAGTGCGGTTTATGCCGATGAAGCCATCCATGTGCTCAATGCAGAGAATACGGTCGGTTTGTTAAAAATTGGAACGGTCTTTCCCCTTCCTTCCCAGCTGATTATTAAACATCTTGCACATGCTAAGGACGTTGTTTTTGCCGAAGAAGTGGATCCATTTCTGGAAGAAGCTGTCAAGGTTGTTTATGCTGAAAATCAATTCGTTCTCAATACGACCCGGTTCTTTGGAAAGCGAAACGGATGGGTTCCGGGTGTCGGTGAAATGAACACGACGATTCTGGTGAAAACATTCAGTCGATTGCTTGGGAAAAAAGTGGCTGTAGAATCTGGAATTCCAGAAAAATTAAAGTCCCAGGCCCAGGCGATGTTGATTCCCCGTGAGCTTTCCTTTTGTCAGGGATGTCCCCATAGAGCATCGTTTTTTGCCATTAAAACAGCATTAAAACTGGATGACCGCCAGGGCTTCCTGGTGGGCGACATCGGATGTTATGGATTAGGTGCGGGCGCAACAGGATTTGAGCAGATCAAAGCCTTGCATTGCATGGGATCGGGAATGGGAAACCTCAATGGGTTCAGCCGGTTGGCAGCCCTGGGATTTGACCAGCCTGTGCTGGCAGCCGCAGGCGATTCTACATTTTTTCATGCCGGACTTCCTGCACTTGTTAATGCCGTTCATCACAAGATGAATGCTGTTTTTATTATCCTGGACAATTCAGTTACCGCCATGACCGGGTTCCAAATCAATCCGTCAACCCCTGACAATTTCCCCGGTGCTGAACAAACCGTGTCCATAGAAAAAACAGCCGAGGGCATCGGTGCTATCACATCGGTCATAGATCCGGTTGCAGATTTACAAAAGGCCATTGATGCGATTTTGAAAGCCCTGCGTTTGGAAAAAGGGGTTCATGTGATAGTGTTTCGACATCCATGCGCCACATACGCCATCAAAAAAATGCCGAATCCAGAGCCAAGTGTGGCCAGTATCGATTCTAAAAAATGCCTTGCAAAAACATGCGGATGTAACCAATTTTGTAGTCGAATATTGAATTGTCCGGCCATTTCTGTGGATGCGGCATCAGGGAAACCATGTGTTGAAGCGCAGCTATGCACCGGTTGTGGTTTGTGCGTCCAGGTCTGTCCGCAAAGTGCCATACGGTTAAAAAAAGCGGGAGATTTTGAAAAATGAAACAGTCAATAAATACGATCATTACAGGTGTTGGTGGACAGGGAAACGTTCTTGCTGCCAAACTCCTTGCCGCTGCTGCCCTGGCGGATGGGTGGGAGGTTTCTGTCGGCGATGTTTACGGTTTGTCCCAGCGCGGCGGTTCCGTTGCAAGCCATATTCGATGGAACCGTGACCGGATGATGCCACCCCTTGTACCCGAGGGAGACCTGGATTTTCTTCTGGCGTTTGAGCCCCTGGAAGCGTTGCGTATCATGACGCAATATGGGAATAAACATACGGTGGTGGTGGTCAACGATCACCCTGTCAATCCGGTCGGCGTTCAGGCGGGACGATTTCTTTACCCGGATGTTGAAGCGTTGTATCGTCTTTTGGAAAAAATGAGCAAAAAAGTATGGTGGGTCTCGGGTACAGACACGGCAAAATCGCTGGGCAACATACAATTTTTGAACACCATCATGCTGGGGACTTTTTTCGCCACAGGACAGTTGGGTATTCGTGCTGAATTGTTTGAAGATGCTATCCGTCAAACGGTTCCTGCAAGATATGCCCTGCCGAATATAGCGGCATTTTCCAGGGGAAAGGCGCTTTGTTCCAGGCAGTAACGAAACGGATTATCGATCGAGTGTGTCACGGTGCGTGTGTAAAGATGCAATTGATTGGAATATAACCCATTAATTTTATTTAAAAAGGAGCGTTCGAAATGAAAAAACATTTAGTCGGTACAATCATACTGTTATCATCACTTTTTTTGTTTGTCGTGTGTGCCAATGCTGCTGATAAACCCAGAGTGCTCAGTGCTGTGGGCCTGATACCCGTTGACAACATCAATATGAAACACATTTGGCAGTATAAGGAATGGGTTGAAAATGCATCCAAAGGGCAGTTAATCATCGATATCAAGGGTGCTGGAGAAGTCATACCCAGTGAAGAACAAATTTTTGCTCTGAGTAAGGGCCGTATTGATATGATTTTTTCCATGGGAGATGATATCTCTCAAATGACACCGCTGGGATCTGCAATGGTTTTAACCGGCATGCCGCCTTGGGAAGAAAAGGAAAAAGGGGTTTGGGATTTTTACCGGGAAATCATCAAGCGGGATTGTAATGCATACTGGGTTGGCCCGCTTTATACGGCACAATTTTTAACACTCACCACCAATGTCAAGGCCAAGAGCCCTGGGGATCTGAAGGGGAAAAAAATCAGGACCGGCGCATCCTATTTTGATTCAGTTAAAGCTGTCGGCGCCATCCCGGTCAGTGTTTCTTTAATGGAAATTTATACCGCCATGGAGCGCAATACAATTGACGGATTCACAATGGTACCGGTTGGCTATACGCAATTTGGATGGCATGAAGTGTCTAAATACTGGGTCGGCCCCAAGTTGTTGGAAGGGTCCACCCCGTCTTGTCCCCTCATCAATCAAGATGTCTGGGAATCCTTGTCTCCACAGGAGCAAAAATGGTTAACACAGCCCATCATCGACCATCTTGAAGAGATTTATGCCTATCACTTCTGGCTCTATAACGGCCAAAAATATGGTACGGGCGCCATGCTGACTTCGGGGATTGAACGAATTGAATGGAGCGAAAAAGACAATGAAGCGTTCAAGAAAACCTGGGATGACGCACTTTGGGGCTATGTGCAAAAAAACATGAACCCCGAAGATTTCAATCGATTTTCCAAACTGGTAGGGCATTCAAAGTAAATTAATTCGGAACCACTATAAACAGTGGGCTGGGTAAATACCAGCCCACTGCTGTTAGACCATATACCCGATCGACGGGGAGGTGTTGATTTTGAAAGGATTAAAAAAAATGGGAAAACTGTTTGATCATTTTCTCGACCTGTTGATGTTCCTCGCATGCATGATGCTGTCTGTTGCAATGTTGTTAGTGTGTCTGGATGTGTTTATGCGATATCTTTTTAATCAACCGATCATTTGGGCCATGGATATCTGTGAATTTATGCTTGTCGGGATCGTCAGCATGGGAATCGGGTGGTTGCTGAAAGAAAATTTTCACGTTCGAATGGATTTTATAGTTGATCGCCTGAACTTGAAAACCCGAGCTGCCGTTGAATTATTTGCATCTATTGTCTCGGTAATAACCGTATCAATTATTCTGTATTATGGCTTAATTGAAATCGCTGAACTCTGGCAGCGGAAGTATGCGGTTGAAACCGGAATCCTCCGGGTGCCAAAGGTAACGTTGCTCATTCCCATTGCTTTTGGTTTGATCCTTTTCGTTATCCAAATGTTACGCCAGATTGGTGACCATATAAAAGTATTGATAAAGCCGTTCGAATAAATTTTTAGATTCCGGTAACATGTTCTTAACAGGGATCGGTTTGATATATAGGGAGGATTTTGATCTTGGAGTGGTACTTTGTTCTTTTATTGATTTTTCTGAGTTTGATTTGTTTCATGTTAACGGGCATGCCTGTTTTCATGGCGTTTATGACTGTCAATGTTATCGGGGTTTTTCTATTCTGGGGCGGGGAATCGGGCCTGGGACAATTGATATTGACCATGAAAAACTCTGTGAAGAGTTTTGTACTGCTGCCCTTTCCTTTATTCATATTGCTGGGGGAAGTGTTGTTTCGGTCAGGAATGGCTGGACGCGCAATTGATGTGGTCGATACCTGGCTGGGAAGAGTTCCGGGACGGCTGGGTCTTCTCGGTGTTGGGGCAGGCGTGGTTTCTTCAACCCTGAGTGGTTCCGGTGTGGCCAGTACGGCGATGCTGGCGGCAACCTTAACCCCGGATATGGAAAAAAGAGGCTACAAAAAACCCATGAGTCTGGGGCCTATATTGGGTAGCGGTGGTATTGCCATGATTATTCCGCCCAGTGCGGATATCGTCCTGCTTGCCAGCCTGGCATCGCTTTCCGTGGGCAAACTGCTCATGGCGGGCGTATTTCCCGGTATTTTGATGGGACTGTTGTATGCGGGCTATATCATTATCCGGTGTTACCTGCAACCATCCATTGCGCCCCCCTATACCATCCCGCACATTCCCCTGGCAAAAAAGATCCGTATTACATTGATCAATGTTGTTCCGATTGCCATCATCATTTTTCTGGTCATCGGTGTGATCCTCATTGGGATCGCCACCCCTTCCGAGGCAGCGGCTTTAGGGGCGCTGGGGGCGTTTATTCTTGCGGCCTGCTATCGGAGTCTGACCTGGGAGGTGGTAAAGGTGTCCATCACCAATGCGACAAAAATAACCATTATGCTCTTGAGTATACTTCTCGGTGCCATGGCCTTTAGTCAGATTCTCGCCTATACCGGATGTGTCAAAGGCCTCATTGAATTCACCACAACCCTGCCGCTTCCACCGACGGCCATACTGGTCGGCATGCTTTTTACAGTACTTTTTCTGGGATGTTTTATGGATGAAATCGCTTTGATGATGATGATTCTCCCCATATACATGCCCATCGTCACAACCCTCGGCTTTGATCCTGTCTGGTTTGCGATTTTATTGTTGATTAATTTTGAAATGGCGTTAACGACACCGCCTTTTGGTATGATTCTTTTTGTGATGAAAGGATCTGCGCCACCAGATACCAAGATGACAGATATTTATAAGGCTGCCGTACCCTTTTTGATTTGTGACGCTGTGGCCATTGCCCTCATCATGATGTATCCAAAACTTGCATTGTGGTTGCCCCAGGTAATGAAATAAAAAAAACGCATCAGGAGAATGATTAAGATGAAAATTGAAGGGCCCAAAGAATTGACCAAATGGGTTCAAATGACCGATAAATGCTGTGGATGTGGGGCATGTATTAATTTGTGTCCCTATTTTAAACAGTATCTTGGAAACACGGTGCAAGTGTTTGAATGCGACCTTGAAACGGGTCGGTGCCATGCCTATTGTCCGAAAATTGAAGTTGACTACGCAGAATTATCCCAAAAGCTTCTTGGAAAGCCCTATCAGGGCCTTGAGATTGGTCAGTTTAAGGCGATTAAAGCAGCCAGGGCGGGTGGGGCCCTGCCGGAACAACCCTATCAGGGGGGGGGCACCGTAAGTGCGGTTATGGCGTTTGGCCTGGCATTCGATTATTTCGATGCAGCCGTTCTCACCGATAGCCTGAACGGCAGGCCAATGCCCCGAATTGTTACGCGTGTGGATGAGGTCCTGTCCTGTGCGGGTTCAAAATTCACGGCCGCACCAACCGTATCGGCATTGAATCAGGCTATTCACGAGGGGTATAGGAAGATAGGCATGGTGGGAACCCCCTGCCAAATGACTGCCATCGCCCAAATGAACTATAACCAGTTGGACATTGAAGCGATCAAACACAGTCAGATTTTTACCGTGGGATTGTTTTGTAACTGGGCGCTTTCACCCACCCGGTTTGTACCCTTTTTAGAAAAAAAATGTAATGGAAAAAATATAACGGGAATGGATATACCACCGCCGCCTGCGGATATGTTTGTTGTAAAAACCCCGGACGAAAAGATCGAAATTCCGTTAAAGGATATTCGGCCTTACATAGACCAGAGCTGTTTCAATTGTATAGATTTGACATCTGAATGGGCGGATATTTCAGTTGGAATGTTTGAAGGTCGGCCCGGTTGGAATACCCTCTTGATACGGTCAGACAAGGGGCTGGAAATGGTCGAAAAGGCCCGGGAATCAGGCTATCTTATTGTGGAGGATATGCCGGAAGATACCATTTCCCATTTAAAACAGGCCGCACGCAAGAAAAAACAAAGAGCATTGCGGGTAGCCAAAAAACAAAATGAATTGAATACTTCACCGGATAAGGGCCGTTCAAGCATCATTCTGCCGGATACGGTGATAGACCAGTTAATGAAATAATTCTTTCCAGACATCCGATGCCTGTATTTCCTGTACAGGTTTGATATTTTTTGAGAACTGATTTATAAGGGATGCGAGTCGAATATCGGTTTTAACTGGAGGTATACCATGGAATTAAATTTAACGAATAAAGTTGTAATGATTGCTGCCGCAAGCAAAGGCATGGGGTATGCGATTGCCCGGCAATGTGCGCGGGAAGGGGCCCAGGTATCAATGGCCAGCCGCTCAAAAAAGCAAATTGAAGCGGCTGCCGAAAGAATTCGTAAAGAAACCAGCAGTCATGTAACGCCTTTTGTATTTGATGCTGCCGATGGCGACAGCATTGAACGATGGACAGCAGATACGCTCAAAACATATGGGCGAATCAACGGATTGCTGGTGAATGCCGGCGGTCCACCCACTGGGTTGTTTGATCAGTTTGATGATAAAGACTGGCAGGCAGCCTTTGACCTGACGTTAATGAGTGCCGTGCGTATGATGCGGTCGGTTATTCCCTCTATGAAGCAACAAGGGGGAGGCTCAATCCTGACGATTACGTCATCTTCAGTAAAAGAACCCATTGATGTTTTAATCTTGTCAAATGTCATGCGTTCGGGCGTTACCAGTCTGGTGAAAAGTTTATCCCAACAATTGGCAAAAGACAAAATACGCGTTAACAATATTATTCCTGGATTTATTGATACGCAACGACTCTCTGCAATTGATGCTCAAGCGGCCAGTCAGTTCGGCATAACTCTCGAACAACGGCGTGAGCAGGTCGCCTCTACGATCCCCTGGAAACGCTATGGAAAACCAGAAGAATTTGCAAAAGCAGCTACTTTTTTATTGTCTGAAGCAGCGTCTTATATTACCGGGGTATCATTATCTGTCGATGGTGGTCGAATGAAAACCGTTTGGTAAAAAAATAAAGGTATGGATCGATCACACGCATAAATATCCTTTGCTTTTGCCTATTGGTGAGGTGCTGGGGCTTTTAACACGTCAAGCTGGAGACGGGTTTTGACCCTTTTTTTCTCTGGCTTTTCCACGGGAGCCACATCACCGACCGCTACCCGGCTTTCATCAAGGCCGGAAGTTGTGTTAAACTCTTTTTCAATGACTTTTGCCCGGCTTTGGGCCAGGCGCTGAAGGGATGCTTCCTCCAGGGGCTCCAACTTGACCAGCTCGTCAAAAAGGGCCTGGTAAAAGGCTGTATCCGGATTTGCCGGGTTAACTTCCCCGGCTGTCGCCTGTTTATAGCGGGCCTGAAATTCTGAGACCGCTTGGGGGCCGCTTCGTTTTTCCATAAGTTTTTCCAGCGCGAGATGGGCGTTTTCCGTATCGAAAACAAGGGGTCCTATTGCCTGGTCCGCAGGGATTTCCTGGCCCATTTGATCTGTAAACGCTTGTTTTACCCTTTCTGTCCGCAGGGTTTTGCCGTCAAGCTCAACGTCAAATCGGCCCAGCACCACCAACTTGAGCTGGGGACGATTTTTGAGGGCCTGTGCCACTTTTTGCAGCTTTTCTTGTTCTGGTGGCAGTAGTTGATGGCTGCCGGGATTGAAACTGATGACGTCAACCGTCTTGTTTTCCCCACCAAAGAGATTCCCCAGGGCCCGGAAAGGCGCGGTTACTGCCTTGGTGATCAGGTTGGCCACCGCCT
The DNA here is from genome assembly GCF_030145145.1 of Desulfobacula sp. Classification (GTDB taxonomy): domain Bacteria; phylum Desulfobacterota; class Desulfobacteria; order Desulfobacterales; family Desulfobacteraceae; genus Desulfobacula. The sequence continues at coordinate 26,406 of NZ_JAQYWD010000015.1, read as the reverse complement.
GCCAGATCACATGCCCGTAACTGAATTTCGGGTCGTCCAGATTGCCGCTCACCGGTACGGCTATATTGATCTTTCCCTGGGTATCGGTCAGCAGGGCGATGGCAAGATCCAGGGGCAGGCTGACAGCATTCGGTGCCTCGACCCTTTCGCCCAGGGAGAATCGGTTCAATATCACGCTGTTCTCTCCGCGAAGCTCGCTGTTGTTAATTTTATATTCCAGGTTGAGATTAAGTGCACCGGACGATATTTTGCGTCCGGCAAAGGTTGCTGTGTATGGACTGAGTGACGTCATTTTTACATTTTGAAATGCTAGGTTGAGGTCTGTAAATGTTTTGGGGGCGAAGGGGAGCAGGCTCCCCTTCATCGTGGCACGTCCGAATTTGTCTACCCGGCCTTCAAATTGAACGGCGGATCGATTTTGTTGAGCAGAAGAGATACTGGAAATGCCGCCGTTTAAATCCGTCACCTGGGTGATAAAGGGAAGCATCAGACTGAGATCGCTGAAATCAACCGTCCCATTTTCCAATCGCATTGAATCGATGCGCACCGGGAAGCCGGCTTGATTTGATGATGCGGCCCGGGGATTTTTTTTTGAGCCGGCTGTAGACGGGGATTTGCTCAGTTTGGCGAGATTGAAACTGCGGTCTTTGAAAACCACCATTTTGGCCCCGGGCTCCATGAGTTTGAGCTCCCTGATGTTCAATTGATCTGGGGCGAGTCCGAACGTCATCCCTGAGGCGGACAACCGTTTCCATTCAAGGATACGTTCACCCGTGGCTGCCTCGTTCAATTTGAGGTCATCCACCATAACAGTGGCTTCAGCACGAACCTTTGGACCGGATTCGGCAGACTGATATGCCAGGTCTGCTGAGGCTGAGACATTGCCGGACTCAAGGGTAAGCGTTGTGAATTCAGCCACGGCCGGCTGAAGTGGCGTAAGGTTTAATTCGGTTATTTTGACCGTAGCATCGACAGCGTTACCGGTCTGGCCGAACTGGCCTTTGACATGGGCTTGGCCCCCCTGGAAGACCTTGAGGCCGGCATCAAAATAAATGGGCGTTTTTCCATCATTGCTGATGTTTTTCAGGGATGTGCGGATGTCCTGCAGGGTGTAATGGATATCGGGAGAAACGGTTTGATCCACCAGGGCCGTCTCAAAGCCGTTCAATTCAAATGAATCGAGACGGAAGGACCAGGGGTTTCCTTTGGCCCGGGCGTTTTCATCGGTTATGGCGATTTTGCGCTTCAGCATGCCGCGGTCAGCCGGGGCAAAGGCCTCGATAATATGAATTCGGCCTTTTTTGCCCCGAACAAGGTGGGCGCCGCCACCGGTTATTTCAATCAGCGGGATAGTGATGGCACGATTGCCAATGTCGATCCTGCCGTCCTCCAGGGCAAACCGGTCGAGCGTGATGAGGGGCGAATCGTTGCCTTCAGCCAAGAGAGCAACCGCGGTCAGTCTCACCTTGAGGCTTTCCAGGATTGTCCTGGCATTTTTACCGCCGATTTGTGCTGCCGCTTTCAGGGAAAGATTAAATTGGTCAACCCTGAGAGCCAGGGGATTGACACGGCTATTGTCCTTGTAATCCAGCGCGATATTTTCAATTGTCAGGGCATCGGCATTCAGTTTCCATGGCTGTGCATTGCTGGTTGGTGCCATGGCAACCGGAGCTGTTTTTTTTGATGGTTTTTTTGCCGTGACCAGGATTTGCCAGTTGAGCTCCCCTTTATTATCCACCAATGCAGCTACCCTGCCGTTGCTCACATGGGTTTTGGGAATTTTAATCAATTGTTTTTTTGAGTCGAAACCCATTTCGGAAAGTTTGATGGTCTCCAGGGACACCAGCGGTGTCTTCTGATGTTTCTCGATCAGTTTGAGCCCGTTTAATTCAAAATTTCCATGTTCCAAGACCAGGCAAGGCGTTTGTTCCAGGTGATCGAACCGGTAGGCGGTATTGAAATTGACATTGCCCTCTGGTTTGGACAAGTTGAGTTCGTCCTGGGCAAATTTCCACGCAGTGGCCAGCTTGAAATCGGTGATGCGCACATGCCCTTCAGAAAAAAGAGGGTGCAGGGATATTTTTCCGTTCCAGCCTATTGCACCGCCACCGGGAAGGGCGGCATGGATGGTGCATTGACCTCGCTGATCAGGCAACGTTGATATTTCTTTGAATTCAATATTGAGGGGGGCGAACGTCTCTGTCGCCGGGGTTGTATCGGCAAGGTCGCTGAAGGTAATGCTGCCGTCAACGATTTCGGCATGTTGAACCACAAGTCTTGGGGGGGGACTTTTTTCAGGGGGCGGTCCCTCGGATTTGGGCAGGCTGTCGGCCAGGGAAGCCAGATTCAGGTGTCCGTCCGGTTCAATGCTGATATGCACAGACGGCTGTTCCATAAGGATGTCAGCAAACGTCCAGGCCCGGCTGAAAAGGCTGGAAAGCTCGAAATCGACGAAAAGGCGTTTGACGTCGATAATGGGATGGCCATCCGGTTCTGTGAGAGAAAAATTTGTTGCATCCAGTGTGAAAAGAAACGGGTTGACCCGGACCTCTCCGATGGCGGCCTGGCGATTGAGCGTTTCTTTGCTGAAGCGGGTCACGTAGCTGGTGACCAGGTGGGGAGCCAGAACAAAACCGAGCATGGCGTAAAGCATAATTGCTGTAACCCCGGTCAACAGCCAGCGGTTTAAAAACAGCCGCCGCCAGGTCCTGGATGTTTTGTCAGGGATACCTTGATTGTTTTTTTTATCCGGCATGGTTTACCTTTCCCATAGTGCCCATCGGATGGAAATTCTGGACAGATATAGCGTGTTATCTCAATCTTTGGTATTGGTTGTTTTTGTAATTATCTTATAGGATAGGCCGTTTCTTTTTGTCAACAAAAGCAGGAAAATTGTTAAGCCGCTGAAATCCGCCCTGGACACGTCATGATCCAGGTGGCCGGCAGGAAGATGTCCCACAAAAGCCGACGTTGAACCCTTTCCTTACGCCTGTTTACAGCGTAACGGTTTGGGGAGAATGTGAATTTTTCACAACCCGTCAGTGTTAATGCTATACAAACAAACCGAATAACGATATAAATATTTTTTTAATGGTGCCTATGGCCGGCATTGCCTGCCATAATAAAAACAATATTTGTCGGGACATGTTTCCAATGACGTATCAAAAGGAATGCAAGCGCTGTGGTACCTGCTGTGAAAAAGGCGGGCCTGCATTGCACAGCCAGGACCTGCCGTTAATTGAAAACGGACTGCTCTCCATTGAAGACCTGATCACCATCCGGAAGGGTGAACTGGTCCATCATCCGGTGACAAACAGGATTGAACCCGTAAAAACGGAATTTTTAAAAATTAAGGGCTCAAAAGGGTCATGGGCCTGCACCTTTTATGATACAGACAGCAATGGATGCACGATATACACCCATCGCCCTTTTTCCTGCAGTGTTTTAAAGTGCTGGGATACAGAAGCAAGCCTCAAGCTTGCCGGCAAAGATCTTCTGTCAAGGCTTGATATCGTGAAAGAAAACAATCCCATGCGAGAAAGACTGATTGCCCATGAGGGGTTGTTTCCCCTGCCGGATTTCAAGGCAATCTCCCGCCCCACCAAAAAGACGGTTAAAAAGCTTGAGCGGATCTGCAATAAAGACATTGCCCATCGCATCAAGATTGTGGGTGAATTACACCTTTCCCTTGACCAGGAACTGTTTTATTTTGGCCGCCCGATTTTTGAACTGCTGATCCCTCTGGGGTTTAGCATCAGGGAAGCGGGTGCCGGTATAAAGCTTCGATTTAAATAATTCAACTTTCGGAGTTGGCCATTTTTACCTGGGGTCAGGCTTTCCTTATGGCACTTTTTACCCGTCCGGTTATGAAATAGTGATAAAAAGCATGGAGCCTGATAAAAGATTCAGCCTCCAATAAAAAACGCCTGACCTCGTCGATTAAAGCTAAAGTCCGAAAGCTGAATAAATAAGAAGCTGTGCCTGATACCCGAATACACAAAACTGAGCATGAAGTTACCCGGGCAAAAGGGGGGTCAAATAGGAACCTGCTTATCGTTTGACAGATGGGAGGGCGGGATCAAAGCAACAATTATTTTGTGTTATTTTGGAATTGGAAAAGAGAGGATAAACAACTGGCCATAAACCAGTTTGACCTTGAACATTTCTTTGAGATGCAGGCCCATGATACCACACATCATCACCCGGATCACACCGGCATGGGTCACCACCAGGATATGCCCGGCCTGTTTTTTTTTCAAGGTTTCAAAAAAAGGCCAGACCCTTTCCTGCAGGTCCTGAAAGCTTTCTCCCCGGGGGGGGCGGAACTGATCGATCATCCGGCCGCGGGTTTCAAATTCCCGGGGCAGGGATTGTTTGATATCATCAAAGGATTTGCCGTCCCATTCCCCCATGTTGATTTCGTTTAATGCCGGGACCGTTGTTATATGTTTCCCATTGGCAATCACCCCAGCGGTATGCGCGCACCTTTCCAGTGAACTGGAATAGATGGTTTCAACCCTTACAGATGAGAAGGCCTTTTTCCAGTAAAGCGCCTGGTGTATGCCGGTCTGATCCAGATGAACATCCGTTCTCCCGAGGAATCGTTTTTTTTCAGATCCTTGAATTTGACCATGCCGTAACAGGAAAATTAACGATTCAGCAGGAGAGGATTTCCTCAATAGGTTTTTGGGCGGATGCTTCAATTCTGGCTTGTATGAGTCGAGTATTTTCATACCGTCTTGAAATGTTGGTCCGGGCCCAGGGTGATTTTATTATACATTCTACAAACCGTTTGTGGTAATTTAAGTCAACGCCATGTCCATTGCAGATTTTATCGGCAAAATAGACAATTTCTTTTTCTTTGACCGGGGTCGTGGGATCAACATGGATGTCCATATGCTGGGCAATGATTTCTGACACTTCGCTGAATCCGATGTCCTGTATCAATCGTGCGCCGGCAGCAGCATGGTGTTTTTCCTTTCGTTTGATATCATGGAGCATTGCTGCGGCGATCACCAGATCCGTGTTCAGTTTGTCTGTGAGGGCATGGGTGATTTTCAGGGCAGCAAAAGAGACATCGGCCAGATGCTTTCGGATATGGGTCTCCCCGGGCAGCATTTCGTTGATGATGGCAAGGCATTCCTCCTTGTCAGGAATCTTTTGGGCGCGAAGTTTGCGACAGACCTGTTTATACCCTTTTTTATCATCAGCATCCATCACAACCCCCCGGTCACAAACTTTCAGCCGCATCACAGGGGTTTCAGGGGACAGGAGGACATCCCTTAGGGTAGCGCCGTTTTTTAATTCCAGGATATCTTTTTTAAACCGATAGGGTATCAGGGGCGGATGCCCCGGTGTGGCATCGAAATACGGCATTATCACATGATCGGCGGTTGTTTGAAACGCCTGAATCATTCGGTAGATCGTGGAAGGACGGATGGCGGGTATATCCACGGGAAGAAGGAAAAATCCAGAATGGTTTGGCCGGATGTTTTTGATGCCCTTCTGAATAGAGGTCAGCATCCCGGAAGCATAGTCTGGATTGAATACTGGACGGGCCCCGGCATTTTTTACACAGGGTTCAAGCAGACCTGAATTATGGCCCGTCACAACAATGATATCGGTAATTTGATTGGCCTTGAACAGGTGGATGACCGCTTCCACCATTGTTGTGCCGCCGACGGGCAGCAGGGGCTTGAAATCTTTCATCCGGGAGGAAAACCCTGCCGCCAGGATAACTGCTGACACGGGACTAACGTCTGCGGTTGTTTTAAGTTGCTGTTTCATCATCTATTTCCCAAAATTGCAGGATGGATACCGGCAGGTTTTGCCGTTTGAGCAGCATCCACCAAGGCCCATTTTTACACGGTCTGATTTTAAGATGGATTACCTTGATGAGATTCCCAATACCTGCAACTGCCAGATAATAGGAAAATATAGAACCCAGTCCCCGGGCACCTGCAATCAGAACAGATGCTCTAAAAAACGTTGTCTGACCGTTGGTGCCGATCTGGGGAAGGGTTGTTTGTCTGATATATCTCATGGGATTCAGGCGTTTGATCGTTCCTTGTATGCCTGAATGGCTGTATACACCCGTTCCGGTGTCAGGGGCAGTTCATTCATCCTGACACCGGTGGCATCATACACCGCATTCAGGATAGCCGGGATGGTGGGCATGATGGCCCCTTCCCCGACTTCTTTTGCCCCGTAGGGTCCATTGGGCTCATCACTTTCAACCACGATGGCCTTGACCGGGGGCATGTCCATGGCGGTCACGATTTTATATTCAGCCAGATCACTGTTCAGTACCTGGCCTTTATCATTAAAGATAACTTCTTCATGCATGGTTTCCCCGATTCCCATGGAAATAGATCCCTGCATCTGGCCCTCAACGGAGTTCCGATTGATGGCTTTCCCGCAATCATGGGCATCCACGATGTTATCAATGGTTATCTGGCCGGTTTCCATATCAACGGTGACTTCCGCCACCTGGGCACTGCATCCATAAGCAGGAGAGGTGCCAACGGCTGCTCCCTTGAATTTGCCGCCAAGCCAGTGGGGTCGATATTTACCCGTCCCGACAATGGATCCTTTTTCAAGGAAAGCGATCCTTGATGCTTCTTTAAACGTGAGTTTTTCAGATTCCGGATTATCGGTCCATCCCCTGTGTTCTTTGATATACCGGGTTCTTAAAGCGGAAAAATCCGGGGTCTGGTTTTTGAATTCAATACATCCGTTCTTGATATCCATGTCTTCCAGGGGCGTGTCAAGCTGCTCTGCCAATACTTCCAAGACCTGTTGTTTGGCATGTTCGCCGGCCTCTTTGGCTGCATGGCCGGTCATGAGGGTCTGACGGCTGGAATAGGCCCCCAGGTCAACGCCCATATCCGTATCTCCGGAAGCCAGTCTGACATTTTCCAGGGGGATACCCAAGGCTTCCCCCACGATCATGGCAAACGCCGTATCCGATCCCTGGCCAATTTCCGCGGATGCGGTGTAAACTAGTGCTGTGCCACCGTCTTCTGTTAATTTGACAATGACGGTGCCGTGAAAGGTATCTGATCGGTAGATGGGGAATCCGGCACCGGACACAAAAAATCCACAGGCCATTCCAATGCCTTTGCCTTTGGGCATATTTCCTTTTTTCTTGTCCCATCCGGAGCCGTCCCGAACCGCTTCAATGCATTCTGACATACCAAAGGAACTCATGTTCAGATCGTTACAGGTGGTATCACCGGTATTCATCATATTTTTAATGCGCAGTTCCAGGGGATCCATGCCGATTTCTTCGGCAATCATGTCCATTTGCTGCTCAAAAACAGCCCGGGCAATCACGGCACCATGTCCCCTTTGAGCACCGCAGGCGGGTTTGTTGTTGTATACCCGGTAGCCGTCATAACTCATGTTCGGCAGCTTATAGGGACCTGCAAGAAGGGAACCGGTATAGTATACCGTGGCAATGCCAAAGCTGGTATAGGCACCCCCGTCCAGATAACATTCATGTTTCAGGGCCACCAGAGTGCCGTCTTTTTTTGCACCGGTTGTAATGGTGTGGCTGAACTGGTGGCGGGCCCTGCCATACATGAAAACCTGTTCTCTTGTATAATTCATTTTAACTGGTTTTTTTAACATCCTGGCAAGAAAACAGCAGGCCAATTCCTGGTGATTTGCCGCGGCCTTGATACCAAAACCGGCTCCCACGTATGGCTTTATAACCCTTACCTTTCCAACGTCCATGCCCAGGACCATGGCAACGGTTCTCTGAACATAGTGCGGTACCTGGGTAGAAGTGGTCAGGGTAAGCGTGCCCCTTCTGTCGTATTCTGCTATACAGGCCTGCATTTCAATAAAGGCGCCGTCCTGGCGTTTGTTTTTCATGGTGGTGGTTTTAATAATATCACATTGCTTAAACCCTTCTTCCACATTGCCGAATTCCTGGTGAACTTCAGCGCAAAGGTTGTTGGTAAACGCTTCGTGGAGTTGGGGAGCCCCTTCTTTCATGGCATCTTCCACCGTTAATACCGCCGGCAGCACTTCATATTCCACCTGGATCAATGCGACGGCGTTTAATGCAATTTCAAGGCTGGTGGCGGCAACCGCTGCAATTTCATCACCGACATATCGAACTTTGTCCGTGGCAAACATTGTTTCATCGTAACGCGCCGGGCTGACGCCATACTTAACACTCCCGGTTTCTTTGGATGTGATGACGGCTTTAACCCCTTCAAGCGCTTTTGCTTTTGAGGTGTCAATGGAAAGAATTTTTGCGTGGGCATGGGGACTTTGCAGCATGGCACCATAAAGCATTCCAGGTTTGGAGAGGTCATCGGTAAAAATGGCTTTTCCCGTTGCCTTATCCGGACAGTCAATTCGAGGCGCATAGCTGTTGATGACATCAAATTTACTCATTGGAACCTCCTTGATTGTCTGAACATTGAGATGAAACGGCTTCAAAGATTTTTGTATATCCTGTGCAGCGGCAAAGATTTCCTGAAAGGCCTTCCCTGATTTCCGTGTCACTTGGGTTGCCATTTTTATCCAGAAGGTTTTTTGCGGACATGATCATACCGGGCGTACAAAATCCGCATTGAATGGCCCCTTTCTCAACAAAGGCTTCCTGCAGGGGGTGCAGTCCGTCTTCATTGCTCAATCCCTCAATGGTTTCAATGGTTGTGTTGTCTGCCTGAAGTGCAAGGACAAGGCAGGAATTGACCACATCACCATCCAGCACAACCGTGCAGGCGCCACAATCGCCCGTGTCACATCCTTTTTTTGTGCCGGTCAGTCCAAGGTCATACCGAAGAAGGTCGGCAAGGGTTCGATTCGGCTCAACAGCCACTTCATAGTGTTCTTTGTTTATGGTTAGGGTTACGATTTTTTTCATTGAATTCTCCTGAATGTTTATTGGGCCATTGCCAGTTTACAGGCAGTTTCAAGGGTTCGTTTGGTCAATACACCGATCATGGCCCTCCGGTACGCTGCCGTACCTCGGAAGTCATCAATGGGTTGGCAGTCTTTATGTCGAGCTGCTTCTCCGGCTTCATAAAACACTGCTTCGCCTGGGGCTTTGTTCGTTAATACATCTTCTGCATGGAAAGACCGGATCGGAGTTGCCGCTACGGATCCCAGGGCAATCCTGGCTGTTTTAACGGTCTGATCAGCCGGGTTGATTTCAACGAAGGCGGCCACGTTGACGACATTGATTTCCGAGGATTTCCGTTTTCCCAGTTGGAGATAGTGGGCACCATAGTTTTTTTCCGGCAGGGGCAGTTGAAAACCAACCAATATTTCCCCTTCATGAATATCGGTTTTGCCCGGGCCCTTAAAAAAAGATTCAACAGGTATCTTGCGTTTTCCTTCGGGTCCCTGTAAACGCACCTGTGCCTGATACACGATGAGAGAAGGAAGGGCCTCGCCGGCAGGACTTGCATTACAGACATTTCCGCCAAGGGTTGCCCTGTTTCTGATCAAATGTGTGCCCAGATTGTCGCTGGCAGTCTTGATGGCACCAAATTTTTCCTGAATGACCGCTGATTTGGAAAGTTGTGACATGGTAACACAGGTACCAATTTTAAGGGTATCCCCCGCTTGTTGGACTTGAGATAATTCTTTGATTTTTGCCAGGCTGATGAGGTGGTCTGCGGTCACTAACTTTTTCTTAAGATGGACCAGGAGATCCGTCCCCCCGGCCATCAGTTTTGCTTTTCCACGGTATTTTTTCTTTAAGTCTATGGCCTCCTGAATGGAGGTCGGTTCATAAAATTCAAACTTGGGTAACAGCATAAAATCCCCCTTTTGTTAATGAAAAAATTGCATAATGCGTTACGGAAATATCATTGAAAAAGCGATATGTCAACACAAACATATCGCTTTGAAAAATTTTTGAGTGACACAGGCAGCATTCCAGGGTAAGGTTGTCAATGCCATGGAGAATTCAAACACAAGGGTTCGTATAAAAGTCTGGATTGAATGTGAAACAGGGGAAACCCTGTTTGGAGAAGGTCAGCTCAAGATATTGGAAGCCATTGAAAACTATGGCTCCATCAGTGCTGCGGCAAAATCAATGCGCATGGGATACCGATCCATGTGGGGACGGCTCAAAAAGATTGAGCAAAGAATGGGAAAGCCCCTTTTGATCCGCCAAAAAGGCGGAGTTTCAGGTGGCCAGTCGATTCTGACACCTGAAGCGAAAGTCATGGTACACCGATTTAAACAGCTCCAGGTGCGGCTCAATGATGTATCTGGAAAAATTTTCAAGGACATTTATCTGGGATAAGCACGCCTGTGTAGAACAGGTTCCGGTGGTCCCTGGAATTGAGCTGGCGCCTAGCATGCCGGGGCTTGGTTAATAACCGTATCCCGGTTATGCATGGAACAGATGAATGGATCGGTCCATGGGGGTTTCACCGTTCGAAGCCGGTAGCTTTATATCGTCCCACTTTTTAAGGGCGTTGGGGTCATTCACGGTCAGAACCGGACAATCTGCTTTAAAGCTGACATGTTCTACAACACTGCCGGCATACCATTTTCCAGTACTCATTTTTGTGTGCGATCCAAGGATGATCAGATCGGCATCTGTTTTTCGGGCACAATTGAGCACTTCTTCGTGTGGCAGTCCTCCCCCCCAGATTTTATATTCATGATCTGTTCCATCCAGATAAATATCGCAAAAATCTTGGAGTTTTTGTTTTAACGCGTCCTTGTCTGCCGTGTAGTGGGATCGGGTATACTTTGGATATGGCGGAATTGGAATCATGAAAAATGGATAAAGGATGGCGCTGAAATTCCGGGATAATTTGACGGAAAAACAAAGGGCACATTCGCAGGACATGGAAAAATCAATGCCCACAATTATTTTCCGGAATTTGAGTTTTTCCTTTGAAAGGGTCTTGTTAATGATCATCACCGGACAGTTTTCCCGGGCAATGACTTCCTGGACAGTACTCCCTATTTTCCCCGCCACCCTTACAACGCCTTTTTGTTCGGCCTGACCGGAATGCGGCCCCAGAATGATCAGGTCCGTATCCACATCCCTGGCCACACCCAGTATTTCTTTCCACGGGAACCCTGTTCGGAGGGTGACTTTGACCCGACTGGATTTTGTTAACGCACCCGTGTAGATGTCGTGAAGTTCATTTTCCACCCGTGCCAGATAGCCGGGACTAACGGTAATGTCATCACCTGTTTTATAATGTTTAACCTGTTTACGGTTGTCCTTGGCAGCAGACTCAAGAACATGAAGGACGGTCAGCCCTGCCTGATATTGTCCGGCAAGATCAAAGGCCGTCAATACCGGTGCATCCACACCAGTGACCATATCTGTTGCAACCAGAATGTTCTTAAACATGACACCCTCCTTATATCAATCATTGAGGTTATAGACACTGTTTGGCATCCTGCGACGGTTATGTTGCGCCTCCTTTAACCGTCCTATATCCGATCATGAGACATGTTGGGTACGATTTGAGGGATGTCAACCAGGGGGGTTGCATCAATGCGAAACGCCTGAATCAGAATTTTTATTAGGATATCCTCAAGGGGCAAACCCGTGTTCACCCGGATGTGAAGTGCCTCTCCGGTATACCGGAACCGTTCATACCGGGCCGTGAGTTTTTCAAAATCATCAATCCGGGCATCTGAAATTGAAGGATGAAACTGCCGGTTGAGCAACCGCGCTTTAATGATTTCGTCCTGGGCTGTGCATTCTATGAAAATGGGATTAGCCCCTTTATCCCTGGCCAGCTGGAGTACTTCCCTGCGGTACTTTGATTCGCTGTAGGTCGCATCCAGGATGACGGACCGTCCATTTTCGATCTCCTCTCCTGCCCGGCATAAAAGCTTGCCATAGGTCAGCGAGGTGGCCAAAGATGAATAGAGCGTTTTCCCAAAAATTTCAACACCATTTTCATGGGGCCCCAGACTGAAAATCTGTTTTCGTACGGCATCGGACCGGATCAGTTTTATTCCAAGGACCGTTGACATTCGTTTTGCAATGGTACTTTTCCCTGTTGCCGGCTTTCCGCAAACCACCCATATGCCGGGCCTGAAAAATTGGAGCGCATATTGAGATGCCAGATCCAGGTATTTGATGGTATCCAGATGAACGGATTTTTTTTCTTGTTTCGACAGACCGGGTGATTGCAGAAGAATACAATTGACCTTGCAGCGAACCACAGCCCGGTAGCATTTATAAAAGGCAAGCATTAAAAATGCATTCACATCATTTGTATGACGGAGAAATTCACTTAAAACACAATCTCCAAGATGGGGGGCTTCATTAAAATCCAGGTCCATCAAAAGAAACGCCAGATCGCTGATCACATCTATGTGGCGTAAGGTATCGTTGAATTCAATGCAATCGATAATCTGGATGCCGGTATCCGTAAAATAGATATGATCGGTTCGAAGGTCTCCATGGCAGTCACGGATTTTACCGATTTTTAGTCGATGGTTAAAATACGGGTGATGATTTTTTAAAAAGGAGAGGGTTGCGCCCTTTACAGTTTCCCATATGGATTTATCCAGAAAGGTTTGACTGCAGGCTTCCACCTGCCTGAAATTTTCCCTGCAGGCCGCATCAATATTTTCCCACCCTTCCCCTGTATGAAGCAATTCACTCTCAGGGGTCTGAAGGTAGAATCGGGCCAACATTCGACCCAGTGATACCATGGTCATTTTGTTGATGTCACCGGCCTTGATCATCTGTTGTAAAGCGTTTGAATCATTCAGTTGACGCATCCTGACGGCATATTCTATGGGCGTGCCTTTTCCCCCTAAAGAAATCACCCCCTTGTTCAGGGTAATGACCACCACATCCAGATAGGTGTCATGGGTCAGTCTGCGGTTTAAAATAATTTCCCTGCAACAATAGTAACGGCGTTTTTCCAGGCTGGAAAAATCCAGGAATCCAAGGTCAACGGATTTTTTTATTTTATAAACATATCGCCCCGTTAAAAATACTTTTGAAATATGCGTATCCAGTTGTCGGACATTGGAAACTGAGTGCGGGTAAAACGAAGATTTTTCCATGGCCTGGAAGACTTGTTGTTGAATTTGATTGTTCATAACGGCTCCTTTGTGTCTTTTGTCCATATAAAAACACCCACCGGAACAGTGCATGCATCCTCAAACAATGAGAACCATTCAAAAAATCAAATTCATTTGATCATCAACCTGCTGAACGTAACCCTTATTAAAAATCTGCGGTGCGATTACGGGTCAAAAGTGAAGATCAGCCGGATGCCAATGACGTATCATGTCTCCATATCTTCTTCATCATACGGTCATTTACAGGGTCTGTCAACCATGAAGCAGGACCATCAGCAAGTCTCATTATGGCTATAACCCACATGTCGGCCTGCCGACGCAAGGAATAACGAAAATGGTATTATGCCGCCCCCGAAGGGCTATCGGATCGGCCCCGGACCGTCGGCGACCCATTTGCCCTAACGGTCTAAAGCGCAGGAACTGCGGGCAGGTGTGTCCTCAAACAGCCTGCGCTTCTTAACGCCCGGCAGGGCAAATGGGCTGATCGCCTTTGGGTCCGAATGGGCCGATCCGATCGCCCTTCGGGGGCTCTGCTGTCGCATTTTTATATAAACACGATAAGAAAAACTTATAGGTTTCATCAGTTTATAGGAATTGACATTCTTCTTGTCACTTCATATTGTATATGAAAGGCCCGGTGCCTTCTGCCCATCCATATGATGATGTTTAAACAAGAGACTAATTTTGCCATCAATCCGCAGATGAGTGAAGATTCAGCAGGAGTTGAAAATGAAAAATACTGAAGACTATGTGGTCCTGGTAGATGAAAGGGATAGAAAAATTGGCATTCAGGAGAAACGGACCGTCCATACGCAGGAAACCCCTTTGCACAGGGCATTTTCTCTTTTTTTGTTTAACGCCGCTAAAGAACTGCTGCTGCAGCAAAGGGCGGAAGGTAAAAAGACATGGCCCCTGGTATGGTCAAATTCCTGCTGCGGTCATCCATACCCCGGTGAATCCTATGCGAGCGCTGTGATGCGGAGAACCCGCTATGAGCTTGGGGTGGACCTGACGACGGTTGAAAAAATTTCAGACTACCGGTATTGTTTTTCAAAGGATGGTGTCATGGAAAATGAAATTTGTCCTATTTTTATCGGATGTTATGATGGCAAAGTGACCCCTGATCCACGGGAAGTTCAGGCTGTCAAGTGGGTAAAATGGGCGGCGTGGCTGGAAGAAACGATTACCTGTCCCGAGCGGTATTCTCCCTGGTGTATCGAGGAAACCCGGATTTTAGCTTCAGACAAAAAATTTAATACATTTATGCGGTCACCATCCTGACCATGATCTCTTTGTTTACCGTATCATACACGGCATATTTGGAGGCTTCAAAATCATCCCGGGAAAATCCGATACTTCCCACATTTAACAGATATTTCTGGTTTTTTTCCAAAGGGATGGTGCAATTTTTTACAATTCTCCGACGATATACCAGTCGGTCTTTGTAAGTGATTAATTTTAATTTATGGGTGTGACCTGTAAAGAAAATCCGTTCTTCGGAATTGTTAAACAGGGTTTTTAAATAGTAATCCGTCACATCATAGATATAGGTCGTTAATTTATCCGGTGGCGTGCCATGGACAAAATGCGCGTTTCCCAATTTTAAATAGTCAGGGGTATCTTCCAGGTATCGGACGGATGCAGTGGAAATTGCAGCGATATTATCCAGCAGTGGCTGTTTGATCTCCTTGGGAAAAACTTCAAGATAACTTCTTTTAAACATGGCCAGTTCATGGTTTCCCTTGACGGAGACGACATTTTTTTCTTTTAACAATTTAATGGTTTCTTCGGGCTGGTCTCCATACCCAATAATGTCTCCCAGACAAATATAGTGATCAATGTTATATTTTTCCATGTCTTCAAAAACAGCGGCCATTTTCACATAGCAACTGTGTACATCCGAAAAAACAGCTATTTTCATATTTTACCCTTTTTGTTCAAAATTAATACTCCACAAAATAAGGTCTGATCCGGATAAGTAAACCCTGTTGTTTGTTTGTGAAATGGCGGGCTGTGGTCATGCCGGCAGGAATTGTGTCAAATTCTACGCCATATTTTGTGTGATTATCTATTCCCGGGTTCCTAAAGCTATAAAGAAAACTTATGCCCCCTATCAAGTTAATTGAATTGACCTGAGTTAATTCGCACCTCACAATAAGTAGCAAATTAAAGGTGATGTGCAAGAGAAAGTGGAACTTAATTTTAACATTGGGAGGAAAAAAAGCAATGAATGAATTAACACCAGCAGAACGCTGGACCATACCACAACCCTGGCGCGGTTTTTTTGGTGTGGTCGTCACAGTGGGGTACACGTTTTTACTTACGACCATTTTTAGTATGAAAACGTTTAACGGACATTTCACGCTTCTCATCTTGTCTTTTATTCCCATCCTGGTTATGGTCGCCCTGGGTTGGCAGCAGGGCACATATCCCTCAACAGAGGGGATTAAACAACCGTGGCGCGGGATATTACTGACAATTTTCGTGGCGATTATCGGCGTCATGGCCAGTTATGTGATTCTTAATTTCATGAGTCGCGGTGCTGCGCAACCCTTCACGAACATTTATGCGATCACGGTTGTTATTACAACGTTCTTTCTTGTTATTGCCTTCGGGTTGTGGCCATTCAACAAATTGTCGCTGGGCGCCAGTGGATGGCTGACATTGCTGTTGGCATATGTGCTCATGTTCTTTTTAAACAAACTCCTGTTTAATTTTGATTTATTGTCTTTTCCCACCGGAGAATATCTATCTTCCGTTCAGGCGGTCCCCTTCTATGCCCCAGGCGGACCTTTGGCGCCTTTTGCCGACATCGCACCCAGCGGATTCTTTCGTTGGGAATGTGCGATTACCTTCTATTTCTGGATGCTCATTTTTCTTTTTTCCTTTGCAGCGCTGGATATGTGGCCGCTTAACAAATTCCCGGGGATCATGAAACAACCCGTGCTGGGAATCGTCCTGGTCATAACTTGCGGAGTCCTTTCCGGCATCGCCTATGGGATAGGGGTCAATACCTTAAAAATCGAGCCCCTTAACTTCATGCTGTATGGCATTTGTTTTCTATACGGGTTATTGATGATGATGACGATGTTCCAGATGTGGCCGGGCCGGGCACTTTCAAATCCCTTATCGGGATTTGTTAACATGTTGATCGCCATTGTCATTGGTATTGCCGCTTATAATGCTTATATAGCCATCGCTGTCTGGCATTTTGGTGATTCGGTAATGACATATCCAAACAACATATTTGTACTGGCCACCATGATGCTGGGCCTGAGTTTCCCTGCCTGGGCCTGTTATGGTGACCTGTGGGATTTCTGGCCGCTGCCCCCAACACCGGCGCCACCTGATGCGCCCAACCCTGAGTAACGGGAATTTTACATTCTATAGGATTCCCCTCATAGGGGAAGCCTATAGGAACACCCCAGACATTCGTCGAAAAAAGGTTCTTCAGCAGCTATTGTCTTAGCGATTTCTCATCGGCATACCCATCATATCGTGGCCACTATTATTTCCTGAAAAGCAGTTGGGCTTATGGGATACCCATTGGAAGCATATACGTCTCCAATGCGTTGAAAAAGTTCTTGGATTTGCCGAAACAATGACATACAATAACAACCTAAGTTGTTGTAAATTTGATTAAGGGTGGGTACGAAAAAGGCATCAAATTTTTGAGAAAAGAACACAGAAAGTTGGAAAAATGATCAACCTAAATCAACTCAGGGCCTTTTATCAGGCTGCCAAGCATATGAATTTCAGCACAGCCGCTAAAAAGCTTTTTATTACACAGCCGGCAGTTACAGCCCATTTGAAGCTCTTTGAGGATCACCTGGAGCTGAAGCTTTTCAAGAAAAAAGGGGGTAAACTTTATCTCACGGATGAAGGCAAGACCCTCTATGACTATTCAAAAAAGATCTTTGACTGTGAAAAAGAAATCGAGACAGTGGTTGAAGAGATCAAGAAATTAAAGCGGGGTACCTTGCGGATCGGCACAGCCAGGACGTATGCCCGGTATTGTATGCCGTTTTTGATCGCCCATTTTCGGGAGCCCTACCCGCATATCAAAATAGAGATGGATGAAGGCAGTTCCAAGGACATGATCCAGAGCCTTTTTGATTTTAAAAACGAATTGGTGGTGGTGGCCGAGGCAAAAGAATTAACGGATATTTGCTTTGTTCCCTTCAGCCGGGAAGAGATGATCCTTATCCTTCCACCGGATCATCACCTGGCACACAAAAAAACGATCACATTCCAGGAGGTGGCGGATGAACCGATTATCATGAAAGAACCCGGTTCAGGAACCCGTCGGCTGGTCAACGAATTGTTTGCGGCAAACGGGTGCGCGCCAAAGATATTAATGCAAATGAGCAATGCGGAAATGACGAAATTGCTGGTTCAGCATGGAGAAGGGATTTCATTTCTGGCAAGCGGGGCTGTGGAGGGTGAACTTAAAGAGAAAAAACTGGCAACGGTCCCTCTAAAAGGACAGAAACTGTTTTTGGATGTGAGCATTGCCTATTTAAAAGATCAGCCCCTTTCACCTCCGGCACAGATTTTTATTGACAACCTGGAGACCTTAAGGACAAGGGACGTGTGTTTCCAGGGTATCGATAATTTACTGGACACCATACCGCCGCACTACAGGGGTATGGATCATTGATAGTCCTGGAAGACATTAAGATGGACCTGGCGCTTTTGGCGGGGCTCATCTGTTCTGGTGGTTCACGGCAAGAATTCTGGCCATGATGGAGCCAACACCTCCCTGGGGAGATCTTTTGATAAATGAATTTTTGAGCACATTGAAAAAGGCTTTGGCAGCAGGTGACAGCGGTGTGTTTTTCAGGTAGCAAAAATTCACGTCAAGAAATATTTCAGTGCCTTTTAATCTTCGGGAGACCAGTTTTTTTTCTTTTATTTTCTGATCAATGGTGGGCTTGACCAGAAAGGATATTCCCTCTCCCCTTTCTACCAGATCAATAATAAATTCGGTATTATCCGATTCCATGAAAATATTGGGGGCCGCGTTGTGTCGTTTGTAAAGGTCCTGGACTTTTTTCCGGGTAGCAGAGCCTTTGGCCTTCATGATAAATGGCTCCATTACAATGTCTTGAAATTCAATTTCTTTTTTTCGGATCAGCGGATGATTTACCGGCAGAACCAGGACGATTTCTTCCTGGCTGAACGGAACAAATTGAAGCCTTGGGTCCTTTACTTCCATTTGAGCCACCACGGCCACTTCATTTTTAAATTCCATCAGGCTGTTGATCATGGCCATGGAGCTGCCTTCCTTGAGAATGATTTTGATGTTCGGATAGGCCCTGTGAAAAACCGAAATAACAGACGGCATAATATGTTTGGCATAGGCCCGGGTGCATCCCAACTCCAAAAGTCCCTGATTCAGCTCTGCCATCTGGATCAGAATATTTTCAACTTCATCCTCAATCTCAAAGAGACGTTCAGCCTTTTGAAACAATAGTTCTCCGATATGGGTAAGAATGAGTTTTCTGCCCTGTTTTTTGAACAACTTTATTTCATAAAAATTTTCAAACAATTTAATCTGGGCCGTTACCGCCGGCTGGGAAATAAAGAGTTTCTCCGCGGCAAGGGTATGGCTTGAGTGCTTTGCAACATAGTAAAATGCTCTCAATTGATTCAAGTTGATCATGTGTCACAATCCTCAATTTAGCCTGCCATATAAAAAGGCGTATCATAAGAAATTCTTATAAATCGAATAAGTTTATATGAATTGACACTTTTTTTGTCAAGCAGTATCACAGATCCATCACATACTTGTTGTCTGAACAACTTTATTTCTGTTTTGTTTTTTGAGCGTTTTTGGTTCCTGTTTCACGCTTCATTCAACGCTCTTTGTTTTTTGCAAGTATGGATCGGGTTTTTCGTTTGGTCGGTTTTTTCAACACTTAATTTCTTAAATGGAGGCAAAAATGGCTGATAAAAGTTTTCCTAATCCCCACGAAATCGCAACAATCCCTGGCACAGAAGGGTGGGAAAGAATGTACCCGTACCATTATCAATTTACAACAAAAGACAAAGAGCGGGAAGAGTATGAGAACAATATGTTCTGGTTCAATGATGCGCTTCATTATCCAGAGCCATTATGTCCCTTTGATATTATCTGGGACGAAGCGTGGTTTCTGGCATTATCCCAGTTTAATACCCGGGTTTTCAGTGTTCCACCGGTTTATGGGGTCGATCACAGAATTATCAACGGGAATGTCTATATCTCTCCTGTTCCGGTGACAGATCCTGACGAAGTTCAAAAAAGAATTCCCATGTTCATGGAAAGGGCCGGATACTATTATGAAAACTGGGATACCCTCCATGACAACTGGGAAAAGAAAATGAAAGGGATTATTTCAGAGATTGAAAACCTGGAAATCAGCCCCCTGCCGGAGATGGAAGATATCTCGGTGGTCAAAAACGGACTGGGGACCTCAAGCGGATATCAGATGCTGAAAAATTATGACACCTTAATTGATCTGGGAATTCGCTGCTGGCAATATCATTTTGAATTTTTAAACCTGGGATATGCCTCCTATGTCACCTTTGTTGATTTCTGTACCAAAGCCTTTCCGGATATTCCCCTCCAGAAAATCACCCAGATGGTGGGCGGCATTGATGTGATGTTATACAGACCGGATGATGAACTGAAAAAACTGGCCAAACTGGCCATTGAGCTGGGCATTGATTCGCAAATAGGAGACGATACCAAGGACGTTAAAACGGTTATTTCGGAACTTGAAGGGTCTGAAAAGGGTAAGAAATGGGTCAGTGCCTGGGATGAGGCCAAATATCCCTGGTTTAACATTTCAACGGGAACCGGATGGTATCATCAGGATATTTCCTGGAATGACAACCTGAATATCCCCTTGAGTTCTGTTCGAATCTACATCCAAAAACTCAACGGCGGTAAAAACATTGACCGGCCCATGGAAGCCATCAAGGCAGAACGTAAAAAGCTGATCAAGGAGTATCGGGGGCTTTTAACAACGGATCAGGACAGACAGACCTTTGATCAGCTCCACGGTACCGCTGAAATGGTTTTCCCCTATGTTGAGAATCATATGTTTTATGTCGAACACTGGTTCCATTCCGTATTCTGGAACAAGATGAGAGAGGTGGCCGTCATCATGGCAGATCATCACTTCATTGATGCAACCGAAGACATCTGGTTTATGTCCCGCAGTGAAATCAAGGAAGCCTTATGGGATCTGGTGACAGCCTGGGCCACCGGCACAAAAGGCTATGGTCCCCTGCACTGGCCCGAAGAAATCCAGTGGCGAAAAGGAGTCTTTAAATTATTTAAAGAAAATCGTCCTGTCCCTGCGGTGGGAACCCCGCCTGAAGTCATTGCAGAGCCGTTTACCATTGTTCTCTGGGGGGTTACCAATGATAGTATGGCGGCATGGGCGAAATTAAAAGAAATCGGTGATCCGGATAAAGTCAATGAAATAGAAGGGTTTGCAGGGTCTCCCGGTGTGGTTGAGGGCATTGCAAGGGTCTGCCGGTCGGTTGAGGATATTGGGCAACTCAAAGAGGGTGAGATCCTTGTGGCCCCCACCACTTCTCCGTCTTGGGCTCCGGTATTCCAGAAAATAAAAGGGGTTATCACGGATGTGGGTGGTATCATGAGCCATGCTGCCATTGTGTGTCGTGAATATGGTATGCCGGCAGTTGTGGGAACCGGTCAGGCAACAGCGATTATCAAATCTGGTATGAAAATTAAGCTCAATGGCGATACCGGCAGAATCTACATCGAAAGGTAGGGCAGGATCATGGAAAAAAGAAATGACTACGTCCTTTGGTTTGAAGAATGCGATTTGACATCCATTCCCCTTGTGGGGGGCAAAAACGCCAGCCTGGGTGAATTGCTGAAAGCAAAGATTCCAGTACCACCGGGCTTTGCCGTAACCACAAAGGCCTATACCCTTTTCCTTGAGCAGGGACAGATCAAAACGGAGATTTTCAGGATACTGGATGGCATTAAAGTCAATGATATGGATTCGGGTGAAGAGGCCAGCAAGGCCATCCGGGCCCTCATTGAAAGCACACCGGTCAGTGACGAACTGCAGGATTATATCTGCGAATTTTACAGACGGCTGTCCAAACGAAGCAATGTCCCTGCGGTACCCGTGGCCATCAGATCCAGTGCCACGGCCGAGGATCTTCCGGGCGCCAGTTTTGCCGGTCAGCAGGATACGTTTCTCTGGGTAAGGGGGGCGGACGGGGTTGTCAACCATGTGAAAAAATGCTGGTCAAGTCTTTTTACCGCAAGAGCCATCTATTACCGGGCAAAAATGGGATTTCCCCACGACCAGGTGGAAATTTCCGTGGGGGTTCAGAAAATGGCCAATTCCTGGACTGCGGGGGTGATGTTTACATTGAATCCTGCCACCGGAGATCGGTCCACCATCGCCATAGATGCCAACTATGGGTTTGGGGAGAGTGTTGTCAGCGGTGAATGTACACCGGATAATTTTATCGTGAACAAGATCACGGACGAAATTATTAAAAAATCAATTTCCCATAAAACCATTTGTTATATCCGTGATCCAAAAGCGCACAGGGTGGTAAAAGAGGATATTCCATCAGAAAGAGCCGATACCCAATGTGTGGTGGATAGAGATGTCATTGAACTGGCCATTATTGGAAAACGGATTGAAAAGCATTATGGCAAGGCCATGGACATTGAATGGGCCATTGATAAAGACACCCCCGGCAAAGCAAAAGTATTGATCCTGCAGAGCCGACCGGAAACCGTGTGGAGCAGTAAAGAAAGAAAACCCATCACTCAAGCCAGGTCTTCCGCCCTGGAGCACATTTGTGCCGGATTGGTGACCGGTAGAAAACTCACTTGATGATAACCTAATCTTGTCGAATTTCCAGGCCTTGAATCCCAAGGCCTGGCCAAAAATATAAATCAGTGCGCATCGCGCCGGTAACCCTACCATTGCACCAAAAGGGGGACCACTGAAAAAGGAGTTGAAATTTATGAAAGACATGAGAGATTTTATTGCCGTCTGTGAAGAAAAAGGTCTTCTGAAACGTATCACCGCTGAAGTTGACACCCATTTGGAGTTATCGCATATTGCAAAACTCAATGAAGAAGCCCAGGGCCCCGCATTGCTGTTTGAAAATTGCAAAGGCTATAAATCACCCGTCATTACAAGTGCTGCAACCACAGTTCAAAGACTGGCCATTATAATGGGCGAATCTGAAAATTCAAGCCTCACCGATCTGTATGGCGCCTGGGCGGAAAAAGCAAAAAAACCCATCCCGCCAGTATATGTGGATAAAAGCCAGGCCCCCTGTAAAGAGAACATCATGATGGGGGATGATGTGGACTTGAATATCTTCCCTATTCCTCATTACTATCCTCTGGATGGGGGGAAATATTATGGAACTGCCCATTTTATTATTACAAAAGACCCGGATTCAGGATGGGTAAACCTGGGTACCTATCGAAGTCAGTTGCTGGGTAAAGACAAAATCGGTACCCAGTTTATCAAAGGAAAACATGCGGATATCATGCTCAAAAAATACCAGGCCCTTGGACAACCCATGCCGGTGGCCTCCATATCCGGTTGCGATCCCATATTGTTTATCCTTGGTGCTGCCCGTGTGGGTGCATTTACCAGTGAATATGACGTGGCTGGTGCGTTTCGCGGTGAAGCGGTTGAAGTGGTTAAAGGGGAAGTGGTGGATTTGCCGATTCCTGCCCATGCTGAAATTGTGGTGGAAGGATTCGTGGATGCGGATAAATTCATGGAAGAAGGCCCGTTTGGAGAATACACCGGGTATTATTCCGGTGTGGGAACCGATCCCAGAAACTTTATTGATGTCAAATGTGTGACCTACAGAAACAACCCGATTCACTGGGGAACAACCGTCGGGCGAGCGGTAACGGATTCTCACATGGTGATGGCATTGTCTTATGGGGCAACGCTTTGGCAGCAGTTGAATGAAATGAATATTCCCGGTTTGAAAAATTGCTATTGCCCCCCGGAAGGTGCCGGCAGGTTCCTTGCTATCATTTCCATGAAACAGATGTATCCGGGACATGTGGACCAGGTATTGACAGCCGCTATTTCGACGGAAATGGGTGCTTATGGCTTAAAGACAGTCATTGTGGTGGATGAAGACATTGATTCATGGGACATCCCCAGGGTGATGTATGCCATGAGTTTCAGGTTCCAGCCCAATCGTTGCCAGGTCATCAAGCGAGGCCGTTCAACCCCGCTGGATCCTTCTCTGCCCATCAATGCCAGATGGATTACCGGAAGACTTCTCATGGATTGTACGATTCCTTACGAGTGGGATCCAAAACCCGTCCAGATCCAGCTTGATCCGGATATGGTTGCCCGGGTGAAAGAACGCTGGTCAGAGCTTGGGTTTTAAGTAGACATCATTTACGACAACAAAATGAACGCAAACCGTTTGTGACAGGTCGAAGGATTCTCAAATAAAAAAAACGGCCTGTCACAGGGTTTAACCAAGTTGTTCTGAAACCGGGAGAGCATTCAAATTTAAACATATCTCCCTTTGAAGGACTCCATAAGAAAAGGATGAGTCATGAAACCAATTCGATATAAAAAAAAGATGACAGATGAATTCCTGAAAGACGGTTACTGGACCCGGGAGACATTTTATGATTTCTGGGCCAAGAATGCCAGGGAAATACCGGATCAGGAAGCCCTGGTGGATTCAAAATACAGACTGACATGGAAACAGGCCGTGGCGCTTGTGGATGCCATGGCCATATCCTGGGTCGAGATGGGTATTGAAAAACACTCCCGGGTGATTATTCAGTCTCCCAACAGTGTTTACGGGTTTCTGGCAAGGATTGCCTGTGAACGGGCCGGCTTGATTTCCCTGACGGTTTATCCGTACTTGAGAAAAAAAGAGCTGACCTATATGGTGGACCGAACCAAGGCCTCGGCCGTGATTATACTTTCAACCTACAACAAGTTCAATTATCTGGAAATGTACGAAGAGCTTCAACGAGACTTCCCCCATCTGAAAAATATTTTCCTGTTTGATGACGTCGTTCCCCAGGATGCACCGGCCGGCACTTTTTCATTAACCAGCCTGGTTGAAAAAAGGGCCCAATTGCCGGTGGACAAGTCAATCCTTGAAAAAAGGCGGTTTGATCCCATTGAAAACATCGCTATTTTAACCACCACTTCGGGTACCACGGGTATCCCAAAGCTGGTAGAATGGCCACCGGCTCCTCGAATCTGCACCTCCAAAGGTCGGGTGGATATCTGGGGTTTGACCAAAGACGACATCACCATGGCCATTGCCCCCCACGCCGGGGGCGCTGCCGGAACCCTGACCTATTTTGCAGCCCCCATTGCCGGGGCCAAGACCGTTATGCTGGAAGAATTTTCCCCGGATGCAGCCTTGGCCCTCATTGAAAAAGAAAAGGCCACGGCCATTGGCGTGGTACCCACCCATCTGGTGAGAATGCTGGAAGCGGATGTGTCCAAGTATGACTTGAGTTCTTTACGGTTTATCCGGTCGGCCGGGGGATATTTGTCCCCCCAGATCGCAGAAGAGGCTGAAGAGGCGTTTGGCGCGTCCATTACCAGTGACCTGGGAACCCAGGACATGGGATCGGTGTCAGGGTGCCGGGTGGAAGATTCCAAGGACCTGAGGCGACGCACTGTGGGCAGAATGCTGCCGGGCAACAAGGTTCGACTGGCCGACCAGGAAAACAAGGAAAAAACGGTTCCGGAAGGTGAGCCCGGTATCCTGTATTTCCGGGGACCCCATGCTCCGGCAGGGTATTACCGGGATGAAGAACTCACGGCCACAGTCTTTGATAAAGACGGATGGACCACAACAGAAGATATTGTCAAGTTTGACCAGGGGTGCCTGTGGATCCTGGGCCGTGCCAAGGACATGATTATCCGGGGGGGCCAGAATATCTATCCGGCTGAAGTGGAAGGGTTGTTGAATGACCATCCATCCGTGGCATCCGTGGCCATCGTGGGATATCCTGACAGGGAAATGGGGGAACGCTGTGCCGCTTTTGTAACGGTGAAAGCAGGAAAAGAATTTGACTTCCAATCCATGGTGGATTTCCTTAAATCAAAAGATATTGCCATGTTTAAAGTTCCCGAACACCTTGAAATCGTAGATGAATTTCCTGCTGTAGGGGATTCCGGGAAGGTGAACAAAGAGACCCTTAAAAAAGATATCCGAAAGATCCTGGGTTTGAATTAGGTTTATAACAATAGACCTGTGACAATTGTGTTTTAGAAGATTTGAGAGTGCAATAGCTGCAGGTCTATAAAAGGCCAAAAAAATGACGACATCTAAAACCGTTTTAATCATATCCACCCTTGATACCAAAAGAGAAGAAACACGGTATTTAAAGTATAAGTTTAAAGAAATCGATGTATTACCGCTTTTAATGGACCTTTCCATGCGGGGAAAGGAAAAATCAAGGGCAGAACTGACCCCGTCCGATGTGGCATCGGCCGGCGGCACCACCATAGAAGAAATCAACACGTCCAAAGAACGGTCCACCATTACCAACCTGATTATTGACGGGGCATCAAAAATTGCCAAGGATCTGTATGCTGCCGGAAAAATTGATGGTATCATGGCCATTGGCGGGTCCACCGGCTCTCTGATGGCCACGGATGTCATGCGCGCGTTGCCCTTTGGCATCCCCAAGCTGATGATTTCTTCCACTGCAGCGCTTCCCGGGCTTTCCACAAAATACATTGGCACGGGTGATATTTTGTTGTTTCATTCAGTTGTCGAAATATCCGGTATCACAGATATGCTCACCAATGTCATGGACCGGGCCTGTTATGCCATGAAAGGCATGATAAAGTATGTGGACAATCCCCTTCGCACCGACAGCAAGAAAACCATTGCCATGACCATGTTGGGTCCATGTGAACAATGCGCCAGTTCGGTGAGGAAAGCCCTTGAAAAAAAAGGATACCAGGTCACCGGGTTTTCTGCGGCGGGTGTCGGGGACAAGGCCATGGAAAAGATGATTGCCGAAGGATTTTTCCAGGGGGTCCTTGATCTGGCACCGGGCGGTGTGGGCGAGCATCTTTTCGGGTATATGCGGGATGGGGGCCCCAACCGGCTGGAGTCTGCAGGGAAAAAAGGCATTCCCCAGATTATTTCCACCTGTTCGGTCAATCACATGACCCCGTCCCGGTCAAAATATAAAAAAGAATTTTATGACAGACCCAAGTATGATCTGGATAAATTCAGGACCTGGATTCGCCTTAATCCTGATGAGCTCAAACAGGTTGCCGCTGAATTTGCCAGAAAGCTCAATGGGGCAAAAGCCCCGGTGAAAATTATGAT
>NZ_JAQYWD010000087.1 GCF_030145145.1 Desulfobacula sp. | reverse complement strand
AAACCATTGATGATATCATTAACCAGTCCGTGGGAAAGGTCCTGGATTATATGGGGATAGAACATGACCTGTTTAAGCGCTGGGACAATTCTGAACTGGGTAAGCTGGTGAAACCATCCGCAACTGACGGAAATAAAAAAAAAACCAAAGATAAACTGGTGGCCATGAAATAATAACTCAACAGACCTGCCATGCCCCATGCCCTGGCAGGTCTTGACACTATTTCCCTGGTTCAGGAAAAGGCAATGGCCATCCCGGGATGCACGGACTGGTTCAAGCCGGTTCTTTTCAAAATAGAAAACCAATAGACGAAATTCTTTCAAAATTCCCATACCCAAAAACAATCATTAATTTCTATGACGGTATCGTTTTTTTTAACGTTTCTTTACCCGCTGTTATCCAGTGAAATCCAATCCAATTTTTCTTTCACACCCATGTCGGACAAGGGTATAACAAAATATGATACCGACCATAAATTTAATTGAATTGACACTATTTTTATCAAACCGTATTACTGATCCATAACATACTTGTTGTCTCAGTAATTTCGTCCGGTTTGATTTTACGCTTACTCACAGTCCTTTGTTTTTTGCAAGTATGGATCGGGTTTTTAGTTTAGTCGGTTTTTTTAACACTTAATTTTTTAAATGGAGGTAAAAATGGCTGATCAGAAGTTTCCTAATCCCCACGAAATCGCAACAATTCCTGGCACAGAAGGGTGGGAAAGAATGTACCCGTACCATTATCAATTTACAACAAAAGACAAAGAGCGAGAAGACTATGAGAACAATATGTTCTGGTTTAATGATGGACTTCATTATCCTGAACCGATGTATCCGTTTGATATTATATGGGATGAGGCCTGGTTTCTGGCATTATCACAGTTTAACACCCGAATTTTCATGATTCCGCCGGCTCTGGGTGTTGATCATCGGATTATTAACGGGAATGTTTATATTTCTCCTGTTCCGGTGACAGATCCTGAAGAAGTTCAAAAAAGGATTCCCTTGTTCATGGAAAGGGCTGGATACTATTATGAAAACTGGGATACACTTCATGAACAATGGGAAAAGAAGATGAAAGGGGTGATTTCTGATCTTGAAGCCCTTAAATTCCCCTCCCTGCCGGAAATGGAAGATATCTCGGTGGTTAAAAACGGGTTGGGCACTTCAAGCGGGTATGAACTGCTCACGAATTATGACAAGTTAATCAATTTGGGGATTCTCTGCTGGCAGTATCATTTTGAGTTTTTAAACCTCTCCTATGCCGCGTATGTCACCTTTGTTGATTTTTGTACCAAAGCCTTTCCGGATATCCCCCTCCAGAAAATTTCCCAGATGGTGGCAGGGATTGATGTCATGTTGTACAAACCGGATGAAGAATTAAAAAAATTGGCCAAACTGGCCATTGAACTGGGCATTGATTCGCAAATAGGAGATGATACCAAGGACGTTGAAATCGTTATTTCAGAACTTGAAGGGTCTGAGAAGGGTAAAAAATGGATCAGTGCATGGGATGGCGCCAAGTATCCATGGTTTTATATTTCAACGGGAACCGGATGGTATCATCATGATGCTTCCTGGAATGATAATCTGAATATTCCCTTGAGTTCCGTACGAATTTATATCGAAAAACTCAATAGCGGTAAAAACATTGACCGGCCCCTGGAAGCCGTCAGGGCAGAACGGGAAAGATTAGTTAAAGAGTATAGAGCCCTTTTAACAACCGATCAGGACCGACAAACCTTTGATCAACTTCGTGACACTTCAGAAATGGTCGTTCCATTTGCTGAGAACCATATGTTCTATGTGGAGAACTGGTTTCATTCCGTATTCTGGAACAAGATGAGAGAAGTGGCCGTCATAATGGCAGAGCATCATTTCATCGAGGAAACCGAAGATGTCTGGTTTCTGAACCGCAGTGAAATCAAGGAAGCCTTATGGGATCTGGTGACAGCCTGGGCCAGCGGCACAAAAGGATATGGTCCCCTGCACTGGCCTGAAGAAATCCAGTGGCGAAAAGGGGTTTATAAAATTTTTAAAGAGAATCGTCCTGTCCCTGCGGTGGGAACCCCGCCTGAAGTTATTTCAGAACCGTTTACCATTGTTCTTTGGGGTATTACCAATGAAAGCATGGCAGCATGGGCAAAATTAAAAGAAATCGGTGATCCGGATAAAGTCAATGAAATAGAAGGGTTTGCAGGGTCTCCCGGTGTGGTTGAGGGCATTGCAAGGGTCTGCCGGTCGGTTGAGGATATCGGAGAACTCAAAGAGGGAGAAATCCTTGTGGCCCCCACCACTTCGCCGTCCTGGGCCCCGGTGTTCCAGAAAATAAGAGGGGTTATCACGGATGTGGGCGGTATCATGTGCCATGCAGCGATTGTGTGTCGTGAATATGGTATGCCGGCAGTTGTAGGAACGGGCCATGCAACGGCGATTATCAAATCCGGTATGAAAATTAAGGTAAATGGCGATACCGGCAGAATCTACATCGAAAGGTAGGGCAGGATCATGGAAAAAAGAAATGACTACGTCCTTTGGTTTGAAGAGTGCGATTTGACATCCATTCCCCTTGTGGGGGGCAAAAACGCCAGCCTGGGTGAATTGCTGAAAGCAAAGATTCCCGTTCCGCCGGGCTTTGCCGTAACCACAAAGGCCTATACCCTTTTTCTTGAGCAGGGACAGATCAAAACGGAGATTTTCAGGATACTGGATGGCATTAAAGTCAATGATATGGATTCGGGTGAAGAGGCCAGCAAGGCCATCCGGGCCCTCATTGAAAGCACACCGG
>NZ_JAQYWD010000050.1 GCF_030145145.1 Desulfobacula sp. | reverse complement strand
TTTAGACCCGAAATATCTGGAGGAAGTCATGTTCGGCTGACCATTGCCAGTTACCAAGACCATAGGGACCTTATAATATTTACTTGCGTTGGCCCTGGCAGTTTTTCAGCTTCATCTATACATTTGTTTATCTCTGATATATAAATGGATTTCGCTGTTTGCTCTGTATGACCATATTTACAATCAAAATCCCAATAGTCGGCATCTTCAGGCAGCTTCTTTTTTCGTTCTCTTTTTATGTATTTTTTAACATCATGTTTTATTGCCTCAATTAATCTGGCAGCTTTGATTTTGGGGTGTGATAGTACAAACGTTTTTTTCATATATTTATCCTAGTTTTTAGTGATCGGAAAATGAACCTGATCTTATCTTATTTCTTTCTATGGTGCAACGCGAAATGAAATCCATGAGTTTTTAATTGAATCTTTTAATGAAGTCCGATATACTAATTTGTATCCTCTTGAATCGAATTTAGAACATCAAAGCCAGCACAGAAATCTGTAAATCTATCGGTTTTTATAAGCAAAATAAATTTAGTATGAATTTATTTTAGAAAGGAAATATGATTATGAATTATTATATCAAAAAAACGTTAGGCCTTATTGTTTCTGCAATTGTCATGTTTTTTTTTCTGGTTCAGTCAAGTGCGGCCACCGAAACCTTCAGGTTAGGGGTTGCAACGGTTAAGACCGGCGAACTTGCCTCGTATGGAATTTCAGCATTAAGGGGTGTGCAAATTGCTGTCGAGGATATAAATGACGGCGGCGGTATCCTCGGTCGGCAAATTGAAATCGTTACCGGAGATGACCTATGCCTCCCGAAGAATGCAATAACAGTCGCATCAAAACTTGTTGAAAAGGATGTCCATGCCGTTATCGGACATATCTGCAGTGGTGCGACATTTGCCGCACTGGATACCTATAAAAACAGTAAGATTATTGTGATTTCACCGTCGGCAACAAATCCAAGATTGACCAAGGGTGGCAATTATCCCAATTTTTACAGGACCATTGCCTCTGATAATACCCAGGCACTTGTCCAAGTTGAATTAGCAATAAACCGGCTGAAATTAAGAAGGATCGCGATTATCCACGACAAAAGCGTCTATGGAAAGGGTCTCGCAGGGTATGTCAAAGATATATTGGAGAAAACAGATCCCCATAAAATTGTCTTATTTGAAGGTGTAAGCTCAGGGTCTATCAATTTTACCCAGTTTGTTCAGAAAATTAAAAAATTTAAAGCAGATGCCGTCATATATGGGGGGTATCATCCTGGTGCATCAAAAATTGTAAAACAGATTCGTGTGAAAAAAATGAGAACGGTTTTTATTTCCGGCGATGGAATAAAAGATGAGTCCTTTATCATATCATCCGGACGATCTGCTGAAGGTGTCTATGCAACAGCACCCAGGGATACGTCTGAAATAAGAATGTCCCGTGATGTCATGCAGGCCTATAGAAACGAATATGCCGAGGAACCCGGCCCTTTCTTTCTCAATGCGTATGCCGCTGTCCAGGTCCTTGCCAATGCGTTTAAAGAGGCGGGTTCAATGGGGTATGATGAAGTGTCCAAAGCCCTTAAGTCAGAAACCGTTCAAACCCCTATCGGCAATATCAGTTTTGATGAACACGGGGATGCCGTCGGTCTTGGGTTTTCTGTTTTTCAGGTGAAGAACGGTGCTTTTGTTGAGTTAAAATAACGGCTTTTTGCGTCGGCTGAATTAGCGACGCTATCAATTTTGCAGTTCATAGCTCATATACGTAACATCGAAAGGTAGATGATCAAAATATTTAGTCTCTTTTTCGATGAACCCCAGCTTCAAATACCATTTTTTCAGGCGGGTATGTTCTGCAATGATACCGATACTCACCATGTGAACATTTTTTGTTCTGGAGTACTCAAGAACATGTTTCACCAACTGCTCTCCAACGCCTTTATGGCGGTATTCGGGAAGGACTGAAAGTCGATTCAGATATGAAATCTCCGAACTGGGCTGTTCAAAAGCAACGCATCCATAATTGACACCTTTTATTTGATAAAGAAAGTACTCTTCGCCTCTATCCATATCTGATAATACCCACTCTTTCGTATAGAAAGAGGGATGCTTGGGGTTATTTTCCAATGTTAACTCAAATTTTTCAGCCACGTCCTTATTTCCTTGACTGACAAGAAAAGCTATGATTTCGGCATCATGAGAACTGGCTGATTGTATTATTTTTTCCATTTTTCTGTCTCCGGATAAGGATTTAACAGGGGAATATTAATTTTAAAAAACTTATATCATAATTGATGTCTTCTGGTTATAATGAAATGATCATCCTTGAAATTTTGTAGATAACACCAGCGGGTTGCCGGCAAAAAATTGTATCCACGGTTACATGGGCCACCTTGACATTATAATTTAACCCAATATATTCCATTGAACGAATGTGGAAAAGGAAGTCAAGTATGAGTAAAAAAGACAAAAAAATTATTTTAGTTGCGCAATGTTTAATTAATCCATACTGCCGCGTGCATGTTCTTGGCCAAAATTTCCCGTTGTCACACGAATTAATGGAATATTTAATGAAATTACGGGTAGGCATTATCCAATATCCCTGCCCTGAGACAACCGCTATGGGATTACAGCGAAATCCCCAGGGCAGGCAGCAATACGATAATATATTTTTTCGTAATCACTGCAAAGAGCTGCTGCAAATACCGTTTCTCATGGTTGAAGAATTCTTGAAAAACGGCTATCGCCTGGTGGCCTACCTCGGACTGCGCAACAGCCCTACCTGTGGCATTAACTGGGGTAAACACAAGGTGAACAGGTATAATACAGAATCACCCATGCCGGTGGACAACCCGGATCCGGAAGACCCGGTACTTATGGGTATCATGGCAGAAATACTGTCTGAAAAATTTCATGCCTTGAATTTGGATGTTCCCTTTATGGAATTGCCGATTCAACAACCAGCCGGATCAGAGGAAAGGAACAGATTCTGGCTTGACCTCAAGCACCTGGTGGAACCGCGCAACCCGAAATTTATGGCACCGGATGCATGATCCTGCCCCAGAAAAGCAGAGACCACAAGAAGCTGAAGTTGAGAAATTAGTTTTAACCCGTATAAAAAAGAAGCACCCAGGCCAGAATCAGTATCCGTGATAACAGGCTTAAGCCTGTTGTCAATCCGCCGATAATCAATCCATGTTTTAAACCAAAAATGGCAGTGTATCTCGGCAGGGTACGTCGCAGCCGGGTGATTGGTATCATGAGAAGGCTGCCGGCCATCAGCGCCACAATGGCCTGGTAGGCGGTTACGGTATTCTGGTTCAGCAGATTCGACATATAGGTGATCCCCACGGTGGGGCTGAAAATATAGGCACTGACAGGTCCCACGACAGCTGCCGGAAGATTGAAAGCAGATGTCAACGGGACAATAGCCGTTTCAAACCATTTGAGCAATCCTGAATTCATCAGGATTTGAATTGCCAGGGTTATGGTTGCCAGAAGCGTTATCATCCGGATATACATTTTTTTTCTGACATTCCAGGTCGTCTTCAACAGCTGCAAGAGGGACCGCGGGGCACAGTTTGGACCATCAGGATCACATGCCAGTGTGTCAAAAGCATCATCGGATCGCAGTGTTCTGGGAAGGAAAAAATGGCCCCAGACGAGAACAAAAAAAAGTTTGATCAGTCCAGTGAGCCAGAACGCAGCGATATATATCAGGCAGAGCTCAGCGCCCAGAAGCGGCAGAACAATGGGAAGCTGGAATGTGAGGATTTCCTTGAAGTGAAAGGGGACGGTATTCAGCACGCCGGTGAGCACCAACTCTTTGCCTGACAGTTTCTGATCGGCATAAAATCCTGCTGCCATGGTATGCGCGGCAATCATGGATCCAATGGCAGCCAGAAAACTCACCGCACTCTCTGACGGAAGGTTGGCCAGCTTTGCAATGGGTCTGCCCATGGGAGCAAGGTATTTCATCAACCCCATCTGCATGAACAGCTCAATGCCGAAGAGACTGAAAAACATGACCGATCCCATGCGAAATATCAAAGAAAACGTTGCTTCTATGGACAAAAGAACGATTTCCATGGGATACTTAAAAGGGCCTAAGCAAAATTTAAAATCATGCTGTCATTGGCAATATAAGGTTTGATCGGCAACCCTGCTTTTTTTGCAATATGACTGGGCACGGCAAATCCGTCGGAATACTCTGCATAATTAACAAATGTCCGCCCGTCAATGCGTACTTTCATTCCAGGAACAGGGTCCTTCAAAGAGACAATCACTTCGCGGTCTGCATATGCGTCGTGCAGTGCTGTAAAACCGAGGTTTAGGGCCACCTTTCCTATATTCACGTTTAGATAGTTCCGGGCACCGGTAAGCGCCTTGCTGCTATATTCGTTTTTAATATATTCTAGAACTGTTTTTAACTGCTCATTCATTGGTTCACCTCCGTTCGTTTATACATACACTATGCTTAAAGATAAGAAGGTTTATCTGCAGATAAAGGGTTGAAAAAATATTTTTGAGAATTAGATTGATGAATAAGTGAAACAGTTCTTGTTTGCTGATGAAAAGGCCGACGATACAAAAAAAGCTGTACACTGATTTTTACAATTTTTTGTCCTGGGCCAAAAGGAGTTTATAATGACATCACTATCCACTAGTGCCCGGATCGACTTGTCCATTGATATCACCTGGGAAAAAGACGGTATTACCCACAAAGAGCATTATTTTGCCGACCAGTTCAATTGCTGGCGGGATATTATTCCCGGCAGTCTGTTTGAAAAACTTTTGGACAGCAAAAGACAAGACACCATAAGTGTTGAGTTATGTCCAGGAGAACTGGTTCCGGAACACCGTAGCGAAAAGGTGATTGTTCTGCCCCTTACCCGACTGAACTCCAGCAGTCCTGCCGGCCGGTTGACAGCAGGTCGTTTTTATCCCCAGGGATTGATATCAGGCGCTCCCGGTATATTCAAGGGGAACCTGAACCCGTTTCGCTGTGTGGCACTTCATGGTGACCGCATTACTGCTGATTTGAACCATCCCCTGGCCGGAACCCCGGTGATTGTTGAAATGACCCCCCATGGCAATGAATCCCTTAAACCTGAAGAGCGGGGCGGTGGCTGCACAGACTGGTTTGATATAGCCCTGTCAGGACCGGGCATGCAAGCCCGCTACAACCGGCAGCCAACGAATTTTTTCTCGGAAAAGTCCTTTGACCGGAAAGATTCAGAACCTGATTCTGTTTTCTATGCAACGGACAGATTTGTCCGGCATATTGATTCAAAGGCCCAACAGAATCTGACTGATATTTACAGAACCCTTCTTCACCCCGGAGAAGCGGTCCTGGACCTCATGGCCGGATGGGAGTCCCACCTGCCAGGTGAGTTGCAGCTTTCCTGTGTGCACGGGCTGGGGCTCAATGCCAGTGAGCTTGCAAAAAACAGTCAGTTGACAGAACATACGGTTCAGGACCTGAACCGTAACAGCAGGTTGTCGTTTAAAGATCGTACATTTAATGCAGTGATCTGTTCTCTATCCGTGGAATACCTCGTTGATCCGATCCGCCTGTTCAAAGAGGTGGCAAGGGTGTTAAAGCCCGGCGGTATTTTTGCAGTCAGCTTTTCAAACCGCTGGTTCCCGGAAAAGGCTGTCCGTATCTGGGAAGGCCTCCATGATTTTGAACGTATGGGCCTGGTAACGGAATACTTCCTTGAATCCGGCCGGTATGACTCTATATCAACGGCTTCAATGAGAGGATATCCAAGGCCCGATGATGACAAATATTCCCGGAAATTCAGATTTTCAGACCCGGTTTATGCGGTCATCGGACGGAATAAAAAATGAAAGGACCCTGAATTGACAGGCGCCTAGAAGAACTTCCTCAACCTTGGGTGGATTTGGGCTGCCATGCTGCTTGGAAGGGCAATGGCCATGAGAGCCGTTGCCATGACAATCTGAACATGGATGACATCCTCCCGGAGGTAGACACAGATATTCACAAATATTTCGATGGCGATCAGAACCGCCATGAATGCTCCGAACGTTGCAAGAATATCGCTGATGGTCAACAGAAATCTGGGCGGCGACATCAGTTTTTCATACAATACCCAGCACACATCGACCACGCCCCAGATAATAACAGCCGTCATAATGAGGGCCATAACCCTGACGGCGAAGCGTATCACCAAATGAAGTTTTAATATCAGCGGCTCATCGTTACTGTCATGATCATTCATAATTATACTCCTGTTTCAATTCATTATTACTCTGATGATATTGCATCCAAGATATTGAGCCCTTCCCCCTTATTTTTGACCGCCAGAATCGGTCTGTCAAGTTTTCTTATCAATCCTTCTGTAACACTGCCCAGAAGGATTGCAGCAATATCACCGCTGCGCCCCCTGGCACCGACAACGATCAGGTCAGCGCCCATATTTTTTGAAAACCTGAGTATGCCGTCAACAACGTTATTGTTGTTTTTAAAAAAAGGTTTGATAGCAATTGATTTTAGATCAACTTATTGGTAATAACGCCCTTAATTTCGATTTTGCATTATCCAGCATAATGTCGGCGAATTCCTCATGGGACTTACCTGTCTTATGGTATTCTGTCGGAACTTTGTAATTATTGAGGATATATATATCTTCCAATCCGGCTGCCTTGGCAAAAGCACTGCCCACATCCAGGGCATTTAACGCGTGATCGGAAAAATCCACAGCCACCAGTATTTTTTCAAGCAGGGCTTTTGCGCCCTTGGGAACAATCATGACCGAGCAGAACGCTTTTCTTGCCAGCTTTTCCGAAATGGCATTTTGGGCAGCCATTTCAGTTGAATGATGGCCGACGATCAAAAGGTCAATATCATATTTTTTTGTGTATGAGATCAACTGTCCCAAAAGTGGTCCTTCCAGGGGGCTATAGATTTTTTGTGTATTTTCATGGCCGTTAAAGTGTTGTTTAACAATCTGTTTCATCAGGTCTTCAACTACTGCTTCGACCGGGGATGCAATTTGCGGATAGATCTTTTTGATTTCTTCCGGTATATCAAATGTATCAGACACATATACAAAATGTAATTCATCTGATTTGGCCATCTTAGACAATATTCCCGCGTACTGAATCAGTTTTTCATCATGGTCATCCAGATTAAGACAAATCATTATCTTTTTGTACCGATACATAGAGCCTCCTTAAATAATTGTGAAAACAAGTATTTAACGCAAATCAAGATCTTAGTTACACTGCCTCTGGTCAAAAATGAATATGCCTTATTGAAACTATCCTAACCAAGAGACGGTTCCATTGTTTCAAAAGGAGCCCAGCGCAGCGTGACCATGTTCCTGTTTTTAAGGGTTCCAGAACACTTGAAATCAAAGGCCCTCTGCGCGTCAGGCGAATCTTGATTACCTCTTCACGGAAACCCGATTCAGCGGTCTTATCTTTAATTCTTAGCGTTTCAGAGATGATTTGAAAGACAATGGTGGCCCCCGTTCCCTATAAATCCCGTTTGTTAAATTGCAGTATTGCAACCATCAAAAACAGACCCGTAAGAACCAATGAAATCAGGACACAAAGACTTGCGTCTACCTGGTTTTGAACTAATTTCCCTGGTTGATATAATTGAAAATAACTGTAGGCGTATAAATGGTCCAGAGACTTGCTTAATTTAATGATTGTATCAAAAAAATATAAGGCAACGATCAGACCAATTGTTTTGCTGAGTGCCTTGCCTTTTTCAATCTGAAAGGTACAAATAGCCATAGCCATTGACCCCATGCTTAAAAAGAAAACAAAGCCGACAAAGACTGCCTTCCCATAATCGGCAATATTAATCTGCAAATCAAAATAAAGATCACCTGCAATTGTCCCTAAAAATATTGCTATGAACTGGAGCCCCAAAGCAATGATTAAAAATGTAAAAATGCTTGAAGGAATAATAAATCTCTTGAGGGGCTTGGTTAACAAAATATCAAAAGTTTTTAATTCAATTTCGCCAGTAATATATCTTGCCGGGATACTGACCTGCAGAAACGCAAGACTGATGATGATGATTGGATGTGTATATCCAAACGCCAGCATTTGTGTGGCAAACTGCGCTGTCCCGCCCTGAACACCAATAAAAGTTGTGAAGGCAGGGGGAAGTCTTTGTATAAAGGATACCACGATCTTACTTACACCGGATTCAAAAAATATTCAGGCAAACAAATATTCAAACAGAAAACAGAACAATGTCAAGATGATCAGATTGTATTTTTGATCCGATAATATTTTTTTTAAATGTGAATAATATTTGAGCATGCTGTCTTTTATTGTTTTTCGTAGAAGGTCATAAAAGTATCCTCAAGCGAAGGCTCTGGGAAAACCAGATTCTTAACGTCATATTTTGCAATTTGTTTTAACAATAAATTAATATTTCCCCTTACATTAAAAACGAGTCGATGTGAATCCTGTTCTACAATATCCGTGCTTTGTATATCAAAGTCATCCGCTAAAACAGGTTGTGTAAATGTGACTTCCAACCGCCGAATCATTTTTTCTTTCAACGACGGTATCGTTTCTTTTGTAATGAGTTTACCATTTTTCACAAGCCCCACCCGGTCGCATATCTTTTCCACCTCAGTAAGGTAATGTGATGAAAAAAAGATGGTTTTCCCAGAGGCCTTAAATTTTTGCAGATAATCATACAAAACATTTTTATTTATCGGATCAAGCCCTTCAGAGGGTTCGTCCATGATGATAAGTTCCGGGTCATCCTGCAAGGCTTGTATTATCCCTAATTTTTGTTTCATCCCATGGGAATAATGTTTTATTTTTTTATTTAAATCTGCATGGCTTAAATGAAACGCATTAATTAATTCTTTTTGCCATTTTGGCTCTTGATGAGAAAATTTATTCATGTAGTTTAAAAAATTATAACCGGTCAATTCTTCATACAACCTTAATTCACCTGGGACATTACCAATCGTATTAAAAATTTTATCATAGTGTTTCTGCACATTTCTATTAAAAATTTTCACACTCCCAAAAGAAGGGCGCATCAAATTCAGCATCAGGCGAATTGTGGTAGATTTTCCAGCCCCATTGGGCCCAAGAAATCCAAAAATTTCACCTTTGTGAATTTCAAGGTTTATATCCTCGATTCCAATGGATTTTCCAAAATATTTTGTTAAATGACTGACTTGAATTATTGGTTCCACTCTATACTCTTTCTTGGAAATTGTAGACACAAAATCATATTACTCCGGCAATTAAATACATTAATCAAGCGGCATAGGAAATTTTCTTATGCTTGAAGTGATTTTTCACCCTCCGGGGCATCTTTTGCAACTTCCGCAAATGGGACAAGGTCTTCTTTGCTAATTGTTCTTTTGTCCTGGCAGGAACTTTGCTATGGACACCGATTTTAAATCACAATTGAGAGACTCATCCGGGTTCAGTTCCGGGTGCTTTATATTTATCGTTCTCAGCCGTGGTTTTACGGATAATCCTGCCGGGTAGGCCTTACAACGATATCACAGACATGGACGTGCGGTGGCCGGGACACGATATAGTATACCGCATCGGCAATATCATCCGCTTCCGGGATCGGGCCGAATTTATCTGCCATGGTCTTGACCATCTCATCCGGATATCCGGCAGCAGACTGGAAGCCGCTGAACACAAGGCCGGGCTCTACAAGGGAAACCCGGACGCCCATAGGACTGACCTCGCGGCGCAGGCCTTCGGTTAAAGAATGAATGGCAAACTTGGAAGCGCCGTAAGTCGCGCTAAAGGGAGATACGTGCCTGCCCACGACAGATCCGGTAATTACGATGTCTGCTGCCGTCTCCGGAAACGATCCGGCCTGGGTCTCCATCATCCGTCTTGCTGCTTTCTGCATCAAAATGAGTGCACCGGTCACATTGACCTGCATCATTTCCTGAAATTCTGAAAGATCCGCGTCTTTGACCGATCCGCCAAGGCCCCGCCCGGCATTGGCGACCACTATATCAGCACCATTATTAAAATGTTTTTCAACAGCTGCAAACAGATTTTCTAAACACGCTTCATCGGCAGCATCCCCGGCCACACCCCGGAACGTTCCACCCAGTTCCTTTTCAAGACTTTCAAGTTTATCTGCATTTCTGCCATTTCCCACAACGCCAAAACCTTCAGATATGAATCTTCTAACAATGGCCTCACCAATGCCGGATGAGGCACCGGTGACAATAGCCGTTCTTTTATGGGTCTCAGTCATTGATCTTCTCCTTTAAATTTGTCCTTTTGTCGAATGATTCACTTTTAAAGTTGTTGATGTAAAACAATCGAATAACACAAAAATCTGCGGTATCACCCGCAGCAATTTTTGTTGGCAAGCTTGCCTGCGTCAAGCAGCTTGTTAACAGGCCCGGGGAACGAGCTGTTCATTTTGCTGCAACCGAGTGCATGTGATTGTTGGCTTTATATAATTAAGTAAGGTGTCACCGGAATTACGGAATTACGGAATTCACGGAATTCAGTATTTGAGCATCATACCCACTCCAACTTCCTTTAGATCAACAACCTTTGACAATGCGATTTTGGATTTCAAATCTGTACAATGGCATGCATGCACCGATCCAGGACACAAAGATTCCATGTACCTTACGGTTCCTTCCAACTGCTCATCAGAAGGATCCAGCAAATGGAAACCTCCTACAATATCAACAACTCTTTCATCTTTACAAACCTTTCTCGCATATTCAACAATGTTACAGATTCCAGCATGGGAGCATCCTGTGATAATGACTAAACCTGCGGATGATTTGTAAGCTAATGCCGAATCATCCACTATAAAGTCGTCCTTTTCAATTTTATTATCCATTATTCTGCCTATTGGGGTTTTAGCTTCAAATTCATTTGTCTGCTCAATCTCCCCCAGAAACACCAGGCGTTCAGTTAAGTTTACAGGCTCCCTGCTCAATTCCATATTGAAATAGCCAGAAAGTTTATCTTCCGGAAGTAAGGAGCCGATTTCCGGTAAGTCACCGATCCTTCTGCTTGATAATGCCAACGGATGTGTGACAAGCGTAGGCTTTTTGGCCTGTAAATTTTCTATCATCCCTTCCGTATAGAGTCGGATAAGTGGAATCAACCCCCAACTGTGATCCAAGTGGCCGTGTGACAAAGCTACAAAGTCCACATCCAGCAAATCAATAGATATTTTTCGTGCATTCTTTATGAACGCATCTGAATACCCGACATCGAATAAAATCTTTTTACCTTCGTCCTCAATGAGATAAGACACGCCTGGTTCTCCAAGGAAGTACCTGTCAATAAGTGTATTGTTGTCGATGAGCACTGTCAGTTTCATTTGATCTCCATATAAAATTTTGATCCCCAGCCCTTTCATTGAATTGTCTGAAAGTTATATGTCAAGATCAGACACTAAAACCTGGGTTTTTATCTGCCACAACAGATTTTGTGGCCACATTGCCGGTGGCACCGGGGGCAGAGGGACATCCGCCAAGTCCTCCGACACTGGCATCGTTTCAAGATGGCATCACTATCTTTTTAATCGCAAATTGCTACTTATTAATTGGATTAATGATTGTGGGACACTATGTTCATTAGCCAGGTTATTCCATTCTGAAACGTGCGCTGTGATTTCCTCAATGATATGATCAATTTTCCGTTTGGTAAATATAGGGCTTATTTTTTTCAAGCTATAAAAATCTTCGCGGGTAAAGTTATCTCTTTTTCCATTGAGTTTCATCCAATGACTGCTAACCCAAGGACTTCCCGGCTTGTAGCTGTATGCTAAATCGTAGGCAGGGCGCCATGTCTATCCCGCAGGCTTTGGCCATGAGGTGATAGACATACTACATTGTGCCATACCCCAATGGATCACCAAATGTTTCTTTGCCTTTGTGAGTGTCACTGACACCATCAAATTTCATCACGAAATGAGTAAATCCTTCAGGCGCATCGGTTTGCCCTGACCTTACCTGGGTAAAATCACTATTAAATGCAAGGACTGCTTTAGCCCTGGCTCCACCAGCACTCATACCCACCGATAATAGAGCCATCATGGCCTCTTTATCTTCCTGACCCTGTGACCCAGGTGTTGCTTGGAAGGTTTCCCGTTTAGCCAAAATTTCTTGGGCGACAGAAATTAAAGCCTGAATTTCAACATGTTGTGACCGATTCAGATTTTTCTGTTGGATTGCCGGAGAATAAGTTAATGCCCCCATACCACGCTTTCCAGTATATTGAAGACGCTGCAATGGGGTGATGTCTGTTGCCGACTTCCCCTGACTAGCTATCCAGGCATTCATCACGGCATTACAGAAATAATCAGGCAAAGAATCTGCGATCATTCCAGGCAACCCTTTGAAGGTTTCGTTAGTATTTTCTGGAAATGAATAAATCTTTTTAGATAAAGGCATTTTTATCGGTGAAAGCTCAATACCGGACTCAATAAAACGAGACTCAAATTCAAATGCGCCCATACCTGTTTCGGTATTGAAACTGACGGCACCGACATCTTGCGCGTTATATTTTACTTTAACGACTTCGATTACCATAATGATTTATCTTCTCTGATCTGGCGCTTTTTTTTTTGAGTTCTCGACGCGCGTTGCCGTTTTTTCCCCTTTAGTTTAGCCAATTGTAAAGGGGAAATTTCCTGTACGAACAAAAACATATTGATTTGCTCTACCATTCCCAGATTTACCAATATTGCAACCAGGTTTTTTAGTTGAACATTCCCTTTTTCGGCATGAAGAATCGTCCTCCGGTTTAACCCGGTTCTTGATGCCAGTTCAGCCTGGGTTAAATCGGCATTCAGTCTCGCTTGTTTTAGTCTCTCCCCTAATTGTTCGGCTATTGCAATCGGAGACATTTTTTCAAATATCATAATGTCACCTATAGTGCACATTAAATCATTTTTTTTATTAAAGTACCAATTTAGTAACACTATAACTCGTATTTTCTTGCAACTTTTCTTCGATATTGGTAAATCCAATATCTGAAATAAAATTTTGTAGACGCATCCTTTTTGTTGGCAATCCCCTGGTTTTGAATAACCACTTGATCAGATTTGATTTTGATAAATCAAAATTCCTTGCTTTTTTATACACTTTATCAATAGAACTATTTATTACAGTCTCATGATACTCGTTGAAGGAATATCTTGGTAAATACTTATCAATTAATCTTTGCTTAATCATAATCCTCAATATCTTCAGGTCTTTGTATTGGATTAAGATGAGGCTCATACGCATTAAAAACCGGCAGCAATTTTTTTTACCTTGAAAAACGCTGCCCCTTGCTGTCCGGTTCATCGGTTTGGTTATATTTTTATGTCCCATTGTTTTCGACGAGTATTAACTCAATACGCTCCGTGTTTCTTCTCATCTTAATTGTGTGTATGGCCACCTGGATACACTCTCCTTGCATAAAACGTGTGGGAAAATCGTTAACAAGCGTTGATTTGTCAAGAATACCTGTCCCTAATTGTAATGAGACTATGACTCCTTCTCGTGGACGAATCTCTTTCACCACTCCTTTGACAATATGGAGCTGTTTGTCTGGAATTATTATGGACCGACGGCCTATTTTAACCGGTTCAGTCGTTTCTGCATGATCCACATTTGTCAGTGCATCTTCGGAATTTATCATCTCTGAAAGGTGTAGTATTTTTTTTCTGGCCTGATTAACAAATGAACGGGCTTTTTCTGTGACGGCCTGTTGGTAAGGTCGGTAGATGTCTTGATGAGTCAGGGCATAATACCACAGCACCCCATGGCTGGTAATAATCAGCCAAAAGATTATCTGATACTTTATCTTCCGAGATTTATGACGATAACATCGTTGAGCGAGTAACGCGCCGGGCCATCCGCCCAACATTTCGAAAATATGCAATCTAAGTTCACTAGTGCGCCATGTCCCTAATCTTGCAGCACGCTTATCTCGGCTATATGCCCGTATCGTGAGGAGGCTCATTCCTGCGTAGATGGCAAGCGGGTGAAAAGAAAGTTTTTGTTGAAGGACAAAATACACATAAAGTCCAAAGAGAAG
Source organism: Desulfobacula sp. (assembly GCF_030145145.1). Classification (GTDB taxonomy): domain Bacteria; phylum Desulfobacterota; class Desulfobacteria; order Desulfobacterales; family Desulfobacteraceae; genus Desulfobacula. The sequence continues at coordinate 21,578 of NZ_JAQYWD010000050.1, read as the reverse complement.
GGTCATACTGGGCCAGATAATGGTAAAATAAGACCAGGCAATACCTTTAATTTTTACAGAATGTGCGTAATGTTGTTGCTTTTCATCAATGCCAACCTCATACATCAATACATCTTTAACTTTAGGGCGACGTTGATAATGGGGTAACGATTTCACATGGAAAAAAATATCTTTTGTATTGTTATAGGGACGAATAAACCCGTACCCTTTGTCATTATTCCAACTGATAAGTGTCCCTTTCTCTGTCTTCATCCCTTTTTCTCGCTTTAGGTTAAGTCAGGTATCCCCGGAATTCTCTAAATCGGTTTCCTGGCACCGGAGTCGGAGTATCCCGCATTTCTGTTCTGATAGTCAAAATATAATGTTCGTTGGAGTTCAGGGGCCGCCGACCAATGGGAGGGAACAGGGGCTCGCATCTTGTGGTCAGCTGCAATAATTTCATTTTTATCGAAGTTTTGTTGAATATGTTTTTCCAACTTTTTTCGGGTAGATGAAAAAAAGAGCTTGAACCCTTCACAATTCGACATTCTTGAGTTTACAATAATCCATATGCTCGCAAACATGGTCAGCAAACCCAACACCTGCTTCTTCATATAAATTGTAAGCGGCATCAATCCCGGCATCTTTTAACAGTTGCATTTCGTCCTCATAGTGGACAGACGCAGTGATTTGACCGTTGTAACCTCTTTCCTTCATCTGCTGAATTGAAAATATGCTTGTCCGGGGATCCGGCAGGGCCAGCATGACCAGGCAGACAAGGCTTTTGGAAGGTTCGACGCGTTTCCAGAAATCACTGTCGCTGGCGTCTCCGAAAAAGACACGCCTTCCTTTTTTCTGGTGTTCTTTCACTTTTTCCGTGTTAAAGTCAATACCAATCACTATATCACCGTATCTACGCTTTAATTCATCGTAGGCGCTCGTTCCGACGCCGCCCATACCGAGGATTGCAATTTCAGCGTCGCCCGGATCAATGGGCGCATCTTCCGGCAGCCGGGTGGAAGTTTCGAAATATTTCAAGCGGCTTGAAACACGCGCATATATTTTGTGGGAAGCTGAGTTCAAGGGTGCGGCCATGATAAAGGTCAGTGAAAGTGCAATGGCAATTACCACAAGCCATTCACTGCTGATCCAGCCGTTGGCAACCCCGATTGAGCCGACAATAAGACCAAATTCACTGTAATTGGACAAACTGAGGGAGGCAATTAACGAAGTGCGGGCGCGTAGCTTGAAACGGGTAAGAAGGATAAAAAACAAACCGGTCTTGAACGGCATGACCAGGGCTAGCAGCAGCGCGATCATGAAACCTGCGAGTGTTGGAGAGCCGGAAATGCCGATATTTAAAAAAAAGCCGATTAAAAACAAATCTTTGAATCCAAGCAACCTGTCGGCCAGTTCCGGGGCCTTGGGGTGAGTGGCGAAAAGCATTCCCACCACCAGCGCCCCAAGGTCACCTTTTAACCCGACAAATTCAAATCCGCTGTACCCGCCAACCGTCATCAGGATACCGAAGAGCATCAGCAGTTCGCCATGACCGCACATGGCCATGAGTCTGACAAGAATAGGTCTTGCAATAATAAGCGACACCAAAAAAGGCACGGCCCATACGGTAGGAATTTTTCCTGTGGACACCGCCAGAAAGACAACCGCAATAATATCCTGCATAATCAGGATGCCGATTGTAAAAGCCGCATGCCTCGAGGCCATCTCCTTTTTCCCCTCTATCACTTTCACGGCAAAGACCGTGCTGGAAAAACTCAGGGCGAACGCAATCAGCAGCGATGTCTGCCAGGTCAATTGGTCAAATAGGGGTATCCCTGAAAAGCCAAGTATTCGGACCAAAAAGGCGAAAATAATAACTGTTACAATCATGTGAAGGGATGTACCTGCCCAGACTACTGGTTTTGCAAGGCTTTTGATTTTCAGCTTCAGTCCGATGGTGAACAGAAGCAGCGTAACACCGGCGTTGGCTACGGATTCCAGTAGTTCACCGCCTGTAACACCGAAACTGTTCAATGCAAATCCGGCCAGCAGATATCCCACAAGGGGAGGCAGACCGATTCTGCTGATACTAGCACCAAATAAAAATGCCGCCAAAATCCATAATGGGTTCATATATTGAATACCTTATACGAGAAAAATACGATCATTAATGCATACTTTTTCATACGCCTTCTAACTTCCAACAGCACCGGTGAAAACCGGTGCCTGTTGCTTGTTGAAATAATCAAAATCATTTCCCAACGTTTTTGACAGCGTTGTTTTTCCGGTCTGCCGCGGACCGGTCAACAGGATGATCTTTTTATCTAAATCTTCTTGAATATATTTTGTGATATATCGTTCCATGAAGACTTTATTTTGACATTTATTCCGAAATAGTCAAGACTTTTTCGGAATTAAATCCGATAAAGTCGGTGTAATAAATTCTATGCAATAGCGTGAAATCACCCTGCCGTGTGTCCGGTCATGAACGCGAAGTTGAGAGGCACAGCTTTTGCGCGTCCACAGTATCAATATTTTCTCCAGAACTAAGGTCCGCAATCTGCTCAAACTCGGGATATCCCGTAAATATGCCTTCTTGTCTGGAGATGCGCGCAATAAAATGTGGCATATGAGCAAGATTAAATGGGTGATTATCGCTTTGCTAAACAAATATTTCTTTGAATGCGGATTATACCTGCCTCGGAATTAATTTGCCTTATCAGCCGAACCGCCGCGGTACCGATCGTTATGTCAGGTGGTGTGGAAGGGGTCCCAGTGATGGGGGGGGCCTATCCCGATGAGAATATAGGTTGTTTATTGATCAGGGAATTCTGAGTTGATATAAAAAATTAGGATTTCAATTCGTGGATAATTCTTTGGATAGTATCCAGAAGTGCAGGGATTTTTCTTTTGCATGTGAAAAACACTGTTTCAGCATTAATATTGGCATAGTGATGTGTAATAATATCCCTCATCCCTTTTGCTTTTTTCCAGTCAACATCTGGATAGCGCGATAACAGTTTTTCTTCCGTAACTTTATCAAGATTTTTTAAAGACTCCCCAATAACGATGAGCATCATGCAGATGGCATCCATTTTTTCCATCCCGGAGGCAGTATCAGTAAAATCGTTTGGATTTTTAATCACCTTAAATCGCAGAACGACCTTTTTGGCAGCATCTTCGATTTGGTGAAAAATTTCCAATATCAGTTCATTATCAGGCATACACCGCCTTATGGTCTATCCTGTTTTTTAAGAAAGGGTTCATCGAGTCTGTATAAGTTATAATATCAATAGATTTGTTAAGTCTTTTTTCTAAATCTTCCTTCATCCCCGCAAGCATGAAAAAATCGGTTTCAGAAATACGGATAACTATATCGACATCACTCTCATCGCCGGATTCCCCACGAGCAACGGAACCAAAAACGCCAATGGTCAGGATATTATATTGATTAGCAACTTCATTTTTATAGTTACGTAAAATTTCTATGATATCTTTTTTGCCCATAATTTCTTCTCGTAGACTTTAAACTATAAAAATTCTTAATGCATTTTATAACCTAACCATATCATGGTTAGAATATGATCTTAATTGTATCATTTTAAATAATATCATACAATCGCGGCGCAGCTGCCTTGAACGTCGCTTTTCAGCGGTTATGGCTGTTTGCGCTCCGCTGAAAAAGCCCTGTTATGTGATTTGGCGTTTCTTTATACATGCCTTCATCATACTCCATACAACCAAGTGATGAAAAGGTCGAATTAAGTTGAAATACACCGGCCCAGTCCAGTGAAGATATTTAACTGACGTGAATACGTGATACCTTGTAAGATTCTGACTTAATTTTTCTGCTATGACACCAAATAAAGCTTTTAGGTGTTTATCTTCTGGTGTTTCTGAAACCCAATACATATCCTCTTTTGCGTGACGTACAATAAAGAATGATGCGTTTTCTCCAGGCTCAAAGGAAAGATCCTCTGGTTTTATTGAGGGCAAGGTCTCTGGTTTATCATGACGAACTAGCCCGAGTATACCTACAAAAATTTCTCTAATTCTATATAGAAAAATCATCCACCAGGGGTAGTAAGAGAGCATTCCAGAAATAAAACTTCTTAAATCGATATCACTTTCAATGGTTTTGACATCGATATGATCCGCATTCTGGAAATAAATCTCAAACTCTTTGTATTTTTGAATCATATTCATTTTACGGCTCACATAACCGTTTGAGTTCAGGGGCCGCCGAGCGAAGCCGAGAGGATGAGTGGCTCGCCAGTCGCGGTCCACTGCAACGACGTGCTATGAAGCAGTCTCAGACCACACAGCAAATTCATTGCCATATAGTTACCATGCCAAAGTATATACCGCAAAATGAATTAGACGATGTTTTGAAAGCCGTTGGTCCATTCCCTGAGGGTGTCTCTATTAAAGATATCAGCATTGTCATGGAAAAATTATCCCCCGAACTCTGCAACGCTGTCTTAGTCACCTTGTCGGACAGAAGAAGTTGGTTTTAAAAGGCAGGGGCCGCAGTAGCAGGTATGTTGTGAAAGCAAGGGCAGGATTAGAGGCTAAATTTCCAACTCTTAAATTAGAGTCTCATGGCGAGGTTTATATTCCCGTCTCCCAGGAGGGAGAGCAAATTAAACAGATATTCCGCCAGCCAATTCAGAGCCGTCAGCCTATCGGGTATAATCAAAGGTTTATTGATGAGTATATTCCTAATAAAACCTTTTACCTTTCTCTTGAGATTCGCCAGCACCTCTTTGAAAAGGGGCAATCGTCGGATGGGCATCGGCCAGCCGGAACATATGCACGCAAGGTATTTAATCGTGTTCTAATTGATCTGTCATGGAATTCAAGTCGTCTATAGGGCAATACTTACTCTTTGCTTGAAACAGATCGTTTGCTTGAGTTTGGAGAGGTCGCCAAGGGCAAACAGGCAATAGAATCACAAAGCTGCCATCGAACTATTAAATGTTGTGCGTGATGTCATGAGTAAAAAGATGGCCGTGTCTTACATAAAAGAACGGGCAATTGAAAAGATTGAGCCAAAAGAACGGGAGCGTTTTGTTGAAATTGTAGAAACGGAACTGATAGGCCTGCATAAAGGAAATATTGCCCGTTACCGATTGCGACCTGCAGAATATGAGGATTGGAAAATAAAATGGACCGTACAATGATCATAACGTTTTAATAGGTTTGGTCAGTTGCAGTCAGCACCGCGATTCACGGTGGCGCAGCCGCCGCGAACTTTGTTCTTAAGTGGTCGCGGCTTTTTGCGATCCGTTGCAAGAGCATTGTTGGAAATCCATATTAAATCTTAAACTGCTGTTTTGGAGGCCAAAAACATTAACCTAAGACGTTTATGAGAGTGTTATTTAATGCTTTTTGCAATGTTTGTAGTCGCTTATCTCGGTCCGACCCCTTATAAACTTATAAAAGCCCCTTATAAACTTATAACTTCAACCCCTTATAACTTCATTTTCATGTTGTTCTATTAAAAAGTAATTAATCTGCCGGCTAATTGTATCAGTAGAATTCCCAGGGACAGGCATGCACTTAAAACACATAAAAGCCATACATTTACCCTGTTTTTTACAAGCGCTGAAACAGTCAGTCGGCTTTCAACAAACGGTGGTGATCGTTTTAAAATAAATTGTTCCAGGCCTGATTTGTTTATGTTGTCATGTCGTTTCAACGCTAAGACAAGAAGCGTTGACCTGTAAATTTCCCAGCCGACAAAGAAGATGACAGAGATGACCATGAGAACAATTGAAAAAACTCCCCAATAAGGATCAATGTATTCACGAACTAACCCCAATACAGCAAAAAAAGCTATGTAACCGGCAAGCTGTATTCCTTTAATGTATTGGTCCGCTTTTTCAAAATTGTTCTCTACAAAATCTTTGTGTTCATTGAGTAAATTCTGGACGTTTATAATCTCAGCCTGGGATATGGTCTGCTGTTTTTCAATAGCCGGTGCAGTCTGAATAGAAGGCGATGTGTTGCCGGAGGAGATATAATTGAGAATTTCTGACAGATCATTGGACATGATTTTATATTCCAGAGCTGACATCGGGTTGTCTGCCTCCTCCAGCTTTTGTATCATATTGCTAAGTGTCTCAAGAATTTTTCCAGAGTCATCTGATGACATGGTGTCTCCCCAGTGTTCATATTATTAATAAAATGACTGTTTACCAGAAAAGTATGCACAGGGTCAAGAATAGATCAATGTATGGTTTTTCCCAGCGCCAGATTTCGTATAGATAGCAACTCCACCAAATACATTAACTAACAGCATTTTAAGGTTATAGTGAATCCGAATGGATGACTATTGTGCTGGCGCGTGATGGAAAAATCATTCTTCAAGCTACTTATCCGGTTACAGTCCGGTACTTTTGATTAAACGCCCTGTGCGGACCTGCATACAGGTTGTTATGGGGGGCTGCCCGATTGGAATTTTGTAGCTTAATATCAAAACCCGAATATCCATAATGGGATTTTGGCGCTTATACCATGTTCGATATTATCCAAAGCCAGGTATGAATCAGGAATATCCTTGATCTGTTTAAAAGTTTTGCCATTACCACCTATCTCAAAAAGATGTTTGTCATCCACTAAAAAATCACCCTTTGGAGGAATTGAAATCATGTGCTCTTCCTGGTGCATACAAATGAAAAATATTTGCCTTATAGTGCCTGAATTGAGTTTTTCTTTGTCACATATTGCAAGCGACTGGTTTGGATTATTTAAATAAATTTTTTCAGGCTTTTCCAAACCTTTAATACTTTTATTTTTTTTTGACAAACAAGTTATAACTTTACCATCTTCTAAATAACTTAGGACCGCAGATGAAATAAATTGGGCATAAATAGCGCAGAATTTTGGTTCATCTCCGACCTCAATTATTTGTTTTAATCGTTTCATATCTGGTGTAAAAGGAGCCGATCTTGCGATTGTTGAAAGCAGCATTTTTAACTTTTTAATACTGACACCCGCCAATTTAGGATATATTGAAAGTAGATCACTTTCTATTGTCGTGTGCAAACCCTGCTCCAGAGTTCTTAAATAAGTTCCTTCATCCGGATGCTCCAGGAAATAAGGAAAATATCCATGTCGAAGATACTCTTGAAATATGGGTAATATTTTTAAATGCTCTGAATCTAATTTTTGGGTGATCTCAAGGGAATGTTTTTCATGATCCGTCAGAATAGATTCAATATCAATGACCGGTAACTCAATATGATATTTCAATTCAATGAATTCCCTTAAAGAAAGACCCGTCATTTTATAAACGACCGATCGTCGACTTAAATCATGGCTTCCTTTGTGAATTTCCAACGCAGAACTACCGGATACGATAAGTTTGATATTCGGGAAAGAATCATGAATACTTTTTAGCTCTCTTGACCAGTTCGGATATTTGTGAATTTCATCAAGACATAAAATCTGTCCGCCATAATTAACAAACTCCTCTGCAATTCATAAAGAGAATGACCGACAACCATAAAATGATCAACCGGAACATACAAGGCTTGCTTGCTTAAAATATCTTCCTGGATAAAAGAATAGATATATTGAATCATTGCCGTAGTCTTTCCAACTCCGCGTTGACCTGCAATACTAATAATTATATTCATGTACTGGCCGACACTACTACTTAACCTTCCCAACATGTATGACATATCCGGTTTATTTTCGTTAAAATGCTGTTTTGGGGGTCAAAAAGGTATGTTTAAGCATGAAAAACGACCTTTTTTGAGAGTTAAATGCCTGATAATAGCTGTTCTTGTTTGGTCTGACAGGTCCTTTAGTGAGCATGCTTTTTTTTTATACGCAAAGATTATATCGTTTCAAATAACCGGTTCATTTGATTTGATGAGATCATGGTTCGTTCATCACATTATCTATCCTTGTTCGTTGGGAAATTTCAAAAATAAATTTGTCCTCTTTTTCTGATGAAGTTTTTATTTGTCTTTCATTGTGATAAGTGTTTCACTGCATGAAAAAAAAATTTAAACCAGTTTATACAATCAACCAGGAATTTTACTATGTCAGTTGAAGAAAATATGTGTCCCAAATGTAATTCACCCTATGCCTATCCCGATGGACTCCTGTGGATATGCCCTGAATGTGCTCATGAGTGGGTACCTGATCAGACTTCTGATACCCCCTCGGAAGATGAGCCACGATTCCTTGATGCCAATGGCAATCCTTTGCAGGATGGAGATACTGTCACCACCATCAAAGATCTTAAGGCCGGGAAGGATACAATGAAATTGGGTACAAGGGTCAAAAACATCAAACTCCTTGATGACCCTGTAAATGGCCATGATATTTCTTGTAAGATTTCAGGCTTCGGCGCCATGTACCTTAAATGTTCTGTTGTTAAAAAAGCGTAAAGGGAAGTTTAAAACATCGGAAATATATTTTGTTCTTTGGTTATGCTTCTTTGTGGCAAGGAGCTGGACGAAGTCAGCATCGCGATTCATGGCGGCGGCTGCGCCGCCGTGAACACCAAAATCACCGGCTCGCAACCTGTGCATTTTGATTGTTAGATTCTATGAAATAGTTGATATAATCTCTTAGAAGGTCCATTTTGGCATGAAAATGGACCCGCTAAGAGCTATTTTTTGTGGTTTCTAAATTTTTTTATACATATTAACAGTGGGTTATGTTTTTTTGCTTGGTCCGACCCTAAATATAACCCTAAATATACCGACCTAAATATAATGGTCCCTAAATATACTACTAAATATAAAGCTAAATATAAAGGCAACCAAAACCCAACTGAGAATCAATGTGCCTGCGAACACCACTATTCCCTTCATCTGGGGAGCAAGATTGCTTCCCAGCAACACGTACTGAAGCCACGTAACAAAACCGTAGTGAACAATATAGATACCGTATGAGTTTTCACTCAGACTGTCGAAAATACGTACGCGTCGCTTGGCAAACCGGAGAAAGAATCCAGTCATTCCGGAAACCATAGCCCAGCAGCAGCCACAAGAACCAAAAGGGGCCGGCGGTCTGGAAGCCGGAACGGACCATTCCGAGCCAGAATGCTCCATAACTGGAGTCCACTAGGGTAATCAGCCCCTCTTCTAGCTGCGCCGGATAGTATGCCAGGGGAATCAGGAAAAAAACACCGATGACAAAGGTAAGGCCGAGCCTTTTCAGGCGATTTCCAAAATATTTCCAGGCCCCTTTTCTTGCCAGACTCTGCCAAACAAATATGCCGGAGACAAAAAACAGCAGCGGCAGGAAAAACGTTTCGTTTAAGGCCACAATCAAATCAAATCCGATCCAGCGCTGCTCGTTTACGACGGAAGGGTTTTGCTGATCCATTTGCCGAGAATATACTGCATCACCTGGTTTTCCGGAGAAATTGTTTCCGAATTCATTTCGATTTCCTTTTTTTTAAATATAGTAATGATTAACCTTAGCCGGAAACGTTCGGATTTTTAAAACAGGCGAGAACATAAGGAATGAAAAGTGAATCAATTTCGTGAAATATTCATTAGTTGTAGGATTGATTAAAAAAATGTGACTCACTATAATCGATCTACTTTTAACAGTCAACAAAAAAATAGACATTCAACCATTCAAATTAACACCCCAAATAATCGGTGAAATCCGCTTCATTTGGATTGTTTCAGAGTGTGCCCTTCAAAGTGTGCAAATTGTCTTGAATGGTCTGCAGCAATTCTTTTCTTACTTTTGTCTGGTTTGCAAAATCCTTCCAGTTCTTGACCACCGTATTAATTTCCTTAATTATTTTTTTACCTTTTTTTATGTTGTTTGCTTTGGCAACCGTCATTAAATCTTCTTTTCCTATATTCCTATGTTTTCCATTTATGCTTAGCGTCTGCTGGTTTACCCACACATTTTTAGAATCATACGAATAACAGACATCGTATGCTGGCGAAAGTCTCCATTCACCACCCTGTTTCAACTGAAACGAAAAATTTTTAGTATGGTCATCACAATTAGTTGCCAGAACATTAAATACCATTCTGCGGAACATCTGTTCTGCTTCTGGATATTTCAGACGCAATAAACGCATGGTTTGAAATACCTGCTCATAACTGTATCCATAAATATTATTGTAGTCATAATGCTGTATTGCACAGAGGGTCTGGATATGGTGCCTGATGTTGTTTCCCTGCCGATCAAATCGCTTCGTCATAAAGTGGGCTCGGTTGTCTTCTTCTAATAATTCGCATTCTGTCATTTCAATGGCACATTCCTTTGCCATTAGATAATATGCGTATTCAACACGTCCCCAGCCATAACTGTCTCCGAATTGTGCACCACTTACACCGTCAAGCTTTACAAGCCAATGTTCAAATCCCTTGGGTGCTTTAGCCTGACCGGATCTAACTTCTTTTGTTTTTTTATTGTAAGCTATAACGGCCTTGGGTCTTGCCCCACCTGCAGAGGTTCCGATTTTTAAGAGTTCTTTCATAGCGTGTTCATCATCGGCACTGACATTTATTTCAAAATTCTCTCTTTCCGAGAGTATTTTTTTAGCAACTTCAACAAGGCTTGCTATTTCAACAGAAAATGTGTTTTTGCCTGCTTTCAACTGGGCAGGTTCAAACTCCAGGGCACCCATCCCTCTGGTGCCGATAAAACATAGTTTTTCAACCGGATTCATGCTGTTGGATGGACGGCCATTTTGGGCCAGCCATGCTTCAATCAGCAGATTGCCATATTTATCAGGCAGAGAGTCTGCAAGTAAGCCAGGTAAACCCTTAAATGTATCCTCCGTCATATCTTTTGATGGGAGCAGATCCGGAAAGCTGTATACCCTGCTGCCATTGCTGACAGGCATTTTTATCGGAGAAATATCCCAGTTTTTCTCTATAAAACTTTTATCAAACTGGAAACTTGCTAATTGCCGTGCAGCATCCCACCTGACAACACCTGCAAACGTACCCCAGATATGTACATATGCATAATCTACCACCCCAAATCTCCATTTGAATCATTTGTTTTAGGTTTAGGCCTTGCTCTCTTCTTTTTTTTTTCTTTCAATTTGGCGTATTCTATAGGACTGATTGTTTCCTCGATGGTGAATATGTTCAACAAATGGATCAGATCAAGCGCCCTCAATATTTGAATGAGGGTAGCAAGTGTTATAGACTCACCATTTTCTATCTGACTCAAGGTCCAGCGGTTTATTCCAGCATCTTCTGCGACTTGAGCCTGTGTTTTGTTCTGCTCCAGTCGCTGATGTCTAATATAGGCCCCGATGGTGCCTATTATTGCTTTATCTGACATTGCGACCCAATCTGTGTTGGTTTTTTCCATCATTATTCTAATCCACTCACTTTTTGTTAGCATTTACCAACAGATATCAAAACATGCTAAAAAAAACAAGAATAATATGGCATCAAAAAGTTGGTTTTTGCAAACATAAATAATAAAATTGCTTATAATGTTGGCATTTTTGAACTTTAGGGGTATCTTTTGAAAGACGCAAGATGCGTCCTGTCATGGTGGTAATATTCGAAATAATCTGACAAAATACTTTTCAAATATTTCTCGATAAGCACCATTATATGGTTCAGGCAATCACGCCGGATGCTACCGATAACTCTTTCACAATATGGATTTTGCCAGGGGCTGTGAGGCGCTGTCTTTACTTGTTCTATTCCCATATTCTTTATGCGGCCCTGGAACACTTATTGAAGTGAATAACTTTTCGCCGTTCATGCCATAGCACTATAAATACATATAGAATTTTAAAATCAACAGTTGGTACAGTGAAAAAAATATACAGCATAGGTATTATGCGTGTGATTTTTCAGAAAGGTTCGCCAAGTCTGAGAAGGGGGCTTTTTAATTTTATATCTCTTAATCATATTTGATACCGTTCGTTCAGAAATCTCAATGCCCAGCTTAATAAGTTCACCATGCAATATCGGAGCTCCCCAAAGTGGATTTGCCGTTATCATTTTTTTGATTAGTTTTTGAACTCTTTTATCAATGGAAGGTCTTCCTGGTCTTATTTTTTTTGATTTGAACGTCCAATACAGCTTAGAACCCTTTCTATGCCATTTAATTACGGTTTCAGGCTGCACAACAATCAATACATTTTTCCTTCTCGCTACAATCGGGAAAGAATAACCCAGAACAGGCGATCTCTTTTTCGAATTTTAGGACGATGAATAGATTGTTTCATGATGGCCAACTGCTGTCGAAGGGCAAGGTTTTCAATTGTAAGTCGATAATTCATTTTGTATATCAAAAAAAAGATAATAAATGTGTAAATAATTGTTTCCATAATGTTTGATGGCATTATGGGTCACTATCAGAATTGTCAATCATTTCAGTTGTGTCGAATCAATGGGAGGGACAAGAGGATCAGTTTTTTAATTTTAACCGGCATGCGTGTCAGGCGCCTGTTTATTTATTTTTTCCCAAACGGTCATCTGGGATATTGTATGCTGAAATTTTCTCCGGGTCTCACGAATTACAAACTCGATATCACGAGGCGCATTGAGCATTTTGAAATGACGATTGAGAATATCCTTTAATCCCTCCAGAGTTGTATAGGGCTCTCCATCCTTTCGAATTCCTCCCACCCAGTTCTCTTTTTTTGTAAATTCTTCCAGCCAGGTATAAGGAGACGTCAGCACCAGCACTCCGTTGGTATTCAGTCGGGAGTGAATCGTGGTTAAGAATTTCACCGGGTCGTAGAGTCTATCGATCAGGTTGGCAGCCAGGATAAGGTCATACCCCGTGAACTGAGGCTTAAGATTGGATGCGTCAGCCTGAAAAAATTCCACTTTATGCTTGAACTGCTCCAGACCGAATTCTTCAAGTTCTTTCTCGTGGTATGATACAATATCGCCCTCCTCTTGTAATTCAAAATGGATACTGCCTTTCTGCTTCATTTGGAAGGCGACGCGAATAAATCGGGCCGAAAAATCAAGACCGTCAACAGAATTGAACTCCCTGGCAAGTTCAAACGTCGAACGGCCCACAGCACATCCCAGATCAAGTGCTTTTATTTTAGGGCGATCTATCATACATTCGAGCGCCAGTTTCGCACATTTCAACGGGAAATTCTCAATATTATAATAGTCTTCTCCGTAGTGCGCTTGACAATATTGTGATACGGCGTTGTCATTTTCGTACATGGCTTGTTGATCCTCCAATGGTTGTTTGGATTGTATATATCGGAACCCTGCGTGCTGGAAAAAATGGCGGCGGAAGGCATATCTCGAGTCACGGGTGGCCTCATTCCCTGTTGAAATCCAGGAACCGCCTTTTATCAGGTTGTGTTGGGTGTCAAAAGTAGGGGTGGAAAAATCATCGTAAAACGGATGTACTTTAAATCCGGCAAATCCGGTAATCGGGGTTTCCGTCCATTGCCAGACATTTCCGATAATGTCGTAGAAATCGCCAAAGCTAAACCGTGTAACCGGGCAGGATGAGGCCCAGTGTTCCAGGTTGATATTGCCCGGAGCCTTTCCCCAGTATGGCTGATCCGGGATGTTGTGCAGATCCCTTAACCGATACCACTCATCTTCCGTGGGAAGCCGAATCGGCTGGTCAAGTTCTGCCCCACGCCAGTTACAAAACGCCTTGGCCTCCAGATAGTTGACTTCTACAGGCCAGTCCCAGGGCATTTCAATAATCTGTACCATGGTCCGAAGCTGGTACGTGTTCCCTTTTTTGATCCAGAACAGCGGGTATTCGGCTTTCGTAAAATCGACCCAGCGCCTTCCCTCATCTGTCCAGAACTCACTTTTGGAATACCCCTTATCCTCCACAAAGTTTAAAAATTCATGATTGGAAACCAGGTATCTGGAAGCTGAAAAGTCCCAAACATCATACTGGTGTTGGCCAAATTCATTATCCCAGCCGTATAGTGGGTTATTCTTAGATTTTCCCAAGTTTATCCGGCCGCCTGCTACCGGCAGCAATTCGTTTTTTGGGGCAGGACCGGTGTCAGGACAGATCTCCCATAAAGGGAGCATACGGACTTGTTCGATGGGAAGTTGCCGGATAATTACCGAAGAGGTCTCAAGGTGAATCCGCTGATGTTCGATGCCCATCATAATTGCCCAAAACAGATGATCCCAGGTAATGGGCATGACCAGTGGCATGAATGTGATCAAGTCATCCACAACGGTGCGAACTTTATCCCGATAAGCTTTGACTTCGGCCACTGTCGGCCAGTCATAGTGGGATTCATCCAGATCATCCCATGACATTTCATCCACGCCAACTGAAAACATAGATTCATACCCGGGGTTGATGCGTTGATCAATGAGTTTTGCAATGATCAGCTTATTGATATAAAAGGACGCCGTATGGCCTAGATAGAAAATCAATGGCTGCCGCAGCGGCTCAGCCCGGACAAAAAAACTCTCATCGTCTTTGAGGGTTTCATATAGCTGTTCATCAAGGCTGTATGTCGCGTGAAAATAGTCGCGAATCTCCTCTTTCTTAACTTCAGCACTGCCATTATTCAGAATAATGGTTCGAGTATTACGGATATCTTGAATCACATTTCACCTCTTTATTTTAGGTGTCAATTTGTCCCGAAAATAACCTTAGAATGTTCGTCATGATATTTACTATCAGCAGGTTCAGTGTTAATAGATCAAAAAAAGCCCGAAAATAGTATCTGAACATGATAAATAAAACCGCTTTTAAAAAAAAAGATCACCTTGTTTAGTTAGACGCGAAGTTCAATTAAGTCACAACTGATATTTTTACCGACAATTTGAAGGATTGCGACAGTAACAGGTAATGAGAAACGTCGGGGTCCTGCACTGCCAGGGTTTATAAAAAACACTCCGTTTTTATTTTCAATTTTCGGTTTGTGAGAATGACCTGATATCACAGCATCAAAGCCTGCAGCAACAGGATCTAAGTCAATTTCATGAATATTGTGAAGCAGATAAATAAATTTACCCGAGATTTCAATCACATCGCTAATTGGAAGCGTATCTCCCCATGCAGATTTGTCGATGTTTCCTCTTACTGCAAAAACAGGAGCAATAATTTTAAGTCTATCAATTATTTCTGAGTTACCGATGTCACCAGCATGAATAATTATTTCTGATCCTTTAAGCGCATTGATTGCTTCAAGTCTAAGCAAATTGTGAGTATCTGAAATTATTCCAATCAAGGTCATCGCTGATTTAATTTCCCTTAACGGTTAAGCTCACGGGCCACCGAGCGAAGCGAGGGA
The DNA here is from genome assembly GCF_030145145.1 of Desulfobacula sp. Lineage (GTDB taxonomy): Bacteria > Desulfobacterota > Desulfobacteria > Desulfobacterales > Desulfobacteraceae > Desulfobacula. Next base: position 6,379 of record NZ_JAQYWD010000050.1, on the reverse strand, counting down.
ACAAGGTTCCACTAAACTTTGTTAAGAGTAGCACAGTTCCAAAATTGCCACAGCCCTTTTAATAAAAACCGCCCCTTGCGGTCCAGTGCAGCGCTTGGTTATGCTCAGTTTCCAAGTGTATTATTTTCATAAAGAATATGGATATAAAACCAATAGTCATCAGTTACAAATGTCCCTGGCAAAACGTTGTGGCTGAACATTTTGTACTTTCAGTTAGGAATGATATGTTGAATCACATGCTCATCTTTAATGAAGAACAATTAAGGGACTTCATGAAACAATATTTCGAATATTACAACAATGAAAGATGCCATTTGGCAGTAGGCCGGGATTCCCCAAACGGACGAGAAATCCGAAACAAACCATTTAAATCTGCAAGAATTATCTCTTCTCCCAGAATCGGCGGATTACACCATATGTATAAATGGAATAAAGCTGCTTAAGCTAATTCTTCGAGAACAAAAAATTGAAATTCAAAATGTCTGTATAACTGCGTCCTGTATTTGAAATCTTGTCGTTTGTTCACGCTTTAATTAAATCCTGTTATTAAAATTTGACCAGATTCAAAAAATTAGAGTTGGCTTAAACTATAGCTCAAGATCAAATTAACATGAATTTTCTATCGGATTCTTTTTTGGCGAACCACAGCCGAAAACAGAAACACAAGCCACATAATGCTGTCGCTGTTTTTCAGAATCTCCGGCAGTATTTGCCCGAACAACTTATCACCAAGCGGTCTATAAAGAGAAAAAGCCAGCAAGCCACCCGGCAACATGATAGAAAAAAATCGACCACGCCAAAATAAAAATTCCCCGGATTAAATTTCATTCCTCTCCTCCTCACAAAGTCATTTTCCGCCCCAGATGATCTTCAAAATTACAGCGCTCTTACTTTTCCTTGCAGCCTAAACTTTGAACATCTGCGGGCTATATCCCGTTTCTATCGAATCCGCGTAATTTTCAACGAGATTTTACCTTTGTTGTTAAAATACCGGCCTTTCATGTCATTGGCATAAAAATAGAGTTCGCCGTTATCTGGCATATTCACAGGTTCATTGCCGGGGGTGATGACTGCAAAGGTTTTGCCATCCATCATCCCGATGGTTCCTGTGAGCACATACCAGCCGGTCTTGGAAGACCGTTTTAAAAACCCGGATAAAAACCAAATGGTTCTGTAAAAAGATCCATGCCATCCGGTTTCCGGGTCTGATTCGACATCACCGTCAACCCAGTTGTGAACCGCCTCTATTTCAAATGTATAGGACTCGCCCTCTTTAACCTTCACAGCACCGGGGTTCCAGGGGCGGCAGGCACAGATGGTTACGTTTTTGATCTCCCGGAGTTCCAGTTCGATCGCAGGTTCGGTCTCTTTGTCTTCCAGCCGACACAAGGAATCCTGGTTACAGCTGTCCGGCTGTCGCATCAAAGCGCATCCCGACAGTATCAGACAGACAGCGAACAGGCAGATAAAACGGGTGACGTTTAGAGATTGGATAGGGTGCGGCAATTTGAATCTCCTTTACTGGCGGTTGCAAATTTTATTTTCCAGATCCTGTGGAAAGACCACGGTTCGAGGGGTCCACCCCGGATCCAGTTCCTTCATCCCACTGATGAACTCTTCCGATTGGTTTAGCAACTGGGCCGCGGCAATGGTCAATGCCTCTATGGCTGTCTGGTCCAGGTTGAAACTGGTTGGCAGTAACTGAAGATACCTTCTGATGCAAGGCTTCTTGACATAGTCAAAGGCAAGTTCGGTAAAACTGAAACTATTGGATATCGGATTTGGTATCGGTTTCGAGTCGGGACAGTCCTCCAACAATTTGTTGCAGGAATTAACGGTTCTTGACAGTTGCTTCATACTTTCAAAATGCTCCCGCATCATTTCCACACTGTCCAGGGAAACGTCATCCATTGGACCGCCTGTGACCACCCCCAGAACATCCTTTATCCCCGGAGGCTTGGAAGTTTCATCCCATTTGTGTTTCTTGCTGGTTTTCGCGTTGACCGCAATCACCATCAATTGTTTTATGTGGCCCAGATTCTCTTGAGTCACCAGACTCCATGCAGCGTCAGTCGTGGTAATGGCGTTGTACGGCCCGCGAAGACCAAGGTTGTCCGATAGGCCGCCGTCCAGCAGATGGCAATACGACCTATGTTTTTCACGGTAGGATACGGCTGCCTTGGCGTCGATTTTTCGACGGTCATTGTCCTGTTTGTCGGACAGACCTTTTTTAATCCAGTCAGGAAGCTTACCGCAGTTTTTAATGCCGTAATTATTAAGTGTCAACGGGGTAAAGGCCACCGGGAAATCTGATGAAGCTGCCACCCCCCTGGCAATGGATACCCGGTTTAAATCCGAGCAGAGCAAATCGAACTGGTCCTGGGTAAATTCAAACCGGTGGGCAATTGAGATGTCCGTTGCATTGAGCAGTAAAAACGGGACACTGCCGCGGGGACGATTGAGCAGATCGCCAAAGGTCTGTTCCTGAAAAATTTTTTTGTGATAATACTCGGCAGCAAGGTCAATCCGGCTGAAATCGGGAGCAGCCAGACGGCCCCAGTTATAAGGATTGAAAAGGCTTAAAATCAGGTCTTTTTCAATATTCCGGTAAAGCATTTTTCCCGGAAAATCTTCAAAAAATCGGTCGCGAAAAAGCGCGTAATAGGCTGCAGTAAAGCTGCCGCCCGATACCGATGAGATAATTTCCACATCATCGAGCAGGGGCCTTGCCTGCCCGTCAATGGTGTAAGAGATCAGGTTGAGTTCCTGCAAAAGGCCGAAGGAAAACGCGGCTGCCCGGGTGCCGCCGCCTGAAAAGGCAAGGATAATAAATGGTTTTTCAGGATTATGTTCTTGGCGAACCAGATCGTATCGGTAGCCTTCATTGGGATTGACGGTATTGAGTTCCGGGTTTACCGGATAATGGGCGCATCCGGCAGCAACGAGAACGAAAAAACCGATTAAGATGATTCTTATTCTGTTTGACATACGAAAGGCACCTCCATGGGCAGAATGGGGTCGGTATTTTTAACAATTTTGTTCTGCAACGCTTCTTTGCATTTTTTCCAACAAGACATTTCATTTCAATATCATGGTCACCCCGGTTGCACTGAAAGACATGAAGTTCTCCGTTTTGAAAATTTGGACCCTGAAATACACCATCCAGCTTTACATTGCCCTTTCCCGGGCAGGGAACCTTAAAAAATTCCATTTTTTTCTCCCTTTTTTTTATGGGTTGCAGGCCATTTCCAGTAGATGATTACGGGGTCACGGCCTGTGCCTATCAGTTAACGCAAAATTGATCCGTGAAATATTTGTGTTACAAATTTTTTATAGAGTTCAACGAAGGTTGAGCGGCTGCGCTGCTAAAGCTTCAGCGGGAAAATATTATCTGTCGATTGTACATCCCGCGCCCGGCGTCCTTGTTAACGTCCTGCTTCAGCCGCAGCGCAGCCGGTCGGCTGGAAGCGGAAGTTATATGGGCTAATCTTGACCATTTTGTTATATGTCTGTTGTGGGCAAATCCTTTAGTTAAATATTTTCTATTTCGTGCTTCTGCCCTCCTTAATGGTCAAATGGTCTGGAGGAGAACGTCTGATAAAGACATGGCATCAAAAGAAAGCCAAAAAAAAGTCCGCTCTGGTTTCTCCTCGCTCATTGCGCAGCGTAAAGTTCGGGATCATACGCTTTTTCATCGAAGGTGACATTCGCCTCGATCCCGAATCCACGAAGAAATTCGGACAGTATCATTGTCGCGTTGGCTTTAGTCTTTTCGACAATGCCTTTATCGATTGCTGTTTTTAAAATTGTCTTCATCGCTTCTCGTCGCACACCTTCCCTCTGATTGTCGGTCGGTGGTTCGAATCCGGTTGTGGTTTGCCAATATAGGATCATACCAAAATACCAGCGCATTGCAGGTTTTTCAAATTTTATTATCAATAGCAAATGAACCTGATATTCAGTTGTGCTTCTTGCTGAAAATTAAATAAGGAGCACATAATGTATCGGGCGTTTATCCGGCTGTTGACTTTTCAGTTCACAACAATTCAGATCCTGTTCAAATCAAAAGATAACCTTATTTTGGAAACAATAGAACTGCGGCAGCAATTGGCGACTTACCAAACAAAGAAAGAAGACTCAAAAAATATCACAGATCTAACCCATTCGTTATTAGTCGCATTAAAAAGGGCCTGGCCAAAATGGATGGATGCTCTGATAATCGTTAAACCCGAAACTTTTATCGACTGGCAAAGGCAGCGTTTTAGGAAATATTGGACTAAAAAGTCAGCCAAACGTAAAAGGCTTGGCAGGCCATCAATAGTTTTGGAAATCCGTCAGCTTATAAAAATCATCGCGAATACATAATGGGCATGGATTTTTTTACCGTCCCAACCATTAGCTTCAAGACTCTTTATGTATTTTTCATTATTGATCATGCCAGAAGAAAAATCATTCATTTCAATGTTACTGAGCATCCTACAGCAGAGTGGGTGGTTCAGCAGTTGAAAAATGCATTTCCTTTTGACAGCGCTCCAAAGTATTTGATCTTTGACCGGGATTCAATCTTTTCTGTCCGGGTAAAACAATTCATAAAGGATATGGGTATAAAACCAAAAGTCATAAGTTACAAATGTCCTTGGCAAAATGGTGTGGCTGAACGCATTGTCCTTTCAGTTCGAAATGATATGTTAAATCATATGATTATTTTCAACGAAGGCCAATTGAGGGACTTCATGAGCCAATATTTCAAATATTACAATACTGAGAGCTGCCATTTGTCAGTAGGACGGAATTCCCCAATCGGACGAGAAATCCAAAATAAACCATTTAAATCTGCAAAAAGTATTTCCTCTCCCAGAATCGGTGGATTATACCATGTATACAAATGGGATAAAGCTGCCTAAGCTGATTTTTAGAGAACGAAAATTTGAAAATAAAAATTTCTGTATAGCTGTGTTCTGTATTTGAGATTCTATGGTATCCTCAAGGCTTAATTAAATCCTGATATTAAAATTTGACCAGATTCAAAAAGTAGAACTGACTGAAACAGTAGTTTGAGATCAAATCATCTTGTATTTTTCCCCAGATTCTTTTTTGTCTAACCACAGGTAGAAATTACAGCTAAATTAAAATTACGCATCTTCTGATCATTTTGCAAAGGACAGGAACATCTCCCGGACACCGTGGACTTACTCAGAACTTGAGGCTTTCTGTAAGACAGCGTTCATTTCGGCCAACCCTATCTTTCCATCTCCATTGCTGTCTGCACCAATCGTGATCGACGGATTGCCTGGAACCTTATTAACAAGAATTTGTGCAGCCATGATGGCGTCTTCCAGGGTGACTTCCCCATTGCTGTCCACATCACAGGGAGGGACGTTCGGGAAAGCATCGTTCTTGTCGTCTACACAATCTCCATCCGAATCAATCGTTTCCAAGGGGTCAGAAGGAAACGCATCCCCATTGTCACCGACACCATCTCTATCAGAATCTGCCTGTTCGGTTTTATCGTAGGGAAAGACATCATCAACATCGGCTGCACCATCATCATCTGTGTCAAACGGAAAGCAGACCCCACCCGCGACAACATGATCCATACCGGATAAATCATATTCATGATCCGCGTCAGGGCCGCCTCTTGTCGACCAGTCCGGGAAAACCGTATAGCTGCCGTCGCAGATGTTTTGAATTTTTCCAGCCCCCACAAGATCACCATAATTATCTATCACGCCGGGGTTATTAATTAACCCATCATTCTTGATGGTCCCCCAAACTGGAATGGTCAGTGATTTTTCAATGGATATCAGCCCCTGGTTGTTGATTACATAAGAAGAAAAATTTTCAATAAACCCGCCATTAACAACCAGCTCAGCACCAGGTTCTATATGAATAACACTAAAATTATTCAGCATACCTTCCAGATACCAACTCATACCACTGCGTATGATTAAGGGCTCGTATACACCCGTAAAAGTATTTTCAGCGTTAATATGGCAAGTGTTGTTCGCATCGGGTTGCAAAAATTCAAACGTTCCAAAGTACTGTGCGCATAACGCTTCGTCCACAGTATCCGAACATTCTTGAACCGGGCTTAAAATGGTGCCGCGCCCGGTTGAGCCATTTTCATCAAGAAAGCCGCACTGATTGATGTTGCCGTCCGAATTTATGATATTTCCGTTGTTAATGATTACGCCTCGATTTTTTACCGTTCCGGTCAGGATTAAATCCAGATCAACCAGCAAGGTTTTATCATAACCCATCTTTTCGAAAAAATAGCCAGAAACTGCTATTTTTACTCATATTTTATGGCACCACAAAAAAATATTATAATAAAATCAGCAGATTACAAGTCAGACTTTCATTGCTGGTCAATGTAGTG
>NZ_JAQYWD010000049.1 GCF_030145145.1 Desulfobacula sp. | reverse complement strand
CATGAAGGGTGATGGTAACATTGTTGATGAGTTGAGGAAAATTGACTTGATTGGTTTTGCAGCCATTAGTATGGGGGAGCTTTATTCTGGTTTCAAAGGCGGCAACAGTGAAGAAAGGAACAGGGAAGAACTTAATGTTTTTCTGGATTCTCCAAGAGTCGTTGTTCACGCTATTGATGCGGAGACGGCTGATTTTTACGCTTCAATACTCAATAATCTGAAAGTTGCAGGCACGCCCATTCCGACAAACGATATATGGATTGCGGCCGTCGCTTTTCAACATGGTTACAAAATATTTACTAAGGACAAGCATTTCAACTTAATTCCCGGATTAGTAAAAATTTGATCCTCATCATGTGGGGTCAGGCTTGGCTTGTTGGCTTATTTGGAAAATTTAAGGCAGTTACGCCGGTCCGATCCAAAAACTCAAAAAATTAGAGGAACAAACAATGGGCCACCACGATCTGTTCTTTTAACAGACCTTTTCAATCCGCGAGTATGAAGGATGAAGGTATGAAGGGGTCTGACCACGATAAGTTGCTGCTTAATAAAGGAAACCGAAAGCCCATAATGGGATCTCTTTTAGGGAGCCCACTTCTATGTTGTCTTGTATTATATAAGCGTCATCAAGGCTTTTTATCTGCTTTCGGGTTTTTCCGGGGCCACCTATTTCAAAAACAAAGGTGTCGTCCACAATGAAATCGGCTTTGTCATGATAGTGTATTTGATGGGCATAGCTTAGCTGGGAAACAAAAAAACTTTCTCGCAGACTGCCGATATTTGGTTGCGCGCACAATACCTGAAATATATTCGGGTTGTCCAACAACAATTTATCGGGTTTATTAATCGTCCTCATTCCCGCACCTCCTCTTATTTGATGAATAAGGGATGCTTTTGACATCAAGGTTAAATATTTTGAGACCGTTGGCCATGAAGTTCCAATTGCCCCGCTTAATTTCATCTTGTTTAATTCTAAAGGGGGTGTTGTACATAACATATAAAGCAGCTTTTTTAACTTATCAAGCTTGCTGGGTTCTATATTAAACATGGCGGGCAAATCTGATTCTATGGTTAAATTAATCACCTCAAGTAATTTCATTGGATAGTTTTCAATTGATTCCAAATAGAAAGGGTAGGCACCATACTTTATGTATTTTAAAAAATATTCTATGGGGCGGATTTTTGCGGCAACTTGACTTGAAAGTGTTAAATGGTTTTTTACCACTTTTTCCAATGGAACGGCATCGAATGGGATTGAGGTCTCTATTTCTAAAAATTCTCTAAAGGAAAGTGCAGGTAGTTGATACATTACAACCCGTCGGGAAAGATCTGCTGATTCATAATCCAACTGAATAGCCGAAGAGCCCGAAAAGATTACTTGAAGATCAAAAGTATCGCGAATTGCTTTCAGGTGAGGGGCAAATCCTTTAGACTTATGAATTTCATCTAAAAGTAATAATTTTCCCCCTTCTTGAAAAAAATCCTGAGCTAAATCATAAAGACTGACACCTGCCATGGCAGGATGATCACAGGAAATGTATAAAATTTTTTCTATCGGGTATCCTGACCTATGTGCGTATTGGAGCAATAATGTGGTTTTGCCGGCTCCCCGCGCCCCTTTAATGCCAATCAATTGTTCTTTTGAATTTATTTGCTCGAGTAAAAAACGTTCGTAAATCTTAGTCGGGCGAGATAAAACAAAAAAAGAAGCCTGTTTTATGACATTAGGAATCATGATATAACCTCTCATTAAAGCTGAACTTAACTTATTATAAAATAGATATTATAGCAAAGCAAGATAGGTGTAAAGTTTAATTTATATAGGATGGGGTCAGGCTTGGCTTGTTGGCTTATTGGGGCGATAATGTAGTGAGTTTGTTTGGGCAAAGTATTTAAAAAATAGATTTGTACATCATAAATATGTGGAGAAGGCCGTTGACAGGAGACGCTCAGCGTCATAACAGTCTGGTTAACCGTGCGATTAAGACCGAAATATTATATAGGCTTCAACGTGGTTTGTATCTGTTCAATTAACGGTTTAGCGATTATTCGTGCCATCCGTTTGTTCTGGCACAAGCCATTATCGTATCTATCTTATCTCAGCAGGGAGTTCGGCCTTGATTGATCTGATTCAACAGCAATAAGCCAATAAGCCAATAAGCCAATAAGCCAAGCCTGACCCCGTTTCTTTGAAGGAAGATGTATGGCCAGAAAACCACGTATCCACTACCCCGGTGCCTTTTACCATGTTATGCTTCGTGGCAATGCTAAACAGCCTATCTTTTATGATAAAGAGGATATCCGGCGCTTTGAAGAGATTCTCAACCAGGGGCTGGAAACGCATAATCTTCGGCTGTGTGCCTATTGCTGGATGAAAAATCATGTACATATGGCGCTCCAGGTGTCAAATGTCCCGCTGTCTAAAATCATGCAAAGCCTTTCACAACGTTATACCGGCTGGTTCAACCATCGTTATGATCGGGTCGGTCATCTTTTTCAGGGGCGCTTTAGGGCGATATTGGTCGATCGTGAAGGATATCTTCGCGAGATTATCCGATACATTCATCTCAACCCGGTGCGTGCCGAGATAGTGACGGATCCCCTGGATTATCCGGAAAGCAGTCATCGTCTTTACCTTACACCGGATAAAATACCCCATTGGCTTTCCATTGATCCGGTTTTTAACCTGTTTGGACAGACGGTTGAGGCTGCACAGATCGGTTACCGTCATTTTATGGGGCAACCAGTGGAAGCGGAGCATCTGGAATTGTTACGAAAAGGTGGCACACAAGGACATATCCTCGGGGATGATGATTTTGTTCAAAAGGCTCTTAATCAGTCAGGTGGGCAGTCAGCATCCAACATAAGTCTTGATACCCTGACGGTCCTGGTGGCTGAAAAATATAATATTTTCCATCAAAACATACTCAACAAAAGTAGAAACAGGTCAGCTGCAGAAGCACGTGCTGTTATCGCATTGCTTGCTGTTGATTGCACCCGGCATACGCTCAAAGAGGTTTCGACATATTTGGGTCGGGAAATATCGACCATGAGTAAACAGGTTGCAAAACTGAGGGATAAAATAACAAAGTTTTCTGCTGTGAAGGAGAAAATAGAACGATTGATTGAGGAAATAACAACAATAAGCCAATAAACCAAGCCTGACCCCATTGGCTTGAAAGAGTGAAAAATGAAAAATATTTTAGTAACCGGTGGTGCCGGGTTTATCGGTACGAATTTTGTCTATTACTGGCTGGACAAATACCCTGACGATGGTGTGGTGGTGTTAGATGCCTTGACCTATGCGGGAAACAGGGAAAACTTATCCCGGGCAGATAAACATTCTAAATTCAGGTTTGTCCACGGTAATATCCTGGATCAGGAGCTGGTTGAAAATTTGCTGATAAAATATAAGATCAATACCATTGTTCACTTTGCCGCAGAATCCCATGTGGATCGATCCATTCTTGGCCCGGATGCATTCATTGAGACCAATATCGGGGGTACCCATTCTCTGCTTAAAGCCGCTAAAACCGTCTGGTTGGATGATACCCGGTTACCCCATCGGTTCCATCATATTTCCACAGATGAGGTCTATGGCACATTAAAACCGAATGATCCTCCTTTTTCAGAGACAACCCCCTATGCCCCCAACTCACCCTATGCTGCCAGCAAGGCAGCCTCTGATCATCTGGTCCGGGCCTATCATGAGACTTATGGCCTCCAGGTCACCACCAGTAATTGTTCGAACAATTTCGGACCCTATCAATTTCCTGAAAAATTGATTCCCCTGATTATTTCGAATATTCTGGAGGGCAAACCCTTGCCGGTTTATGGTGATGGGCAACAGATCCGGGACTGGCTTTATGTGGACGATCACAATTACGGGGTTGACTTGATTCTTGAAAGAGGCAAAGTTGGTGAAACCTATAATATCGGCGGGAATAATGAGACGGTCAACATGGATATAGTGAAGTTGATATGTGAGCGCATGGACGTCCGGTTGGCAGAAAATAAAGACCTTGCACAACGGTTTCCGGATTCACCCTCCAGTCAGGGAAAAACATCAAAGAATTTGATTACCCATGTCCAGGACCGGGCCGGTCATGACAGGCGGTATGCCATTGATGCCACAAAGATTTCTTCAGAACTGGGGTATGCGCCACAAGAATCATTTGAAACCGGTATGGATAAAACCCTGGACTGGTATTTGGACAAGCTAAAATAGTTATTGGTAGTGAGGAGAAGAATATGATGCAAACCAGAACGCATTTCGGGATCGGTCTTTTTATCGGTATTGTTGTGGCGGGCCTTTTTTTTCATTTTTTTGCCCCTAGGTACAGCGTCATTGAGTCAGATAACAAGCTGATAAAACATGACAAATGGTCTGGGAATGCCTGGCGATATGAGGGAAATAAATGGGAGCCAATTACGGATATTACCCGGGATTGGAAACCCGTTGATGCGGCGTTGATGGATGCGCTGAATATTCCTGCCAAGGGGGATGCCAATGCGCCGGATGCCCAGATGGCATCTTTAAAAAAGAAATATCCTGTACTTGAAACACTTTCTGATGAAGATATCATGGAAAGAATTAAATATATTTATGCCAGAAGGATTATGGTGGACCTTTATTTCAGCAATGCAGATGTGAAATAGCTTTTTTAGATCAGGGCCTTTTTTTTTGCAAAATAGAGAATGATCAGGGAATAGAGAACCTGGAAAACCAGGAAGGGAATAAACACGTAGATTCTTTCCACCCCGGGTATCCTGACCATCCAGAAGGCACCGAATCCCTGGGCCAGTGCCACGGCACAATAAAAAAGCGTCACCACCGTATGGGAATAGCCCAGCCGGTTAAATAGTTGATATAGATGTGTCCTGTGGGCCTGAAACACATTTTCTTTTGCCAGAAGCCGGCGAAGAAAGGTGAAAAAGGTATCATAGATAAAATGAAACAATAATAGGGGAATGACCAGCAAAGAGGTGTGGGCATTGTCATACAAAGAGGAGATAATGGCAAGGGTGGCAAAAGTAAACCCTAAAAACGTACTCCCCACATCCCCCATAAATAATTTCCCTTTGGGAAAATTGAAGATTAAAAACCCCAGCGTCCCTGCCATCAGTGTATAACACACAATGTAGGTGAAATTGCTTCCCTGGCCAAAAGAGATCAGGCCTAAAAAAATGGAAGTGATCACTGCATTCCCGCCTGCCATTCCATTTAATCCATCCATAAAATTATAGGCATTTGTTAATCCCAGAATCCACACAAACGTGATCAGATACCCCATGATTCCCAGCGCGGTGTTGTTGGGAAAGGGCAGGTCTATCCGGGTGATGACCATGCCAAAAGAGATGACCACCAGAATGGCCACCATCTGGGTGACCAGTCTTAACGATAAGGGCTTGTGTTTATAATCATCATAAAAAGACATGCCGGCAATTAAGAGACTGGAAACGGTAAATCCCAGGAAGAATTTCTGGGTGATCATGGTTTCGTCCGCCATCAAATAAATGATGCCCATGCCCAGAAAAAAAGTGGCGACAATGGCGATCCCCCCTGCCGTTGGTGTTGGGGTTGTGTGGGAGGACCGATGATTCGGGGTGTCCATAATTCTGGAATGGTGTATAATTTTCCAGCAGATCATACTGGAAAACAAAAACAGGCCAAAGGCAAACGAAAGGTGTTTTATGAAAGCAAATAGGGTCATGTTGATCAAAAAATTTTATGTGATGAATAAAAAATTGCAAATTATATGCTTTGCAGACTAATAATTGAAATGGTATGAAGAGTCAAGCCAATTGTAAGGATGGAATATAGTATGATTGAAAAATGGTGCAAAGCTTTTAGGTGGGGGTACTTTTCTCTTTTCGGGGTGGTGTTGCTGGTATCCGGGTGTGCGTCCCCCCAGCTGTGGTATAAACCCGGGCACAGCCCGGTGGATTTTGATCTGGACCACCAGGAATGTTTGAGGATGGCAGAAGAGATCGGCCGGCAGGCCACCCTGACCGGAGACAGGATTAACCTTGAGGAATATAATACGTCCTATAATAATTGCCTTTTTTCCCGGGGCTGGACCCATACCCCTCCGGGCAAAGAACAAAAAAAGGGTCCGGCGGTGGCGCTGGCCCAGGTGAAGGGGGACCGCATTCATGTGTTTGACAGGCAGATGACCCTGCCACCCGGGTTTGATCTGGTCAGCAATCAAATTGCAGGATTTGAAGATGTGCGAATGCAAACCCTTTTTTTCCAGGGGGAAGGTCAGGTGTTTTTGAATATCCTTATCCAGGAGGCACTGTCCCGAAAGTTTGATGTCATTGAATATCCGGCCAATGATCCGTTTTTTATTTTTGAAAAAGGAACCGCTGAGCAGGACAAGCGTCCTGTGAATTGGACAGTGTTTTCCGGCGACTATAAAGGAGACTGGGTGGCCGGGATCGGGGCCTATTATTTTGTGGACGATCATCACCGCATCAGCCTTGTGATGACAAGCGCCATTGCATCTCCCGGGGAAGCCCCTCCCAGAGGACTTCGGCTGACAAAGACGCAGAAACTGGCCGTTGATGCCTTTTCCGAGCAATGGCTTGAAAATATAAAGCGTGCTCTTGATGCGCAAAAAGACGGTTCCCAGTGACCCTTCAGCAAACAGGCAGGGTCACCTGTAATAAATCCGCAATTTATATTATTGGAGGATGGGTCAGGCTTGGGTTATTGACATTTGGGTCGGCTTCTGCCCGGAATATCCGGGGTGGGTCAAAAGCCAATAACCCAAGCCTGACCCCGTTATGAAAAGAAGAACAATTCTGGTGACCGGGGCCGGGGGATTCATTGGCAGGCGCATGGTGGTGGCATTTGATAGCGACAGGGTCATTGCCTGTGGCCGTTCTCCGGAAAGCCATACAAATTTGGGTCAGTATTCTGTCTGGGAGACCCTGGACATCACAAAAAAAGAAGACCTGGACACTCTTTTCCAGAAATACAGGCCGGATGTGGTGATCCATTGTGCGGGCATCGCCCACCAGAAAATAACGGCCGTGCCTACAGCAGACTATTTTCATGTCAACAGCCGGGCAACACAACAACTGGCTGAACATGCCATCCACGCCAACCCAAAGGTTCATTTTATCTTTTTGTCTTCTATCTGTGTCTATGGTGAAACCCATGGCCATAAACGTGTCCATGAAACCGATGCCTGCCACCCGTCCAGCGATTATGCAGATAGTAAGCTGGACGCTGAAAAACGGCTGATAGACCTCCATGGGCAAGGGCGATTGAAAAAACTGGATCTGTTGCGGCTGGCACCGGTGTATGACCGGCACTGGCGCCTGAACATTGAAAAAAGAGTGTATGCCCCTAAAAAATTGTTTTTTTTGCGGTATGGTTCGGGCGAGCAGCGATTGTCCATGCTTGCCCTGCAGAACCTGGTCGCATTTGTCTGTTTTCGGGTCACCACGGCAGGAACGGGGGATTTCTGCGAGCGGTTTAATGTGTGTGATGCCCGGCCCTATTCTTTTAATGATATCATCGCTGTTTTTCAAAGATCAACCGTTCAGCCGAACCGGTTTTGTCTTGGCGTTCCGTTGTGCCTGGTCAAGGGGGGGGTAACCCTTGCCGGACACCTCCTGAAAACCAGATCCCGCTGGCTAATCTCCTGTTATGACAAGCTTGCCGGCGATCTGGTGTTTGATAACAGGAAAATGCTGAACACGGGATTCGTTCCTGAAGAGTCGTTGGAATCGATTTTCGGGGCGGAGGCTTTTCTTGACAAACGATAGGCCGACGGCATATAACGGTTCCCAAAAAAATCGGATGAAATATTATAGATGAACAACTCAATTTTTGGATGTTAGATTTAATCGACGGGGTCAGGCTTTTTTTTATTGGAGGCTGAATTTTTTATCACTATGTCATGACCAGACGGTTAAAAAGCGCCATAAGGAAAGCCTGACCCCATGTGAAATTGATAAACTTTAATTATAGCGGCTGGTGGCCCGCCGCAATTTTTTTTAAAAGGCTGTTATGAAAAAAGCACTGATTACAGGTATTACCGGGCAGGATGGGGCATATCTGGCTGAATTGTTATTGAAAAAAGGGTATGAGGTCCATGGTATTAAGCGCCGATCCTCCCTTTTTAACACAGACCGGATCGACCACTTGTACCAGGACCCCCATGAAAAAAACAGGGCCTTCTTCCTCCATTATGGGGATTTGACAGACTCAACCAACCTCATTCGAATCGTTCAACAGATTCAACCGGATGAAATATATAATCTGGCGGCCCAGAGTCATGTGGCGGTTTCTTTTGAATCCCCGGAGTACACGGCAGATACGGATGCCCTGGGCACGTTGCGGATCCTTGAAGGTATCCGGTTGCTGGGCCTGGAAAAGAAAACCCGGTTTTACCAGGCATCCACCTCGGAATTGTTTGGCAAGGTCCAGGAGACACCCCAGACGGAACAAACCCCTTTTTATCCCCGGAGCCCCTATGCGGCAGCCAAGCTGTATGCCTATTGGATCACCGTGAATTACCGGGAGGCCTATGGGATTTATGCCTGCAACGGCATCCTGTTTAACCACGAGTCGCCGTTGCGGGGGGAAACCTTTGTCACCCGGAAAATAACCCGGGCTCTGGCGCGGATCAAGTTGGGATTGCAGGCATGTCTGTACATGGGTAACCTGTCAGCCAAACGGGATTGGGGGCATGCAAAGGATTATGTGGAAATGCAGTGGTTGATGCTCCAGCAGGACACACCCGATGACTATGTGATTGGTACGGGAAAACAATATTCTGTTCGTGAGTTCATTAATGTGGCGGCCCAAAAACTGGACCTTTCTTTGAAATGGAAAGGGCAGGGAGTTGATGAACAGGGCATCACCGATGACGGCACCGTAATCGTTGCCGTTGATCCCACCTATTTCAGGCCCACAGAGGTTGAAACCCTGTTGGCGGACCCCTCAAAGGCTAAAAGAAAATTAGGGTGGGAAGCCAAAACATCCTTTGATGAGATGGTGCAGGAGATGGTTGAAAAAGATCTTGAACAGGCCCAGAAAGATTCGCTGTGCCAGGAACACGGGTTTTCAACCTTTACCTACCAGGAATAAGCCAATGCATCCAAATGACAAAATATATGTTGCAGGTCATCGCGGCCTTGTGGGGGCGGCCCTTTTACGCTGCTTGAAAGAAAACGGGTATGACCATACGATCACCCGGACCCATGGGGAGCTGGACCTGGAAAATTTCCAGGCGGTCACGGCGTTTTTTGAACGAGAACGGCCGGATTATGTCTTCCTGGCCGCGGCTAAAGTCGGCGGCATACTGGCCAATAAAACCTATCCTGCTGATTTTATTTTTAGAAATTTAATGATCCAGAACCACGTGATTCACAACTGCCATGTGCATGGGGTGAAACGAATGATTTTTCTGGGGTCTTCCTGTATTTATCCCCGGCTCTGCCGACAGCCCATGCAAGAAATAGACTTGATGACCGGTGCCCTGGAACCCACGAATTCCGCCTATGCCCTGGCAAAAATAGCCGGCATAGAAATGTGCTGGGCCTATAATCGGCAGCACGGAACACAGTTTATACCGGTCATGCCCACCAATCTTTATGGTCCCCATGATAATTTTGATCTTGACACCTCCCATGTGCTGCCGGCCCTGATTCGAAAATTTCATGACGCAAACAAACGTAAGGATACCAGCGTCACCCTGTGGGGCACCGGCCAGCCGAAACGCGAATTTTTGTATGTTGATGATATGGCCGATGCCTGTCTGCATGTGATGAAGACACCTGAAAGCCGGTTGCCGGCGGATACATCGCCATTGTTTAATATCGGCACGGGAAAGGATTTGACCATCCGGCAACTGGCCCTTTTGATCAAAGAGATTGTGGGGTTTAAAGGGGACATTGTATGGGATACCACTAAGCCGGATGGCACCCCCCAAAAACTGCTGGACGTATCAAGGATGGCGGCGCTTGGGTGGCAGGCGGCCACGGGATTGGCAGAAGGCATTGGAAAAACATATCAATGGTATGTTGAAACGGTTTGTTAAGTACTCAACTTTCGGAGTTGGCCATTTTTACATGGGGTCAGGCTTTCCTTATGGCGCTTTTTACCTGTATGGTCATAAAATAATGATAAAAAGCACAATAAAAAAAGCCTGACCCCTTACATTAAAGCTAAAGACCGAAAGCGTTGAGTTAAGTAAACATCCCAAATGTGAAAGGATATGAGAGATTAAGATGAAGGTTGTCATACTGGCCGGGGGGCTTGGAACCCGGCTGAGTGAAGAAACACACTTGAAGCCAAAACCCATGGTGGAGATTGGGGGTAAGCCGATTCTGTGGCATATCATGAAGATTTATTCCCACTATGGTTATACTGATTTCATCATTTGCCTGGGCTATATGGGGTATGTGCTCAAGGAATACTTTGCCAATTATTTTCTCCACCAAAGTGATGTGACCTTTGATTTCAGAGATGGAAACAAACAGACGATTCATTCTAATTCAACTGAACCCTGGCGGGTGACCCTTGTGGATACCGGTTTGGATACGCTGACAGGGGGACGGGTAAAACGGATTCAGCCCTATATTGGAGATGAACCGTTTTTATTGACCTATGGTGATGGGGTGGGAGATATTCCCATTGATCGGCTGGTTGCGTTTCATCAACAAAAGGGTAAGCTGGCAACGGTAACTGCGGTGCAGCCCCTGGGGCGGTTCGGTTCTTTGATTGTTGATGAAAAAGATGAGGGGGTCCGGGCATTTCAGGAAAAACCCATGGGGGACGGGTCATGGATCAATGGTGGATTTTTTGTGTTTGAACCGAAAATATTTGACTATATTGAGGGAGATAATACCAGTATGGAACGTAAGCCATTGGAAGATCTTGTTCGAGATGACCAGTTGGTGGCCTACAAACATTCAGGATTCTGGAAACCCATGGACACCCTCCGGGATAAGACAGAACTGGAGCATGTCTGGGCTTCGGGTAAGGCACCATGGAAAAAGTGGTGAAACAAAGCCGTATGACCGAATCCCTTGTTGATTTTTACAGCAAAAAGCGTGTCCTGATCACCGGACACACAGGCTTTAAGGGGGCCTGGCTGTGTTTGTGGCTCAAACACATGGGGGCGGATGTGTGTGGCTACTCCCTGGATGTCCCGAGCAACCCGGCCCTTTTTGAGGCGGCGCATGTTGCCGATGGCATGACATCCATCCAAGGGGATCTCAGGGATTTTGCCCTGCTTAAAAAAAGCCTGCAGGCGTTTCAACCGGAGATTGTCGTTCATATGGCGGCCCAGAGTCTGGTTCGTCGATCCTTTATTGATCCGGTGGAGACTTATTCTACCAATGTTATGGGGACGGTTCATCTGTTTGAGGCGGTTAGACAGACACCGTCCGTCCGGGCGGTTGTGAATGTAACCAGCGATAAATGCTATGAAAACAGGGAATGGGTCTGGGGGTATCGTGAAACAGATCCCATGGGGGGGTATGACCCTTATTCCAGTTCAAAAGGGTGTTCCGAACTTGTGACGTCGGCCTATTTGAGATCCTATTTTCATCCGGATGCGTATGAAGATCACGGCGTTTCACTGGCTTCAGCCCGGGCAGGCAATGTGATTGGCGGAGGGGATTTTGCCGAGGACCGCCTGATTCCGGATATGGTTCGGGCCTTTATGAAAAAAGATGCCGTGCACATTCGATCTCCCCATGCCATAAGACCCTGGCAGCATGTTTTGGACCCTTTATCCGGTTATTTGATGCTGGCCCAACGACTTTATGTTGATGGCCCGCAGTTTGGGGGGGGATGGAATTTCGGTCCGTCAGATCATTCTGAATTGGAAGTAGGGCAGGTCGTTGAGCGGTTTGCAAGCTTCTGGGGAGAAGGTGCGAACTGGTCTCTGGCGGATGGGCATCATCCCCATGAGGCCGGCCTTTTGAAACTGGATTGTTCCAAGGCCCGCAGCCGGCTAAAATGGGCACCCGGTCTGGATGCCCATCAGGCCTTGGCGTGGACAGCCAAGTGGTACAAGGCATTTGAGGAGAATCAAAAAGGGATGGGCGAATTATCCAGGGCCCAGGTTCGTCAATATGAGGGGTTGTGCATATGAAGTTTACCAGGCTAAAGCTGAACGGGGCATTTGTGATTGAGCCTGAACCCCATGGCGATCAGCGGGGCAAATTTGCCCGTATCGTGTGTATGGATGAATTGAAACAGATTGGCCATACCCGGCAGATCGTGCAGATCAATCAGTCCTGGACCCATAAAAAAGGAACCGTCCGGGGAATGCATTTTCAATATGCTCCCAAAAAAGAGATCAAACTGGTCAAATGTATTCAAGGGGCTGTTTTTGATGTGCTGGTGGACCTGAGAAAAAATTCTTCCACCCTGTTGCAGTGGCAGGGGGAAATTCTGACGTCTCAAAACATGAAGATGATGTATATTCCCGAGGGATTTGCCCATGGGTTTCAGACCTTGGCTGAGGATTGTGAACTGATGTATTTTCATACGGAATATTACAGCCCTGAGCATGAGGGAGCCGTCAGATATGATGATCCCCTGGCAGGAATAACCTGGCCGGAGAATATTACACAAGTATCTGAACGGGATTTGCAGCATCCGTTGTTGAAAAAAGATTTTAAAGGGATTTTGTGATGAAGTGCCGCCATTGTCATAGACGGCTTACGCATACCTTTATCGATCTGGTCAATTCACCGCCATCCAATTCGTTTTTATTAAACGATCAGCTCATGGAACCGGAAATTTTTTATCCGGTAAAACTGTTTGTGTGTCATCATTGTCACCTGGTACAGATTGATGAATATAAAAAGTCTGCTGATATTTTTAACCAGGCATATGCCTATTTTTCATCTTTTTCCAAAACCTGGCTGGCCCATGCAAACGCCTATGTGGAAATGATCACGGCGCGACTGGGGTTGGGAAAAGACTCTTTTGTCATGGAGATTGCCTCCAATGACGGCTATCTGCTGCAGTATTTTAAGGGCAGAGGCATCCCCTGTCTGGGGATTGAACCCTCAAAAAATACGGCTCAAGCCGCCCGGGCAAAAGGGATTGAATCAATAACCGAATTTTTTGGCGTTGAACTGGCCAGAACCCTTGTCCAAAAAGGGGTAAAACCCGACCTGCTCCTGGGAAATAATGTCCTGGCCCATGTGCCTGACCTGGGTGATTTTGTCGCGGGAATGAAGCTTGTTCTGGCGGAACAGGGGGTGATCACCATGGAATTTCCCCATCTTCTGCAGCTGGTTGAAAACAATCAGTTTGATACCATCTATCATGAACACTATTCCTATCTCTCCTTTCATACGGTTCAAGAAATTTTTAAAAAGCAGGGTCTTACATTGTTTGATGTCCAGGAAATTCCAACCCATGGCGGGTCTTTACGGATATTTGCCCGGCATGCGCAAGATGAATCAAAACCGATTCTGTCCTCTGTTAAAGCGCTTCATGCCAGGGAGGCGGCTGCCGGGATGATGGAAATGCCGTTTTATACCGGTTTCCAGCAAAAGGCAGACCAGGTCAAATATGGGCTGCTTGAATTTCTAATTCACCAGAAGCGGGCCGGAAAAAAGGTTGCCGCCTATGGTGCCGCTGCCAAGGGAAATACCCTGCTCAATTATTGCGGTATAAAAAAAGATTTGATCTGTTTTGTGGTGGATGCCTCGCCCCACAAACAGGGAAAATATCTGCCCGGCAGTCACATCCCTGTTGTGGCAGAGGAGGTAATCCAATCTGAAACCCCGGATTACATCCTGATTCTGCCCTGGAACATCAAAGATGAAATTATCGAACAACTCGGCTATATAGGGGAGTGGGGCGGCCGTTTTGTCACTGCTGTTCCGGAGCTTCGGTGTTGGTAACGGAAGGCGCTATTTTGTTAAGATTGCATCTATTGTTAGTTAAAAGAGGAATGAATGGAAAAAATACCGGTGTCCGGTCCATGGATTACGGACAAAGAAATTGAATATGTGGCAGACGCAGCTAGGAATGCCTGGTATGAAAATGCCAATATATATAACGACCGTTTTGAGCGTGCTTTTGCTGAATATATGGGACTCAGCCATGCGGTTGCTCTCCCGTCCTGCACGTCAGCGCTTCATCTTTCCCTGATGGCCCTGGGAATAGGTCCGGGTGATGAGGTCATTGTGCCGGATGTGACCTGGATTGCTACAGCTGCTCCGATTATCTATGTGGGTGCTACGCCGGTATTTGCCGATATAGATGTGCAAAACTGGTGTCTTTCTCCTGCATCATTTCAAGACTGCATTACCCCCAGGACAAAGGCCGTTATCCCTGTTGACCTGTATGGGGGGATGCCGGATTGGGAAAAAATTCATGCCATTGCCCGCAGGAATAATTTGGGTGTAATTGAAGACGCTGCCGAAGCACTGGGTTCTGAATATAAGGGGCAAAAAGCCGGATGCCTGGGCGATACCGGTTGTTTCAGTTTTCATGGTTCAAAAACCATGACCACGGGTGAAGGGGGGATGCTGGTCACGAATAATAAAGACCTGTTTGACCGGGTTCTTTTTCTAAGGGATCATGGCCGCAAGCCGGGAGATGTCATGTTTTTTAATTCTGAAGTGGGCCACAAGTATAAAATGAGTTCCATGCAGGCGGCGCTCGGCCTTGCGCAGATAGAGCGGGCAGAAGAACTGGTTGATAAAAAACGTCAGATATTTGATTGGTATCATGACAGGCTGGGGAGTATGGATGGGCTCACACTGAATTTTGAACCAGACCAGACCAAAAATTCATACTGGATGGTCTCGATCATTCTGGATTCAATATTTGGTATTCAAAAAGAAGCGTTAATTCAAAAGATGAACGATTATGGCCTATCGTGCCGTCCATTTTTTTATCCGTTAAGTGCTATTCCTGCTTTTAATCAAACGGACCAGGCTGCGGTCGCACAAAAGAGAAACCGGATAAGTTATCAAATCAGTCCCTATGGAATAAATCTTCCATGTGGTATGAATATGGATGAAAAAAAAGTTAACTATGTTTGTTCAACCCTGTTACAGATATTGAACATGGCCGACTGAAGTTGGCAGTTTGGTTCCATCGGGAGGAAAATGGTTTGAAAGATCATATGCGTGTTCTTGTTGCCGGTATTGGCGGGGCATCATTGGGGACAGAAATAATTAAGGCCCTCCGTTGTGCCGGAAAATATGAAATCTTTGGATGTGACATATCTGAATTTGCTTTTGGCCACTATCAAGGTGGAACTGTAGAAACTTTTTTGATTGACCGCAATAATTATATAGAAGACATCCTTGGGATATGTCAGAAAATGGATATCAAAGCGGTTATTCCCGGAGGAGAAGAACCCTCAATTCTTCTGGGGAATGCGTTGGATGAATTTTTCAAGAGGGGGATTCATGTTACGTCAAATACCGGAGACGTGATTTCGACGTGTTCGCATAAAGGTAAATTGTTTGACTGGTTATTGCAGCAGGGAGTTCCCATTCCCTATTCCTGTTCCATAAAACAGATGGATGAGTTGGATCGGATGCCGTTTCCCTGCGTTATAAAACCGGCTACCGGCAGTGGTGGAAGTTCGTTTGTTTTTTTAGCGGGAAATAAGGCCGAAGCCCAATTATATGTGGGATATTTGTTAAATAACCATCAAATACCCATTGTGCAGGAATATATTCCCCATGAAGAGGGTGAGTTTACAATAGGGGTTCTTCACTCGCCCGAAGGTGATCTCTTAGGATCTATTGCCTTAAAACGGATGTTCAATGTTAAACTTTCAGTGATGGCCAAGACGGACACAGGGCTGATTTCAAGCGGATACAGCCAGGGGTATATTGGTGATTTCCATGACATCTGCAAACAGGCTGAGTTGATTGCCGGTCTGCTGAACAGCCAGGGCCCACTTAATATCCAGGGCCGGGTGCGCAATGGAGTTTTATTGCCTTTTGAAATTAATCCGCGGTTTTCAGCATCCACATACTTGCGAACCAAAGCCGGGTTTAATGAGGTCGATACATACCTGCAGTCTGCAATTAATAAGGTCGCTGTGCAGACTGTACCGCTTCGTGTTGGTTATTATTTTAGAAGTTTAACTGAAATTTGTGTCGAAGAAGGAAAATTGGTGCAGTGATTCATTGGATATCTGACAATCTTGGAACAGCCGCATTTGATAATGCCAGGCAGATTTCCGGAATTACAGTGATTGACGTCCGGGACTTGGTGGATAAGGCGGGTAATTCTCCTGAAACATTGAAGGCCAAGATCCAACAAGCCCTAATATCTATTGACCGCGGAGAGAAAGTGGTCATCTGTTGCGATTACGGCATGTCAAGAAGCAATGCCGTTGCGGCCGGTGTGTGGGCACAGGTGAAAGGGGTTAGTCTGGGCGAGGCGGTAAGGTATATTATAGAAACGATTGGAGAGAAAAATCTTAAAATAGAAGTCTTGAACAGGGTGTATCAGGCCATTGGAAAGGATGCAGATCAAGCAGAGCCGGATCGTGAAAAAAGAATTTTAGTAACAGGTGCAAACGGATTTGTTGGAAAAGGTCTGATTGAACAGCTAATCAAGAAGGGTTACACTGTATTTTCTCCTCCCCGGGGAGAGATAGACTTGCTTCATGATACGGTTTTTTTAAACCTGATGGTCAAGGAAAAGAGCATCGGTAAAATTCTACACCTGGCCAATCCCAGGATATATACGGTTAATACGGCCATGGGGGAGTCCTTGGTCATGCTGAAAAATTCTCTGGATGTTTGTGTAGAAAATAATGTCCAATTGATATATTTAAGTAACTGGGAAGTCTATTCAGGGTACAGGACATCTTCATTAATGGCAGATGAGACTGTTCCCTTTTGTCCGGGCGGCAGTTATGGGCAGACAAAAGTGTTGTGTGAAAACCTCATTGATCATTATCGCAGACAATATTCTGTTTCCTGTTTGATATTAAGGTCAAGCTCTGTTTACGGTATTGAATGTGACCGGCCCAAATTTATTTGGAATTTTTTGAACAAAGCCAGAGAAAACAGGGAAATTGTTACGCATGAATATAGTAACGGATTACCATCCCTTGATTTGCTCCATGTCAGTGATTTACGCAGGGGCATCATCATGGCGATTGATTCAGGACTTCAAGGATCAATTAATTTTGGAACAGGGGTACTCACATCAACAAACAGGGTTGCAAAACAGATTGTTAAGATCACTGATTCTAAAAGTAATATCAAACAGCAACCTATCCAAGGGGATGTGGGAAATATAAAAATGGATATATCCAAAGCAAGATTGTGCTTGGGGTGGGAGCCTGTTGTTGCTATAAAGAACGGTTTATTTGAAATCGCAGGAGGAAATAAGAATGAAAACATCTCAGCCCGATAAATCTGAAAATGAACTGGATCGGCAGGATACCTTTCCCTGGCAGAGGGGAAAATATTTTGCCACATATGAACAATTATTGGGGCAGTATATTGTTCAAAGTATTGTTGAAAACAAACGGATGTCTCGACTCCTTGATCTGGCCTGCGGCAATGGTTATCTGACCCATCTGATGGCGCCTCATTTTGGGACAGTTGTCGGGCTTGATGCATCTGCCACTCATGTTGCAGATGCTAAAAAGACCTATCCTGGTATTGAATTTGTCCATGCTTTGGCCGAGGAATTTCAGGGGAATGACCCCTTTGATACCATTACGATGGTAACGTTGCTGGAACATGTTCAGGATCCATCTGGCCTTTTGAATATCTGCGCCAGACAGCTGTCGCAAGAAGGCATCATCATTGCCCACGTTCCCAATGCCGTTGCCGTCAATCGACGGATAGCAAAATTGATGGGAACCCTTTCGGATGAATATGAACTCTCGCCATTTGATTTGAATATTGCCGGACATCGGCGGTCCTATGACATGGCAGATCTGGTGAAAAACTTTGAAGATGCAGGGCTGAAGGTAGTGAAGACCGGCGGTGTTTTTTATAAAATGCTGTCTACGCCTCAAATAAATTGGATGTTGGAGGAAGGCCCCTGGGATGGGGGGGAATTTGGTTGGGGACGGGTGGGTGAAGAAAAGACGAAAGACTGGCGCAAGGCATTTTGTGATGCCTGCTATGAATTCGGTAAACAGCGGCCGGAAGATTGTAATGTGATCTATGCCATTGGTCAGAGAAAAGGATAGGATGAAAGAATGATTGATAATAATGAGATGATCCAACGTCAGGGAGCCGACAAACAGCTGGGGCAGATGAGCAATGATTTTCTCCGGTTAACCGGCAAGTATAACTATACCTATAATTTTTCCTGGATGGGTCGTCCGATCATTCAGTTTCCCCAGGATATTATGGCCATGCAGGAGATTATCTGGCGTGTTAAACCGGACCTGATTATTGAGACAGGCATCGCCCATGGTGGATCACTGATCTTTTCCGCCTCCATGCTGGAATTGATTGGCGGAGACGGCCAGGTACTGGGTATTGATATCGATATCCGGGAGCATAACCGCGTGGAGCTTGAAAAGCATCCCATGTTTAAGCGCATCACCATGCTGGAGGGATCCGCTGTTGATGCTGACATTGTCCGGCAGGTATGCGATTTTGCTAAAAATAAAAAGAGCGTTCTGGTTTGCCTGGACTCCATGCACTCCCATGCGCATGTACTCAAAGAACTGGCGTTATATTCCCCTCTGGTGACCCGGGGAAGCTATCTGGTTGTTTTTGATACGGCCATTGAAGATATGCCCGAAGGATCTTATCCCGATCGACCCTGGGACAAAGGCAATAATCCCAAGACGGCTGTCTGGGAGTTCCTGAAGCAGAATGATCGGTTCGAGATTGATCGAGAGATCCAGAATAAATTGCTGATCACGGTGGCCCCGGATGGATATTTGAAGTGTGTTAAGTAATCAGATTTCTAATCAACAGCCGTTTAATGAATGGATGCCCAATGATAATAGAATCGTGAGCCATGACGCAACTCAAACATAATGTAATCGCCAACTATGTGGGAAGCATCTGGATCGCCTTGATGGCATTGGTTTTTATCCCTTTGTATATCCACTTTATGGGGATTGAGGCTTACGGCCTGGTTGGATTTTTCTCAACTTTGCTGAGTGTGTTCGCGCTGCTGGACATGGGGTTGAGTTCCACTTTGAATCGAGAATTGGCAAGACTGACCAGCAAACCTGGTTCTGAACATCAGATGCAAAATCTCGTCCGAACCCTGGGTTTTATCTATTGGGCCATGGCGGGTTTCATTGTCGTTATTGTCATTGCATTATCGGCATACCTGTCCCAGCGGTGGGTGAGGGCGGAGAATCTGTCCCCCGGGACGATTCAGCAGGCGGTCATCCTCATGGGAATTGCCATTGGCCTGCAGTGGCCGGTGGGATTTTATTCGGGTGGTCTTATGGGACTGCAGCGCCAGGTGCTGCTTAATGCCGTGAATGTGGTCATGGCAACCGTGCGGGGAATCGGCGCCATATTGATTCTTTGGTTGATTTCACCCACCATCCAGGCGTTTTTCTGCTGGCAGATTGTGGCCAGTGGACTACAGACCCTGCTGTTAGGGGGGGCGCTCTGGCGAAGCCTGCCGGTGGGCAGAAAAAAAGCCGTGTTTAAATTCAGTATTCTAAAAGACGTCTGGCGTTTTGCTGCGGGAATGTTAGGGATATCCATTCTGGCCACCCTGCTGACCCAGACCGATAAAATCCTGTTAAGTCGCATGTTGCCACTCAAGATGTTTGGCTATTATTCACTGGCAGGAGTGGTTGCTATGAGCCTTTATCGTCTGATTGGACCTATTTTTAATGGTGTATATCCTCGTTTGACGCAGCTGGTTACTGTCAATGACCAGGCTTCTTTGAAAGCGCTGTATCATTACAGTTGCCAGGTGATGTCCGTCATGATTCTGCCGGCGGCAATGGTGCTGGCATTTTTTTCAAAATCAATTCTTCTGCTGTGGACACAAAATCCGGTAACGGCGGAACAGACGTATGTGTTGGTGAGCCTTCTTGTGATCGGTACTGCCCTGAATGGGCTGATGAGTATGCCCTATGCCCTGCAACTGGCCCATGGTTGGACAAAACTTGGTTTTTACGTAAATCTGGTGTCTGTTATTGTCCTGGTACCACTGATTTTTTTCATGACACGCCATTTCGGGGCGATTGGTGCGGCTTTTGTCTGGGTAATTTTAAACTGCGGTTATGTGCTGATTAATATACAGCTGATGCATCGCAGGTTACTGCCGGATGAAACGTTGCGTTGGTATTGTCAGGATGTGGGAATACCAATGTTATGTTCGGTTCTGACTGCGGGGATCGGTAGGCTTCTGATGCCTGATGCCATGCCACAAGTGGTTTTGATAATCTATATTGCGGGGGTCTCTATTCTATCTCTGTTCCTGACGGCCTGGGTGGTCCCGGCAACCAGGCGATGGATGTTGCAGCGATTTTATAAGAAGGAAGTTAGTTGTGAATCTTGATTTAAACAACAGTCGCCATGCAGATGTTAGTATACCAATGGTGAGCATCGGCATGCCGGTATATAATGGTGAGAAATTTATCAGGCACGCCATTGACTCTTTATTGGTACAAACTTTTACTGATTTTGAGCTTATTATTTCAGATAATTCCTCGACCGACAATACCGAAGCCATTTGCCTGGAATATATGGCCCATGATTCACGTATCCGGTATTTTCGTCAGAATGAAAACCATGGGTCACTATTCAATTTTAAATTTGTGTTGGATGAGTCAGATGGAAAATATTTTAAATGGATGGCAGTAGATGATCTGCTGGGGACCCCGGAAACTTTAGCTAATTTAGTAAAAGGACTCAATAAGGGGTTTGAGCTGGCCATACCCGACATTGATATTCTGGATGAAAAAACGAAGATAACTAAACACGGTGTTTTGTCTTCTGTTTTCAGGAAGGGCAAACCACATAACTTCACTATGTTAGCACTGCAATTTCCTTCTTTTCAGATCTACGGTTTGTTTCAAATTGGTCCATTGAGGAATTTTTTCCCTTTTATAAGGAAAAATATTGATTTGAGTTGTTTTAGTGAAGGTATTTTTGTTCATGCGATATCCCATAAATTTAGATGTATCTTTGTTGATGATGGATTGTTGATTTACCGGCGACATTATGGCAATATTTCATCAAATGTAATCCCTCCTGCTCTTCTTAAGAATTTTTTAATATATACCTATCGGGTATTTGGATTTTATTTGAGCAGCTCCTTTGCTATATCGGATAAAATATATTATTTGAGCATATTGTTATATAAGCACATAAAATATTTAATATGTTTACTGGCTGCTACTGGCAAGTATTATTGCTTAAGAATAAAAAAAAAATTTAGGCTTTATTCTTGAAAATTATTAAACAAATATATTGGATTTTAAGCAGTCAATTTGGCATTGATCCTCGCCTAATGTTTCGTTCTCTGCTAGGCTTACCCCGATATATTTTTGATTTGCTTCGATTTCGCTCTGTATACTCCGGTCGAATTGAACTTAAGCCTTGTCTCCATGACTGGTATGAAGAAGGTGGATCGACTAAGAACGAATATTTTTTGCAGGATCTGCTGGTGGCCCGAATGATTTTTAAGGCCAAACCGGAAAAACATGTGGATATTGGTTCTCGCGTGGATGGATTTGTGGCCCACGTGGCAAGCTTCCGTGAAATCGAGGTGTTTGATGTGAGACCCATCACCTTGCAAATGCCAGGTATTCAATTCATACAGGCAGATCTTATGGAACATTTAGACGGAATGCACGACTATTGTGATTCACTTTCCTGCCTGCATGCATTAGAGCATTTCGGTTTAGGGCGATATGGTGACCCAATTGACCCAAATGGTTTTGAGTGCGGAGTGGCTAACATGGCGAGGTTGCTTCGAAATGAAGGACTACTTTATCTGTCCGTTCCTATGGGTGTTGATCGAGTCGAGTTTAATGCAAATCGTGTTTTTGATCCCCGGGTTGTTGTCAAACTGGCGATGAAAAATTCACTCCGACTGTCATCGCTTACTGTGGTAGGTCAAAAGAGTACTGTTGAGTTATCAGCCTTGGATGATATGAAACTTGCCGATCTGGCAGAAGAGTGGTATTCTTTGGGGATTTTTATTTTCAAAAAAATGAATTCAACGTTAAAGCATGAGTAAATAAATATTTTATCGAAAAATTATGGTTTCAACACCCTTATTTATAAAAAGATAACGGAAGCCATGAAATCATCAAAGGGTTGACCATGAGCGCTAGAAATATTTTAAAATCATTATCACCGAATGTTGGCAAGGATAACGAGAGTTCTCGTGAAACCTGGTTAAAAGATATCCTTTTAACCCTTTCTCCCCATAGCAGAATATTGGATGCAGGTGCCGGAACCCAACGATATCGTGAATACTGTCATCATTTGGACTATGTTTCCCAGGATTTTGGAGATTATGATGGGAAAGGGGATACGGCTGCCCTGCAGACCGGAGAGTTTGATTATGGAAAATTAGATATTGTCAGTGATATTACGTCAATTCCTGAGCCCACCGCGTCTTTTGATGCCATCATGTGTATAGAAGTTCTGGAGCATTTGGCTGACCCGGTTCAAGCGATCAAAGAATTTTCTCGACTGCTCAAACCGAACGGTCACCTGATTATGACGGCGCCATTCTGCTCATTGACACATTTAGCCCCCTATCACTTCAGCAGCGGTTTCAACACGTATTGGTATGAAAGTCATTTATCAGAACAGGGGTTTAAACATATTGAAATAAGCAGGAACGGCAATTTTTTCGAATTCATTGCCCAGGAAATTTACAGGATACCGTCCATTTCGAGTCGTTACTCAGATTGCAAGCCCAATCCTCTTGAACTGTTCAGTATGTTTATCTTACAACGGATGCTGTTGCGTTTTAGTAAAAGAGACAACGGTTCATCAGAACTTCTGTGTTTTGGATGTCATGTGCATGCTCGGAAAGATTAGTGTCCATCGGTCAGGGGCGGACCATCCATGATTATTTCACAAGTGATTGGCGGTCTGGGCAACCAGATGTTCCAGTACGCAGCAGGCCGTGCTGTGTCATTGCAGTTTGGGCAGCCCTTACTGAATGATATTTCTGGTTTTGCAGGATATGAGTTGCACCAGGGGTTTGAACTTCAGCGGGTTTTCGATATCCCGATAAAAGCGGCGACTCAAACGGATGTGCGCAGTATCCTGGGCTGGCAAAGCCTCCCCTGCATTAGGCGGATTATGGCACGTTCCAGTATGGCAGCATTTCGTCATCGTTGTTTTGTTGTTGAACCCCAGTTACATTACTGGCCGGGAATACAGAATGTTCCGCAGGACTGCTACTTAAGCGGGTATTGGCAGTCTGAGAAATATTTTTGTAACGTGATTCCCACTCTTCGTGCCGATTTTACTTTTAAGTTACCCCTGGCAAACCAGAATGCCGTCCTTGCTGCACAAATTGCTCAAGTGAATGCGGTGAGTCTCCACGTGCGGCGGGGTGATTATGTAAAAAACCCTAAAACCCTTGCTACGCACGGATTGTGTTCCCTGGATTATTATCGAACGGCTATTGAATATATTGTTGATCGAATTGAGCATCCCTGTTTTTTTGTTTTTTCAGATGACATTTCCTGGGTAAAAGATCATTTGAAAATAAATTTTCCTTGCCGATACATTGACCATAACCGTGGCGCTGAAAGTTATAAGGATATGCACCTAATGAGCCTTTGCAGGCATCACATCATCGCCAATAGCTCTTTTAGCTGGTGGGGAGCCTGGCTGAATCCGCACAAGGATAAAATCGTGGTTGCGCCGCAACAGTGGTTCGCCAATGATAACAATATCAAGGATCGATTTCCTTTGGAATGGATATTGTTATGAATACCCCACTTATCAGCATCGGCATGTCCGTCTATAATTGTGAGTCGACTGTCAAACACACCCTTTGTTCTGTATTGAACCAGACTTACGATAACTGGGAACTATTAGTCTTTGATGATGGATCAGATGATCATACAGTGGCGGTTGTCAGGCAATTCAGGGACAAGAGAATAAAGGTGTTTGCAGATAAACAGAACAAGGGCCTTGCCTGTCGATTGAACCAGGCGGTGAAGGAGAGCCGGGGAGATTTTTTTGCCAGAGTTGATGGCGATGATATCATCTATCCAGAGAGATTTGAAAAGCAGCTGGAATATCTGAAAGAGAATCCGGATGTTGATCTGGTGGGAAGCCGCGTCTTGGTTTTTAATGAACAGGGTCATTCCGTGGGATCTTATCCCTTCCGAAAAACCCATGAAGATATCTGCAGCCGATTCTGGGCGGGGTTTTACTTGCCGCATCCCACCTGGATGGGACGGATCAAGTGGTTTCAGGCGAATCCATACAGGGAGGATATGAAAAAAGCCCAGGATCAGGAACTGCTGTTGAGAACCTTCAGATACAGCCGGTTCGCCTGCCTTTCGGACGTCCTTACCGGATATAGGATGAGTTGCCTCTCATTAAAAACCATATTAACCGGTAGATATTATTTTTCAAGGGCACTGATGATCAATGAACGGAGCCGGGGAGGGCTTTGGCCGATGGTCTATATCTGTCAGCAGATGATGAAAGGTGCCGTTGATATCGTTGCCGTCACCACAGGGTTGAATTATAAAATTTTGAAGCATCGGGCCATTCAGCCGGCACGGGCTGAAGAGGATCAATGGAGGATTGTGTGGGATGGCTGTTCGAGTGACAAAGGGATAAATTAATGTGCGGTATTACGGGATTGATCGATTTTTCACATCAAAACAATAGATCTGAACTTGAATCTGTTATCATAAAGATGACGGCCAGACTGAATCATCGGGGGCCGGATGATACGGGAGTCTGGGTGGATGAACATTTTCCTGCTGCATTTGGACACCGGAGACTGTCTATTATTGATCTTTCAACGGAAGGCCGTCAGCCCATGGTTTCTTCTGATGGTCGATACGTACTGGTGTATAATGGGGAGATATATAATTATAAAGACCTTCGCAAAGAGCTGATATCTTCAGGCCATGGTTTCCGGGGTCATTCTGATACTGAAGTAATGCTGGCGGCCTTTTGTCAGTGGGGGATTGAAAAAAGCCTGAAACGATTTAATGGCATGTTTGCCTTTGGATTATGGGATCGGTTTGAAAAAAAAGTGTATCTATCCCGGGACCGGTTTGGTGAAAAACCACTTTATTACGGTTGGATGGGGAAAAAATTTATTTTTGCATCCGAACTTAAAGCCCTGGTGGCTCATCCGGAATTCAATAAACCGGTTGACCGAAACGTCCTGTCTTTATTCCTGAAATATAATTATATACCAGCGCCATATTCCATATATGAAGGGATAAAAAAATTATCAGCATCGGTTATGTTAACGGTATCTGGACATGAGGATGACCAGCAGCCGTTTAAATATTGGGATTTGAAAAATATCGCACAAGAAAATACCCTCAAGCGCGGTATAAATAACGAACAGGAACAAATTGACGCATTAGATGCGCTTCTCAAGGATGCTGTGGGGAAACGAATGGTTTCAGATGTCCCTTTGGGTGCTTTTTTGTCCGGGGGGATCGACTCTTCCCTTATTGTTTCCCAAATGCAGGCCCAGAGCACTTGTCCGGTAAAAACAGTGACCATTGGGTTTAATGAGTCGTTTAGTAATGAGGCAAAAGCCGCAAAAAAAATTGCAGCATATCTGGGCACAGATCATTATGAATATTATGTCGGTCCTTCAGAAATGCTGGATGTCATTCCGGGATTGCCCCGATTGTATGACGAACCTTTTGCTGATTCATCCCAGATCCCGACCTATCTTGTTTCAAAAATAGCCCGGCAGCGGGTTACGGTGTGTCTGTCCGGTGATGGCGGGGATGAATTTTTTTGTGGATATAACCATTATCTATGGGGTAAAAAAATCTGGGACAGGATCGGATGGATACATCCAGCCCTGAGAAGATCCATCGGCAAGATCATTACGTCTATTCCTCCGGGACTGCTGAATACCTTTTTAAGGTCTTTCCAACGATTCATCCCGGCGCAGTTAAGTCAGAATCCCCTTGGAGATGTTCTCCATAAACTTGCGGAAATTATATCCTGTAAAACGCCAACAGACCTGTATACGAATATGGTCACCCAGTGGAAAAATCCTGAAACTGTGGTTATTGACAATGGAACAATCGGGAATGGTCATGGGTATCTTCAAACATGTCCCCAATTGGACGACTATACCCACATGATGATGTATATGGATATGGTGTCCTATTTGTCAGATGATATTTTAGCCAAGGTCGACAGGGCAAGTATGGGCGTCAGCCTTGAAGTCAGGGTGCCGTATCTTGACCATAGAATAGCAGAGTTTTCCTGGCGGATTCCCTTGTCCATGAAGATAAGAGATAATAAAGGAAAGTGGTTGCTTCGTCAGGTGTTAAAGCGATATCTTCCTGCTGATTTGATCGATCAATCCAAAACAGGGTTTAGTATACCGCTGGATGTATGGTTAAGAGGGCCATTAAAGGATTGGGCTGAATCTTTGCTGAGCCGGGAGATGTTGAAAAATGGCGGCTTTTTCTATCCTGAACCCATCAGAAAAAAATGGAATGAGCATATCAGTGGGATGCGGAACTGGCAGAATTATTTGTGGAGTATTTTAATGTTTCAGGCATGGCTTAATGCATCAAGATAACCATCCCAGACTGTTGCCATATGCAAGCAGCGGAACGGCACAAAGGGTTTATTCAGATCCATTGATTCACTGTATCATCCGGAGAGTTTTTTTACTATGTGCGGCATAGCAGGCTTTGTCAGCAGCAAAATGATGCGGGATGGGTTCCGGCGGGTCCTTGAAAAAATGGCGGATGCCGTTGCCCACAGGGGACCTGACAACAGGGACGTGTGGTTTGATCCTGAAGCGGGCGTTGGATTGGCCCACAGAAGACTCTCCATCATCGATCTTTCCCCGGAAGGTCACCAGCCAATGACGTCTCACTCCGGGCGGTTTGTCATAACCTATAATGGGGAAATATATAATTTTAAAGCGGTAAAAAAGGATCTGTCAGATCAGGAGGTTCAGTGGCGCGGGGATTCGGATACGGAGGTCCTGCTGGCAGCAGTGGAAAACTGGGGGGTAAGAAATGCCCTTGAAAAGGTCACGGGTATGTTTTCTTTTGCTTTATGGGACAGAAAAGAGCGTCTGCTTTTTCTGGCCCGGGATCGTTTGGGAGAAAAACCGTTATATTACGGCTGGCAGGGGAAAACCTTTTTATTCGGGTCAGAGCTGAAGACCTTAAAACGACATCCTGACTGGGAAGGAACAATTAACCGAAATTCCCTGGCATTGTATTTGCGGTATAATTATATTCCGGCCCCGTATTCAATTTATCACCATATTTACAAATTAACGCCAGGCAGCTATGTTAAAATTTCCGTTGACTGCAGGCCGGGGGAATGCCCGGTTCCTCAAATATATTGGGATGCAGAAAAGATGGTCGCAAACAGCCGGGCCCAGCTGTTTTCAGGAAGTGAGAGTGAGGCAATTGATAGTCTGGACAGGCTTCTTAGAAAGAGCATCCGGAATAAAATGATTTCAGATGTTTCGTTGGGTGCTTTTTTGTCAGGCGGGATTGATTCTTCCACTATTGTGGCCATGATGCAGGCAGAAAGTACCAAACCCGTCAAAACATTCTCTATTGGATTCAATGAAGCAGGATATGATGAAGCACCCCATGCCAAACGAGTAGCTGCCCATCTTGGCACCGATCATACTGAATTGTATGTCAGTTCCCGGCAGGCAATGGATGTTATACCGAAACTGCCGTTGATTTACGACGAACCGTTTTCAGATTCTTCCCAGATTCCAACTTTCCTGGTATCGGAAATGGCCAGGCAATATGTGACCGTGGCGTTGTCCGGTGATGGCGGGGATGAGTTGTTCGGAGGTTACAATCGCTATTCCCAGGGACGGGTTCTTGAAAAAATAATGACCCGCCTACCGGTTTCAATGAGAAGATTTATTGCCTCACTATTGTGCCTGCCATCTCCCATGCAGTGGGATCGATTCTTTTCTATACTGCCGTTTTCACCTAAAGAGGCTGAACAAAGACCTGGAGACAAACTTCATAAGCTTGCTGAAGTGCTTGCCGTGACATCAACGGAACAAATTTATCACACCCTTGTATCCCACTGGAAAAAGCCGAGTGATATCGTATTGACCGCCATCGAGCCGAAAACGGTGTTGACGGATCGTGGTTTGAATATTGATTTGTTGGATCTTACAGAACAGATGATGTATTTTGATTTAATCTCTTATCTGCCGGATGATATTTTATGCAAGGTGGACAGGGCGGCCATGGCTGTGAGTCTTGAAACACGGGTGCCATTTCTGGACCATGAAATTGTAGCATTTGCCTGGAGACTTCCCCTCTCCATGAAACTTCAAAACGGCAAAGGAAAATGGATTCTTCAGCAGGTGCTTCACCGTTATGTGCCTGAACGGCTCATGGATCGTCCAAAGATGGGATTCGCAGTCCCCATTGATTCGTGGTTGCGAGGTCCCTTGCGCGGCTGGGCAGATGGGTTGCTGGATAAGAGCCGGTTAAAAGATGATGGTTTTTTTGAGCCGGGACAAATTCATCAAAAATGGGCTGACCATCTATCCGGAAAAAGAAATTGGCAGTATGATTTATGGGATGTATTGATGTTTCAAGCATGGCTGGAAAATCAAGAATGAAAAAGAAACAACGGCCAAAGATTCTTTTTTTTGTGACCGAAGACTGGTATTTCTGGTCCCATCGGTTGCCCATTGCAAGGGCGGCAAAGCGTGCCGGATTTGATGTCGTGGTGGTTACAAGAATCGATAAGCATCAACAGAAGATAGAAAATGAAGGATTCAGGGTTGTTCCGGTAACGTTAAGACGACAGGGAAAAAATATTTTTCAGGAAATCAAAGCCATTGTTCAAATCGTCAGGATGTATCATCAGGAAAAACCGGATTTGGTCCATCATGTTGCCATGAAACCGATTTTATACGGAACGCTGGCAGCCATTTTTAACAAAACACCTCATGTTGTAAATGCCTATGCAGGGCTTGGATTTTTATTTAT
The DNA here is from genome assembly GCF_030145145.1 of Desulfobacula sp. GTDB lineage: Bacteria > Desulfobacterota > Desulfobacteria > Desulfobacterales > Desulfobacteraceae > Desulfobacula. The sequence goes on along the minus strand of NZ_JAQYWD010000049.1, from coordinate 6,623 downwards.
CAGTGAAAATTGGAAAGCCCGGGTGTTAAAATATTTTTTTCTTGGTGTATATAAGCTTCTTTTTCTAAGTAAACAAACATATGCGATCTTTCAAAACCCCGAGGATCGACTATCGTTTATTACCCTTGGTATTATAGATAAGAAAAGATCGGTTCTCATCCGCGGATCCGGTGTCAATATTTCTGATTTTCATATCACTGCTGAACCGGAAGGAAAAATCACGATCCTTCTGGCATCAAGAATGCTCTGGGATAAAGGTATTGGAGAGTTGATCAAGGCGACCAAAATTTTAAAACATAAACAGATTGATTTTAGGACCATTCTTGTTGGAAAACCGGATAACGAAAATCCACGATCAATCCCGGAAAACAGCCTTAAAGAATGGCATGATAAAGGGATCATAGAGTGGTGGGGGTATCAAGATCATATGCCGGAGATTTTATCCAAAGCCCATATTGTTGTGCTGCCGTCCTACCGGGAAGGGGTTCCAAAAGGCCTGCTTGAAGCAGCCGCCTGTGGGAAACCCATCATTACAACCGATGTCCCTGGATGCCGGGAAGTTGTCAAGCATTTAGAAAACGGCTTTCTTGTCCCGGTAAAAGATGTTGACGCACTTGCCCAGGCCCTTGAAGAAATGATCAAGGATGCCGGCCTAAGGCGGAAAATGGGGGCTAAGGGAAGAATACTGGCGGAAAAATATTTTTCAGAACAAGTGGTTGTTGATAAAACAATGACACTGTATCGACAAATGATTGGCCGGGAAAACCGATTCTGACGCTGGTGGGGATGCGTTCTCTAAGACAAGGCTGCCTTGCAGGGCACAAGGGATGAAAGAACGCTTCAGTTAAACTTCCTTCCGGTTATCCGGATCCAGATGATTCAGGAATCCATAGCTCACGGATAAAAAAAGTAATGTCTCGGTATTCAAGATCTGGGTATCAAACATCCCGCTTAAAAAGAGAACACTGCATGTGGAAAAGACAAAATACCCGGTGGCCGTTTCCCTTGAGGTCCATGACAGTTTAAACATTTTCCAGAGAAACCATAAATAGGCGGCAATTCCAAAAATTCCAAAGCTTGTTGCCATGTAAAGAAGATTATTGTGGGGGTGGTCAACCCGATGGCCTTTTGCTTTGGTCGGTTCGGTGATACTTCCTGTGCCGATGCCGATAAAGGGGTGCGACATAAAAATGTGGATGGATTCTCTAAGGATAAATGCCCTGGGGAATTGCACAACGTCTTCTCCACTCAGAATTTTTTCCTTTTGATCTTTTAAATTGATAACGGTGTTATTGACTATTTTTCTGACAACAGGAGAGAGTAAAAGGGCACAGATAAGAAGGATACTGACAGTAATTTTAATTTTCCAGGAAAACCGGTGCATTAAATTATTGGCAACAAGTGGCGAAAGGATTCCAAAAATCAAATAACCGCTTCTGCCCTCTAAAACTGCCAGGTGAAATAAGAAGGCCAGCATCAGGAAAAGTAAAATAAATTTTTTGTTCCAAGCGGTTTCCCGTTTGAAATAAAACGAGACGGACAGGATGCCAATGATCAGGTACATGCTGATAAACGTATGGACAATGCCAAAACCCAAGTGCTTCTCTTCAATTGGCGCCATCATGCCAGTATATTGCAGCAGGGCAAGACAGGCGCCCAGGAAAAGCCCGGCCCAGAACCATTTCAAAAGAAGGTAGACCCGGTTTTCATCCAACACCAGTCCGGCTGTGATGAAGACAGCAATCCAGTATTTTGTTTTCATCGCGTAATCCAGGCCAAGATCTGTGTTCTGTGAATACAGCAGTCCGATCCAGGGTAAGACCAATATCGGTATCAAAGGGAAAAACCAGGATTGCCGGAGGATGGTCTTGATGTGGCACACTTTTCCTGAAACCAGCCATACAAGGGCTGCAAGCCCAATGGCAATCAATGGGGGCGCTGTTCCCGTGGGTAAAAGAAAGAAGGTTAAAACAACACAATAATACATCAAATCATCTGATTTGAGTGCCGATAACCGGCGCCACAGATTCTGCATGAAATATCCTTTTAACGACTTAGACGTTTATTATCCCATCATTCGTTTATTCCCGCCATTCATTACCATACTGCCAATAAAATTTAAATGTCCCATCCTTTTTTTTGTTCCTAAATATTTGAACATCATAAAAAACAGACAAAAAGATGTATTTTTTTATAAAAATCAGGGTTTACCCTGATTGATTTCTTTGATTGCTTTCCATATAATCCTATCCATTCAATTCAATACACACCTTGATCAGTTTATGAAGAGGATTATCAGTTGTCCTTTTTTAATGTGGCGACGTTAAAAAAGGAAATGGGAATCAGGGAAAAAATCCTTACAAACTCAAAGGAGGTTCAACCAATGAAAAAAATAAAAAAAGTTTTCATTTTAATTTTGACCAGCTTATTGTTTGTCTGTTTCTGTCAACCTGTTCTTGCCACGACCGGAAAAATAAATATAAATGTCGCACCTAAAAACGAGCTTGTCTCACTCAAATATGTGGGAGATAAGATTGCAGACCGAATTATTGAATATCGCAAGGCACACCCATTTGAAAACCCCCAGGAGATTATGAAGGTGAAGGGTGTCGGTCAAAAAGTGTTTGATGCCAACAAGAACCTGATTATCGTCAAAGAAAAATAATGATGGCGACTTAGTTGTTTTCCCTGATTCCCCATCTTGAAAAACCTGTTGCTTGATATCGTAGATTTTTGTATTATTATCAAAACCATGCTGTGATTCCCAGCGTGGTTTTTTTGTGTTAATGGATTTGGAAGGGAGAACCTGGTTTTGAACGGTTTTAAATTGGTTTCAAAAAGATTATTTAATGTTATCACTTTGTTGGCCCTGTTGATCAGTGTCTGTATCATTGCTGGACTTTATTTCGGCATTGACTGGCTGGCTGTCAAACTCGCCCAGGATACCGGAAATGAAATGATCGTCAAGGCCATATCCTGGGGGGCAAATTATTTAAATGTCATATCCCGAAATTTTAACGTATGGGTGATACCCACCGTCACCGGAAGCCTTGTGTTGTCCGGATGGATATTATGGCTGATTTTAAGACTGTCACTGTCAAAGATGGTTAACGACCTTCAGGCCAAACAAGGGGAACTTCCCTCTAAAGGGAAATCCGGAAAAGATTTTGTGGATCAGAAAATAGCCATGGAGAGGAAAAGACGGTTGTTTTTACACAGCCTGTCTGTTCTTCAAAGAGATGGACGACTATTGGATTTTTTTGATGAAGAGTTAAGTTTGTATGATGACGAACAGATCGGTGCGGCTGTCAGGAGTGTTCAGGAAGACTGCAAAAAGACCATCAAGAAATATATTGACCCCAAACCGGTGATAGACGCTGAAGAAGGTGAAACCATCACCATTGAACCCGGGTTTGATATTGATGCCATTAAACTTGTCGGGAATGTGGCAGGTGATCCTCCCTTCAAGGGAACCTTAAAGCATCGGGGATGGCGGGCAGGTAAAAATGAAATTCCCAAGCTTTCAGATATTCAGGATTCCACCATTATTATTCCGGCAGAAGTTGACATACAATAGGCGGGTGATCAGAAATTTTAGGAGTTGCTTTGGATTTTCAAGATAAACAATACGTCATTGGTATTGATTTAGGAACCACAAATTCTGCTGTTTCATATATTGATGTGTCAGTTTTAAAAAACAATGCTTCCGGCACCGTTCATGTGAATAAAAAGAATGCAGTGAAAGTTTTCAACATTCCTCAACTCACCGGGCATGGAGAGTTTACAAAGATTCCGGTTCTCCCTTCTTTTTTGTATATCCCGGGGGAATATGATATCTCAAAAGAAGTGTTAAAACACCCGTGGAAAAAAAGAGAGGATCTTTTTGCCGGCACTTTTGCCCGGGACCATGGTTCTAAAATACCTTCCAGGCTGGTATCTTCCGCTAAAAGCTGGTTGTGCAATCCCCAGGCGGACAGAACGGCAAAAATTTTACCCTGGGGATCTGAAGGTGTTGAACGAGTGTCCCCGGTTACGGCCACGTCGGAATATTTACTGCATATCCGAAATGCATGGAACCATTTTGTAAAGGATGAAGACCTTTTTCTTGAAAATCAATATGTGGTGATCACCGTTCCCGCCTCGTTTAATGAAGCCGCAAGGGATCTGACCCTTACGGCGGTGGAAATGGCAGGGCTGGGTGCCGCCGTAACCCTTATTGAAGAACCGCTGGCAGCATTCTACAGTTGGCTGCTCAATCATGAAGATGACTGGCAGCAGCATGTGAAACCAGATGATCTGATATTGGTTTGTGATGTGGGGGGGGGCACAACGGATTTCAGTTTGATCAGCCTTAAAGAATCAAACGGGTCACCCCGGTTTGAACGGATTGCGGTGGGGGAGCATTTGATTCTTGGCGGGGACAATATTGATCTGGCATTGGCTAAAAAAGTGGAGTCAAAGTTTAAATCTCGATTTAGATCAACGTCCGTGTTGAGTTCGGATAAGTGGAAGACCTTGTGTCATCGATGTCGTGAGGCAAAAGAACAAATACTGGATAAGGGAGAAGCCCGTGTCCGGATAACGATCAAAGGTGAAGGCCGTTCCTTAATAGCAGGGACCCTTGCAGCGGATTTAATGAAGCAAGAGGTTGAAGAAATTTTACTGGATGAATTTTATCCCTATGTTGAATCTGCAAAAAAACTGGATATTGAAACGGGCAAGGAAATTGCGGATTTTGGTCTTCCGTTTGAAAAAGATTCTGCGATTACCCGACATATTATCCGGTTTCTGGAAAATCACAGGGAGGATGTCCGAAAACATCTTTCAAAAGAGCCGTTGCCGGATTTTATTTTGTTTAATGGGGGAACCCTTAAACCGCTGCTGGTTCAGGACAGGATACGTCAGGCCATTGGCGACTGGTTCAAGGCAGGTGAATCTGAATGGCCCCGGATTCTTGAAAATGATATTCCTGAGCTGGCAGTGGGAATTGGTGCTTCCTATTACGGCCTTGTAAAGCAGGGCATCGGCGTAAGGGTGGGAAGCGGCAGCCCCATAAGCTATTACCTGGGGGTTTCCCTTCAAGATGATCATGTTTCCCAGGCCATCTGTCTGGTGGAAAGAGGGTTGGATGAGGGGTCGGTTATTGAACTTCCCCAAATGAAATATGAGGTAAGGGCCAATGAGCCGGTGAGTTTTGATATTTATAGTTCCAGTTATCGATCCGGTGACAAAGCCGGTGAGATTATTCCAATAGATGATTCCTTTTCCACAATGACCCCAATCCAGACCATTATAAAGTTTGGGAAAAACGGCCAGAGAAAAACGATTCCCGTGACCATTGGGGCGGAATATACCGAAATGGGGACACTTTCCATGTATTGTCATTCCGGGGTGAGTGATCATAAATGGAAATTGCAGTTTCAGTTGAGAGACCCCCAAAAAGGGATAGATGCCAGTGAATCTGAAGTCTATGATGAAACGTTGATAACATCAGTGTGTCACCGGATTCATAATGCGTTTACCCATCCATCCGACACAAACGGGGACATCAAAAGTATTGCCCGGCAGGTTGAAGACATCGTGGCCCAGAAAAAAACAAACTGGCCATTATCCTTTTTACGGCGTATTGCGGACCAATTGATCGAACTTGAATCCAGTCGAAAGCATTCTGCCGAGCATGAGGCCCGATGGCTCAACCTGACAGGGTTCTGCATGCGGCCGGGTTTTGGGGATGCCTTTGACGAAGAGCGCTGTCGGAAATTATGGAAAGTGTATCTGACAGGGTTAATCTATGAAAAATCAAAGCAAAATCGTCTGGAATGGTGGATTTTTATTCGAAGAATGGCGGCAGGCCTGAAATCGGGTCGACAAAGACAGTTTTTTCAAGATATTTCATCCGTATTAATGAATGGTAAAAACAATAAGGCGAAACTCTCTCCCCAGGAACAGGTTGAATTGTGGATGGCAGCCGGAAACATGGAAAGGCTTTTGGTTAAGGATAAAACTGCCCTTGCCAAATCGCTGCTTCCTCAACTTGTGGCAAACAAGAAACAGGACAATCTTTTTTGGACCCTGTCCCGGCTGGGGGCCAGAGAATTATTGTACGGGTCTGTTGACCGGGTCGTGCCGGCAAGAGAAGTGGTAAAATGGATGAACCGGATCATGAAAAAAAAATGGCACCCCAATGATCCCGTTGAAAATATGATTGCACAGATGTCCCGTAAAACCGGGGATCGAACACGGGATTTAGATGAGGCGGATGTCCTGAGAATTGTTGACTGGATGCAGGAAAGAAAGGCCAAGGCCGCTTTTATCAGAATTATAACCCAACGAATGGATATGGCAGCAACAGAAAAAAATGCGCAGTTCGGTGAAAAGCTTCCGGCCGGCCTTGTGTTGCGATAATAAAAATATGTTTCTTTTATTAAGAAAGTGTTTGACAAATATTAAAAATTCATGTAATCTTTTTGAGTTCTTCCTGAGGGAGGAACGCAAGACGGTTTGATCTTTGAAAATTGGTCAGTGAGAAATTTTAGAGCGGGTCTAAAACAAGACTTTAAAGAGTTTAGAGAAAAAGGATTATAACTGGAGAGTTTGATCCTGGCTCAGAATGAACGCTGGCG
>NZ_JAQYWD010000014.1 GCF_030145145.1 Desulfobacula sp. | reverse complement strand
CGCCAGCGTTCATTCTGAGCCAGGATCAAACTCTCCAGTTATAATCCTTTTTCTCTAAACTCTTTAAAGTCTTGTTTTAGACCCGCTCTAAAATTTCTCACTGACCAATTTTCAAAGATCAAACCGTTTTACGCTTCAGCCACTGTTTATGTGACCGACAAAACCAGGACAATATACATGCGGCCCGGCCTTTTGTCAATTAATTTTTTTGATTAATCTAAAATAATTTTATGATACTTTTTCTTACCGGCGCGCAACAGGATTTCATCGGCTTTGGCATCCGATTCCAGGACCATTTGATCAACGCCAGCCACCCGGTTATCATTCACATATGCCCCACCCTGCTGAACGAGTCTTCTGGCATCAGATTTGGATTTGCACAGGTTTGTTTCCATGAACAGATCAATGATCAAGCGCTTCCCTACAATATCATTCTTATTGTAAGATGTTGACGGAACGGACTCCTCGCCAGCCGCACTATGGGTTCCCCTTGGAATGCTACTGCCGGGCAATAGCGTTGCTGCAATCTCAATCCCCCCAAACATGGACACAGATGCCTGCAATGCCTTTAAAGCCTCATCTTCCCCATGACAAATCTTCGTGGCTTCATAGGCAAGGACTGCCTTGGCTTTATTCAAGTCCGCACCTTCAAGATGACTTACCTGATGGATTTCTTCCATGGGCAGAAAGGTAAACAATGCAAGAAACCTTTCAACATCTGCATCATCCGCATTCACCCAGAACTGGTAATACTCGTAGGGAGAAAATCTTTGGGCATCCAGCCAAACGGCACCTTTATGCGTCTTTCCCATTTTTATGCCGCTTGCAGTGGTGATTAAGGGGAAGGTAATGCCATAGGCCTGTTTTCCCAATGTTCTTCGGACCAAATCAATGCCAGCGACGATATTGCCCCACTGATCAGACCCTCCCATTTGCAGAAAACAATCATATGAACTCCCCAACTGCATGAAATCATAGGCCTGAAGCAGCATATAATTAAATTCAATAAACGTCAGCCCGTCTTCGGAATCCATCCTGGCTTTATAACTTTCAGCCTTTATCATCCGATTAACGGAAAAATGCCGGCCTATATCTCTTAAAAATGGGATATATTCAAGTTTTGTAAGCCATTGTGCATTATCCAGAAGAAGAGCCTTATCATCAGAAAAATCAAGAAACCGGGACAATTGATTTCGAATCCCTTTTTTATTCTCATCAATCTGTTCCAGGGTAATAACTTTACGCAGTTCGGTCTTCCCGGATGGATCTCCAATCAAACCGGTTCCCCCCCCCACCAGTGCGATGGGTCTGTGCCCATGTCGCTGCATGTGCGCCAACGCCATAATGCAGACCAGACTGCCGACATGAAGGCTAGATGCCGTCGGATCAAATCCGATATAGCAGGTCGCCCGGTTATGGGTTAAATAGTCTTCCAATGCTTCTGTATGGGTGAGATCTTCAATAAATCCCCGTTCTTTTAATACCGAAAGGACACTCATGCGGTTTCAAACCTTTATTTTTTAGTATATTCCACTGCTCTTGTTTCTCTGATCACAACAACCTTCACCTGACCCGGGAACGTTAAATTTTCTTCAATTTGCCGGGCAATATCCCTGGAAAGCAGCACAGCACTTTCATCGGTTATTTTTTCACTCTCCGCTATGACGCGTATTTCACGACCTGCCTGAATCGCATAGGTGTTGACAACCCCATCAAACGAATTGGCAATATTTTCTAAATCTTCCAGCCGTTTGATATAATTCTCCAAACTCTCTTTCCTGGCCCCGGGTCTGGCACCAGACAATGCGTCCGCTGCCTGAACAATGAAATCATACACCGATTCCGGCATCTCATCTTCATGATGGGCTGCAATGGCATGGACCACACTTTCGATCTCCCCATACTTCTTGGCAAGTCTTGCACCAATAATGGCATGGGCACCATCCACCTCATGATCGACGGCTTTTCCGATGTCATGCAGCAGTCCCATGCGTTTGGCCAGTTTGATATCCAGATTCAGTTCCGAAGCAATTGTACCAGCCAGAAATGCCACCTCAATAGAATGCTGCAATACATTCTGGGCATAACTGGTTCTAAATTTAAGTTTACCCAGCACCTTTATCAATTCAGGATCAATTCCATGGGCACCCAGATCAAAGGCAGCCTGTTCCCCAGCCTCTTTAATGGCGTTATCCACTTCTTCGGTTGCCCGGGCGACGACATCTTCAATCCGTGCGGGATGAATTCTTCCATCAGAAATTAATTTTTCCAGCGCCAGCCTGGCCACTTCTCGTCTAACCGGATTAAACCCGGATAAGATAACTGCTTCCGGTGTATCATCTATAATCAGATCTATCCCGGTGGCAGCTTCAAGTGCCCGGATATTTCTTCCCTCTCGTCCAATAATTCTTCCTTTCATTTCATCCCCTGGAAGATGAACAACGGAAACGGTTCGTTCGGCAACATAATCACCGGCATACCGCTGTATGGAAGTGGAAATTATCTTTTTGGCTTCTTTATCTGCATTCTCTCTTGCCTCGCTGGTAATCTTTTTAATCAGCTTGGCCCCTTCGTGTCTGGCCTCATCTTCCATTGCCTTCAACAAAAGATCTTTTGCTTCATCCAATGTAAGCCCGGACACTTTTTCAAGTTCTTTTTTCGTTTCTTCTAATAATTCATTATAATGGGCCTCATTCTTAGTTGCAGAATCAAATTTTTTCTGGATTTCAATTTCTTTCCTTTGAACCGACTGTTCCCTTTTGGACAATAGATCTTCCTGATGATCCAGTTTTTCACTTTTCCTAGACACCCGTCGTTCTTCTTTTTTCAATTCAGAACGGGTTTCCTCGGTTTCTGAATCAAAATCACTCTTCATTTCCAAAAGTCTGGATTTTGCTTCCAGTTGGGCTTCCTTCAACAATGTTGCTGCTTTGGCCTTGGTTTCTTCAATGATGCGAGTCTGCTCTTCTTCAATATTTAAATTCTGCTGAATCACCTTTTTCTTAAGAAAGAAAAAGGCAATGACTCCCAATCCCAACAAAACAACAATCATTGATGAGAGTACAACCGTAATATCCATTAAAAAGTTCTCCTAAATTATAGTATAATCAACACATCATGTTGTAACTGTTTAATTTTATAACCTAATTTTTTTAATTGGGTGACTTTATAAAATTATGAAATGAGGCAATGCATTTAGGGAGGACAGAATTAAATAAAACCGCATTATAACAGTTACCCCCACAAACGCCGTGTTGCTTGTTAAGACTTTGAACCAATGGTTCAAAAAGCGGGCGTCCAATAATACCTTTAGGCTTTTCCTTACCAGGAGGAACTTAGCACACCAGTAACAGTGTGGAATCCCTTTTTACTAAGCGTTAGGACAAAGACTGTCATACAATCACGCACACTGCAGGGGTAACGGGTTATCATAAAAAATACGTCTTACGCTATTCAATTCCTTTATCAATTTTTTCTATTAACAATGAAACCTTATTCTCTATCTCTTTTTCAAGTTCTAAGTGTTGCACTTTAAGTTCATGAAAATCCTTTGACAAATTCATGGCAGCCAACAACAATATCGCAATTTTATTTTTTCCTGATGGTTTGTTTTGAAACAAACTTTCAGCTTCTTTTATGTATTTTTTTAAGTGTTGTGCAACTTGTTCCGGATGTTTAACCTTATTATCAGGTTTAAACCGAAACTCCTCTCCAAAAAGATCGATTACAACAATTTCATCCAAAGAAATCCCTTTTCCGAAAAAATTTCGGTCATCGGTTTGATGAATACTCGTCTGAAGTACCGGAAAAACTGTTCAGCTTTGTCAGCAGCCCATCAATTTTAGATTGAATCAACGCTTCTTGTTCTGAAAATTTTTCTTCAGTCTGATTTTTTTCGGCAATTTCGTCTTCAAGACCCTTTATTTTTATGATTAACTCTTTGTTTTTCAAATGAAGCGTGTTACAGAGCTCTATCAAAAAATCGATTTTTCCATCAATATCATCAAACTTGTTTTTTATTTCATCATTACCCAATTTCATAGTCTCACAAAGATTATTGATGTTCAGTATAATTCAAAATATTTCATAAAGTCAAGGCAATTCATTTTCCAAGCTGTTGAATAAAAGACTCGGCTTTGACAAGGCCTTCAAGCGTGTTTACACCGACGACTTCTCTTGGATCATCCATGGTTAAAACCAGGATGGACTCCCCCTTTTTTTGTGCAATTTCAACACCATCTGTTAAATAGTATTCTGCCTGCCGGTTATCCGGTTTGATGTCATCAATAATGGACATGAGAAGCGCTTTATCAAAACAATAAATTCCGGTATTCACCCGGTTGATTTTCTTTTCAGCCGCACTGGCATCTGCTTCTTCTTTAATACACAGCAGATGATTGTTTTTACCAAGAACAATCCGTCCATAACCACTGGGATCTTCAACATCCGTGGCCAGAACGGTGAGCTTGGCTTGACTTTTTTTATGCCCATCTATCAGTTTCCGCAATGTCTTCTCTTGAATCAATGGTACATCTCCACATAATACCAGAACATCTTTAATGTGGGGCATCATTCCTGGAAGCGCTGATTTTACAGCATCACCTGTCCCCAAAAGCCTGGGTTGTAAAGCGAATTTCACCTTAAACCATCTATTGATTTCGTTTTTCACCTGTTCAGCCTGATACCCCACAACGACATGGATATTATCCCGGGCAATTTTTCTGGCACACTCAATCACATGAACAATCATGCTTTTTCCAGCAACTTTATGAAGCACCTTGGCCATATCAGACTTCATTCTGGTTCCCTTGCCCGCAGCAAGGATTACGATCCCAACATCCTTATAACCCATAAACCACCCGTCCTAACTTCTAATGTTTTTGACAAAATCGACCAACCAATTCAAAAAAAAAGGGTGCTCCAAAATTTTCGGAGCACCCTCATTTCTTATTCGTTCATCTGTTTTTCAAATCATGTTGCGATGCTTGAGTTCAACTCACCTTATTTTGCCTGTTTAACGTTCAGTCGGTGCAATGCCCGTCGTAAAGCCACTTCAGCCCGCAAGAGATCAGTATCAGCAGTCTTTGCTGCAAGTCGCCGCTCAGCCCGCTCTTTTGCTTTTGTTGCTCTTTCAACATCAATATCTTTTCTACGCTCAGCAGACTCCGCCAGAATGGTCACCTTGTCCGGCAAAACTTCAGCAAACCCGCCATTAATGAAAAGATATCTTTCCTTCCCATTGACGTCTTTATATCGAAGTGTTCCAATCTTCAAAGAAGTAAGGAATGTGGTGTGCCCTTTGAGGGCGCCAAATTCACCTTCGGAACCCGGAGCAACTACAATTTCAGCTTCTTCACTGACAATTGCTTTCTGCGGCGTAACGACTTCAAGAAATAATTTCTCAGTCATGATATCCCCTCCGGAGGCTTAAACAGCTTTTGACTTTTCAATGGCTTCTTCAATAGAACCGACCATGTAAAAAGCATTTTCTGACAGATCATCATGCTTGCCTTCAATAATTTCTTTAAATGATCTGACAGTATCTTCAACCTTGACAAACTTACCCGGCATTCCGGTAAAAGTTTCTGCAACATGGAACGGTTGTGACAGGAATTTTTGCAGTTTTCTTGCCCGCTGCACGGTTACCTTATCTTCATCAGAAAGCTCGTCCATACCCAAGATAGCAATAATGTCCTGGAGCTCTTTGTATTTTTGCAGGGTCTGCTGAACCACCCGGGCTACGTTATAATGTTCTTCACCAATGTATGCGGCATCCAGAATCCTGGACGAAGAGTCAAGGGGATCCACAGCCGGATAAATACCCAGCTCTGCAATCTGGCGGGAAAGAACAACCGTACCATCCAGATGGGCAAACGTCGTCGCCGGTGCAGGGTCCGTCAAGTCATCCGCCGGTACGTAAACACATTGAACGGCTGTAATGGAGCCTTTATCCGTTGACGTGATTCGTTCCTGGAGCTCACCCATATCAACCGCAAGTGTTGGCTGATAACCAACCGCAGATGGCATACGACCCAGGGTGGCTGAAACCTCAGCACCTGCCTGGGTGAAACGGAAAATATTGTCAATAAAAAGAAGCACGTCCTGTCCTTCTTCATCCCGGAAATACTCTGCACAGGTCAAAGCAGAAAGTGCAACCCTCATTCTTGCTCCGGGAGGTTCTGTCATCTGCCCATACACCAGGGCACATTTTGGAAGAACGCCGGAATCTTTCATTTCATGATACAGATCATTTCCTTCACGGGTTCTTTCTCCAACGCCACCAAACACGGAAATACCACCATGCTGCATGGCAATGTTGTTAACCATTTCCATCATGATAACGGTTTTACCCACACCGGCACCACCGAACATCCCCATTTTACCACCCCGGGGGAACGGTACGAGAAGATCAATCACCTTAACACCGGTTTCCAGAACCCTTACAGTGGTATCCTGTTCGGTAAAAGCGGGGGCATGTCTATGAATGGGCAGCATTTTTTCCTGGGAGATGGGACCCAGACCATCAACCGGTCGTCCCACAACATTCAAAACCCTGCCAAGAGAGGCTTCGCCCACCGGCATCATGATGGGAGAACCGGTATCTTTTACAACCATTCCTCTCTGGAGACCGTCGGTGACGTCCATACCGATACACCTGACCACATTGTCGCCCAAGTGCTGTGCCACTTCGATAACAAGATTGTCTTCCATGTCACCAATAGCCGGATTTGTTACTGTCAAAGCCGTTAAAACCGGAGGAAGTTTTCCAGGTTCAAATTCAACGTCAATAACAGCGCCGAGCACCTGTGCTATTTTTCCTATATTTTCAGCCATTTTTTTCTCCTATAAAGCTGTTTTAATATTAAGTATATCTTAAATTTATCCCTTAAGGGCTTCTGCACCACCGACAATATCCATTAAGTCTGCCGTAATACCAGCCTGTCTTGTTTTGTTGAATATGGTTTGAAGTTCTCCAACCATATCATCACATGCCTTGGTCGCATTTTCCATGGAACTCATTCGCGCGGCATGCTCACTGGTTGACGTCTGGAGCAGTGCATCAAATATTTGAATAAAAATATTCTTTGGCAACATCTCGCCAAGCAAGGCATCAGAAGAAGGTTCGCAGATATGTTCCGGTAAAAACTCTGCATCTTTTTCCGCTTCTTTTTCTTGTGCCACTTCTTCCAGGGAAGGAATAGGAAGAATCTGTTTTATTGTTGGCGTATGTCTTGCCATGTTAATGAACTCAGAATAAACCAGGTATACTTCATCAACAGCTCCGGAAAGGAAACTGTCTATCAATTTCTGTCCTGAAGAGGATGCCACAGAGAATTCAACATTCCCCCCCACAACACCGATGAATTCATCTTCAATGGATTGGGGCTGCTTCCTGGCCCAATCTCGTCCTCTTTTACCAAAACAGATTAGGGAAACATCTTTGCCATCAAGCTCTGATTGAATAAACTTGTCAGCTTTTGTAATTAAATTTGTATTAAAACCACCACAAAGTCCTCTGTCAGATGTACAGAGGATGAGGGCCACTTTTTTTACTTCATCACGGGGAACAAGCAAAGGACTTGCATCCTCACCGGATTTACCAGCGATACTTCCCAAAACTTCGGCAAATTTGCCGGCATAGGGTTTAAATGCCTCCATGTTGTTTTGAGCACCGCGTAATCTTGAAGTGGCAACCATTTTCATGGCAGAGGTAATCTGTCTAGTCTTTTTTACGCCGACTATCTTTGATTGTACTTCTTTTAAAGTTGCCATATGATTTACCTTTCAAGCCTATTGTTAGTGAATAATGTCACAATAAATTCCACCGTTATTATACAGCATCCTTGAATTCGTCATCATAGGCTTCCAGGCATTGTTTCAGTTTGCCTTCGATCTCTGCAGTAATCTCTTGTTTTTCTTTTAAACCAGAGAAAATTTCAGGAAACCGATTTTCAACAAACGGATAAAGGCCTTCTTCATATTTTGCAACAGATTCGCGTGGATATTTATCAATATAGCCTTTGGTTCCGGCATATAGTGCGGTGACCATTTTTTCCATGGGCAGCGGCTTAAACTGGGGTTGTTTCAATAGTTCCACCAGACGTTCACCCCGGGTCAGCTGTTTTCGAGTGGCAGCATCCAGATCTGAACCAAATGCGGCAAATGCTTCCAACTCGCGGAACTGGGCAAGATCCAGACGAAGGGTACCGGCCACCTGTTTCATGGCCTTTACCTGGGCAGCACCCCCAACCCGGGACACGGATAATCCAACGTCAATGGCAGGACGGATACCGGCAAAGAAAAGGTCTTTATCCAAAAAGATCTGACCGTCCGTAATGGAGATAACATTGGTCGGAATAAATGCTGACACATCCCCTTCCTGGGTTTCAATAATCGGAAGTGCTGTCAGAGACCCTGCACCTTCTGCAATGCTTAATTTTGCAGATCGTTCAAGCAGACGGGAATGGTTATAAAAAATATCACCAGGGAAAGCCTCGCGTCCCGGCGGACGTCTGAGCAGCAAAGATACCTGACGATAAGCCGCTGCCTGTTTTGAAAGGTCATCATAAATGATCAGGGCATGCTCGCCTTTATCCCTGAAATATTCGCCCATGGCACATCCGGCATAGGGTGCCAGATACTGCATGGCTGCGGATTCAGAAGCAGATGCAATTACAACCGTTGTGTATTCCATGGCCCCATGCTCTTCAAGGGCTGCAACAACCTGGGCAACGGTGGATTTTTTCTGACCACAGGCCACATAGATACATTTCATGTCAGTTTCTTTTTGAGCAAGAATAGCATCAACCGCAACAGCTGTTTTACCAATCTGGCGATCACCAATGATGAGCTCACGCTGACCACGTCCAACAGGTGTCATGCCGTCAACTGCTTTTGCACCGGTGTAGCAGGGCTCGTGAACAGACATTCTGGCGATAACACCCGGAGCAACCAGTTCCATATTCATATAGATATCAGAGTTGATCGGGCCTTTACCGTCAACCGGTTCTCCGGTTGTGGTCACAACACGTCCCAGGAGTGCTTCACCCACAGGAACGGAAGCAATACGGTCTGTCCGTTTAACCGTATCCCCTTCCTTGATTTTTTTGTCGTCGCCCAGGATGGCAACACCAACGTTATCAGATTCAAGGTTCAATGCAAGACCCAGGATTCCGCCAGGGAACTCAACCAATTCCATGGCTTTTACTTTTTCCAGGCCATATACGCGGGCGATTCCATCACCCGCCGAAAGAACGACGCCTGTTTCACTCAGATCGACCTCTGCATCAAATCCTTTGATCTGGTCTTTTATTATTTGGCTTATTTCTTCTGCTTTAATTTCCATTAGACACTCTCACCTTTTTTTAATGTTTCTCTCATATTGATCAGCTGAGTTTTTACGCTGCCATCCAGAACAAGATCACCGATTTTTGTAACCACGCCACCAATGAGACTTGGATCCTGCTCAACATTCAGAACAATTATCTTTCCGGTCTTTTTTGACAAGGCTTCTTTAATCTTGCCAACTGCGTCTGATGACAACTCAGTTGCTGAAACGATGCTGGCTTTGACAACACCGTTAAGCTCATCTGCCAGATCTTTATAGTAGGAAGCAATTTCTCTTAAAAAACCGATTCTCTTTTTATCAAACAAAAGAACCAGAAAAGATTTCATAATGGCTGACAGGTCAGTTGCAGCCAAGACTGTCTCCAGAACCTTTTTTCTGTCGTTTTTGTTGTACAAAGGATTTGTCAATGCTGTCTCAAAGCCTTCCTGTTCATCAAAAAGCCCGACAACAGAGTCAAGTTCTGCATTGTAGTGTTCTGCCAGGCCGTCTTCCTGGCCGATCAGAATCAATGCTTTGGCATAACGCCTAGAAACTGCTAAATTTTTCATTATGCCACCACCTTTTTCAAATATTCATCAACAAGTTTATCCTGATCATCGGGTGAAATAGAGGCTTTAATGACTTCTTCAGCTTTTTCCATAGCTTTTGCAACAATTTCCTGCTGGAGTTTGGCTTTTGCAGACTTGAATTCCTGTTCGATATTGCGTTTTGCATTATCCTCAAGTTTTTCTGCCTGGGCTTCAGCTTCAGCCAGGATTCTTGTTTTAGCCGCTTCACCCTGTTTAATGTAATCTTCAACAATCTGTTTAGATTCCTGATCAAGGTTTTTAAACTTGGCTTGATATTCGGCAAGTTTCTTTTCAGCATCGGCTCGTTTTAGTTCAAGCGTTTTAATCTCATCTTCAATGCTTTTTGACCGGGATGCGAAAAATTCAGAAACCGGTTTTTTTGCCAGGAAAAACCCAACAACAGCAAGAATACCGAAATTCAATACTTTCCATGTATCGATGGCAAGCCACGAATTGTGTACTGCGCCATGTCCCCCATCGGATGAGGCCCAGGCAAATCCGCATACGGCACATACGAGCGTCCCAACAACAAGCGAAACTTTCAGCAGTCGTTTGTTTCGTCTAATTTCTTTCATCAGCACGCCCTCCCTAAAATCTTTTCGCCGATGGCTTTGGCATATGCCTCAACTTCGCCTTCAAGCACTTTGCGGGCCTGCTTAGTCTCATTTGCCACCTGTTTTTTAATTTCAGCAAGGTTGGCTTGAGCTTTCTTGTTAATCTTGTCGATTATTTCCTTTTCTTCTTGAGATGCCGCTTCCATAAAGGTTTCTTTCTTTTTCAAACCTTCAGATCTGGCTTGTTTCAATCCATCTTTGTAAGCATCTTCTCCAGCAACCAGGTCGCCTGCGGCTTTTTCAGCCCCACTTTGCATCCCTTCAATTTTTGCCTTTCTTTCGAGAAGAACATTACGGATTGGTTTGTACAAAACCAAATTGAGCACAAAAAGCAGAACCAGGAAATTGATCATCTGATATACCAGGGATATATCAGGAATCACAGTTATCATAAAATTTCCTCCGCCAGTTAATAATTATAAAAAAATCAACTACTTATATCCCATTGACTGTTTTCAAACAAAACAGGTCAAATTCGAATCAAATCGAGACTTGAGTACCATCCAGACAACCATTTGTCAACATTGAATGAGAAAATATTTCAGGTCGATACAAGTAATTTTTTGTCTGCCATTCTTCCGTGCAATGGGCACAAAAAGTTGACCTTTTTTCAAAATTTTCAATTTTTATTATTACAACTTAAACTTTCGGAGTTGACCATTTTTACATGGGGTCAGGCTTTCTTTATGGCACTTTTTACCCGTCTGGTTATGAAATAGTGATAAAAAAGCATGGCCCCGTCAATTAAAGCTAACGTCTGAACGTTGCGTTACAAAAAGACAGGGCTGGAAAAAAGACTTGAACCGGCTTTAACGTTTAATTGGGTGAAAATTTACGCATACTGATGTTCAAAAGAATGCCAAAGCCCACCATATTTGTGATCACCGAGGAACCGCCATAGGATACAAGGGGCAAAGGGACCCCCACAACGGGCATAAGCCCCATGACCATGCCGATATTGATAAAAATCTGCCAGAAAATCATGGTGGTGATACCAAACGCCAGAATAGAACCAAACATATTCCGGCAGTTATAGGCTATGTTCACCCCCCATAACAATAAAAGGAAATATAATATCAATAAACCGGTGCATCCCACAAGACCCCATTCTTCGGCAAGAACAGATACGATAAAATCCGTATGCTGTTCCGGTAAAAAAGAAAGGGCATTCTGGGTTCCTTTTAAAAACCCCTTACCGGTCAACATTCCTGATCCAATGGCTATTTTGGATTGAATAATATGGTATCCAGATCCCAGAGGATCCCGGTCCGGGTTTAAAAACGTCAATATCCTGAATTTTTGATAGTCTTTCAAACTGAACCAAACCAGGGGTGCCACAGCAAGCCCCATGCCGGATATGGTAAAGAATACCTTGCGCTCCACTTTGACAAACAGGGTAATTGACCCTGCAATTAACAATAACAGCAATCCTGTCCCCAGATCCGGCTGGTTCACGATTAAAACAAAGGGTATCATGCATAAAACAGCCGGTTTAATCAATCTCGTAAAATTGAGGCCGGTCTGGGATACCGATGTTGAATAGACTGACGACAGGCTTATGACCAAGGCAATTTTCATCAATTCAGACGGCTGAATCCTTACAAATCCAATCACCAGCCACCGTCTGGAGCCACCGCCAAGCTGACCGAAAACAATTACGCTGATCAACAGCCCAACGCACAGGGTATAAATAAATAAGTTCAATTTATCCAGCTCTTTAAAATCAATCATCACCGTGATCGCAATGATCAGGAACCCGGCCCCCATCCATATGACTTGTTTTTTGAACAGAATGTGAACCGTGCCGGCATCTTGTCCCGCGGTCAGGGCACTGTATAAAATCACAAGCCCCACAGAACAGATCAAAAAGATCAATATTGCAAATCCCCAATCAAAATTTTTTATCAATCTCCGGTCAAACATGCCCTACTCCCATCGTGTTTCTTCTGAAGACATCTTTCGAATATATTGATCAATTAAAGCCCCGGCAATGGGTGCGGCAGCACTGGATCCATGTTCACCATGCTCGATGATCACCGATACGGCGATCACTGGATTTTCTGCAGGGGCATAGCAGATAAACCATGCATGGTCCCTTAAACCATAGCGCAGTTTTTCCGTTTTTATTTTTTCCCCTTTTGCCATACTGAAAACCTGGGCCGTACCCGTTTTGCCGACGATATCGACCTGTTTCAGTCGAATGCTCCTGGCGGTTCCCCGGTCCCCCTGGACAACTTTTAATAACCCGCTTCTGATAATATCCAATGTATCTTTGCTGGCCGGCAGACCACCGGTGATTTCAGGATCAATTTTCTGAATAACCTGTCCATGGTTATCTTCGATGGTTTTAACGATTCTAGGTCTGTACAGGGTCCCCCCGTTTCCCACGGCAGCCATAAAAACAGCCATTTGCAGGGGTGTGACCAGGTTGTAACTCTGACCGATGGCGATGGAAAGCGTTTCACCGCCTTGCCAGACCTCATTGTATCGTTTCTTTTTCCAAATCGAGGTTGGAATGAGTCCTTTTCGTTCATTTTCAAGCACAATTCCTGTCCTTTTCCCCAACCCGCAACCCAGTGCATACTGTGCCAGCGTATCCACACCGACCTTTTCTCCGGCCTGATAAAAAAACACATCACAGGACTGGGCAAGACCGTTTATGACATTCATCTCGCCGTGACCATGTTTTTTCCAGCACCGGTAGACCCTGTTCCCATATTTATAAAACCCCGGACAGTATGCTGTGGAATAGCGATCGATATGGTTTTCTTCAAGCGCTGCAAGTGAGGTAATTATTTTATACGTGGATGCTGGAGGATATTCTGCCTGGATCGCCTTATTGTTCATTGGCTTACCCGGATCCGACATTAATGCTTTCCATTTTTTACTGCTGATACCCCCAATAAAATCATTTTGATCAAAACTTGGATTGCTTGCCATTACAAGGACATCGCCATTGTTCGGATCAATGGCGACAACAGCACCATCCCTATTTCCAAACAATTTCTCTGCCGTCTGCTGCAGTTCAAGATCTAATGTCAAATTCACATCAAACCCTGGGACAGGTTCAACTGTTTTCAAAATTTTAATCGTCCGGCCATTGGCATCTACTTCTATCTGCCTGCCGCCCCTTTTGCCCTGAAGATAGATTTCAAAGCTTTTTTCAATCCCATATCTGCCAATGGCGTCTCCTGTCCGGACATGGGGATATTTGCCCGTTTTCAGTTCCTGGCTGTTGACCTGTCCAAGATACCCTAAAAGATGAGCCGCTGTTTTTTTATAAATATAATATCGTGTTGGCTCAATATCGATAAGGATTCCCGGAAGATCAAATTTATGCGATTCAACCAGGGCAAGCTGCTCCCTTGAAATATCCGTTTGCAGTGTGACCGGTTTATAGAAAGCACCTTTTCCCGCCCGGGCAATCATCTGCATAAGTTCCGGAAAGGGCAGTTGAATCAATTCAGCCAGTTTTTGAACCGTCTCTTTTACGTCACCCGCATCTTCAAGCACTATTTTTAAATTAAATGAGGGTCTGTTGTCCACCAGCAGTGTTTTGTTTCTGTCAAATATCAGACCCCGGGAAGATTTAACACTTTTAAGGCGGACCGCATTTTTTTCAGACAAAAGCCGGTATTCTTCACCTTTTATTATTTGGAGATATACCAACCGAAGAAATAAAAGGACAAAGACCAGCAACACACACACACTGGCAACGATAAGTCTTTGCTTTATCCATTCTTTATCCGGATTTTTGCTGAATTCGCTCACGGTTACCCTCTGTACTTTTGAGCCATTTGTTTTCCCATTGCTTTGGTGATTAAAACCCACTTCTGCCGGAAGATGTTTACCAGCCAGATACCCAGGGGAACAAACACAATCCCCCAAAAAATCTGTCGTATCAAAAGGCCTAAATCAATGAATTGGGTCGCGCGGCTGCCATGATTGATAAAAATCGAAAACACGAACAATCCCTGCTGGATGACGATGGATACAATACTGATAATCAGTATAAAAATGATGCTTTGTTTGAAAAGAAATTGTTTGACCAGGTATACGATGATGTAGATCCATAAATAGGAAAATATATGAAGGCAGAAAGGCACACCTGAGACGCTGTCCATGATGCATCCGATCAGTATGATGGCAAAAGCCATGGCATAGTGGGAAGAAATGAAACTTAAAAAAAGCACATTGATGATCATCAGGTCAAAACACTGGGGAAACCAATCAAACGTAGGCAGAATGATCGTTTGCAAAATCATAAAAAACACGGTGAGAAGAATGAAAAACACGGCATTCATGATTGAATACTCTCAATAGCAGTCATCTGCTGGTTTTCAATACAAGGACTTCTTCGATTTTATCAAAATCAACACTGGTCTCTAACGTGATGTCCTGGAAAAGTTGAGAATGGACCTTTGTTACTTTTGTCACCCTGCCTATTTTAAGCCCCTTGGGAAACACTTGATCCAATCCGGATGAAACAATCAATTCACCCTGTTTCACCTCATCCTTTCTCAATGCATAGACAAAAGAACACTGATTCTCATTGTTCCCCTTAACCATCCCACGAACCCGGGAATTCTGAACCAGCGCATCCACAGCAGAGTTTCTGTCTGTGATCAAAAGAACTCTGGAATAATGGGTTGAGATCTTGATTATCTGTCCGACAATGCCTTCGGAAACCAGTACCGGACTTCCCTTGATAAGGCCGTCTGCTGCACCTTTATCGATCATAATGGTTTTAAACCAGGGTGAGGGCTCCCGGGCAATGACTTGAGCGGCCACGTAAGTGTCTGGAACCCGGCCTTTAAACTCGACAAATTTCTTCAGCCGGCTATTTTCACGTTCCAGCTCTTCATAGCGATTTTTAATTTCCAGTGCTCTACCCAGCTGCTTTTTAAGTGCAATATTCTCTTGAACGGCAAGGACACTCATAAAATAAGTTTCCCAGACGTTCCGGGTCTTCTGTAAAATTTTGGTAACTGCCTGTTGAACAGGCGCTGTAATAGAAATGAACAATCGCTCAATACCGTTGACCGGTAAAGTGTCTCTGGTGCTAAGGGTTATGACGGTAAAATTAATGGCAACAAATAATGCAACGCCAACAAAAATGAGTATGTTCCGTGAAAACATGGAATCAATTAATGACGACTTCTCTCAAAATATCAATATTGTCGAGGACTTTCCCGCACCCCAGCGCAACGGTAGACAAGGGATCTTCCGCCACAACAATGGGTAACCCGCTTTTTTCCTGGAGAAGTTTATCTAAGTTTTTCAGCAAACCGCCGCCACCGGTTAAAACGATTCCGGAATCAACAATATCTGCAGCAAGTTCCGGCGGGGTCTGCTCAAGGGCAATGCGAACCGTTTCAACAATCGCATCGATCTGTTCAGAAATGGCCACCCGGACTTCTTCGGAATCAATGGTAAGAATTTTAGGGATACCCGTCACAAGATCCCTGCCTTTTACCTCTATGGTTTCAATATTTTCAGGATCAGGATAGGCATTTCCAATGGTTGTTTTGATGATTTCTGCCGTTCTCTCCCCAATCAAAAGGTTGTATTTGCGTTTGATATGCTGACTGATGGAAGCGTCCATCTTGTCTCCGGCCACCCTTAAAGATCTTGTATAAACAATCCCGGCAAGAGAAATAACCGCCACTTCCGTTGTCCCCCCCCCTATGTCAACCACCATATTGCAGGTGGGTTCGGTAATGGGAAGGCCGGCACCAATGGCAGCCGCCATGGGTTCTTCAATCAGAAAAACTTCCCTGGCACCGGCAGATTCTGCCGATTCCCGGACGGCCCGCTTTTCAACCTGGGTAATGCCGGATGGCACAGCGATGACAATCCTGGGACGGACAAAGGTTCGCCTGTTATTATGAACTTTTCGGATAAAATGCTTTAACATGGCCTCGGTGACTTCAAAGTCAGCAATCACCCCATCCCGCATGGGCCTTATGGCGACAATATTCCCAGGTGTACGCCCCAGCATTCTTTTTGCTTCGGTCCCCACGGCAAGCACTCTGCTTTTTGCCCTTCTGTCCGTTCGAACAGCAACAACAGAGGGCTCACTCAATACAATGCCTTTTCCCTTAACATATACAAGTGTGTTTGCCGTTCCAAGGTCAATGGCCAGATCATTGGAAAATGCGCCGAGCAAAGCGTCTGTTAAAAAGTTCATTTTACCTCTTTCACGAAGAATATTTATAAATTGTATTTAAAAACCAAACAATCTTATTAAGCACTATCTGCTAACAAACTTAACAGGTTTTTACAAGTCCAAAAACGCTTATTCCTCAATATTTTACATTAATTCAGAATAGATCAAATCGTGGAGTTGAGGACGGAAAATGTTAATTCCCTCATTGGATCTCAAGGGGTGTCCCCTATTGGTTAAAAGGACAATTATCACGGATGTTTCAGGATCAATCCAGAAAGAGGTCCCCGTAAACCCAAGATGCCCCAGGGATAGGGTTGAAAAATATCGTCCGGAAGCAGAATTTTCCTTTGAAGGCGTATCAAAGCCGGCAACCATATCACCGTGATTTTTCCTTACCACAAACCTTTTTATAATATCAGGCGCCAAAACTGTTGTGGGGGTGTTCTGCACGGCATTCAATATTTCACAGCAAAGTGTATATATGCCGCCGGCACCCCCGAAAAGACCGGCATGTCCTTGTATTCCTCCGACAGCCCAGGCATTCTCATCATCCACTTCCCCCACAAGAAGACGTCTTCTCCAGGGACATTGCTGGGTGGCAACCATTTTTTGTGCATACGGGTGAAACCTATCCTTCTTTTGATTCAGGTCGATAAAAAACAAATCTTCAATTTCAAGGGGGGTGTATACCTGGTCTGATACAAACCGATCCAGCCGTTGACCGGTTATCGTTTCAATGATCCACGACAGGACCATAAATCCCAGATCGCTGTATACCTGACAGGTATCTATTTTATTTTCCAGGACCTCGTGGACAAGCAGGTGTCTTAAATATTGGTTTGGGTTTTTATTTGCCGGTATGATTTTTTTAAAATATTCCTTATGTGCGGGAAACCCTGACGTGTGTCTAAGCAGCATATCAATCGTAATATTTGTTTTTTCCGTTGATTTAAATTCTGTCAGAATTGACCCCAATGTCTGGTCCAGAGACACCTGGTGCCATTCAATGAGTTTGGATATGGCCAGGGCGGTTGCCAGGGGTTTTGTCAATGAGGCAAGATCAAAAATATGATCTTTTCTCATCTTTTCTTGTTTAAAAACATTTGCCATCCCATAAGATTCATGCAGGACAATTTTTTGATTTACCGCACACAACAAAACAGCCCCGGGGAAAACACCCTTTGAAATGGCCTGTTTTATTGTTCTGTCGATCCTGTCTTTGTCCATGGGCATCACATCCAGAGAATCCGTGAAGCAGCGGTATCCATTTCAACCTCAACGCCCATGCATAAAGACAAATTGGCGTGTCCATGGCCGGCATCCAACCCAAAAAGCACAGGGAAATGGTAGGGCTCAAATATTTCCCACAGGATCTCCTGGATGACCGCATCTGTGTCACATTTTTCAAATGACCCGGTAATGACACCCCGAATGCCATCAAACAAACCCGCCATTTTCATCTGTGTTAACATGCGATCAATTTTATAGGCGGATTCTCCAATGTCTTCGATAAACAGGACAGCATCCGTAAAGTCAGGTTGAAACCGTGTGCCCAAAAGATGGGATATGGTTGCCAGATTTCCCCCCTTTAATACCCCCATACCCTTACCCGGTCTCATGACCTGCGGGGATTTGATAACGATTTCACCCCCCCCTGTCACCAGGGTGGTGTAAAATGAATCAAGGGTCTCTTTTGATGCACTGTCAAAGGAAACAACATGTGGGCCATGAATCACCGGGTTTCCGGTTTTTCCAATAATGGACAATAAAATTGCCGTATTGTCCGAAAATCCAATAAAGGGTTTATGATGGTGCTGGATCACATGCCAATCCAGGTAATCCAGGATTCGCATGGCGCCAAAACCACCCCGGGCACAGATAATACCATCAATATCCGGGTCTGAAAAAAGACGGTTTACCCCATTGGCCCGGGATAGGTCGTCCCCGGCCAGATATCGTTTGGTTTTAAAGATATCTGCCGGGACAGCCACCTCAAATCCCAGGTGCCTCAATACATCAATTCCCCTGTTGAAGGCCTGAGCGTCAAAGCGTGCGGATGGTGCACAGACGCCTAATGTGTCCCCTGGTTTTAAATAACGAATTTTTTCATCCCCTTGCAGCCTTTTTCGATCTGTTTTTTTTCAAGGCGCTGTTTTTTTTTATTTGGGCAGATAATCTTCCCTTAAAGGAGCGAACACTTCAATGGCCACAGAATCTTCTATGATTTCAGCCCAGTGTTCTATCCCCCCTTTTATGGACCAGGTGTCTCCGGGTTCTGCAAGGAATGTGTCTGTCCCAATGAACAACTTGATCTTCCCCGAAACCAGAAACCCTGTCTGTTCCTGGGGGTGGCTGTGTTTTGGCAACACAGATGCTTTCTTTAGATGGAATCGCGTTAACAAACTGTTTTCACCATATACAAAGGTTTTCATTTGTATGCCGGGGAGGGGTGTCGAGAATCCTTCAGGACTGTACTTTGCAAACATATAAGGTTTCCTTTATCGTTGTTTGAACCCGAATTATAATTTTCATTATTTTGACAAAATTCACCAAAATTGCAATACTGTTTTTTTATTAATTTAACTTGGATAAAATGACAAATGAACATCACCACTCCCAAAATCCTTGCACCGGCAGGGGATAAAAATTCATTTTTAGCCGCCATTGCAGCGGGTGCCGACGCTATCTACTGTGGCCTGAAAATATTTTCCGCCCGCATGGAAGCTGGGAATTTCAGTATCGAAGAACTGGCAACGCTTACACGGCTTGCGAAAGCCAAACAGGTGTTGGTCTATATTGCATTTAATTCGATTATCAAGGAATCCGAACAGGAAAAAGCCTTCAGGCTCCTTAACAAACTCTGTTGCTTTGTGGATTTTGATGCCCTGATCATTCAGGATCTTGCCATGATACCCCTGGCCCGGAAAGCTGGATTTAAAAGAGAAATTCATCTGTCTACGCTGGCCAATTGCACCTTCCCGTCCGGATTGGAAACCTCCGCTCATTTGGGATTTAAAAAAGTTGTTCTTCCCAGGGAATTTACCATTGACGAGATCAAAACAATGGTTGAGCATGTCCCTGACAATATGGAGCTTGAAGTATTTATCCATGGGGCGTTGTGCTATTCCATTTCCGGACGATGTTATTGGAGTTCATGGTTTGGCGGAAAAAGTGCGCTCCGGGGCAGATGTGTGCAACCCTGCCGGCGGATGTATGAACAAAAAGGGAACAAAAAAAGACATTTTTCCTGTATGGATTTTTCTGCTGATGTGCTGGTAAAAGTTTTAAAACAAATCCCTCAAATCACCACCTGGAAAATTGAAGGCCGGAAAAAAAGCCCCCATTATGTGTATTATACGGTTAAAGCCTATAAGCTTTTAAGGGATGATCCAAAAGAAAAAAAACAGGCCCTTTCCTTTCTTGAATATGCCATGGGAAGAGAGTTCACCCATTATAACCTGTTATCCCAGCGAATCATGAATCCTCTGGATCACCAGTCCGAGACAGGTTCAGGGCTGTTTGCAGGACGAATACAAGACCCTGCATCTCCCTATTTTAACACCAGAGAAGCGCTTTTCCCATCCGATCTTTTGAGAATCGGGTTTGAAGATGATCCATTCCATGACATTCAAAAAGTCACCCGGGCCGTACCCAAAAAGGGAAACTTTTATCTGAGCAAAAAAAGTAAACATAAAATCAAAAAAGGCACCCCGGTTTATATCATAGACCGGAGAGGGGCAGAGCTGACAACATTGCTGAAAGATCTTGATGCAGAACTTCAAGGGTTGGAGAAAACATCCATTCGGCCTGTTGACAATACATTCAAGTTTCCATCGCCCCGGAAACCTGCAAAATCAACGATCAGAATCAAGGACATCACCCTTTCCCGGGGCGGGGGACAACCCCCATCCACCAGGGGAGAAACCGGCGTATGGATTTCAAGCCGGGGATATTCCATCCCCCCCAACAGCAAAAATTGGTTATGGCTGGATCCCCTGTTGTTTCCGGATGAAGAAAAAAAATGTTCTGAATATATTGCCCGGGCCATAAAAAAAGGGGCAAAAAATTTTGTTGTGAATGCCGTATGGCAACTCTCTCTTTTTAAATCGCCAAAGCAGTTAAATATTTGGGCGGGGCCTTTTTGCAATATCACCAACAGCATGACGGTGAATCTGTTAAAACCCTATGGGGTATCCGGTGCCATTGTCAGCCCGGAACTTGATCAAGAGACCTTTTGTTCCATGCCCAGGGCCTGTGACCTGCCCCTGGGGGTTGTGATTTACGGCAACTGGCCCTTGGGTATCTCAAGAATCATTTCCAATGATCTTAAACCGAACCAGGCGTTCACAAGCCCGAAAGGTGAAACTGCATGGATATCAAAACACAATAATAATTATTTTGTTTTCCCCAACTGGTATCTGGATTTAACGTCCAAGCGAGAGATATTAAAAAAGGCCGGGTTTTCAGTTTTTATCACCCTTCATGAAAATATCCCCCGGGGTGTTAACATAAAAAATCGGCCGGGCCTTTGGAACTGGGATCTCAAGCTTTTGTAGCAAAAAACGAAACGGCCACCCTTACAAAAGCGATCCTGGTCTTAAAATCAGAACACCCGACTATTGCAATGACATTGAACAATGGGGTCCTGTAATTAAAAGATTGTTCATCACTGTTGACTGGATTTGCTCCATTTTGCTGCCCAGCAGGAGATCCTTAATAATCCCGTGACCATAGGCGCCCAGAACGATGAGAGAATTATGGGGCACGTCATACAACATGGTATCAAAATGGGCTTTTTCATAAAAAAACCATTGGCGAGATAATTGGGTGACCGGTTCGTCTAGCCCCTCTTTTTCGATCAACTCCCGATAATAGGCTTCATCCTGTTTTTCCAACAGGGTGTAGATATCCAGAGGAAGCCCTGATGCCAAGGCAATTTTCAGTCCCAATGTCAATGCGGTCAAGGCATTCTTAGAACCGCCGAAAAAAACAGAAATACTTTTCCAGGGTTTAAATACCGGACTTGTGATTAATACCGGAAATGTCGCATGCTTGATTATTCGCCTGACCCTTGGCCCGATGTGGCCCAGCCCTATTTTTGAAGACATGTCGCTGACAGACCGCGGGCAGCACAAATAATCAAAATTGGTTGAAATATCAGGCAAAGAAGAGGCCGTAAAATTTTTAGGTTCATAGAACATGGGTTTGGTTCCCATTTCCTCGAACAACTTCTCAGCATTGCTTTTGGCTGTATCCGGTGACGTCAGATAAGAATGATCCAGGTCAACCTGTACGGCATCATTGGAAAAATACAATAAAAATTTATCACTCCTGGGAATATAGGCCAAAGGAAACGCATTTATTGTTTTACAAAAATATAATGATTGAAGAAATGTTTCCCTGCCAAAAGGGGTATTCCTGAAAATATGTAGCAATTTGTAATTCATCCTCTTCTCCTTGATCTCTGTATAAAATAGCTAATGCGCACTGGTCTGTACAATCAATTCCCGGCGATACAAATCCAGTATTCTTGTTTTTGAAATCATACCGACAAACCGGTCATGTTCAACAACCGGTATGGTTTCCATACCGTTGATATCCATAATTTCCAGCACTTCCTGCAAATCATTTTCCAATGATACGGTCATCACTTCGGTATCCATAATCTGACTTAGAAAAATCATGTCATACATTCCCGGATCCAGGACATATTTTCGAATCGCACTGATTTTAACCATCCCCTTATATTCATTGGTCCGGTCATCAATGACAGGAAAAAAATTCTGGCGGGAGGTTTTTATGATCTCAATAAATTCTCTGAACACCATATTTCCCGAAACCTTGGTGTACCGGGTCTCAATGAGCTCACTGATATTCAAGTCGGACAGGATTCTTGCATCCGTACCCGGTCTTAAGAATTGTCCCCGTTCTATCAAGTCTTTAAAGTAAAAAGATGCCGGTTCAATATAGTGACTCATGGTGGAGGAGATGGACGACACAACAATTAAGGGGAGTGTCATCTCATACCCCCCCGTGATCTCAACGATCAAAAAAATACCGGTTAAGGGCGCCTGCATCACCCCGCTGATAATCCCTGTCATCCCGAGCAGGGCATATGCACCTTCTCTTGCACACCCAACAGAGGGAAGCAGGATAAGCAGGAATTTATGAAAAACAATGCCGGTGAGACTACCGATAACCAGGCAGGGGGCAAATATTCCCCCTGATCCCCCCCAGCCAAGTGTCATGGCTGTGGCAAAAATTTTTGCAAACACCGCTACAAATGTAATAAAAACACCCAGGGAAAAGGTTCCGGAAATCATTTCCTGGATGAAATGGTATCCTTCCCCCAGTACAACCGGCATAAAGATCCCGATGGTCCCGACAATACAGCCGCCAAAAACCGCACGAACCCATAAGGGGAAAGAAGAGGTCCGGGCAATTTTTCCGCTCTGCTGTAAGGTTTTTGTAAATACAACGGAAACCAGCGCCGTAACCAGTGCAAGACAAAGACTTGGCAGAATATCCAATAATCCGACCTGAAACGTCTGGTGGTTAAAAATAACCTGTTCCGGAATAATGGCCTGGCTGACTTCCGCCCCTGCCACTGCAGCAATGGCAATGGGAATAATATTGACAAATTTCCATTCTCCCAGGATAACCTCAATGGCAAAGACAAGACCGGCAATCGGGGCATTAAAAATAGAGGCAATGGCACCGGCGGTACCACATCCCACCAGCGTAATTCGCTGGCGCTCGTTCAAAGAAAGAAATTTGGCAATGTTGGAACCAATGGCGGACCCGCTCATGACCACCGGGGCTTCCGGTCCGGCAGATCCCCCGCTGCCAATGGTTAAAAAACTGGAGATCAATCTTGAATAACTGGATCGAAATCGTAATAGCCCACCATATCTGGACACCGCATATATGACTTCCGGTACGCCATGTCCTGCCCCTTCCCGGGCAATTTTTTCAAGATAAAGGGATGACAGCAGGGCACCAACCGCCGGCAATACAAAGGCCCACCCATAATGACGGAACGGATGGAGCCATTCAAGGACTGTCTGAAGGGATAACCGCAGTGCCACTGCAGCCAGGCCGCTGCAGATTCCCGCAACAGAGCCTGCAATGATCAACAGCAATCGGTCATCCCGATGAAACAGCCATTGGTATAGAATGCTATACCCTTTTTTTAGTGTGGACATTTAACTTGAATGCTCCATTTTGCCGGCTATATCGGGTTTGCTGTTTGCAGAATCTCGATTTTTTCAATCAATTGATGGGGATCGGGCCTGGCGTTGAGAAATCGTTTGAATTGTGCATCCCTGAGGCAAAATGATAAAGCAGATAATAACTGCAAGTGCATTTTCAGTGCCGGGCATAATATAAAGAAAAGAACGGACACGGGCTGGTGATCCAATGCGTTATAATCCACTGGGTCCGCAAGAAAGAAAATCGACACCGCAGGATCATTTAAATAGCTCAATTGCTCCCGGGGATGCGGAATGGCAATCCCATTTCCGATACCCGTAGAAAGTGCCTGTTCCCTTTCTACCAGCCGATCAAAAAGGTCTTTTTTGAAATCATCATGGATGATTGACATTTTCTTAATACATGCTCTCAAAACACTCGTCACATCATCGCCGATAATATCAAAATAGATCCCTCCATTTTTGACAGCACTGGACAATGAGATGATGGATTCTCTTTTTTTTTCCGCTGGATCTTCATCTGATAGATTCAAACAAATATTATGGGTGGCGGCCCATTTTTTTAGTTCACTTATACGAAATTGGTAATTTTTTCCTGTTCTGGAAACCGGTAGTTTTCCCTGCCGTACCCATCGTTCAATGGTGTCCGGGACAACTCCCAAATGTTTTGATAGCTCAAAAACTGAATACTGCATTTATTCTTCCTTTAATCATAACGGGAAAACAACATATCAATTTTGTTATTCCTGGTTTAAGCACATTCGGCACAATTTGGATCACGCCTTCCGGAGGAATCCGGAAAAGATCAGGTCTGGCTGGTCAGGTTTAGTTCCAGATGAATATCATATGTTCATATATACACGTTATTAACCGTTATAAGCGACTTAATTCATAAACTTTTTGAAATCTGTTATAAAACAAACAGGCGCGAATAACAACCTTAAAAAACTTCTAAGCCGGATCAAGGGTGATAGGACTTTACAATGGTAAGGATTCCGGTTTCAAACACCTCTCATGGGAAAAAAATGGGCAGCGGCGACACTCTTTCCATGGGTCCCGGGCTGAAACAGATTATGGATACGATATCCGTCCAATACTCTGTCAGGGGTTAATCCTTATGGAAGGATACAAGCCTTTAAGTTTTCCAGTTGTATACGGTTGAATGATATTAAAGGAGATGTTTTGATCATCTTGAGCATGACCCCGCTTTTCCCCTTTATCAAACAGGGCACCATTTGCCAGTAAAATCTGACCAATTCTTTTCCGGAAAACATCAATAAAAACGGATCCCTTACCGGAGAACACCATTTTTCCAATGACCAGGGTATCCCTGGCTTCAGCAAGATCATCGAAAGCAATCGTGTTGTTTTTAACATCTTCTTGAGAAAGAATAAATCCCCATATCAGATGTTCACTGGGTATTTTGATGGGACCATCCGGATCGATGATGGTGTGTGGCATGACAATACACCCTTCACCAATATCAATGGGGGCATGGGCTTTTCCATTTAAAAATGAATTAAACCCCACAAAGGTTTCAAACCCAATATCTGCATGGATGATCTTTCCACCATGAGCGGTGATGCAGTTGCCTGAAAGAGTTGAATTAATAATATAGGTATTTTCCTGGGCATTGGAACCATCTCCCATTGTGGCATTTTCCAAAAAAGCCCTTTGGGCCACAAGGACATTTTCACCAATGCGTTTTTTACCCTTTACCACGGCATATCGACTGACGGCAGAGTTCACCGGAACATCTATCGGTTCAAGATTCATTACATCAAACAGCTTTTCATAATCCTGTTCCCGTTCTTTAACAAAATCGTAGATGAGCCCCCGGGGCTGATGGGAGGAATTGACACCCACAAAATGTTCTAAAATATTTTTTTTGAATTTATATTTAAACTCAAAATGCTCGCTTCTTATCCACACGGTACCCGGATCGATTTTTCTATGGAACAGTTCACCCGCCTGCACATATGAAAACTCACCCACGATACAGGAATGAAGGTTCATCTGATCAACGGTTGCAAAAGGGCCTAAGAAACAGCCTTGAAGGGTTGTCCCGTGGATATTCACATAATGGGCTGAAATTGTATTCTGAATACTGAATTCCTCAGGGCTCTCCAGATTATGGGAATTGCTGTGAACAAGGGTCTTATATAGAAGACTGTCTCTGATCGTGATCCGTTCGTCTTCGATAAGGGGGACATCTGTTTTATAACGGATCGTATCCCCCTTCCGTTTCAACTCATCGCCCCTCACATCACTTTTATAAATGGCAGATCTGCTCACAAAACACTGCCCGAGAAAATAACTACCCGCAATATTAGAATTTTTAAAATGGAAATAGATGGGATGTTGAGACGTAATGCCATAAAATGCGTAAAATTTCAACATCTTATCATGTTCAAGAGAATTATTTACATACCCTTCCGTATCAAAATCAAATTCATCTAAATTAACATTAACCCGCCGGATAATTCTATCATTCAATTGCCTTAGCTTGTCCATGATTAAATTCCTCTTTTATATAAAAAAGTTCGTATTATATACCATCAATAAACAAATAAAACCTGATCCTGTCCATCAAAGCGGACGTCCAAACGTTGATATTCTTATTTAAAAAATGTCAACAATGCATGAAGGTTGGTGAGAGGATGGGGTGGACAACCGGGAATAAATAAATCCACAGGCAAAATAGTGTCCAGACCTTCCGCGATTTCAGGACTTCCACAGAACGGACCGCCTGTTATCGTGCAGCTGCCCACCGCAATGACGACTTTGGGGGATGGAATGGCTTCATAGGTCTGCAAAAGCGCTGTTCGCATATTTCTGGACACAGGGCCAGTCACCACAATCCCGTCTGAATGGCGGGGGGAGGCCACAAAGTTTATCCCAAACCGTGCCAGATCAAAAAATGGGGTGGCCAGCACGTTTAAATCTGCTTCACAGGCATTACAGCCGGCCGCGGATACTTGACGGAGCTGCAGGGATCGGCCGAACAAGCGTTTAAAATGCTGTTTTGAATGTCGGGCAAGGGCCGGCAGGTTCCCATCGGTCAACAAATGACTTTTTTGGGATGTGGAAATTTCAAAATCCTTGGTGAACTTGACAAATTCCCCGTTTGAAATCCGTTCACATGCACCGCAGAAGACACATCGACCCATATCAATTTTTTTCTGGCCAACATCAATGGCATCCTGGGGACAGGCCTTGGCACACTGCTCTACAATCTCGGCAGCCACCCCTTTCTGGACCATGGGTTTCCCTCGATAGCGGTCAAATACAGCCGGTTTTTCATTGGGGTAGGCACAGGTTCTATATCCCTGTTCAAATCTGTTTTTAAGTGTATTGAGCATTTAAGACTCTCTTTATCCTTTTATTATCATAGATCAAATCCACAATAAGAAAGATTAAAACTTTTATTATTTAAAGGGAAATCCGATATTCCAGTATCCCGCAAAGCCATGGAAAGACCGTTCCAGTTGTGAAAAGACGGGTCCTTGACTTTGTATCGAAGGATGGCACCCGTTTCATCCGTCACCATCACATGGGAGACTTCACCCCGCCACGCCTCATTGACGGTTACCACAAAAGACGAAGGTGACAGATCGAAACTGCCGGTTTCAACACATTCGGTTTCAATGGGAGCCCAAATCAAAGATTGAATGATATGAATCGATTGCAATACTTCATCATATCTGACTTTTGCCCTGGCATAGACATCCCCGGAAGTTTTTTTATTTTCAGGAATCTCTATCCGTCCATAGGCTTCCGCGGGAAAGCACCGTCTGGCATCATAGGGGAGGCCGCTTGCCCGACCAGCCGGTCCCACCAGGCCCAGTCTATCGGCATCATGGGTGCTGACAGTGCCGCAGTCTTCAAACCGGGTCCGGACAGTTGAAGCGGAAAAAAGAAGTTCAAGAACATGCTCCACCTGGGGTTTTAATTCTTTAATCCGTTCATCAAGTGTTTTCCGGATATCATCGGACAGGGGAAAACGAACCCCTCCAGGTCGTACCAACCCTTTTCCGAACCTGTTCCCGCACAACAAAAGCGCCAGGTTTAAAAAATCACCCCTGATCCGTCCAAAATAATTGGCCGGCGGTAAAAAAGCAACATCTCCGCTCAGTGCCCCAAGGTCCCCGATATGATTGGCAAGCCGTTCCAGTTCCAGTGCAATGGTCCGAATCACCTGGGCCCCGTTATCCGGTTGAACCCCGGTCAAAGCCTCAACCGCCTGGGCCATGCAAAGACCATGACCGATAGTGGTATCGCCGGCAATATTTTCCGCAAGAATGGGCAATCTTTTTGCCTGAACACCTTGCAGCAGATTCTCCACGGCCCTGTGCTGGTATCCCAACTGGATTTCCAGGTGAAGCACCCGCTCGCCAATACAATTAAACCTGAAGTGACCCGGCTCTATCACACCGGCATGAACCGGCCCCACAGCAACTTCATGGATTTCATCGCCATCGACCTGATAATACGCATAATTGCCTGGGATGTCTTTGGTATAATCATTGCCAAACACATCCGGCAGATCTCTATAGTTGGGATGGTATCTGACCATTTTCAGCCAGGGATGACCCTCGGGCCGGATACCGAATTGTTCGGCAATTTCCCGTTCAAACAGATGAAAGGGTTCACATATTTGCGTAAATGAGGGGTAAGACTCGGGGGCATCACAGGTTGCAACCAGAAGCTTGTCTGTTCTTAAGACAGCCATGAGTTTTATGGATGCCTGGTCCTTATAGCCGAAATACTGAACCACTTTTCCGCCCTGTTTTACAATACTCAAGGCATTTTCTTGAAACGCGTTAAAGGGAAGATGAACAATTTTTTCCCTTGCGATGGCCTCTCCATTTGAAACTTCTAAAAAAGCGTTACTCATTTAAGTCCCCCACCTATGGCAGTCACTGCATCAACAATGGTTTGGTATAATGTATCCGGAATAAAGAAGCACAACATCAGGGATGTCAATAAAAGGATATATTGAGGCCAGACCATGCCGGCCTTTTCTGTTAAGCCCATGGTTTTGCCGGAATCCCCTTGCTTGAAATCATCAAAAGAAATCTTCATGACCTGGTTTGCAAATCCGGCAAAGATGAAACACAGACTCAGGATGAAAATACCGGCGGCTATATAGTGACCGGTTCTAAATGCCCCCACAATAATGAACAATTCTCCAATAAAAATCCCAAATGGCGGAAATCCTGAAATACCGGCAAATCCGGCAAAAAAAGCAACAAAAGTTTTTGGCATCCGGCTGACCATATCGCCCGTACGGTGAATCATTCTATCCCCATATCCCAGCAAAATATTCCCCGAGGATAAAAACAGGGAAGATTTGATCAGGCTGTGGTGAATCATGCAGATCACAGCCCCATATACCGCGATACCACCAATGCCGGTACCAAAAGCAATAATGCCCATATTTTCAATACTGGAATAGGCCAGCATTCTTTTATACTCGTTCTGTTTGAGAATAAAGGTGGCTGCCGCCAGGATGGACATCAGGCCAAACGCAACGAGAATGGTGCCTGAAAAGTCACTGAGTCCGGCAGCATACATAATCTTATGTGTCTTAAAAATACCCAGATACGCACAGTTCAAAAGAACACCGGACAAGAGTGCCGAAGCCGGACTCGGTGCCTCGCTATGGGCGTCCGGAAGCCATGTGTGCATGGGGGCAAGGCCCATTTTTGTTCCATACCCCACCAGAATGAAGACAAACCCGGCTTTAAGCCACAGGGGATCTAATTTTGCAGCAACCTGTGTCAGCGCTGAAAAAGAGAGTGGCACATCAACATTCCCGATTTCCAGGGAAAGGGTAATCAAAACAGATCCTAACAATGCCATGGCAATCCCCACGGAACAAATGAGGACATATTTCCAGGTGGCTTCCAGGGAGGCTGAGGACCTGTGGGTATAAATCAGTGGTGCACTGGCAAGGGTCGTCGCTTCAATGGCAATCCAGAAGACCATGATATGATCGGACAGCGTCACCATGGTCATGGTGGACAAGAACAGGATCATGGATCCGATAAATATATTTTCTGACTGGATCTCACTGGCTTTCAGATAACCCATCGTATAGACGGAAATCAGGAAAAACAGCAAAGAAATGACCAGAAGCGATAGCAGGCCTTCCGGGGTTACGGCAAAATAGCCATTCAAAATGGCTTCCGGCCGGTTCATCCATAAAAGGAGAGACAATATCAGATGAATGGCGCCTGTACCGACTAAAACCTGGCGACCCATGGCTTTAGGAAGAAAGAAAGCAACAATGCCTGTTATAAAAGGTGTCAGAAAAACAATTTCTACCATGAAATAACCCCTAGTCCTTTAAGGTTCTGAGTAATGCCGTATCAACGTCATCAAACGTCTGTTTGATGTTTTGAAGGATAATGGCCATGATCATAACACCGGCAAGCACATCCAGCAGAATTCCAAATTCAACAATGTGGCGGGCGCGAACGGAGAAGGTTGTTCCGATGAGGTAGATACCATTTTCCATCATGATATATCCCAATACCATGGCAATGGCATTACGCCTTGCCATCAAAAGGAACATACCGCTCACCAGAAGCGCAATAGCCGCAGGAAATAAAAGCGTATAATCACTGATAGTCGGAATATTCAATTGCCGACTGATAAAGGTGGCCGCAACAATAAGGCCAAGACCGCAGAATATGGAGGCATGATACCCGATAATGGGTTCCACCTCTCTCCGGATGGCCACCTTTTTGATGACCCAATAAATACTCATTGGAATGATAATACCTCGGACCGCTAAGGTCACAAAGGTAAAAATGACACCCCCGGCACTCATTCCGTGGCCAATGAAAAAAGGCACAATTGACGCGACAATTCCCTGGAAGCCCACCACCAGGATAAGACCGGGAAGTCGACTGGAGCCAAAGGAAAACAAGACAGAAAGCAATACAAGTGATAAAATCGTATCCACTGGATGCATCATTTGATAAACTCCAACGTAATAATGGTTGCAAAAAAGGCCAAGGCAAAGGATGTCAGAACAAATTGCGGCACTTTATCCATTCGATAACGGGCAATCACCGATTCTATAATACCAACAATTAGATAGACCAGAGCGAGCCCGGCAATATAAACAACAAACGTCCCCCCTGGAACACTTGATCCAAACGGTAAAATCAACCGTGAAATAAGGGTTGAATAGAAAAAGAGCTTGCAGAATGACCCCAGCTCAATAAGCGCCAAATCCGGGCCGCTGTGATCCAGCACCATGACTTCATGAATCATGGTCAGCTCCAGGTGAGTGGCTGGATCATCCACCGGAACCCGTGAATTTTCCGTGAGCAGGATAATAAAAAAGGCCATCACAATAAAGAGCAAGGGGGCCCCGGCCAAATTCCAGAGCGCAAGGGGACTTTCTCCCGTAAAATAGGCGGATAACTGTAAGTGGCCGGTCAAGCGATAAAAGAAAATCAAGATCATGAACATGGTGGCTTCACAGATAATGGGAAAATAGGCTTCTCTTGCAGCCCCCATACCTTCAAACGGAGAGGCTGTGTCCATGGCAGCAGCAATGGTAAAAAAACGACCCAGTCCCATGACATACAAAACAAAAATAATATCCCCATTAAATGAAAAAATCGGCGGATACCCCGCAATGGGCAGAAACATGAGGACCGTGATGGCAGAACCCAATGAGATAATTGGCCCAAGCTTAAAAATAACCGTGGTACTGGTACTGTAAACCGATCCTTTTTTAAACAGCTTGATCAGGGTATAATAATTAATCATCAGAGGAGGTCCTTTTTTCCCTCCGAAAAATGCCTTGACCTTAAGTATCATTGCTGAAAAAAACGGTGCCGTTAAAATTGCAAGAAACCAGAGAATAATGGAGTCAATCATAAAGTTTTCCCAGTTAAGGTGGTTATATAAAAAACAATAATAATACGATCGCCAGTAAAATATACCCAATATACAGATGAATATCACCATGCTGAATCCATCTGAGTTTATCAAACAAAGACAAAACAGGATTAACAATGAGCCGGTTCAAATGACGGTCTGCAATATCATTGACATGACTTTGGTATTGTGTTTTTACGGGAAATCTTCCCTTAATTTTCAAGTGCTTTTCTTCCAAAGGTGCAACCGGGCTGAAAAGTTCTAAAATTGATGCTGCATAGGATGAGCCGGTATACTGCATTCGAACCGTTGGCTGGGTAAACCCACATCCCCAAGTCCCGGATCTTGAAATGGATTTTCCCCGGTAGGCAAGGAATCGAATCGCCATCACCAGCAGTAAAACTCCCAGAAAAATCGTGGCACCAAAGGTAATATTTCCAGTTATCCGTTCAAAAGGGGCCAGAGGAACACGGGCATACCCCAGGCCCAAAGCGGAAACCGCGTTAAGGGACAGATGGATAAAAATTCTCGGGAAGATGCCGATAACTATGCAGGCAGCTGCAAGGATCACCATGGAAACCAGCATGCTCGACCCTTTTTCATCCACATTCTCTGCCGCTTTAGTCCTGGGTTCGCCTTGAAAGACAACCCCCACCACCTTGGTAAAACAGGCCAGGGCCAGACCGCCGATAATGGCCAGGCTGATAATGGCCAAAATACTCATGACAAAAGCTGACTTATCCAGGGCAACCCCCTTAAACCCCCCAATATAAATAAAAAATTCACTGACAAATCCATTAAACGGCGGCAGCCCACAGATAGCAAGAGAACCGATGATAAAGGTGGTTCCAGTAATTTTCATATTTTTGATCAGGCCACCCAACGCATCAATGGAGCGGGTGCCGGTTTTATGCACCACCATTCCAGCCCCCATAAACAGAAGAGACTTGAAAATAGAATGGTTGAGAACATGAAGAAGCCCGCCGCTGAATCCGAGAATCGCCATAAGTGGGTTCCCCGAAGAAACACCCGTCATTCCAATACCCAGACCCATCAAAATAATACCGATATTTTCCACACTGTGATAGGCCAGTAGCCGTTTTATATCATGTTGACCCAGGGCATAAACCACCCCCAGAACACCGGAGACCGCTCCGGCAATAATCAGAATATTTCCGCAAACAGGCGTATGAAAATCCAGCAGGGCATAGATACGTATAATACCGTAAATACCGGTTTTGATCATAACCCCGGACATGACCGCGGAAATATGGCTGGGGGCGGCCGGATGGGCATAAGGCAGCCAGACATGAAAAGGGAACACACCGGCTTTGGATCCAAACCCGATAAATGTAAAAATAAAAATTAACATTTTTGCTGTGTCCGGAAGGGATGCCATGGCACCAAATCCAAAATTCCCGGAGTAGCCGTAAGCGATTCCAAATGCTGCAAATATAAACATGGCACCCACATGGGAGAACACAAAATACAGGAATCCTGCCTTTCGATTTTCAGCAGAATGGTGGTTGTAAATGACCAGAAAAAACGATGACAGGGACATTATTTCCCAGGACAGCATAAAGGTAATCATATTGGCTGCGGTAACAACTAGCGCCATGGAGGCAATGAGAATGCTGAAAAAAAAATAGTGGACAGCGGTTCTCAAGGGGTTTTGTGAATCCTCCAGGTAATGGAAGCTGTAAATGGCGGCAAAAAGAGAAACAGCGAAAATGGCCACTAGAAAAAATGAGGAAAGGCCATCCATTTGAAACGTCAGTGAAAACACATTCAGATAGGTGAAGGATGCGGTATCACTGCCTGATTGAATGAGATTTGTCAGGGCATTGAATAATCCCCAAAAGCAGCCGGCGCTCAACAAAAAAACCGCAATGATCCTCATTAACCGAACCTGGCGAGCCAATACGAGGGATATACTGCCGCCTAATATAATGATCAGTATTGCTGTAAAAAATTGACTCATAAATTCCCCTATGTCACTTAATTTATTTTAGCAGTTTAAAATCTGATTCAACTTTTTTATGCTATATGACTGTTTTTATATACCATCCTTATCATTGTGTGGCATGATATTTTTGTTTCAATTTCTTATTTCAGGACCAAAGTGTTCAGTTTTCACTCATATCATATAAAAAAATTAACCTGTCATATCACAAGTCAATTTTTGAAACAACCCTAGTTTTCGTTGTTCTATACGAATGCGCCTTTAATTCCTCAACTTCTTGAAATCTTTTGTCTTGCAATCGTTGGATATCCTTTAACGGTTAATATTTTAATTCCTTACCGTTGACAAACAAAATAATCTTATATAATCAGAGTAACTTGTATGGTTTAACAGTGAACGGTTCAGACATTTTTTTGATTTAAGTTGAACAAGGCCGCAGCGCTTTTGTTCAAAAGGATATAATGAATAAATTTTAATACAGGAGTAAAAAGATGCTTTATAAAATTTTTCCTTTTTTGTTGTGGTTTACAAACTACAACAAAGAAAAATTTAGCGCAGATGTGATTGCCGGAATTACCGTGGCCATGGTTTTAATCCCTCAATCCATGGCCTATGCTCAGTTGGCAGGACTTCCCGCTTATTTTGGCCTTTATGCTGCATTTTTACCGCCCATGGTGGCCTCTTTATTCGGATCAAGCCGCCAGCTCGCTACAGGGCCTGTTGCCGTCGTCTCCCTTATGTCTGCCGCTTCACTGGAACCCCTTGCCACAGCAGGCGGTCCCCAGTTTATTGCCTACTCCATTATCCTGGCACTCACGGTTGGCTGTTTCCAGCTTTTTTTAGGCGTTTTCAAACTTGGCCTTGTGGTTAACCTTCTTTCCCATCCGGTTGTAAACGGTTTTACCAATGCAGCCGCTATTGTTATCGCTTCTTCACAATTCTCTAAATTGTTTGGTGTTTATGTGGATAAAGCACCCCATCACTATCAAACCATTATCAATGTGTGCAAATCAGCCCTTCATTATACCCATGTTCCCACTTTAGCCCTGGGGATACTGGCCATTGTTATCATGGTCATCTTAAAGCGGATTAATCCAAGAATTCCCAGTGTTCTGATTGCCGTAGCCGTAACCATTCTAATTTCAAAATTCACCGGGTTTAACAATGACAAATTTATTCCCCTTGAAAACATAAAAGATCCGCAAATTGTTGAACTGATAAATCAATTCAATACTGACGTCATGACCATAAAAGAACTGGCAGCCAAAAGAGCAGATCTGAACAATATTCTTAAAGCCGTCAAGGAAGAAGGAAAAGATCACAACGTCCATATTGCCTCGAAAAGACAACTGGACATCGAGCATGATCTTGCCCTGATTCAGGCAAAAATTGATCAAACAAAGGGCGCTGCTCACATTAAGCGTGAAAATCTTCGGTTTGTTCACTTTTCAACCGCACCCGATGCGGGTGACAGTCCTGTCTTCTATACGGCACCAACCCTGCCACCCGGTATGACAACCGATGGCAACAAATGGCGGATAGCGGTGAGCAACAAACTTCTGGATGTAAAAAATCTTAAACTCATCGGTGCCGGGGCTGTGGTTGGAGATATTCCAAAGGGACTTAAAATCAGTATCCCCAAAGCACCTGAAGGCTCGTCTTATATTGCTGCTTTTTTACAATTGCTGCCATTTGCCATTATTATTTCGCTTTTGGGGTTTATGGAAGCCATTGCCATTGCCAAATCCATGGCTGCCAAAACCGGACAAAAACTGGATCCAAACCAGGAATTGATTGGACAAGGTCTGGCCAACATCATTGGTTCTTTCGGCCAAAGTTATGCCGTCTCAGGATCTTTTTCACGGTCTGCCGTCAACCTTCAGGCCAATGCAGTCACCGGGATATCCTCTGTTGTCACCAGTATCATGGTTGCCCTGACGCTTCTTTTCTTTACCCCCCTTCTCTATCACCTTCCCCAGGCTGTTCTGGCAGCCGTCATCATGATGGCGGTGATTGGCCTTATCAATACTTCGGGCTTTATCCATTCATGGAAAGCCAAACGATCAGAAGGGATTATTTCGGTTATCTCTTTTATCTGCACGCTTTATTTTGCCCCTCATCTTGAAGAAGGCATTATGGTGGGTGTTCTTTTGACATTCGGACTCTTTATTTACCACCATCTTCGCCCAAGGGTCGCTCTATTGTCAAAGGCAAAAGATGATACACTAAGAGATGCCGTCAAGGCCGGCTTAAGGGAATGCCGGCATATTGCCGTGGTCAGGTTTGATGGATCGCTAATCTTTACCAATGCCACCTATCTTGAAGATAAAGTTCTGTCGTATATTTCGGAAAAACCGGAGTTAATGCATATCTTAATTGCGTCAAAAGGAATTAATGATATCGATGCTTCCGGTGAAGATGCCATTTCCATCCTCATTGATACCATTAGAGCCAGTGGACGAGAAATTTCTTTCTGCGGCCTGAAAGAAGAAGTGTTGGCTGTGATGGAAAGGACCCATTTGATCGACAAGCTGGGAAAAGAAAATATCTATCCGAACTCACGGGCCGGCCTGGAATCCATTTACAAACAGATCCATTCCAAGGGAGACTGTATTGACTGTCCGTTGAAAAATTATATGCCCATTGAAATACGGGGTTGATATCTGGAATACGAAAAAAATGACTGTACTATTTCTAAGGTGACGCGTACCATTGAAATGGTCCATTTTTCCAAGGGGTCTGGTAAATAGTGCCCTTTTATGCAATTGATTTAGTTAAACAAGGAGAGGTGTTGTGCCGATTATAACAATTTCCCGAGGCTCTTACAGCATGGGTAAGGCTGTCGCTGAAAAATTAGCCCAAAGGCTAAAGTATGATTGTACATCCAGAGATATCCTTCTGGAGGCTTCCGATGAATTCAATATTCCAGAAATTAAACTGATCCGGGCACTTCATGATGCCCCCACAGTGCTTGAACGGTTCCATCATGGCAAAGAGCGATATGTTGCCTACCTTCGGTCTGCCCTGCTCAACCATATGCTCAAAGATAACATCGTGTATCATGGACTGGCAGGGCACTATTTTCTCCGGGATGTCTCCCACACACTTAAAGTCAGAATCCTTGCCAACATCGATGACCGAATCAGAGAAGAGATGCGCCGGGAAAACATTTCCGCAGAAGAGGCACGCCATATTCTGAAAAAAGACGATGAAGAACGCCGCAAATGGGGAATCAAGGTTTATGGAGTGGATACTAAGGACAGCAAGCTGTATGATATCGTTATTCACATCGATAAAATAACTGTGGAGGATGCCGTGGACATCCTATACGAAACTATTCAGAAACCCGCATTTAAAACCACACAAGAATCTCAGAAAAAAATTGAGGACCTGGCGCTGGCTGCAAAAGTAGAGGCAGCGCTGATAAGCCTTGTCTCAACGGTCAAGGTAACAGCTATTGATGGCGTGGTCTCCATTGGTAACATTGAGGAGAAAAAAACCATCGGCAAAGATACTGCTGGAATGTTACAAAACATGGCCAAAAAAATTGATGGTGTCAGGGAAGTTCACGTCCATTTGATTCCTATTAAAAAAAAGGGCGATCACATCAATCCATTCTACAACATGTGATGGATGAAATTTCTATTTAAGTCCGGCCGGGCCATGGTTCAAAAACAACCATGGCCCATATTCATGGCCCATATTCATCTATTTTAGACGCATCCCCTACATAAACCGTGCATTAATAAAGAGATGAACAAAAATACTGGCGATATACCCCAGGGCTATAATCGGCATCCATTTGAGATGAACACCAAAGGTATAGATCCCCCGGGCCGTTCCCATCAGGGCAACACCTGCGGCTGATCCGATGGAGAGAAGGCTTCCCCCCACACCCGCCGTCAGGGTCACCAGCAGCCACTGGCCATGGGACATAACCGGGTCCATCTTGAGAACCGCAAACATGACCGGGATATTATCAACGATGGCCGAGAGAACGCCCACAAGGGAATTGGCAATGGTGGGACCGAGATCTCCATACATGAAGTTTGATACCAGGCCCAGATAGCCGAACTGCCCCAGACCGCCGACACAGAGGGTTACCCCGTAGAAAAAAAGCAGGG
Organism: Desulfobacula sp.; assembly: GCF_030145145.1. Lineage (GTDB taxonomy): Bacteria > Desulfobacterota > Desulfobacteria > Desulfobacterales > Desulfobacteraceae > Desulfobacula. Next base: position 87,364 of record NZ_JAQYWD010000014.1, on the reverse strand, counting down.
TGTCCCACTCGGCCCGGGCAATTCTCTCCATGATGTCAAAATACACCCTTGTCTCCTGGACCTCCTCCATATCCTCGATAATTTCGATAACCCCCACCACCTGGCCGTTTATATCCTTGAGGGGTGCTGAAGTAAAATACCGCCAACTGCCCTTCTCACCAATGGAAGGATCAAAATCCGACACCTCATAAACAGATTCAAGAAAATTGTTGACCATGTTTTTGCCGCGGTAGAACTTCTCGATCAGGGTTTTTGAGCCGGTTTCCAGAACCATGTCTGCAAGGACGGGCCGCTCTTTGGGATAAAAGGGCTTCCATTGCTCCTTTGTACCGACTTTATCCCGGGCAGAAACACCGGTCAAAACCTCCATGGCCTTATTCCAGTGGGTAATTACATGATCCTTATTCAGGATAAACGCTGCCGAAGGAAGGGTATTGATCATATGAATGATCTCGGAATGGGTCTTTCCCTGGAGAGCGGAAAGGGACGTCGAGGCCATACCCTTTTTCCGGGCACCCAGGATATTGTCATAAAACATCCGCCGCCCCTCTTTGCGTTTGATATGGTAACTTAAAAATCCCAGATACCCAAGTCCCAGCATCATGCCGGCTGCCGGGGGAAGGTGGAGAAAGTTATGAAAGCTGACGGCCGTAATGATGGTCAACAGAAAGAGGGCGATCACAATCTTGGCGCCGTACTTCATCTCAACTTTATCGTCCAGTTTCTTGGGAGAGCCCTTGTCAATGGCCAAACTCATGCACAAGGCCGGCACCAGCCAGTTGACCAGGGACGGCAAAAAGATATGAAAAAATTCAGAAAACGCCACCTTCCCATTCTGCCACACCATCAGGGTGGTGATATCCCCAAACGGAGAGAATGCACCACCAGCATTGGCCGCAATAACGATATTGATGCAGGCCAGGGCAACAAATTTCTTGTTGTCCCCCCCGACAGACATGATCACCGCACCCATGAGGAGCGCAGTGGTCAGGTTATCTGCCACAGGAGAAATAACAAAGGCCAGAAGGCCGGTGATCCAGAACAAAAGCCTCAGGGAAAATCCCTTGGAAACCAGAAATGCCCTCAAGGCCTGGAAAACGTTCCGCTCCTCCATGGAGTTGATGTAGGTCATGGCGACCAGCAGGAAAAGGAACAGTTCTGCATATTCCAGCAGACTGTCCTTAATGGCTTCGTGGGCCGTATGGGTATCCCCGATGCTCATATAGGCAAGGGCAACCAGGACCCAGATAATACCGGCGGCAAGGAGCACGGGTTTGCTCTTGCGCAGATGAATCGTATTTTCAAGGGGCACCAGCATATACGCGGCCACAAAAAGCCCGATCCCCAGGTACCCGTATATGGTTTTTGTTAAATCAATAAGTTCCGGATGACCGGTCCCTCCACCCGATGCCCAGGCCAAAACCGGTGCAACCAAAAGGGCAGGCAACAACAACAATATTTTTTTCATTTTCTGAATCCTTTTTTCAATTCCAGGTCCCGGGTTAAGCCAGCAAAGAAAAAGGCCCACCCGTTTATATAACAGGAGAGCCTGCGTCTTGAACAACATCCAAGGGCCTGGCAAAAATTTAACTCAACTTTTGGGGTTGGCCATTTAAAGCTGAACACCGAAAGTTGAGAATTTAATATAAAAACACCCGATTTCATTAATCAATATTGGACAAAAAAGCAATTTAAAATTTTACGTCATTTGAATAAAAAGGATGTTGTGTTAAAAAAAATAACGCCTATCATCTTTAGAATTGCTGAAGGAGACCCCATTGAACAAAATAAATTTAATTGATAAATAAAACTGTGGATGATACTAAAAACAATTATGATACGTCTACCCAGTCCATTGATAGAAAGCTTGATGACAAATCCCATCGACTTTACTCACCTGATCGATGAAATTCCTTTGGGTGTTTTAATTCTGGATACGGATCGACGGGTTGTTTTTTTAAACAGGGCCTTTGAAGTCCTTTCCGGGTTTTCCCTTACAATGGCATATGGAATGAAATGCTACAACATTCTCAGGGGAACTGCATGTATTGCCAATTGCCCGGTACTGTCCATGAAAAATGACAACCGGTCTATCTCCTGTAAAAGTGATATGATAAACCTGAACCGGCAGCGTCTGCCGATCCGTATGACCACCGCATCCATATTAGATGATCAGGATCATACCAAAGGCTTTATTGAAACCATAGAGGATATCCGACTGTCACAAAACATTGATTGGGGAAAAAGTGCTGCCTACAGCTTTGCAAATATTGTCGGAAGATGTCCCCAGATGGAAAAAATTTTTCAAACCCTGCCGGTTCTGGCACAAAGTGATGCCTCCATCCTTATCACGGGAGAAACCGGTACCGGCAAAGATCTTGTAGCAGAGGCCATCCATCAGACATCAGGTCGGGAATCCGGACCTTTTATTAAAATCAATTGCGGGGCACTTCCGGAAACCCTTCTGGAGTCTGAAATATTCGGCCATCAAAAAGGGGCTTTCACAGGCGCGGTTGAAAACAAACCGGGCCGATTCAAACTGGCCCATAACGGCACCATATTTCTCACAGAGATTGGTGACCTTCCCCGCCCTCTTCAGGTAAAACTCTTAACGTTTCTTGACGATAAGATTATCTACCCACTGGGCAGTACCAAAGGGTTTAGAGCCAATGTCAGAATCATTGCTGCAACCCACAGAAATTTAGAGCAAATGGTGAAGCAAGGCAGTTTCAGAAAAGATCTTCTTTTCAGGTTGAATGTTGCACGAATTCATTTACCCCCTTTACGGGAGAGGGACGGTGACATACGGCTTCTCATCGACCATTTTTTCAACTATTATAAACAGCAGCTTGATAAAAAAATTAATGGTTTTTCAAAAAATTCCCTGACGATTCTTTTAAATTATAATTATGAAGGGAACATCAGAGAACTTAAAAATATTGTGGAATATGCGGTGAATGTTTCAAACAATTTAATGATTGAACCCCATCATTTGCCTTCTTACCTTTTAGATTTGCCCCCTTCCAATGAATTCAGGCGGGCTCCGATTGAACGCCATGCCATGACACAGAACCCTGACCCGATACCGGAAGGCGCCCTGTTCAGAAACCCTACCCCTCTCAACACACAGGAAAAATGGCCGGCTGTCCAAAGAGAAATGATTATAGACGCCCTGAGAAAGTCAAACGGGAAAAAAAACAAGGCGGCCGAACTTCTAGGATGGGGAAGGAGTACGTTATGGCGGAAAATAAAACTGTTTAAAATTGATTCCTGATGATATTTATCTATACTTAGATGAACCATTATGATACCTAATTTAAACAATAATTGGTGAGTATGCGGCACCCTATGCATCCGGTTTGATGAATTGATTTATGATACACAAAATAACCATTCCACTATATCATGAGGAAGTGGCACCGAGATTTGATCTGGCTACAGAAGTTTTGATTATCTTATTGTCAAAAGGCAACATCATCGAAGAAAAAAAAACCATTGTACTGCCCAGACCATCAGCAGATGACCTGTGTCATCTGCTGCTGGCAGAAACTATAAACACCTTGATATGTGGTGCAATTGAAGAAGAGTATTACCAATTCCTCAAATGGAAAAAAATCGATATATATGATTCCATCGCCGGAAAATGGTCCACGGCATTCAGCCGGTGGGAAAAAAACAAATTGAATCCCGGTGACCTTTTATCCGAACGGACAATAGAAGGAACATATGTTTAAGAGACTTGTCAACACCTTATTCCTTATGGACCGTCCTTCTCAAGATCGTTATGGTGTTTTAAAAAGGAATATCATTCTTATCATGTTGTTGATTACGATCCTTCCCCTTGCAACAATGATTGTGATCAACTTTTTTCAATACCGATCCCATCTTAGAGGCCAAATCATTGCACCACTTTATGCTATGGCGGAAAAAACCAGGCATTCTTTTGAATTATTTATGGATCAACGACTGGCCATCATACGATTTATATCCACAACGTATAGCTTTGAAGAATTAAGCGATAAGCAGAGTATAAAAAAAGTCCTGATTTCCATTAAAAAAGAATGGAGTGGCTTTGTTGATATCGGTCTGATTAACAGCCAGGGTGAACTGGTCAGTTATTCCGGCCCGTATTCTCTGCTGGGCAAAAACTATTCAGAGCAGATTTCTTTCCAGGAGACACAATTAAAAGGACAATATATCAGCAATGTGTTCCTGGGTCATAGAAAATATCCCCACATCGTTATTGCTGTTCAGCATTCAACGGATGATGGACAAACCTGGATATTGAGGGCAACAATTGACACGAATTTTTTTGATAACCTCATCTCCAGCATGGGGCTCCCAAGGCAGACCGATGCTTTCTTGCTCAGCAGGGACGGCATCCTCCAGACACACTCCCTTTATTATGGCAATACCCTTGAAAAATGCCCCCTGCAGCCGCCTATCAGCCATAGATCCAGCAGTTTTGAAGGGACTGACGATAAAGATCGGGCTGTGATCATTGTGGCGTCTCCTTTTTCAATTGCAGGATATACCCTGGTTATTGTTCAACCGCAATCGGTGGCGTTACAATCGTGGTACGCCCTTAAAACAGAAATGATCATCATATTTTTGATGAGTCTGACCATCATCGTTTTTGCGATCCTGCAAATGACCCGTGTTTTGATCAGAAGAATCAAAACATCCGATGAACACAGAGAAAATGTCCTTGCTGAACTTCAACACGCCCAGAAGCTGTCTTCCATTGGAAGACTCTCGGCAGGTGTCGCCCATGAAATAAATAATCCCCTTGCCATTATTAACGAGAAAGCCGGGCTCATGAGTGACCTGATAAAGCTTTCTGACGATTTTAATAAAAAAGAAAAATTTATTGACTTGACCGATGCCATTCTTAATTCTGTAAAAAGATGCAGAAAAATAACCCATAGACTGCTTGGTTTTTCAAAACGAATTGATATAAAAATAGAACCGATCAATATCAATTACATCATCAATGAAGTCCTTGATTTTTTAGAAAAAGATGTGCTTTACAGAAAAATAGATGTCCAGTTGTTGTTATCGGATTCTCTTGTGCTAATCCACTCAGACCACGGGCTGATCGAGCAAACCCTGGTCAATCTTTTAACCAATGCCTTTGCTGCAGTTGAAGAATTTGGAGAGGTGCAAATTCAGACACAAAACTTAAATGACGGTGGCGTAAATCTAAAAATTAGTGATAACGGATGCGGAATTCCTCAAGATGTTATTAAAAACATCTTTGATCCGTTTTTCACCACAAAAAAAGAAAAGGGAACCGGCCTTGGCCTTTCTATAACCTATGGAATTATTAAAAAACTTGGTGGACAGATCAGCGTAACCAGTAAAATCGGTGAAGGAACCGTTTTTACCATAGACTTGCCTGAAAAACCAAATGAACTGGAGATGATGAATGAATAGTCAACGTATCAATATCCTCCTCATTGATGATGAAATCGAATTTATTTCAACACTTGCCGAAAGACTTGAACTAAGGGGGTATGCATCGACAATCGCTTCAGACGGAGAGTCCGGCATCAGCCTGGTCGCAAAAAAATCCTTTGATGTGGCAATCCTTGATTTAATGATGCCCGGACTAAATGGTCTTGATACCCTCCGACAGATAAAAACCATCGATACCTCCCTGCCGGTTATCCTGCTTACCGGTCATGGCTCAACCAAAGATGGTATGGAAGGAATGCGGATGGGTGCCTTTGATTTCCTCATGAAACCGCTGGATATCAATGAACTCCTTGAAAAAATAAAATTAGCAATAAAAGAACCTGCTAAAGAGTGATGCAGATGAAAAATTCAAATGACAAAGCGGGATTTTTGGGCGGTGTAACCGCTTCTGTGACCCATGAACTTCAAAATGTCCTTGCCATTATTAAAGAAACGTCAGGGCTTATGGAAGACTTTCTTCTCATGAACCAGGCCGGTGGCATGCCAGATCTTGATGAGAGGCTTGGCAAATGTCTTGAAACGATAAAAAAGCAGTCTTATCGGGGGGTTACACTGACATCACGCCTCAATGGGTTCGCCCACACGTCTGACAGCCCCCAGAGCACCATTAATATTTTTGAAACCCTTCAAAAAATGATCTCCATTACCGACCGACTGTTCAAGCAAAAGGGGATTGATGTATCGATTATCCCGTGTGATACCCCCTATTCAATCATAACGGATGCCATCCTTTTCCAAATGATCGCGTTCTCTTGTATTGAATGTCTCATTGACGCTTTTCAAGCAAATACAGCTATTATACTGGCGATTCAGTCATCAGAGAGTCAGGCCGCTATCCAGCTTTTGTGCAACAACAGAGATCTCAACCATATGGATTATCGACAAAAAATCATCCAAACCCATCATTGGGAAAAAATAAATGCCCTATGTGAACAACTTGGACTGAAAGCAGACATATCAACAGACATCCCTGCCCTTCTCATTTTTTTCAAATAAATATATTCTATCCCTTTCATTATGTTCCATTGTGTTTCATTATGTTTCAATGTGAATGTTCCAATTTGATTCATATTGATTCTTATTTTTCCAATTCACTTATAACAATTTGTATTTAAAGCATTTTAAATACTGGCACAAGTATTGCTTTATCTTAAAATAGAAGCAGAAACAACCCTATAAACGATAAGGAGGCAAACGTGTCTATCTTAGCCATAACCAGTGGTTTGTATTCAAATGCCGGAAAGACGGTCACTATGCTGTCTGAGAAATTAAACAGCAAACTTCTAACAGATTCCGATATTCTTGAAAAAACCCACCAGATCCATAACATTAAACCCCAAACACTTCAAAAAGTCATTGAAAGCAGACCGATTGCGTTCAATGACTTTACCCATGAAAAAGAAAAATGTATCGCGTTAATCAAAAGAACAATGTCTGACTACGTCCTTAATGATGATTGCCTCTTTCACGGAATCCTGAGCCACCTTATTCCAAGAGGCATCACTCATGTCATGCGGGTTCTCATTATTACCGATAAAAAAACCCGAATTAACCACGGCGTAAAACACCATGGTCTGACTGAAAAAGAGGCCATACGGGACATTGAACAGGCAGATAAATATGCTGCACTCTGGAGCAATTCCATTTTTGGTAAAAAGGCCTGGGATGAGTCCCTTTTTGACATTGTCATTCCAACTGACAAGCTGGATCCGGAAGACTCGGTAAACCTGATCTTAAAACAGCTAGAAAAACTTTTGTCCAACAAAGAAAATCTGATCAAAAAAGAAATTTTTGATTTCAAGCTGACTGCGGATGTTGATGTTGCATTAAGTGAAATCGGGCAAGGGTTATTGGCCAAAGTTGACGATGGTAACGTTGTTGTCACCATCGATAAAAAAGTCATGATGCTGACAAAATTCCAACAAAACATCATAAAAGCCGTAGAAGAATTGCCCGGTGTCAAATCCGTTGAAACGAAAATCGGCCACAACTATTATAAAGGGAATATCATCCATAACTATGAATTTGAGACACCCTTAAGAGTTCTGCTGGTAGATGATGAAAAAGAGTTTGTTCAAACATTGTCCGAGCGCTTGAAAATGAGGCAATTTTCAAGTGAAATCGCATACAATGGGCAGGAAGCCCTTGACTTCACGGACCAGGAAGATACTGAAGTCATGATTCTTGATTTGAAAATGCCGGGGATTGACGGATTTGAAGTTTTAAAAAAAATCAAACAGACAAAACCGAATATCGAGGTGATTATTTTAACCGGCCACGGAACAGAAAAAGACAAAAAAACCTGTATGGATTTGGGTGCTTTCGCTTATTTACAGAAACCTGCTGATATTGATTTAATTACCGATACCATGAAACAGGCTTATGAAAAAATAGCCGCCAGAAAGGCCCATTAATGCCTATCTATACAGTTAACCATTTTTCTCAAGATAGAACAGGAGAGTAAATTAAAATGAAAACCAAAATATTGCTAGCGGATGACGAAAAAGAATTCATTGAAATGTTAGCCCAGCGACTTGAATTGAGAGATCTTGCCGTCACCACCGTATATTCAGGAAAAGATGCCATTGAGTTGGCTGAAAAAATAGACTTTGATGTCATTATCCTTGATGTTCTCATGCCGGAAATCACAGGAATTGATGCCTTACAGCAAATCAAAAAGTCTAAACCGTTCACGCCAATCATCATGCTGACCGGTGAGGCAAGCATAGAGAATGCTATCCAGGGCATGAAACTAGGGGCATTGGACTTTCTTATAAAACCTGCAGACACTGAACTTCTTATTAAAAAAATATCCCAGGCCCGAAAATTAAAACATGAGCATGAAGAGCGTATCCGGCAGGCAGAAATCGAAAATATCTTAAGAACCAGAGGCTGGTAATTTCAGGAGATTAGTTAACATGACAGCACAAACGGAAAGTTTAAATTATAAATTTGATTGGAAGCGGATCCTTTTTTTATTGATTGGTCTGACGCTTTTTTTTGTTGTTAATTTTGCCCCACCCTGGCCCGATGCCATCGATCCCACCGGCAAGCACTTTGTCCTGAGCAAAGAAGCCAAGGGCGCTCTGGCAGTATTCCTTCTGGGCGGTACCTGGTGGGTGTTTGAAGTGGTGCCCATCGGTATCACCAGTCTTACCATCGGCGTTTTACAGGTTCTGTTCATGATCCGCCCGGCAAATTCAGCATTTAAGGACTTTATGACACCCTCAGTACTGTTTATTTTTGCCTCCTTGGTCATTGGTATGGTTTTTACCAAAACCGGTTTAACAAAGCGCCTGGCCTATAAAATGCTGGCAATTGTGGGGGAACGGACCAGTATGATTTACCTGGGGTGTTTTGTTGTAACGGCGGCCCTGACCCATATCATGGCCCATACAGCTGTTGCGGCAACCATGTATCCGCTTTTGATGACCATCTACAGCATGTATACCGATGACGACACGCCCACCAAATTCGGGAAAGGCCTGTTCATGGGAATGGCATTCGTTGCCGGTGCCGGCAGTATCGTCACCCTGCTGGGTGCGGCAAGGGGGGCGGTTGCCCTGGGGTTTTTCAAGGATATTATTGGCAGAGACGTTTCCTTTTTTGAACTTACCTTTTATATGTTTCCCGTTGGTTGGGTCATGACCCTTCTTTTATGGGGATTTTTCATGATTTTTTTCAAACCGGAAAGCGCCACCATCCCCGGGCTGAGAGAAAAAGCAAAAAAACTGAGTATTGCCATGGGCAGCATTACAAAAAATGAAATCCTGGCAGCCACCATCATTTTTCTCTGTATTTTTGTCATGTCTGTAAAACAATTTGTTCCCATATTAAAACCGGTGGATAAAACCGCCATCATACTGATTTCAACGGTCCTCTTTTTTATCTTTCAAATTCTGGATATCCAGGATCTTGAAGCCATTCCATGGAACATTATCCTGCTGTTCGGCGGTGCCATGAGTATTGGGTTCTGTCTCTGGGAAACCGGTGCTGCTGAATGGCTGGCCATCAACTGGCTGAGCATGTTCAAAGAATCCCACTGGTTTGTTTTTGTCATGAGCATTGCTTTTTTTGTCATGATTATGACCAACTTTATCATGAATGTGGCCGCCATTGCCATTTCCCTGCCCGTTGCCCTGGTGATTGCACCCTATCTTGGGGTGGCACCGGAAGTCATCCTTTTTTCCGCCCTGGTGACCGCAGGCATGCCGTTTCTGCTGCTTGTGGGAGCCGCGCCCAATGCCATTGCCTATGATTCAAAGCAATTCACCACAGGCGAATTCTTCCTTTTCGGAATCCCTGCCAGTATCATTCTGATGGTTGTTGTGGGGCTTGCCGTATATGTGATCTGGCCCATCATGGGAATGCCCATACTGGTAAACTAGTGACACGATTAAGGATTTAAGATGATGAAAGAAAGAAAAATTAAAGAACTAATGATTCCCTTATCCGATTACGCAACCGTTTCAGAAGAAGATACCCTTGTCACGGCAATCAAAACACTGAAACAGGCCCAGAACAAAACAAAACAAAACTACAAACACAGGGCAGTGTTAGCGTATGACAAAGACGGTAACATCACCGGAAAATTGAGTATCCGTTGTGTGTTAAAAGCGCTTGAGCCCAAATACCGGCAGTTTGAACATACGGAAAGCAATGAAAGCATTGGACTGTCCCGGTTCGGTTTCAACAATAATTTTTTAAGTTCGCTTCTTGACAACTTCAGCCTCTGGGATGAAACCTTGGAAGAGCTTGTTAAAAAGGCCTCAAAACTAAAGGTAAAAAACATCATGTACACCCCCTCCAATGGGGAATATGTTGATGAAAATGCACCCATTGCCGAGGCCGTGCATCAATTCATCCTTGGTTGCCACCAGTCGCTTCTGGTACTGAAAAAAAATAAGGTTATCGGTATTATAAAGCTGGCAGATATTTTTGATTTAGTCTGCGATATTCTAAATGAATAGGATGTAAAAGGGACTGCCTGTATGGTGTATTTTCCGTCATACAGGCAGTGCTTATTTGAGGGTTTAAGGTTTCAATGGCAGGGCATTTTAGCCCTTTTGGAGCCGCCGTCTGAGCCACAGGCTCGACCTGCCCGGCTAATCTGATATTTCAGTTTTAAGTTTAATATTGTACTTGTCGATTTTGGCATGAAGCGTCGGTCTTGACACGCTTAGCAGTTTCGCAGCCTGGGAACGGTTTCCATTAGTTATTTTCAGGGCTTCTGCCACGACAATACTTGACAGGGTATCAATAAAATCATCAAAACTATATTTTTCAGCTTTGTTGGATAATATATGCCGGACCCATTCCTGAATATTATTTAATTCAATTTCTTCAGTGACATTCGTTTTTTCTTTTTTATTGATGACCTGTTCCAGGTCTGCTATGGAAATTGGAGCGCCCCTGTTAAAGATCAGTACTTTTTGTATCAGGTTTGACAGCTCCCTTATGTTTCCCGGCCAGTTATACCGCTGGAGTCGTTTTAACGCCTCTTTTTGGATACTAGGATTATCCACTTTTAATTCAGCGGAAAATTTAGCCATATAATATAAGATCAAACTATGGATATCATCTCGCCGGTCTCTTAATGGGGGGAGATCAATGGTCACCACTTTTAACCGGAAATATAAATCTTCCCGGAATTTTCCTTCCTTAATCGCCTGTTCCAGGTTGTTATTTGTGGCGGCAATGATTCGAACATCAACAGGAATCGTTTCTTCGCCCCCCAGACGTTCAATACTTTTTTCCTGCAATAACCTTAAAATCTTGGCCTGGATGTTTAACGGCATATCCCCGATTTCGTCCAGAAACACGGTCCCGCCGTTTGCCTGTTCAATTTTTCCAATATGCCGCTGGGAAGCCCCGGTGAATGCCCCTTTTTCATAACCAAACAATTCACTTTCAAGAAGATTTTCAGGTATGGCCACACAATTGATAATCAAAAAGGCCTTATCCGAACGAATACCATGCTGATAGACCGCCCTTGCCACCAATTCTTTCCCGGTCCCTGATTCCCCCAGAATTAATACGGTGGCATCGGTTTGAGAAACCCGACCAATGGATTTATACACATTTTGCATGCGTTTACTCTGACCGATAATGGCATCTCCAGAGGGCTTATCAGGAACGGTATCTATTTCAACCGGAGATCGCATAAAATATCCTGCCTCTATGGCCAGTTTGATCAGAGTCAGCATCTCCACCACATCAAACGGCTTGAGCACATAATCATAGGCGCCCAGTTTAGTCGCTTCTATGGCAATCTGGGTCGTTCCATAGGCCGTTACAATAATCACCGGCAGTTTTGAATCAATGGCCTTGATTTGTTTGAATGTTTCCATCCCGTTTATTCCGGGCAATCGCAAGTCTAGAATAACCAGGTCTAAAGCATTCTCTTTAACAATTTCAAGACCGGCCTCACCGGAAGCAGCGCTGATAACCGCATACGTTTCTTCCTTTAACAGCTTGCAGAAACTTTTTCTCAACTGATCGTCATCATCAATGACTAAAATGGTATCCATATTAGATGTCCTTTATGGGAAGTGTGATAATAAAGGATGCGCCCTGGCCTTGTTCACTTGCCACATCCAACCACCCCCCATGTTCATTTATGATATTAAACGCAATACTCATCCCTAGGCCGGTACCTTCTTCTTTGGTTGTAAAAAAAGGATTAAATACCTGTTCTTTGATCCCTTGAGGAATTCCCGGACCATCGTCTATGATTCTGATCACGGCGACTCTCTTTAACGGCTCCACATAATTTTCTTCTTCCTGAATGATGATCAAGCCACGCTTATCCATTGCTTCACAGGCATTGATAATGATGTTCACCATCACCTCCTTGAGCTGCTCCGGATCCAGGAACGTCTCTGCAAGCGGGTGATGACGGATCAACCGGGTGGTCACATGATAGGATTTCAGTCGCTGCTCCAGAAGCCGCAGCGCACTGTCCACAACCATGGAAGGACTCATTTTTTTCATCTTCAGCTTAGGCGGACGGGCAAATTCCAGAAAATTTTCAACAATTTTATTAATCTGCATTATCTCGTCGGAAATAACATTAAAATCTTCTCGTTGATAACTGGTAAAATGACATGACCGGTTTAATGAGAACAATCTCATTTTTACAGAGGTCAATGGGTTGCGGATGCTGTGCGCTGTTCCGGCAGCCAGTTTCCCGAGCAACGCCATTTTTTCAGACTGCATCAAGGTTTCCTGACTGCGCTTCAGTTGCTGATGGGTCTGGGCGGTGTCTTCAATCAGGCCATGCACGCTGTTTTTTAATGCCGCAACTTCATCTACAGGGGACGTTGAAGTGCCCATTATATCTGCTTCTTTCACCAATTTCCGAATCGGTTCCAATATCAGACGGGCAAAAATATAATTGATCATCAAACACAAGACCACCACAATAATAATTCCCAGGAGAGCGATATACCTGAGCCGATTGGATTCCCTCCGACTTGTCTCGATGGCATCTGATATTTTTTGTTTGTGAAAGGACTTAAACTCTTCACACAACTCTATAATTTTAAAAAAATGCAGTCGCACGTCCTTATGAAGAATAGATCCTTTGCCATCATGACCGGATTTATACAAGTCAAGGACTTTCCGTTTAATGGTAACATAATAGGTATATTCAGATTCAATCTGGGCAACGGCATCTTTTTCCCATTGTTCTTCCACCAAGGTTTTAACCGTTGTCAATTGCTTCTTGAACAGCTGCTTGTATTTACTCAGCTCGTCAAGCCAGGCCGGGTCGCTGTCCAGAATGTAATAGGACACAAATCCTTTCTGGTTGACAAGGGATGTACCAAGGGCTTCAGCAGATTGATAAATAACGATATTTTTATCAATAATATCCTTGAAAATTTTTTCAATCTTATAAGTGTACCAGACCATGAGAACCGCTCCAACCATGGTAATACACAAAAGAATAGCATTCACCAGATACACCCTGTTTTTAAGACTCAATTGGACTGTAAATTTTTTCATCATCCCGAACATCTGCCTTTTTAACCTGGGGGTTATATATCTCCACTTCTTCTGATCAGGAGCCTGACCTCTGCCTGCCGGATTCGTTCTTCCTGTTCATCTTTTCGTTTCCTGGCATTTTCCAGTTTGATTTTAATCTCTTCAAAATCAGCCGGCTTCATCAAATAATCAAAAGCGCCCAGTTTCATCCCCTCAACTGCTGTTTCCGTTGATCCGTGGCCGGTCAGCAAAATGACTTCAACAATGGGATAACGCTTTTTTATCTGTCTTAAGGTATCAATCCCATCCATACCCGGCATCCTGATGTCCAGGATAACCACATCAATGGGCTCATGCTCCAACACTTCCAAAGCCTCTCTACCACTGTGGGCGGTGGAAACTTTTTCACCCTGCTTCTCCAGCCGGAGGGAAAACATTTCAACAAAATCTTTTTCATCATCAACGATCAGAACTTTCGCAGGTATTTTTATCATCATTGTTCTCTCCTTAAATCATTCATTATTGTATAATTGATATCGGTTCATCACTTGTTTTCACCTACCGTTCTTTGGTAATTTGATCATAAAAGCACTGCCCTCACCCAATGTGCTTTCAACCTTTATTTGCCCGTTAAGACCGGACAGGATTTTATGGACCACAAACAATCCCAAACCCGTTCCTTCATCAAACGTTTTGGTGGTAAAAAACGGATCAAATATCCTGCCTAAATTTTCTTTGGCGATCCCAATTCCGTTATCCTTAATTTCAAGGGTGACCGCATCATCGGTTTCACAGGTGGTCAATGTAATCGCACCATTTTTTTTCACCGCATGAACCGCATTGTTCAAAAGGTTCATCAAAACCTGTCGTATCTGATATGGATCACTCCAGAGTTTATTTTTTGCTTTATCAATTTTCCAGTCGATGGTGATCTGTTTATCTTCCAGTTCTTTTTTTAGCAATCCCAGGGTTTCAGACAGCAATGCCGCCAGATGAACTTCTGAAAACTGCGTGTCCTGTTTTTTTACATGCCCCAGAAGCTGATGGGTTATCCTGCGGGCTCGCTTAACACTTTTCTCTATTTTTCCTATCCCCATCAGCAATGCCTCTTTCTGGGCGAACCCCGACATTTCCGGTGAATTGATCACCTGTTGCATAAACCCGGCAGACTCATTGATGATGGCCAAAGGGTTGTTAATTTCATGGGCAATGCCGGTGGACAAGGTACCAAGAGATACCAGCCGTTCCGTATCCACCATTTTTTTTTCCAGCCGGGCACGGTATACCAGTTCTTTTTGTTTTTCTTCTTCCAGTCGGGTCATTTCAAATGCCTGATTAATCTTATTTACCAGGTGATCAATTTCCACGGGTTTTGTCAGGTAATCAAATGCACCGAATTTTATGCCTTGAATGCCGTCAGAAACCGCAACATTGCCTGTTAAAAGAATAACCTGAACCTTTTGATACGATTGTTTAATGGCTTTTAGTGTATCCATGCCGCTCATTCCAGGCATTTTTACATCCAGAACAACAACATCCACAGGGTTGCGGGCCATAACATCCAGGCACGATTCTCCACTGACCGCCTGCATCGGCACAAACCCCCTTTTTCCAAGCCGCTTGGCAATGGTTGTCCTGAAACCGTCTTCATCGTCCACCAGAAGCAGATTGGCCTTATGGTCATTTCGGTTGTTCATCCCTTATTCTCATCACCCTTTTTACAAATCTGTCGACTAAATTAACCCCAGGATTTTCCACCACACGCTGGCAACAACAATTAATACTATCAGCAAAATCGGCGTGGCAACAAGTCCGACCTTTGTCAGGTCAGATGATTTAAAATACCGGTAACTGTATGCAATGGCATTGGGGGGACAGCCAATGACAAGGAGCATGGCAAAAGAGGTGGCCGTTCCCAGACAGAGGGCCAGGATCGTCGGATCAACGCCTTCAAGCTGTGCCATGGGGATGACAATGGGAAGGATCAGGGCTGCCGCAGCAACATTTGCCATGGCGTTTGTTACCAGGGCACCGAAAACTCCCACACCAATGAAAAGAACCAGCCAGCCTTTTCCCTGGATCAAAGGAAAGAACAAATTGGCAAAATAATCTGCTGCCCCGGAATATCCCATGGCCAGCCCCAGTGAAATTCCGCCGCCGAAAATAAACAATGCCGTGCCCCATTCCAGGTTATCATTAATATCCCGCCATTTTAACACTTTAAACAATACCAGACAAGTCACCCCCAGCATACCGGTGACAGAGTAATCAATGCCGTGGAGCCCCTTGGTCAGCCAGAGCACAAATGAAAGGCCAATAATGGTCAGGGCTTTTTTCTCAATTAGTGTCATGGGCCCTAAATCTTCATCAAAATCCGGTAACTTGAATTTTGGGTCCGGTCTGAAAACCAGGTACACAATGAATACTGCAATGGGGACCGTAAGGAATGCTGCCGGCATGCAATACAGCATCCAGTCAAAAAACGTGATCTCAATCCCTGTAAACTCCTTTAAAAATGCAGCGGAAACCATACATCGCCCTCCCCCGACAAGGGTTCCCATGCCACCGCAGGAGCAGGCAAAAGGCAATGACAGCATCATAAACTTGGCTGTATTGG
The DNA here is from genome assembly GCF_030145145.1 of Desulfobacula sp. Classification (GTDB taxonomy): domain Bacteria; phylum Desulfobacterota; class Desulfobacteria; order Desulfobacterales; family Desulfobacteraceae; genus Desulfobacula. The sequence continues at coordinate 71,283 of NZ_JAQYWD010000014.1, read as the reverse complement.
TATGGGGCTCTATACCCACGGCCCGCATCAGAGGCAGCATGGTCACAATCCCGATGGCACAGGCTGCCGCATCGTGCATGAACGATGAAGCAAGCCCCAGCCCGATGGCAATAATAAAGGTAAACCGGGTAATACTGTTACCGGCTTTTTTGATGATAAAATATCCCAGCCGTTTTGTTAAGCCTGCTTTGTCAAGGGAAATGGCAAAAATCAGGCAGCACATGATAAAAATAACCACTGGGTGCATATAAGGAGCCCAGGCAGATTTTACATCTGTGATCTGCATGATAACCAGAAAAACACCGATGCAGACGGCTGTTATTTCCAGGGGGATGGGCTCAACGACAAACAAGATAACCAGAACAGAAAGAATGGCTAAAAATCGTTTTGCCTTTGGCGAAAGCCCGTCAACATAATCCACCGTAATCGTATCCAGATTCATATCCCTGGCTTTTTGAACTAAAAATTTCGCGCTGGCTTCCAGTGATCCGGGTGTGGTTGCCTTTAAAATATATGATGCCGTATCCGCCTTCCCACCAGGCATAATCAAAAAATGTTCTGCCACATTCTGCAGGAGGATTTGATCGGTATCCCCTGTAATTTTAAATTGTGTTCCTTCCGGCCTTGGCAAAAGGAAAACAATAACGCCTATCAATATAGCAACACAGAGTTTAAATCCATTTGTTTTGTAAAACATATCTTCTCCTTAACAGCTCAACTCGATATTAGTATTTTTATTTAGTCAGAATGGGGGTACAATTTTTGTTGATGCTTGTGGGCTTCATGGATTTTATCCATTAACTCCACAAGCTCGCAGGGTTTGGTCAGGTAGTCAAATGCGCCAAATGTGATGCCTTCTTTTGCCGCCGTCTGTGAGCCATGGCCCGTCAATATGATCACAGGAAGTTCGGGAACCATTCTTTTGATCACCTTTAAAACTTCGATCCCATCCATATCTTCCATTTTTAAATCCAGGACCACGACATGAAAATCTTTTTTCCGAAGTATCTGTATGGCCTGGGTACCGCTAAACGCCTTTGTTGCAGTGATGGATCGCCTGGACAGCCTGTTTGACAAAACATTCAAATACCCTTTTTCATCATCAACCAACAGAACGTTTATGGTGTCCCCGGTCTGGTTGTCAGTGCTCATGATGTGCCTCATTCCCTTATACCCGACGTTCTGTAATCTCTCGGATGCGGGCTTCTGTAATTTTTTCTTCATGCTGTCTTTTCTTTTCAACAGCCGCTTCTACTTTGCTCACCAGCACATCAATGTCACAGGGTTTCATCAGGTAATCAAATGCCCCCATCTTCATCCCGTCAATTGCCGTTTCGACAGTGGCATGCCCTGTCAGCATGATTACCTCCACCAGCGGAAACTCTTTTTTAATTTCCACCAAGGTCTGGATGCCATCCATTCCCGGCATTTTTACGTCAAGGACAACGGCTTCAATGGTTTTATTGTTCTCAAGCTCTACCAATGCATCCTTCCCACTGTATACGGCAGAAACCGTCACTTCTCTTTTTTCCAGACGTTTGGTAATGGTATCCAGGAATGCCTTTTCGTCATCTACGAGTAATAATTTAATTTTCTTCATATCTATTCTCCTTATCGGTTGTATGATAATCTGTGTCATTATCTGTCATTTCAGTTAACGCCTCTTGAAAGGGGATCCATATGCGGAATTTGGTCCCTATGCCAACCTGGCTGTAGACATCAATTTTTCCCTTCATCTTCTGGATGATGCCATAACATATAGAAAGCCCCAACCCCGTGCCTTTTCCCACGGCCTTTGTTGTAAAAAACGGATCAAATATTCTGTCAAGATTATCTTTAGGGATGCCGGGTCCATTATCTTCAATTGAAATCACCAGGTGATTTTTTTCAATCTTACTGATGTTTGTTTCAATTTGAATGGTTCCCCCGCTTTTTTCCATGGCATCAATGGCATTGTTGATTAAATTTAGAATCACCTGCTGCAATTCCGAAGGGGATATCCGGATATACGGAATTCCCTGGGTCAGTTTTGTTTCAATAGCGACATTGTTATACCGGGCCATTTGAGCGGTAAGGGAAACAATTTCCCTTACCGCATCATTAATCTGAACATCATTGATGGTGGAATCGGTTTTCCTGGCAAAGCTGAGCAACTTATGGGTAATCTCCTTGCAGCGTTTTCCCTGGGTGTTGATCTGATGCAGGGCCCGTATAAATTCATCCAGATTTTCCGCGCCGTTTAAATCTTCTTCTTCAAGCAGATCCTCTATCCATCCGGCCTCTTCAACCATGATGGCAACCGGATTGTTGATTTCATGGGCAATACCTGCAGCAAGTTCACCAATGGTGGCCAGTTTCCCGCTTTCAATGACCTGTTTGTTCATGACATCACTCTTTTTGTCTGCACTGGAAATCAGTGTCACAATATTGCGGGGAAGGGTAAAGGCCACAAAAAGGATGGCCATACATCCAAAAACCAGTATCACCAGGGTGAGCATCTGGGTTTTCCACAAATCATGGAAGGCATCGTCTATATCCTGGCGAAACACCATTAACCAGTCGATATTTTTAAGTTTGGAGATGACACACAAATATCTATTTCCAGAGGCATCCTGTTTTTTTGCAAACACTGTTTTATTCTTGTTATCACTACTCAATCCCAACATGGATGCAATGATTGGCGGGTGGAGCCCCACATCCGTTTTCGTTTGCAATTGGCCTTTACCATTAATAATAAAAGCGATCCCGGTTTCCCCGATATGAATATTTCCCACCAGAGAATTAAACGACCCGAAATTAATGGTGGACCGCAGCGTATAATCAGTGCCGTTGGATCCAACCTTAACCGCAATAATAAAATGAGGATGCCCTCTTAAGCCGGCAAACACATCACTGATATAAAATGGTTTATCTTTTGCTTTCACAAACCATTCCGCTTTTGAGTAATCGGCATTTTCAAATTTGAACGGTCCTTCATACGCGAATTGAATGCCGGTTGAATTGACCAGTCCCAAATCAGTAAACACATCTCCATATTCGCTTTTTAAAACGGCCAGATGCTGCTGTAAAAATTCAGTTGGTGTCTGTTGAATGGTGTCAAAATACCGGGCCACGAACCGAATATTGCCAAGTTTTTCCAATAAAAAGGTATCAATATTCTGGGTGTGCTTTTGAACCAGTTCTGAAATATGAGCCTGAATTTTGTCCGTATATGTCAAATTAAATCGATAAAAAAGAGTCCCAGTGGTTAATATCATGGGGAAAAAAGAAACAATGATGATTAAAATCCTTATTTTTCTTGTCAACTCCTGATAAAATGCTTTCCGTTCGTTTAAAGATTCTCCCATTGTCTTTTCCTTTTACAGGTTTCCCATAATCCATGCCCCTGTCTCTCTGATTATCAAAATACATGCCAGGCAACACTACACGACCAAACAGGCTATAACCCATTAAAAACAAAATAGAATTTAATATGTTAATTTTTTTGACAGGCTTACCGATTATGTCAGTTTTTTTTACACTTCGGAAAATTAGTTTACTTATCGTAAACAAACAGAGAAATGCTGTTGGATCAATTGTTAAGAATTGTGACAATATGACCTGCCAGGGCCGTTAGTCAAAGTGCATATCCTTAAAATGAATGGTCAATTCATATTCCCCGGAATGCGAGGTCCGATGGATGGTAAACCCCAATTTTTTACCCAGCATCAGCATTTGCGTATTTTCAGCCAGAACCAATCCCACAACATGTCGAACGCCCCGGCTCTGGGCCGCCTTAAGGCACTGCTTGAGCAACGAGGGACCAATGCCTTTACCATGCCACTCATCACTGATGGCCATGGCAAATTCCCCCCTTGTTTTGTCAGATTCAAGTATAATCCGACATACCCCCACTATTTTTTTTTCCTTGCCCTCTCCCATCAGTGCAACAAGGGCGATTTCCCTGTCGTAATCAATCTGTGTCAATTTGATTAACATGCTTCGGGAAAGCTGTTTGACCGGTGAAAAAAATCTCATATAAATACTTTTGGGTGAAAGGGAATAAAAATGGTTGATCAACAATTCTGCATCACTGGATCGAATCGGCCTGACAAAAATTTCACGCCCATTTGTTGTATACTCTTTTTTTTCATACTGCCAGGGATAGGAACTGATGATTAAATGCATGGGAGATGGAACAGGGGGTACTCGAACAAGCACCCGGGCATCCACAGCCGTTATACACCCATTTTTCACCAGTAACGGATTGATGTCCAATTCAATGATTTCCGGAAAATCGGTCACCAGACGGCCGACCCTTATCAACAATTCCTCCAGCAATGAGGTACTAATCGGTTTGATATTTCGGAATCCCTTTATCACCTGTGATATTTTTGTTTCTCGGACCATCTGCCTGGCCAGGAGGCGGTTCAATGGCGGCAGACCCATTGAAGTGTCAGTGAACACTTCGGTCAGAACCCCCCCCATCCCAAAAATAATTACCGGTCCAAAATTCGGATCTGTCTTTGCCCCGATGATCAACTCGTAATCTGGCGATTCCTGCATGCCTTGAACGGTTACGCCTTCGATGGTCGCCTTGGGAGCGAATCCCTTGGCATTCTGCAGTATGTCAGCACATGCTTTTTTGACCTCGCCGGCTGTTTTAAGGTTCAGGATGACCCCATGACAATCAGACTTATGAAGGATCTGCCGGGAACAAATTTTTAACACAACCGGATAGCCAATCTCTTCTGAAATGCGGACTGCCATGACTTGTGATTCAGCGATTCGGGTTGTATTAACCGGAATGCCATAGGCGTGGAGCAAATTTTTAGCCTGTATCTCCGTCAGGGTTTCAGCCCTGTCGGTAATGGCCTTTTTAATAATATTTTCAGCCTTGGAACGATTGATGATCAGCTTTTTATCCGTCCGGACAGGTATCTCCAAGAGGGTTTCAATATTTTGACCATATTGATACAGATTTTTAAACGCCCTCACGGCCCGCTCTGCAGAATCATAGGTAACAATGCCGGCCTGATTGAAAACCTGCCGGGCCTCCTGCACATTATCTCCCCCTATCCAGGCCGTAATCACCGGACAAGTCAGGGTTTTCAAACACTCTGTCAAGGACGTTGCCAGATGCAGCGTATCCATTGTCCCGGCCGGAGAGCACATCAGCAGCAAGGCATCTGTTTCCCGGGCACTGGCAATAATTTTTGTTACCTCAATATATGTCTCAGGTGGGGTATCCCCAACGATGTCTATGGGGTTTCCCCGGCTCCAGTTTTCAGGAAGAACCTTGTTCAGCTTTTCAATGGTTTCAGGGCTAAGCTGAGCCGGTTCCATTCCATAGGCGGCCAGGGCATCTGCGGCCATAACGCCCGGGCCGCCGGCATTGGTGATAATGGTAAGGCCGGGCCCCGAAGGCCGGCCGAGTTTTGCCAGGAATTCAGAACAATCCAGCAATTCTTCAAATTCAGTTACCCTTAAAATACCGGCCCGACGGAATGCGGCATCATACACGGCATCCTCGCCTGCCAAAGCGCCGGTGTGAGACGCAGCAGCCCTGGCACCGGCCCTTGATCTGCCGGATTTTAAGGCAATAATGGGTTTCACACGGGAGACAGCCCGGGCAGCACTCATGAAATTCCGGATATTGGTGATATTTTCCATATACATGACAATGCTTTCCACGGAACTCAAAGACCCGAGATAATCAATCATATCTGCGAAATCAACATCCATCATTGAGCCAAGACTCACAAAATGGCTGAACCCTATTTTTCCACGATGGGCAAGGTCTAAAACAGAGGTACATACGGCACCACTCTGGGAAAGAAAGGCGATTTTCCCGGACAAAGGGGATAAATGGGAAAAACTGGCGTTAAGGGCCTTTGATGTATTGACAAATCCCAGGCAATTGGGTCCAATAATGCGCAGGTTATATTTTTGGGCCTTTTCCAAAATCCTGGCTTCAATTGCCTTGCCTTTTTCACCGATCTCCTTGCCGCCGGAAGAGATGATCACCGCCCCGGCCAACCCCGCCCTTCCGCAGTCGTCAATAAGGGGGGGGACGGATAAAATGGGGGTTGCAATGACTGCCAGGTCTATATCCGTCCCGATCGACGCAATGCTTTTGAAACACGGCAAGTCCATCAGACGGCTATAATTGGGATTCACAGGAAAAATATCTCCCCTGAACCCGTTTTTGATGAGATTTCCCATAATTGAGAATCCAACAGACCCTTTTTTTTCACTGGCACCAATCACTGCAACGGATTTCGGATTGAACAGTCTGTGTAAATTACGTGTACTCATAATTTATCCTCTCAGTTTTAGTAACCCCGGACAATCGGGGGGCGGGAGGTTAAAAAAACCCAATCACGCGGCCGTGTTACGGCACCATCCATACGGTCATATCTTTTGCACCGTGAACAACTTTCCAGGGAACCCGGCCGATATCAAAACGGCTGACATTGGATTTTCCTTTTCTGCCAAATACAATGGTGTCACACTTTTCTTCCTTAGCCGTCTCAACGATAGCACCGGATCGACTTTTGGCGCCCTGGATGATTTTAAGCGAAATATTTTTGCTTTGAATACCCGCCGTTTCAAGTCTTTTTCCGGCATCATGGGCCACGATTTCGATCTCTTCAAACGCGGCTTTAATAAACCCGGTTGGGCTTTTTTCCTTCTTTCGTTCATCATACACATCAAAATCCCTGAGAACACTGCACAAAACAACCCTGCAGGGGGAATCTTCAATGGTTTCTGCCACAAATTCAACTGCTCTTTTTGACCCTTCCGACCCGTCAATGGCAAGTAAGAGAGAATGATTCACCTTTTGTACCCCTGCCAGCATCACCGGAAGAAACGTCGATTTTTCAACCACTTTTGTCGAGACACTTCCCATGACAAGGGGCAAAAAAGACTGCCCACCGCCTCGTCTCCGTATCAAAAGGGCATCATACCCTTTCCGGGCTTCGTCCATGATGTCCCTTGCGATACCCTTGTCTCTCCTGGCAATAATGATGGTGATGGCCCCGGGGTTAAATCCTGCAGTGATGAGCCGGGTTCTTGATTTTTCCATAAATGCTTCCATTAGTGATGTATACCCAAGTTCCCAGGCATGTAACCGGGCAGTGGCTTTAAAGCTGAACGGCTCTTTTTTCAAATCATAATAACACTCCGGCACTCTGGTGATAACATTGTGTAAAACCAATTCCTTTTTAAGGAACGGTTTAAAACTGCACAGATAGTCAATGGTCCTAAAGGCCTTTTGTGACCCATCAAGGGCCACAAGAATTTTATGTTTGTATTCACCCATTTTCAGTGCCCCCTTTTGAATTTCATTTTATCCCTGACGCTGACAACCGGAACCGGGGAATGCCGAAACACCTTCTCGGCCACACTGCCAAAGAAAACCCGGGAAAGATTTCCCCTGCCCTTATTGGCCATGACTATCAAATCTGCCCCCTCTGTTTCCACTGCTTCCAGAATACATTCAAAGGGGATGCCCAAATCAATTTTTATCGTCATCATTGATTTTTCATTAAAAAAATTTTCTTTTATCATGTTTTTTATCAACCCAAGCCTCTCTTTTCTCAACTCCTTGACATAGCCTTCCACGGTAAATTCACTGGAATAATATCCACTGACCATTTCAACGCCATGAAGATCCCTTTGATTGATGACATTCAAAAGAATAATGTCGGCCTGATGTCCTTTTGCTAATTCCACAGCAGACTCAAGTGTCATCAGCGAATAGTCTGAAAGATCAATACAGGCCAATATCTTGTTTATTTTTTTCATTTCACGTTTCCTTTCCTATTGCCTTAATTATCCGCCATTCAAGTCACTTTTCCCCTGTCAGGCAGGCAAGGTAACAACACTGTTTACGGTCCCAAAACAATTTGAACACATCTGGGGATTTTGGGGGTCTTCTTTCCACTCGCCATCAATTAAAAATTTATACTCGTATTTCCCGGGAGGAAGGATAAGGGATTTGATCCATGATCCGTGTTTGTCTTTTTTCATCTTGTGCTGATTGGGTTTCCAATGATTAAAATCTCCCATCAAAATCACCTCTTTTGCCACTGCCGCCTCAATAGAAAACGTTATTTTTTTACGTTTTGGTTTTGGTTTTGACTGGACCTGCTTCATCGCCTTTCTCCTTAAAAAAAATCCCTTGATTGTTTGATTGACTACCCCCTTTTAAATTTTTTTTGATCCCTGACACTGACAACCGGAACCGGGGAATGCCGAAACACCTTTTCAGCCACACTGCCAAAGAAAACCCGGGAAAGGTTTCCCCTGCCCTTGTTACCCATGACAATCAAATCAGCACCCTCTGTTTCCACTGCTTCCAGGATACATTCAAACGGGACACCCATTTCAATCTTCAGGGTCATCATGGATTCGTCATCAGGAAAATTTTCTTTTATCAAACTTGTTATTTTCTCATTTCTATCTTTTTTCAACTCCTTGGCATACTCTTCCGCATTCATGTCATTCACAAAATAACCGGGGAAATACCCGGTGATCATTTCAACGCCATTCACATCCCTTTGATTAATCACCGTAAAAACGATAATGTCAGCCTGGTTGCCTTTTGCTAATGTTACCGCATACTCAAGGGTCATCATGGAATAGTCTGAAAGATCAACACAGGCCAATATTTTTTTTATCTTTTTCATTTCAACACTCCTTTATCTTCTAATGATTTTCCTGAATCCCCTTGACAAATCCGCCACATAAAACAGATCTCCTGCGCCGAGAAGCGTTTCCACCAAATTGTCAAAGTTGTCAGTGTCAATATCAAATGTATGGAAAAACACCTTTCTAAGTCCTTCTTCTATATCATCATAAGAGGTCATGATGCTGCACAACCGCCCGCCGCTGTTTCTGATCATATCGGTTAAATTTTTGATAATGCCGGGTTTGTCCGGCAGATTAAATGCAAAAACCTGGCCTTTGTTTGAGACCCCAGTAAAAGACACAAAACAGCGGAAAATATCACTTTTTGTAATAATTCCCTCCAATATACCGGCCGTATCCACCACCGGCATTCCGGAAATGCCTTGACTCAACATGATTCCGGCCACCTCATCCACTGTGTGATCTGAACAAATGGTGATAACCGGCTTGGACATGACAGACGCAATACTGACTGAATCCATCAGGGATATCAGTTCAAATTTATCCAAGGTTGTGGCATCAGACGGCATGGCTTTTTTAATATCACCATCAGTGACGATACCAGCCAGGGTACCATTTTTTAAAACCGGCAGCATGGAAATCACCCTTGTCCGGAATAATTTCGCCGCATCATTCAAAGACTCGTTATGATCAATGGTGATGACGGATTTGCTCATCCATTCTTTTATCAGCATGTTTTATCTCCTGTGGGTTACGGGTCATTCATTACAGACCCTTGCCTGTTATCTTGCTTAATAGCAATTGACGTGCCATGTTTGAAGAAAAGCGTAAAGCCCCTGCTGAAAGACATCCACAGCGCTAAGGGGCGGCGAAAAACAATCTGTCTCACATAAAATACCGGTCTCGGTTTTCCAACCTGTTAAAAAAACTGACACCCTCCATGGAAATTTATCGTCAAACAAGAAGGGGGGGTAAGAACAAAAAAAGCCTGGAAATGGGACCTGCCATGTCTCTTTTCCAGGCTGTTTCTGCTTTACTATAAAACCGGTGCCCGTATCAGGAATTTAAAATTTTTTCCATTTCAAAAAACAGGTCCTGCTCTCTTATCACCCCCACAATTTCGTCGGATACTGTAACCAGCAGCCGTCTCTCATTTTTATAAATCATGAGGTATGCCGCTTCCATCAGGTTGGACCTGCCGTCAATGGAAACAGGAGAGGGACTCATGACATCACTCATGCATATATTTTTCTTTTCCACAATTCCCTTGGTGAACATGCCTTTCCAGAACATGGGGGAATATTCAATACTGTCTGCCAGGGATGGCTTGGGTGCGGAAAGGTAGCCCGGCATGACCATTTCCAGCAGATCCCGAATGGTTAAAATGCCTTTTACCTCATCGTTATTTCCCGTCACAAGAATCGATCGATGACCGGTTTCCATGAGTTGGGTTGTTGCCATTTTTGTAATAAACGATTTCTTCAACTCGTTAATGGCATCCTGTATGGTTTTCATTTCATTGATGCTGGAATACTCTGTGATCGGTATCATGACCGATATCACCGGTCTTTCTTCAACGTCAGCTGATGCGTTTGGCTGGCGACAGGCCTCTTTGATTTTATCGGATAGAAAATCAATATCACAGGGCTTGCTCAGGTAATCAAATGCCCCTTCCACAAGGGCCTCTCTTGCCGACGGCATCCCCCCGTGTCCGGTCAGCATGATCACCGGTAGATCCGGTTTGATTTTTTTTATTCGTGAGAGCGTCTCATGACCATCCATTCCCGGCATTTTAATATCCAGAATAACCACATCCGGGTTCTGATCAATTTTTTCCAGGGCCTCCTCTCCCGTTTCTGCAAGAAGGGTTTCAAATCCTTTTTTCATCAATATTTTTTTGGTCGTTTCCCTGAACCGTTTTTCATCATCCACCATTAATACTTTTATTTTCTGGGTCATTATTATTATCTCCTTATTGATCAGCATTTTTCATACTGTTTACGTAATCGTATCGGGTGTTATCCTTTTAATTAACGAATGCTATAGCTGCCGAATAGAGTAAAAAAAACTGAATCGTCATGGAAACCAGCAGGATCAGCAATGCCTGTTTCCCGGTAAATTGGCACGCAGTTTTAAACCCTGTGTATATCAACCACCACTTCCACGGTTCAGTAACCCATAGGAGAAACGGCAGCCATGACAAAAAAAGGGTTACCCCGGATGAAAAAACGTACAGACTGAAAATAACGAAAAAAGAGGTGCGTTTCCCCAGAATAATGACCATGACAATATACCCCAACCCCGATGAAATGACTATCATTCCTGCGGCATTGGCAAAAAATATAATGGCCATTACCCAACCGGATTTGGCATATGCCCCGGTTAAAAGGCTTGCAATGGTGAAAAAAACACAGCAAATCATCATAAACCCCACTGTTTTTCTCACTGTTGTCTTCTCTGGCAGTTCCTTGAAAAACTGACCGGGCTCAATCAACAGCTGAATCAGAGAATAAGAGTAAAACTGCCAGATTTTTAAATTTGATTCCAACATAATCGCACGCTCCTTTGGATATCTTTGTCTGAATCCCTCATGTGCATATCCCGGGCTATACCAGTTTTACCACCAAGCCGACAAACAGCATGATGACTGTCATAAAGAAAAGGATTTTCCGTTCCGTTTCTTTAGTGAAAAACAATTTTCCGTTTTCCATTATTATTTTTTTTGATTTTGTCTTTTTAATGTTTTGTTGTTTCTTCATCATAGCATCCGTTTGAAAAATTGATTAAAATCCCGGCATTGTACCAAATCCCCTGAAGGCCCAGAAAACACCGGTCATAAACAGCAGCACAATATTGGCAACGAAAAAAATGGGAATCCCCACCCTGAGATAATCTTTGGGCTCCAGGTATCCACTGGCGTAAACAATGGCATTGGGCGGCGTGCCAATAATCAGGCAGTAGGCAAAGGACGATGCAATGGCAGTGGCCATGGCCATGAACGGCAGATAACTGGTCCCGGGATGAACCATACCCGCCATGTTCAGGGCAATGGGTCCCACAGAAGCGGCAGCAGGCCCATCAGCCATAAGGTTTGTAAGGATGGATGTCAGTCCATTACTGACGATCATCAAGGGCAGGCCGGATTCCATGCCGAACTGTGATAAAAACTCAATGACGGATCGCGCCAGCCAATAGGCAGCACCGGTCTGATCCAGGGTCCGCCCAAAGATGATGGCACCGGCATACAGCCAGACAACCCCCCAATCCACCTTATCCTGGTAATCCCGCCAGTTGACCACCCCGGTCAGGATATAGCCCACCGCACCTGCCACGGCAATGACACCTATTCCCAGCCGAATGGGATAAATCCCCATATTAAAGAATGCTTTTTCCGTAAACCATCCAAACACCATGATGATAAATATGACCAATGCCCATATCTGCTTTCCGTTCCATTTTCCCATTTTATCAATTTCGATCTTTAATTGATCCATGGCCGGGGCCAGGGAGACAATTTTAGGCCTGAACCGCAGATTACTAATAAACCAGGTAATGGGAATCATCACGATGATAAAGGGAAAACAATAGGTCACCCACTGGAAATAGCCTATGTCAACCCCAAACATATCCGTCAAATACGTCATCATAATCACATTCCTGGCCCCGCCGGAAGGTGCGCCAGGCCCACCGATATTGCAGGCCATGGCAATACTGATCATCAAAAGCTTTGCCAGTTCCTTGTCTTCGGGAACTTCCCGGGTCAGGCTGTTCTGGTATAGCAGCATTCCAATGGGAAGGAACATAGCGGCCAGGGCATGATCCGATATAAATGCAGCCAAAGGTGAGATGATCAAAAAGAAAATCAGGGTGATCCATTTGGTATTGGGGACAGCCAGTTTTTTGAACATGGCCATGCAGACCCGTTTGTCAACACCTGTCTTGACAAAGGCGGCTGCAAACATCAGGCTGCCCATGATAAACCAGCAGGCATCACTCCAATAGAGCATGGCCACTTCTTGTCTTGAAATCACGCCGGTGAACACAAGGATCAGGCCGATACAAAATGCAACCGCGGGAAGGGGAATACATTCGGTTAAAAAACAGGCCACAACAAACAAGCCCATGCCAATGGCCACTTTTATATGCCAGGCCCCTTTGTCCGCCGCTTTTTTATCCGTTCCTGTCAGGTCTTCATATTTAAGGCCTTCTTTTCTGAGCGTTAACGCAGCGTCCATGATCTGCAGAAATTGATTATCGTCCACATTTATTTTGATATAGTCATGGGCTTTATCAAAGTTTTTCTGGCTGGCCTCAATCTTATTTTTTTTACACCATTTGACATTTCGCTTCATGAAACGTTCTTTTTGCAACGCGCCCATCCGCATGTTCTGTTCCATCATCTTGGCAACGAGCAACTGCCATTGTTCCGCATCAGAACTGCTGACATCAAATAAGGCTTTGGTGATATGATTGACCACCGCCTTAGGAGCGACCTTGAATTCAGTCCCGACATCCTTCATTCCATAAGGGGTTGGCATCAATAAAACCGCAACCAAAAGGACAACCGGAACAATAAAAATTTTCCAATTGATATATTTATCATACCCTGTGACCTGCTTTTCTTTTTTCATTCATCAACCTCCACTATTAATCGTCTATTCTTCTTCGTCTTTGAGAATTTCACGAGGCGATCGCATATATTTTTTAGATTGTGCGATCCTGATTTTTTCCTCAAGACGTTGCCGTTTTTCAAACGCCTCAATCGCTTTTTCAATGATTTCATCAATATCCGCGGGTTTCATCAGGTAGTCGCAAGCCCCTGATTTCAGACCGTCAATGGCGGAATCCACAGTGGCATGCCCGGTCAACATAATGACTTCCACCAGCGGATAAAGGGCCTTGATGGCCTTTAGGGTCTCATTTCCATCCATCCCGGGCATTTTGACATCCAGAATCACCACATGAACGGTTTGTGTTTTAAGTTTTTCAAGGGCCTCTCGTCCGCTTTGAGCCGTTATGGTTTCAACCCCTTTTTTTTCAATCAGTTTGCGGGTTGTTTTCAGATAACGCACCTCATCATCCACCAGCATAATTTTCATTTTTCTCATACCCAATCTCCCTAATGCTTATTAATGGTTAACCGGCAGGCCTATAACAAAGGTCGTGCCGATATTTAGTTGACTTTTTACGTCCATGGTCCCACCAAAATTTTCTATAATGCCGAAACAAACCGAAAGCCCAAGTCCTGTCCCTTTGCCCACAGGCTTTGTGGTGAAAAAAGGAGAAAATATTTTTTCAATGTTTTCCGGACTGATGCCGATGCCGTTATCCGTGATATTGATTTCAACTATATATTCATTTTTCCTGCAGACCTCTATTGTCAGGCGCCCCCCGGATGAACCGTGCCGTTCCTGGATGGCATCCATGGCATTATTCAACAAATTGAGGATCACCTGTTGAAACTGGGATGGATCCCCCATAAACCCGGGGACCTTTTTTGAAATATGTTGAACAATTTCAATACCACTGACCATTGCTTTTTTTTCTATCATCCGGATAATTTCAGGGATAATGACAAACGGGTGTAACACTTGTTTTTTTATTTCATTTTTACGTCCGAATTTTAAAATGGCATGGGTGATTTCCGAGCATCGGTTCACCTGGAGTTTTATCTGGTCCAATGACTCCTCAATATCCTTTATGTCTTCATTCTCTGAGGCCTCGTCTTTACTGAAGACATCATCGAAAAGCGTTTCGATCAGGGTATATTCACTTTTAATGATTTGCAGGGGATTATTGATTTCATGGGCAAACCCAGCGGCCATCTCCCCGATTTCAGCCAATTGGGTCGCCCGGATCAGCTGATTGCCAAGGCTTTCCTTTTCCATTCCCAGCTGCGCGATCCGTTTAAGGATATGTTCAGTGGTATAGACGGCAATGATGATGATAATCGCCCCACCGATGACCATGATCAGTATATTGATATATAATGCTGAATAGAAATATTTATACGCATCTCGCTTTTCCTGCCGAACCACCAGGAGCCATTCCCTGTTTTTAAGCCAGGTGGTGGCATACACATGTTTGTCCTTTGCAGCATCTGATTTAATAAAGGTATGAATGCTGTTTTCCAATTTGGGAAACCCGGAAAATTCATGATCTTTTTCCAGAAGCCCAATGCCCCCAGACCGCCTGAGGGTTTGGGCAATTCCGGTTTTATTTAAAATATACGCTTCCCCGGTCTTTCCGATTCTCACTTTTGATACCAGGGTATCAAAAAACAGCGTGTCAATGGTTGCCCGGAGCACCCAGGGGGTACTCCCTCTATCCTGCCGCACCGCAATAATAAAATGAGGAACGTTTCTATACCCTAAAAAGACATCACTGATATAATAACCGGTCTGCATGACTTTTTTAAACCATACTTCGTTCTTATACGCTTTTCCTTTCAACGGGTACTTACCGGTATACCTTATGTGAATCCCCTGGGAGTCAAAGAGTCCCAGGTCAACAAACGCGCTTGACCGGTCTTTTAAATTTTTAAATATGGTATGAATGGCTTCAGTGGCGTTAATGTCTTCAAAACTATAGGTGTTGGTAATCAGTTCAAGATCTGCCGTGCGTTCTACCAGGAAAGACTCAATCATATCGCAATGATCCTGGACGATTCGTTTTAACGTGTTGACTGTTTTGTTTTCAAGTGCTGTGGTGAAAAAATAAAAACTGACCCCAATGGCCAATAAAAATGGAATAAAGGGGACAATGATCATATTGGTTAAAATGGATCGTTTAACCCGGGGTTCTTTTTTCTTATGGTTTTGATTATTTCCATTCATCATGCGCTCATCAATTTTATGGTTATTTTGACACGATACCTCATCCAAACCTCTTTAATCCCCTAAGAGCAACTATGATGCCGATTTGATGCTCAGGGCATAAAAAATTTTAACTTACCGAAATATAGACGATTTTTTCTTTTTTTAATTGTAAATGGAAAAACGGACAAGGGTCAGCACATGTCAGTTTTTTTTTCAAATTGTAAATCAACAGCCCAACTTTCGGTCTCCAGCTTTAATGGCCAACCCCGAAAGTTGCGGCGACAGGAAATAATTGTTAGAAGTGACCGACAAATCATGTCCCCTGTTACGCCAAAAAAATATCTGAAAAGAAAGTGCCGGGAAAACTGTGTGTCTGGGGAATCATCTGTGGGAAGGCATCTGGGAGGATATCAAGGTGCTTGACCATCCGTATTTAGCTACAGATACGGCGTTTCTTTGACAGACCTGCCAGAGAAACACCCATACCTGTTGTGAACTGAAATCAGCCCTCTTTGTCCATATCTCTTAACTTGCGAAGAATCTCCCGGGGGCTGCTGGAGATGGAGATATTTAACAATTCGTTCATCTTTTTTTCTTCAATCTGCTGCTTGTTCATGACTTTCTTTTTATAGGCAGCCTGCAGGGTTTCAAGCAGTTCGTCCAGGCCGCAGGGTTTTTGAAGATAAGAATAGGCACCGCTTTTGGTGCACTCAACAGCAGAATCAATGGCACCGTGACCCGTAAGGATAACCACTTCCATCCATTGATGTTCCTGTTTAAGGCGTTTTAACGTTTCTTCGCCGGATATCCCCGGCATTTTCAGGTCCACAAGGGCGATATCAATGGCATTTTTTTTGGCCGCCTCAATGGCCTTTTCACCTCTATTCACGGCAATCACATTAAAATCTCTTAATTCCAGACTTTTGCTGATGGATCCCAAAAACTGTTCTTCATCATCCACGATGAGAAGGTTTATTCGCTTTTTTCCCATGATATTATTCCTTTCTGAACTTAGCGCGCTATCGCGCGAGCTTTTAGCATTTAGCCATTAGCGGTTCGCTAAAAACCTAAAACCTAACGGCTAAATGCAAATTCCTATACGATTAAATTACATACTGCCGATGCCAAGCCATTGCCAGTAACCGAAAAATACCCATACCCACAGCACTGCCATACTGATCAAAAAAACAGCAGACCCATGAATTAAAAAATCCTTCATTGTCACCAGCTGCTCACCTGTTTCAGGATCCCTGGCAATACTGTATACAATGGCATTATTGGGGGTACCAATGATCAGCATGTGGGCAAAAGAAGAGGCAAATGCAGTGGCAAGGCCTACCATCAGCGGCGGTGTTCCTGAAAGCGTGGCCATGGGTACGGTGATGGGTCCGACAGCAGCCACCGTGGCACCGTCGCTCATAAAATTGGTGAGAATGCCGGTGATAAAGCTGGTGGACATGCACAGTCCGGTTCCCCGGGTTAATGCATCCGGGAGGATGGAAATAAAACTGTTGGCAAGCCAGAGCGCAGCCCCGGTGGAGGCCAGGCCGACGCCCATGGCACTGGCGGCAGCGTAAAGCGCCACAACATCCCAATGGATACTGTTGATGTCTTTCCAGCGAAGGATGCCCAGGATATTTAACAGGACCAGACATAAAATAACCGGTCCGCCCATCCCCACCTTGCTGGAAAAGGTAACCCACAAAACAATCACCAGGATCAAAACACCGGCAGCCTTATATTCATCCGGTGTCATTTTACCGATTTTTTCTCCTTCCCGTTTGACTGCTGCTGCAATATTGACATTTTTAACCGTAATCTTTTTCCGGAAAACGATAAGAAAATATGCTGCAATGGCCAGGGCCATGACCGGAACAAAGGGAAGACCCATCTTGACCCACTGACCAAAGGAGATGCTGATCCCATAGTCTGAAAAAATCCCCAGCATCACGGCATTACGACCGCCGGCAGCAGGTGATCCCGGACCGCCGATATTTGCACAGAATGTCAGCATTAAAAGGAGCATTACGATCAACCCCTTATCCTTTTTGATACCGGCTGTTTTAATGGTTCCCATATATACCAGCATTAAAATCGGCGCAATAAATGCCACCAGTGCATGCTCGGAAAGGAAAGCTGCGGTCACCGCCAGAAGCGGTGCAAAGATAAGGGCAAATTTACGAAGGGAGGTGCTGGTGCCCAGCAGAAGAATGCCGATCCGTCGATCCAGACCGGTTTTACTGATGGCTGCAGCAAATGCAAGAACACCGAAAATAAAAATAACCGAATCTTTTGCATAGGCTTTTGCCACCATGCTGGGGGGAAAAATTCCGAAAAAATACATCAACACGCCCACAAGAAGAGCGGTAATACCGATGGGCACGGCGCCGGTGGCCCAGAACAGGGCAGCGACGATCAGGACGCCGATCATGACTTTGGCCCTGAACGCGACCTTGTCCACCCCGGGAGCTGTTTTGATGACGGTCCCGTCTGAATTTTTTGTTTGCGTATACAAATTTGCGGTTTTCCCATAATACTCGACAATTGTCTGGCCTTTTTCCATTTTTCGATAGTCTGAATATCCGGCAATACTTTCACTGAGATTGCCGGTTTTTTTTACAGACAAAAAGCCCGTCAATGTCTGGGGGGTGGGGATAAACACCATGGCCATAAAAAGAATCGCGCCCAAAATAATCACTCCGGGACGGGCGTTTTGCACCCCGACCAGCCAATTCTTAAGACTGGTTCCCTGGACGTCGGGGATTTCATTCCGGGCCATTGCATAAACGCGTTCCTTACTGGCTGCCATGATCTCTTTGGTTAACTCATCAATGGCACAAGGCTTTTCCAGATAGGAAAATACATCGAATTTCCCGGTAACCCGGGCCGATTCGATGCTGCCATGGCCGGTATGCATGATGACCTGGACTTCAGGCCTGATTTTTTTAATTTCTTTTAACGTCTGAATACCATCCATACCGGGCATTTTCTGGTCAAGAATGATCACTTCCGGATTATTGTGACGGACTATTTTTATAGCGTCTTCACCGTTGCTTGCAGCAAGGACATGAAACCCCCTATGGGATAACTGCTTTGCCAGGTTCTCCCGAAACCGATCTTCATCATCGACCAGCAATACTGTTCGTTTTTCATTATTGCCATTTGCTATTTTTTGCTCTTCCATAGCCCTTCCTTTTGATTAAAATGTGAATAAATTTATGGTTTGTTTCATTACGCTCTGTGAATGGGAAACGATATTGTAAAGGAACTTCCCGCGCCCTCTAAAGACTGAACATCAATGGTCCCCCCCAGGGCTTCCACAATGTTCAAAGAAACACTCAGGCCAAGTCCGGTGCCTTTTCCGACTTCCTTTGTAGTGAAAAACGGGTTAAACACCTCACTGAGTTGTTCGGCAGACATTCCTTTCCCCGTATCTTTAATCATGATATGGATGTCCTGATCCTTTCTATGGGTGGACACGGTGATTTTCCCCGGGCCTGAAATCGCATCCCCTGCATTATTGATGAGATTTAAAAAAACCTGTCGAATCTGGTCATGATCCAGCATGATTTCCGGCAGGCCGGGGTCATAATCACGAATAATTTCAATATCCGCCACCTTGAACTCCCGTTCTTTGAACCCGCTTATGACGTCATCCAGAACCTGGTTCACATCACAGGGCAGCAGCTTTGGCTCATTCTTACGGCCAAAGGCCAGCAGCTGCTTGGTGATGGTTCTGGCCCTGAACGCTGCAGAATCAATGGTATCAATCTCTTTTATGATATCTTCAGGGGTTGGATGAAGATTAAATTCAGGATCCAGCAAATCACGGATCACCCCGCTGGTTGCTACGATAATCGCCAGGGGATTGTTAATTTCATGGGCCACCCCGGTTGCCAGTTCACCGACAGAGGCAAGCTTTGATGCATGGAAAAGCTGGTGCCGAAGCTCATCACTTTTTTCGGCAGCACCCTGGGCATGGTTTATGAGCCTGCCATTGGCAAACCATATCCCGGCTGCAATCCCCAAAAAGATAACCGCAAGGATAATGCTCATGAACCGCCGGCTCTGGTACATCCCTGCGTGGGCAATATTCAGCGGCTGCCGGACAATCAATGCCCAGGGCGTTTCTTTCAACCATGCATAGCCAATGAGGATGGCATCACCGTTTCGGTTAATTTCCGTTACGCCCGATTCAATATTTTCCGGCGGGATATACTCGCTCTTGCCAAGCAACTCACCCCTGTCCGGATCGACGATTTGATAGTGTCCTTCTTTATTGATCAAGGCGGATTCAACCTCTTTTCCCCGGCTAATGGATCTCAAAAACATATAAAATTTGTCCGGGTCAAGGGTGGACCGCATAATATAAGGGTTCCCATCAATGATCTGCCGGACGGCAATGGTAAAGTGTGCTTTTTCCCTGAATCCAAGATAAATATTGCTGATATAATAATGCCGCTCCTGATTCAGCAATGTTTTAAACCAGTTTTCATTGCTGTAATCTTTTCCCTTGAGGTAGGGGAAGGACCCGGCATATCCTATCTGAATACCCTTTGTATTCAGGAAGCCGACATCGATGAAGGCGTCACTCACCTGTCGTAAATCCTGGTAGTAGTTTTGCATGTTATTCTGGGAGGGGTTAAGACTGAAATCAATGCTGTGGAAAAGGCTGAAAATATTGACCACCCGTTCCTGTAGAAAAAGATCAACCGTATTTTTCTGGCTGTTTGAAAGCGCTTCCAGATTGAGTCGTCCGGTATTTTTCAGTGTTGCCGTGAACTGAAATTGAAAATAGGCAAAAAATGCGGCATAGGGCAGCATAAAAGCGGCCAGGAGTCCAACCCCCAGTCGAAATTTCAGTTTTTTAAAATAGGCTTTCCGTTTATCGCTTTGTGCGCTGATGGTTTGTCTTTTTTCCAGGGCTTCTTGAATCTTTTCTGAGATATCATCAATATCCGCCGGCTTTATCAGATAATTTGCCGCCCCTAATTTAACCCCCTCTACTGCGGATTCCACTGTACCATGGCCGGTGAGCATAATGACTTCAATCAAGGGAAAATCCCGTTTGATTTTCTTTAAGATGGCAATGCCGTCCATGCCCGGCAGTTTGACATCTAAAATAGCCACCTGAATATGATGATTTTTCAGTCGTTCAAAGGCGGCCATGCCATTTGGGGCAGTATGAACAGTATAGCCTTTTCTTTCCAACAGCTTTTGGGTAGTAGAAAGAAATCTTTCTTCATCATCCACCAGCAGTATGTTGATATTTTCCATTTTCCCTTCCAGTCATCAGCAAAATATAATTTGGCTCTTTAACCACATTCCAAAAGAGCAATCTTTATGCCAAATTAAAATTCGCCCTCAAAATGTATTAACCATCTGAAATTTAAAATTAAATTAATTCAAAAAAAAAGCTGCTGCTCAAATAAAGAAGGACTTGTGTCGGCATTTTTTACAAATTGTAAAAAACAGGAAAACCATATGCGACCCCATACCCAGTTTGTAATTTACCCGATTGCTTCCCGGGGGAGACCACCATTTCACCCTATCTTGGCAACCGCGTGTGAAAGTTTCATGCGATTGTCCGGGGAAAAGGCATATTTCTTGACAAAAACAAGCGCATCTTTTATATATTTTTTTACAAAGGGGCTTTTTTTAGAAAATAATGCTCCCCTCTATTATCCTTAAAAACGTTAAAACAGGCTTTTCGGATCTGCTGTCCATTTTCTGGTTATCGTTTTTTTAAAGTGGAAGTTGTTGAATACCATGTATGGAAATAAACCGGCAAAATCAACCAGCATCCTTATTCTGGGGTTGGGAGGGGTAGGGTATTACCTGGCCAAGCGCCTTGTTCACGAAGGCTATGCCATCACCGTCATTGAGCAGGATGCCGCATTGCTTCGCCACGCCGACGGGAATATAGATGCCCGCTTGATCCAGGGCAATGCCATGAGCCTCGAATGCTGGCGGGAAGCCGGTGCCGGAAACATGGATTATCTCATTTCAGTGACCAACAATGATGCCGTGAATATGATGAGTTGCCTGATTGGCGATCGCTTTGGCATTCCTCGGAAAATCGCCCGGGTGCGCTTCACCGAGTTCGGGAGAGAAGATTCCATCCTGAATGCCAGGGACCTTAAAATTGACCTGATTATCCATCCGGAAGAGCTGGCAGCACAGGAAATTTTCAGACTGATTAAACTCCGGGCCGGAAACGATATCATTGAGGTCGCCAGGGGTCAAATACTGGCCATGGCCACCCGGATTCCCGATGAATCCCCCCTGGCCCACAGAAAGCTCAAGGATATTTCCCAGGCGTACAATGAATTCCCCTTCCGAATCGTTGCCATTGCCCGGGGGATCACCACGCTGATCCCAAACGGAGAGGATGAACTGTTGCCCCAGGATCAAGCCTTTTTTATGGCGGATAACGAGAACCTCACCCAATTGATGACGCTGACAGGGGTTGAACGGCAAAAACACCACCGGGTCATGATTATCGGAGGAGGACTCGTGGGATGCCGTCTGGCGGAGCTATTAGACAAAACCGTCAAAGTCAAACTCATCGAAAAAGATGAAACCGTGGCTCAAGAACTCTCTTTTGCATTGAAAAACACAGAAATCTTACACGGTGATGGATCGGATTCAGATGTGCTGGTTTCAGCCGGCCTTTTGGAAATGGATACATTTATCACCGCCACGGGTGAAAACGAAACCAATATCATGAGCTGCGTAATGGCCAAACACCTGATGACCTCGCATCGTAACCTGAAACACAACAAGCAGGCAAAATGTATTGCACTGGTTAACAAAGAAGATTATGTGGTGTTGGCAGCCACAATGGGATCCGATCTGGCGTTGAACAAAAAAATCCTGGCCGGTAACAAGATTCTAAAATTCATTCGCCGGGGAGAGCTGCTTTCGGTGGCACATCTGCATGGTTTTGATGCCGAAATGGTGGAAATCGTTGCCGCCCCTAATTCCCCCATTACCCGCAAGCCCCTTTTCAAACTGAATCCGTATTACAATGGGAAAATAATGATCGGGAGCATCCATAGAGACGGGATATGGCAGGTTGCCGTGGGAGACACCCACATTCAAGGCAATGAGCGGGCCATCGTCGTGTGTATGTCCCAGCACTTGAAAGATGTTCAAAAATTATTCCTGGCCTGAAACCATTTATTGGTGCCAGAAAGACGGATAAAAGATGACCAGGGCCGAAAACATTTCCAGCCTGCCGACCAGCATATTCCAGGATAAAAACCATTTGCCCGCATCCGAAATAAAGGCATAGTTTTCTGTTGGGCCCACCCCGCCAAATCCCGGGCCGATGTTCATCAGTGTTGCGATCACCGAACTCATGGCAGTCGTATAATCCATTTGATCCACCAGGGTCATGAAACACCCCCCGGCCAGCACCAGAAAAATATTGACAATAAAATAACAAATCGCCAGATGAATAATTTGAACGTCCACTGGACGCTGATTCAAACGGACCGATACCACTGCCATGGGTTGTAAAAAGATGCGCTTGATGGCCAGAACCCCGAATTTCCATATCAGGATATAATGAACAATTTTAATGCCACTGGTGGTCGAGCCTGCGCAGGCACCGATAAAGCACACCATATAGAGGAACATCTGTGCTGCCTGGGGCCATTGCTCATAATCTGCTGTTGTGAACCCGGTGGTTGTCAAAATAGAGGTGACCTGGAAAGTGGCATACCGGATCGAATTCATGAGATCATAGGTGTTTTCCTTCCACAGTATCCACGAGACCATTCCGCAGAAAAAAAGCATAGCGCCCACATACCATCGAAGTTCGGTATTGATTTTTATGACATGCCAGTTTCCCTGGGCCATGTGGTAAAAGAGCATAAACGTCATGCCACCCAGGAACATAAAAACAATGATCACCCAGTCAAAGTAGGCATTATTATAGTGCCCGATGCTCTCATTCCACGGAGAGTAGCCCGAAGTTGACACTGTTCCGAACGAATGACACAAGGCATCGAAAATAGACATGCCACCCAGACACAGCATCATGGTCTCCGCCAGATTCAGCCCGACATAAATTCCCCAGAGCCAGACCATTGTATCCCGGTTGCGGGGAATAAATTTTTCCCGGGTAATGACCTGACCAGGACTTGACTCGGCCCGGAATATCCGCACCCCCCCCATGCCATGGGGCAAAAATATAATGGTCAACGTTAAAAACCCCATCCCCCCGAGCAAATGGGTCTGGCTGCGCCAGAACAATAATCCGTGGGGAACCACTTCAATATCCGTCAGTATGGTTGCACCGGTTGTGGTATAGCCGGACATCATCTCGAAAAAAGCGTCAGTAAAAGAGGGAATCGTTCCATGGATCATGAAAGGCAGACCGGAAACGGCTGAAATCAGGACCCATCCAAAAAAAGCAATAAAAAAGCCGTCCTTTATGTTCAACTCCCGATACCGTCGGAAGAACCACCACAAGGGGTACCCCAGACCCATGGTGATGATCCCGGTAATGGCAATGGCAGGCAGGTCATCTTCTCTATAATAAAGTGAGCAGATCAATGGAAATACCATGGAGCCACCAGTAACGATCAATAATTTTCCCAGGACATTTGCGATAGTGGTGTAATTCATAGGTACCCAAATAATTGAACTTAGCGCGCTATCGCGCAAGCATTTAGCCATTAGCTGTTCGCTAAAAACCTAAAAGCCAACGGCTAAATGCAAATTCCTATAATATCAAATTAAACACGGCCTGACCCCCAAAGCTTCATTACCCTATACCCACCTGGGAATCGAATCAACCCAATTCATACCCCGCATTTAAAATTCTTTGATATAACCGCCTGATCATTTCGGGTTTCCCTACGTCTGGCAGCCTCAAACGATTGACACCCATTCCCTGATTTAGTAAGTTGTGACCAAATTTTTCTAATTGTAACAGGAGATCGTTTTTGAAAATCATTATTGTGGGTGCAGGAGAAGTCGGGTACAATATTGCCAGCCGACTCGCTTCTGAAAACAAACGGGTCGTGGTCATTGACAAAGACCCGTTTGCTATTCGTCGTCTTTCTGAAAACCTTGATATCCAGGCAATTACCGCATCCGGAAGTTCTCCAAAGGTTCTCATTGATGCCGGCATCAATGAGACGGATATCCTCCTGGCCGTTACCGACAGTGATGAAACAAATCTTGTTGCCTGCATGGTAACGAACCTGATATCCCCCACCACCAAAAAACTGGCCCGGATCAGAAATGCTGACTTTGATCCCTATCATGACCGTTTCAAAAATGAGCCCCCATATATTGATACGGTGATCAATCCTGAGATCGAGGTCGTTGATACCATCCGGAAACTGATGGATGTGCCGGGGGCCGTTGATGTGGGTGATTTTATTGATGGTCAGGTAAAATATATTGGCATCCAGCTTGAAAAGCATTCTCCCCTTGTGGGAATGCAGCTGGTTAATTTTCCAGACAAATTCGGTGAAGACCGGCCATTGATTGCCGCCATCATCAGAAACAATACCGTTATTGTCCCCATCGGCAGCAATAAAATGAAGGCCGGAGATCTGATCTATTTTGTCTGTGAAACCACGAAGCTTGAAAAATCACTCAAAATTTTTGGAAAAAAAAAGCAACCCATTCAAAGCGCCTTGATTATCGGTGGTGGACGAATCGGTGAACGGCTGGCCAAGATACTTGAAGCCGATAATATTAAAACAAAAATCATTGAATCCGACATTGACCGGTGTCATTATCTGTCAGAACAAATGGGCAAAACCGTTATTCTGCATGGCGACGGATCTGACCAGCGAGTCTTTCTTGAAGAAAACGCCGGTCAGAGCGATGTCATCGTTTCGGTTACCGATGATGATGAAACCAATATCCTTGTTTCCCTGCTGGCAAAAAATTTAGGTGTTCACAATACCATCACCAGAATCGGAAAATTAAGTTATTTACCCCTGCTGACCACCATTGGTATTGAAAAAGTGGTCAGCCCCAGGTTGTCAGCCGTCAGCTCTATCCTGCAATATGTCAGAAAAGGAAAGGTCCTGTCTGATATTTCCATTTTTGGGGAACGGGGGGAGTTTATTGAGGCCATTGCCCTTGAAACCTCCGGCATTACGAACAAACCATTAAAAAAAATCTCTTTCCCCAAAGGATCTATACTGGTCTGCATCATCCGGGACGGAAACATCATGATCCCGTCGGGCGAGAGTGTTGTCAAACCCGGCGACCGGATCATCCTGTTTGCGGTCAAACAATCCGTAAAAAAACTTGAAAAACTGTTGACCGTTAAACTGGATTTTTTCTAATGCGCTGGCCGTTTATCGCCCATATTATCGGTATCCTTCTGGTATTTCTGGGTCTTTCCATGATGGCGCCCTTACTGGTGAGTTTGTATTATCATGACCTGGCCCGGGACAGTTTTATTCGCACCATCGGCATTACCCTGGTGGCAGGTATTCTCCTGATCTTTCTGTCGAAAGGCCATGGCAGAGACGATTATATCAATCAAAAAGAAGGGATGGCAACTGTTGCACTGGCCTGGGCAGCCATCAGTTTTTTCGGTGCCCTGCCCTTTTATCTTTGCCCGGAATTTACAACTTTTACCGATGCCTTTTTTGAGTCTGTTTCCGGATTTACCACAACCGGATCATCCGTGATGACCCATATTGAAGGGGCAAGCAAAAGCCTTCTTTTCTGGCGGAGTTTGATTCAATGGCTGGGCGGCATGGGAATTATCGTTTTGTCCCTGGCCATACTACCATTTTTAGGCGTCGGCGGCATTCAGTTGTACAAGGCTGAGGTACCAAGCCCGGTGCCCGACAAACTGACACCTCGACTGAGTGATTCAGCTAAAATTCTATGGATGGTGTATGCGGGTATTACAGTGATTGAAATTATCTTTTTGCTCGGTGGCGGCATGACATTGTTCGAGGCGTCCTGTCACGCATTGACCACCCTGCCCACCGGTGGATTTTCAATAAAGAATGCCTCCATTGCCCATTATGACAGTGCTTTTTTTGATTATGTCATTGTCGTCTTCATGGTGTTGGCCGGCATCAATTTTTCCCTTCATTACCAGATGCTCCGGGGCAAACCCCTGGTCTTCTGGGAAGACACGGAATGCAGGGTCTTTCTTGGCCTCACCCTGGGGGTGACCCTCTTAATTACCTGGGATATCCAGGGATCTGTATACCCTTCCTTTAAAGAGGCCTTCCGGTTTGCCAGCTTTCAGGTCACCTCCATTATCACCACCACGGGATTTGCAACGGCTGATTATGAACACTTTCCGGGGATGAGTCAGGTGCTTTTGTTTATCTGCATGTTCGTGGGTGCATCTGCCGGATCAACCGGTGGTGGAATGAAATGTGCCCGGATAATTGTCTGTTTTAAATATTGTTACAGGGAATTATTTAAAATCATCCATCGAAGAAGCATCAGCCATGTAAAAGTCAATAATACGGTTATCCCGGATGAAGTGCTTCGAACCATCATGGGATTTTTAGCCCTCTATATCGGGCTCTTTATTCTGTCCAGCATTCTGCTTGCCTGCATGGGCGTTGACATGATGACGGCTTTTGGTGCGGTTGCCGCCTGCATTGGAAATATTGGACCTGGATTTGGAACCGTGGGTCCCACTGAAAATTTTGCCCATCTGCCCATGATGGGCAAATGGCTGCTGGCCTGGTGCATGCTGTTGGGCAGACTGGAAATATATACGGTCATTATTTTATTTGTTCCGGAATTCTGGAAAACATAAAATGATTGGCCGCGCTATTTTGTTTGAAGTTTTTTGATATCCGGATGGTTTACCAGAGATTGTAAAAACTGACGGGTATGCCGTTCCATCCTGAATTTAAACAGCTTCACCATTTTCAGCATTAAAATGTGTCCGATTTTGAAATCCTCTACAAACAATTGATGCATTTTTTTAGCTGAAACAATGATAATTGAGCTGGGTTCAGCACACATGGCATCAAACGAACTGGATGACTCCTCCATTAAAGCGGCCACCCCGAATATTCTTCCCGCAAATACCTCATCCAGGATCACAGACTCCCCGGCAGCTGTTGTGATGCTTAACCGGACTTTGCCGGAAACCACCATATATAAAGACTTCAGTTTCTGATTTTTTTCAAACAGAACCGTTCGTTCATCAAATGTTTCAAGATTTGCGATTGAACCTAATTTTTCAAGTATCGGGTCAGGCAAATCGTTGAGAAGAAATATTTTTTTCAGCGTGTCTTTATCAACCATTATTAGGGATCCCAGTTAAAAGTATGGCAAATGTATCCAATTAATCAATAGAAGATGATTTCAACATCACAGACATCTTCTCTTTGTATTCTCGATTCTTATCAAGGGTCTTCAGGATCATCTGAGCCCGTATATCCATGTAGCGTTTATACTGCTTTGAAACATCCAGCATCATGTAATAGGCCAGTTCATGATTTTCCTCAAACAATTGAATCATTCGCTGGCTGGAAAGGGTAATCACCTCACAGGGTTCCTGACAAATGGCCGTATAAAAGGATTTTGATCCTTCAAGGATGGAAGATATACCAAAGCAAGACCCGGACTGTACATAATCGATAATCACATCAATCTCAGGTGTCAATTCTTTTATGACAGCCACCTGCCCCATGATCAACATATAAAACGTATCCAGTCGTTCATTGATGGTCGCCAACTGGGTATCGGTCCCGAAAATTTTCAACTGCGACTCCCGGGCTATAATCTCAAGCAAATGAACCGGAACATTCTTGAACAGGCTAATCCGCTTTAAATCTTCTATTTTTACCATGTTTAAGCCTCGTGTGCTAAGTTAATACATACATCAGAAGAACAAAGGTGATGGTCACGGCAGCGCCAATACCAATGGGTAAGGTCCCTTGAAAAATATCATCATAAAGTCTGGCTTTTTTAAGTTCAAGGCGTTTCCCCCGGTAACCCAGAACCAGCCAGACATTCACCGATACGAACAGGGCAAGGTTTGCAGCCATGGTTTTAAAAAAACTAACAATCCCTTTGATAATCCTCATCAGGATACGTTCCGACACACGGTTCAATGCATTCAACCCCCTGTCGGCAATTTTGTATGCAAATCGTCCAAACTTCCGATAGGTCCAGTCTGCATCAAGATTTCTGCTTCTGACTTCCGGAACATAATAGCCGGATAAAATCAGAAGTGTGAATGCCAGGGCCCCGAACATGAGCAGCTGCAGCTGGCCGATTACATGGGCGCCGGTATAGGGTTCATAATGAACCGGAAATGGCAGCAGGTTGTACAGCGGTTGATAGAAGACACCCAAGCCCACACAAAGCGCCGCTGCAATCCCCATGGCCAGCAGCATGTTCAGGGGTGGCTCTTTGGCGCGGATACCCGAGTCATGACCAAAAAAGGTAAAAAACGGAACCTTAATGCCGGCATGATCCACCACACCGGTTGAGGCAAACTGCAATACCAGCCAGATTAAAAAGATTTGTTCATGACCGGAGGCACTAATGATCATGGATTTGGAAACAAATCCGGAGAATAAGGGAAATGCGGAGATGCTCGCTGCCCCCACCATGCAAAACAGACAGGTCAACGGCATGGTCTTGTAGAGCCCACCAATTTCCGTACACTTTATTTTCCCGGTCATTTGAAGGACAGAGCCGGCTGCCATAAAAAGGAGCGCCTTATAAATAATATGGCAGAAGGCATGGGCAACCGCTCCGTTCAATGCAAGTTCAGTTCCAATGCCGATCCCCACCAGCATAAATCCGACCTGGTTCATCAGGCTATAGGACAATACCCTTCGAATATCATTTTCAAGGACTGCATAAAATATGGGCAGCGACACCATCAATGCGCCGATAACCAATAAAATATCCGCCCCGGGAAAGGTCCGGATCAACAGATAAACTGCTGATTTGGTGGTAAATGCGCTTAAAAAAACCGTACTGGTCGGTGTTCCCATGGGGTATGCATCCGGCAGCCATGCATGGAGTGGGATGGCTGCGGCATTCAGGGCAATACCAATAAAAATCAGGTAGGATTCAACGCCTGTCAGCCCGATATAATCAAAGGCAATGGTCCCGGTTTTCTGAATGTAGAGGACAATCCCGGCCAACAAAAAAAGCCCGCCAATGAGATGAACCAGGATATATCGAAACCCTGCTTCCCGTGATGCCCGGGTCCTGGATGCAATGATCAGGAACGTGGAAGCAACCGCCATGATTTCCCAGAACAGATACAGGGACAAAAAATCACCTGCCAGGACAACGCCCAGGGTTGATCCGACATAGACAAGTCCTGACACATGCTGAAGATTGTCCTTAACATGCAGGGCAAATAAAACACCCAGGAAGGCCATAATGGTAAACACATAGGCAAAAACAAGGGACAGTTTGTCCACCCGCCCCATGATCAACTCATAGCCCCAGAATTCAACAATCCAGGCATTTCCCATGGGTAGGTTCAACAATGTGATAAATACCACGACCGGTATTGCCAGCATGTAAACGGCTTTCGCCTTACCCCGGATAAAGGGGATCAGAACAGCGCCTAATATGAATACGAGTGCAGGGGGGGGCATGTTAATGATCATAATAATCCTCTTTGCGCATGATGATTTTTCTTAAAACCTTGGCAGCAAATATCAAAAGGACATAAGAAATGAATCCGTAAACCGCATAAAACCCGTAAAAATGTTCCACTGAAAAATAACCGTGCATCTCCACAAAGCTTTCAGCGATCAAGAGCATTACCAGGGCCACAAAAAATCCCATGCGAAGCCGCTTAACATTTTTAGGATTATCAAAAATGGTTAATTCTTTTTTCATTTATTTTCCTTCATTCCATAAATTTTCATATCATCTTAAAAAAGTCTGCGTTCAGTGTGCCACATGGGAAAAAATATAAATAAAATAAATCACGGCCGCACAGATGATGATGTGAAATGCTCGTCTGAATCCGGGCTTCTCAGCATGGTCCAGGATTTCAAATTCTTCGCCATTAAATTTTTTCTTTTGTATTCCCATTTAAAGGATTCCTTTACTTTTGTTCCTTGATTTTATTTTATGGCCAGACCGACTTTTATCAGGTTGACAAAAATGGTTGGGTAAAAGAATAGACCAATTGAAATAACAGCCGTAATCATCAACGGGATAACGCAACACAGATTTGCCTCCTTGATTTTAACCGGTGTCGTGTCATCCTCGTCCGGGCTTTTCCCGAAGAACCCTTTATACACAATGGGTAGAAAATAGAATGCGTTCAGGAATGATGACACCAGCAGGACCAGCATGAAGAGGGTCTGCTGGGCTTCAAGGGTTCCTAAAATAAGGTTCCATTTGCTGTAGAACCCGCCGGTGGGCGGAAGCCCGATAACCCCTAATGCACCGATAAAAAAGGCAGCAAAGGTGAAGGGCATTCGCCTGCCAAGGCCGCTCATCTGGCTGATGTATTTCTTTCCCGTGGCCACAAATATGGCACCGGCACAGAAAAACAGGGTGATCTTGCCAAAGGCATGCATGGCAATGTGGATCACCCCGCCCAGGAGACCCTGGGGAGAAAGGAGTGCCACACCAAAGATAATATAGGACAACTGGCTGATGGTGGAATACGCCAGCCTGCGTTTTAATTCATCCTGGGAAAGGGCAATACACGAGGCCAGAAGAATGGTGACGGATGCAATGGTCATGACCACGACTCCCAGGTTAAAGTCCCCCAAAAGCTGGACTCCAAAAATACCGGTGAGCACCCGCACTATGGAAAAGACGCCTACTTTTACAACGGCCACAGCATGTAAAAGCGCGCTGACAGGGGTCGGCGCCACCATGGCTGCCGGAAGCCAGGTGTGAAACGGCATGATCCCTGCCTTGGCAAACCCGAATACAAACATCAAGAGAAGAACGGTTGCTCCAGGCTTGGACAATTGATCGGCAAAAATACCGGCAGTGGTAAATTCAAGGGTTCCGGTAACATGATAGCAATAGATCATGGCCGGTAGAACAAGCCCGATGGACGTTCCCAGAATAAAAATTAAATACCGTCGGCCGGAAATTTTAGAGGTGGCATCCTGATGATGGGTAACAAGGGGATATGTGGCCAACGATAAAATTTCATAAAAAAGATATAACGTTAATAAATTAGCGGAAAATGCCGCACCTATGGTGGCGGAAATAGCCAGGGCAAAAAAAGAAACAAACCGGGTCTGACCGTGTTCGTTAAGCCCTCTCATATAGCCGATGGAATAAATGGATGTCACGATATAAAGGCTTGCCGCCACAATGGCAAACAGCATCCCAAGTCCGTCCACCCGAAAGGCAATGGAAGCCCCGGGGGCGATTTCAAATAAGGTTAAAACAATTTGTTTTCCCTCAAGGATGACGGGAAGCATGGAAAGGATAAGAACAAGCTTTATGGTTCCTGCAATAAAAATCCATGATTCCCTTGCATTGGGTTTGCCGGAAGAAGAAACCAGCACCGGAATGACAAAGAGCGTGACTAAAACGGCCAAAAGAGGTTTAACTGAGACAATGGTTTCCATTTAGAGCTTACCTTTTCATTATAATCTTAGGTCATTCTCACTTTAAAAAAGGAAGAATGATCGAATTCACAATAGTTCCCGAGTACAGACCCACAACAATTATGGAAAGGCTGACCAGCCCGGAGACAATCAACATTGATACCGGTGCTTCTTCAATTTCCACCACTCCATGGGCAGTTTCATGCCCTCCGGCCAGGGATTCGAAAAAACAGATTTCAAAAACCTTAAAAAACAAAATAGCACAAATCAGGCTGGAAATGATCAAGGCTGCGGCAAAATGATACGCCCCCGCCTCCAGTGCGCCCAGAAGCAAATACCATTTGCTGAAAAATCCACAGGTTGGCGGCACCCCGATAATGCTCAATGCTGCCAGCACAAACCCTGCCATGGTCCAGGGCATTTTACCGAACAACCCTTTAAGATCCGGCAAATCAATAGTTTTAAGTTTATAAACCATATTCCCAACAGCCAGAAAAAGGGCAAAGGTCATCAGGGCATCATTGACAATATGTAAAATAGCGCCGGTCATCCCCAGCTGGTTACCCATCCAGGCGCCCCCCACCATATAACCGATCTCACAGACAATAATATAGGTGAGCATTTTTTTTAAGTTTTTCTGGGCCAGCGCCATCACACCGCCTGCCAGTATGGCAATGGTTGCCAGCCAGACAGCCGCATCCGCAAGGTGAAGGGTGTTAAAAATATAGTCCAGCCCAAATACCGTTACCATCAATCGGATCATCACATAGACCATGACCTTGGTCATTAAGGGCGCTACCACCCTTGAAAATGCCACGGGTGAATATGTGTAGGCAT
Organism: Desulfobacula sp.; assembly: GCF_030145145.1. Lineage (GTDB taxonomy): Bacteria > Desulfobacterota > Desulfobacteria > Desulfobacterales > Desulfobacteraceae > Desulfobacula. The sequence continues at coordinate 38,462 of NZ_JAQYWD010000014.1, read as the reverse complement.
TGGGCAGCCAGACATGCATGGGAAACAGTGCCATTTTAATCCAGATACCGAGCATGCATAAAATAAATCCCACCAATACGGTGGATGAGCCTTGGATACCCGACAAAATATGGGCCACATCTGCCATATTAAGTGACCCGGTTTTAAGATACAGATACCCCACACCCAGAAGATAGAAACTGGCACCAATCACCCCGATGAACACATAGTTCAAACTGGCTATGGGCCCACGGTCCCTGTCGCCTAAAGCGACCATGGCATAGCTGGTTAAAGAGGTAATTTCAATGAGGACATAGAGGTTAAACAGATCACCTGTGGCAGTAACGCCCAGGAGCCCTGTCACAAACAAAAGATAAATGGTGTAAAATGATGCGGCCCTGTCATTTGTCTCCTGGTTCACACTCGGATAACTGGCGATCAGGTTCAAAAAGGCAATACCGGATACCAGCAGCAGTACCAGGGCATTTAACAGGTCAATGGTGTATTCAATACCCATGGGGGGGGCCCAGCCGGCCATTCGGTAATGGATGGTCCCGGAACCGATGACCTGCATCAATACCTTAAATGCAAAAAACGTTGAAAGGGCAAGGCCCATCAGGGCAATGGGATATGATAATCGGTCTTCGATCCATGCGGCAAGTCCGGCTAAAAGGGCAGCTAAAAGTGGTGTAACAACAATGAGTGCAGGGTAATTATCCATAATTTATTCTTCCGATATACGCATCCTGAGTTCATCTTCTTCCAGGGTCTGGTACCGCTGGTATATTCTGACAGCCAGGGCCATGGCAACGCCAAAGGTTGCAACAGACACAACAATAGCCGTCAGCATGAGGACATGGGGCAACGGGTTAATATAATCAGCAGCATGGATAACAGCTGCATGGGCATCATGTCCGCCATGGGCATTTTGAATAATCGGTATGGTGGCATCTGTCTTGTATCCAATGGAAACATAAAACAGGATAATGGCGGTTTGGAAGATATTCATCCCCACCAGTTTTTTGATCAAATTGTTTTTTGCAATCATGGCATAAAGGCCGATCATCATTAAGATCACATACAGCCAATAGTTGTATTTTGCCACGATATAGGGTAACGAATCCGTCATAGAGTTACCTATAGTCCTTCCTCAAGTCTGCCTTCAGAAACAATATTAATATAAATGATGACCATTACAGCCGTAACCGCGATACCCACACCGATTTCAACTCCCAACATGCCCAGGGCCCTTACATGATGGGGATCCCCCGGTAGTAAAGGTGCCAGTTTTGAATAGTCCAGAAAATTTCCCCCCATGGGCATGCAGAGGGCGGCAATTCCAACATAAATCAGCACCCCCACGGCCGCAAAAATCCCGAAAACTTTTTCTTTAATTCGCCGCACAAGGATTTTAAGATCATAAGAAATGGCGATAAGAATAAGGCTGGAACCAAAAATAACGCCGCCCTGGAATCCACCACCAGGAGAAAAGTCACCATGGGCGACAACATACATGGCATAAATCTGGATAAAGGGCACTAAAATCCGGCAGACTGTTTTAATAATCAGATCCGATGGTACCCAGTCTTTGTCAATGTGCTCAAATTCCCGTCCCACCGGCAGCACTTTTTTACTGTTTTTCACATGGAGAATAACCCCGGTGGGGATGTGGCGATAAAACCGTTGTTTTTTCTCTCTAAAATCTCGTAGTAAAAGAAAACAGGCGAGTCCGGCGCAAAAAATAACGGCCGTTTCAAACATGGTGTCAAATCCACGATAGTCTGCCAGTACGGCTGTTACCAGGTTGGGAACCTGTGTTTCCTCAAGTGCCCGTTCAATATATTCATTGGAAAGGTGAAGGGATGCCGGGGAATTGGGGTCCCCCCAATTGGAAAAATCTCCTGTCCCATACAGCAACAAAGCCCCGGTCAGACAGACAACAATAAATCCTAAAAATTTCAATCTTTTGTCCTCCTGCTAGTCCTGAAAACAGCTGCAACAAAGAAAACCGTACTGACGCCGGCACCAACGGATGCTTCGGTGAACGCGACGTCAACTGCCCCCATAACCGCCCAGAGCAAACACATCATAAACGAATAAGCGCCAAATAAAATGGCTGTTGCGAGCAGATCTTTGACAGAGATGGCAGCAATTGCGCAGAAAATGATAAAGGTTAATACAATCATATCAATGGGCCAGTGCATGATTAACCCCTTCGTTTTTTATTGGTCCAGTGTCTTAACCCGGCGCGCATACCGGCATCCACAATGGAATGGGTGGCAGTGGGGCTGGAAAGAAACACAAAAAATACAATCAGAAAAATTTTGATGGAAAGCAGGAGGGAGTCAAAGGAAAAAGGGATCAGGTTATACAGGGCGATCCCCGTCACCATTAACAAAATTCCCATGGTATCCAGTATTCCGGCCGGATGAAGCCGGGTGTAAAACCCGGGCATCCGGATAATACCAATGGCGCCACCCAGAAAAAAGAACACACCGACAAGCAAAAACAGCACAACAAGTAAGTTCATGATCACTCCAAATGTAAGAATTATTCCAGGAAGGATTCTTCGTACAGTCCTTTTCGTTTATGGAAATAGCGTGATGCTGCCAGCACCGCCACAAAATTTAGAAACGCATAGGCCAGCGCGATATCCACAAACATGTCAATGCGCTCATAGAGAAAACCGATGAGCAATAACAGCACAACCGTTTTACTGCCGATGGCATTCACGCCAACGAGCCGATCCAGAACAGTGGGTCCGAACAAGACCCGGTACAAAGAAAACAGCATCAGAAAACACAGCCCCAATGCAACGCTCAGAAAGAAAGTGGTCATATGGTTTCTCCAAATATCTGTGCAACCTTTGTTAACATGATACCAGGTAAGGCGTCAGCCGATTGACTATCAATGGCATGAACCTTGAATACACCGTCACTGTTTGCAGATACAGTGATGGTACCGGGGGTCAGTGTAATGGAATTCGCCAGAGTGGCGATGGCAATATCAGATTTTAAATGGGTTTCAAACGTGATAATCTGGGGATCTATCATCTCTTTGAGCCGCGGGTGAAAGGCCAGATACAGCAGATGAAAATTGGCTTTAATGATTTCCCAGATCACCCAGGGAACATATGCTGAGAACTTTAAAAAAATAATAAAATAACGCCGTCCCAATGCCGGAAACAGCAAATCATAAAAATTGTATGCCACAAAAAAACTGGAAATCCCCCCCAGCCATAGCAGCAGAGGGTCAAACTTTCCAGAGAGCACAATCCAGCATAAAAACATAAAAACAAAGGTCAGCAGAAAAGAAAAAAAAGCCTTAAACCAGGTGCGGGGGGGGGTGCTGCCTTTTTTGACACCACCGTTACTGGAAACAGTCAAAGAATGAACCTCCTTCCAAAAAAAATTGAAATGAAATGCTTTAAAACACCCTATTTTTCAACGCCATACAACTTGCGGAACTTTCCATACAGTTTACTTAATGCCCCATCCTTCTTTTTTCCTGTCTGGGAGCCATCCGCCCCGGAAGTGAGTCTTTCCTTCTGGACTCTGAAATCATATGCCGCATTTATGGTTTCAATGAGGGTATCCATATCCACGGGCTTTGATAAAAATTTAAATGCATTATATTTACCGCTTTCCAGGGCGTTTTCAACGCTTCCATGCCCGGTCAGAACGATGCAGGGCAAATCCGGCTGTAGATCCTTGAGGTGTTTCTGGACTTCGATCCCATCAATGCCCGGCATCTGCAAATCCACAACAGCCACATCGAAATCCTCCTTTGAAGCCACTTCAACGCCTTCTTCCCCGGAGAAAGTTGTTTTAACGGTGAATCCATCAAGAGCAAGCCGCTTGGCGAGATACTTTAGAAAAGTTTGTTCATCATCTATGAATAGGAGTTTCATAATTTATCCTTAAATAAGTTATGCTTCTAATTCCAAACCAGTTTGTGGAATATCAAAACTATGATTCTGAGTCAATAACTATTCCACATTCAGTGGAATAGTCAGGTCAGGGTTTTATTTAAATTGTACGTGTATTTTTCGAACAGACAATGGTTAAATATTTTTTTCACCAGGAATAAGGAGGCAGGGAAAAATGGATTTATCGGCAATATTTTTTGAAATGGACCCCACCCATCGCTCCAGGACAGCCGCTTTCTCACTGGAACCCAGGATAATCATACTGGCCTGGTATTCTTTGGCCGCTTTTTCAATTTCCCGTTGAGGATCACCGACATATACATGGGCCCTGGCATTGATGCCCGATTCTTCCAGTTCATCACACAGATCATCCAGTTTTTTCCGTTCCGCCTTCCTGACTTTCTGAACTTCGTGGGTATCCCTGCTTTTCAGGGCACTATCCTTTACCACATGCATGATATGGAGTTCACCAATGGCATTTTTCATGCCTTTTATATAGTCAACCGCCTTGGGACAGGTGTCAGACCAATTGGTAGCAAACAACAGCCGATCAAACAATTTTTCAGGCACAATATTATCTTCCATCATGTGTTTGAAGACAAGAATCGGCACTTGGGTCCGCCGGATTAATTCCGTGACATCAGAACCGGCATACAATTGTTCCAGGGGACCTTTGTGGGAATGCCCGATGACAATCAGGTCAGGGGTTTCTATTTCAACCACCCGAAGAATTTCAGGGATAAGGCTGGAAACTTCCATGTACGCACCCACTTCCAGGCCCATTTCAAACAAATTCTCGGCCCAGTCAATAAACCGGATATTGGCTGTTTCCTTTAACTTGACCTCCTCTTCTTTAAGGTATCCGACCCCTCTTTTCATCGCCACTTTGTCTCTTTCAATGACATTTAAAAAAATAACGTGCTCCAGTGCGGCTCTTCTGAGGGCCAATAAAGAATTCAGCGCACTATAACAAAGGTCCTCAAACTTCGTCACAAAAAGTAACTTTTTTATCTCCATACTGTCTCCACTTTCAATGGTTATGTTAATTGATTATCCCAGTTTTTTTTTGATTGCCGCAACCAACTCTTCTGGTTCAACCGGCTTTTCCAGATAGATATCAGGTCTGGGAATCTCGCCGCCATTAAATTCATCCAATGCTTTTTGGGATTTCAGGAACGATCGAAGAGCGATCCCTGTGAACATGATAATGGGAATCTGGTTAAGAGTCTCATCTGTTTTCAGCTTACGATATAATCGAATCCCGCTTCCCCTGGGCATCAGCACATCCAGGATCACCAGGTCCGGCTTTTGTTTTTCGATCATTTCAAAACCTTCTACACCATCTTGAGCGACCAAAGGTATATACTGATTTTCTTCCAGAACTGTGACAACAAATGATCGGACATCCGGATCATCATCCACCACAAGAACCTTTTTACTCATAATGTATCCTCCTTGGTCAATTTATTTCAACCGTGTTTGATCGTTCATAGGGAAGTTTAATCGTAAACGTACTGCCATCTCCCGGACTGGTTTGGGTTTCTATTATGCCTTTGTGCTCTTCTATGAGCTTTCCCGTAACAAGGAGCCCCAGTCCTGTTCCCTTTCCCCCTTTAGAACTGAACATGGGGTTAAACAACTGCCGTTGTGTTTTTTTGTCCATGCCACAGCCATTGTCTTTCACTTCAAAACAAACGTAATCATTTTTATCTTTGTAAGTTTTAATCTTTATTTCATGCTTTTTGGACGTATCTTCATCTTCAAGACACGCATCAATGGCATTCGTTACTAAGTTAAGCAAAGAGCGGTGAATGGTTTGAAAATCCGCTATAATGTCACCAATGTCAGGGTCCAGTTCTTTTGAAACAAGGATGCCCTTTAATCCAGCCATATCTATGACCAGATCAATGACTTCTTCCACAATATCATTGGGTGAACACACTTCAAATTCCGGTTCCCTCTCTTTGGAATACGTTAACAGATCCTGGGTCAGGTCCCCCACTCTCTTGATATTTCTCTTGATGGTTTCCCAACCGGTTTTAAATTTCTCTGTATTATTTTTTTGAATTCCCACATCAACCACATAACTGCCGCCTTTAAGCCCAATGAGAATATTTTTTACATAGTGAGCAAGACCACTTACGGTCTGTCCAACAGCAGCCAGGCGTTCCGACTGTACCAGTTCCTTTTCCAGGCGTTTAATTTCCGTCAAATCCTGGAAAAAAGTAACGGTTCCCATAAATTCACCTTGTTCATGGAGCACATTGCTGGCATACCGAATGGGAATTTGCCGGTCGTCCTTAGTGTGCAGGATATGTTCTTTCCATGGAAATGTACCCCGCTCTATCTCAGTTGTTGCCTGATGTTTAAAAATTTTTACGATTTCAGGCGAATAAAGGTCATCAATGGTCATCTTGTTCCTGACGTCTTTTGCTGTTTCGCCAAACATTCTTGCGGCTGCCGGATTGAAAACAACCACCTTCCAGTCATGGTTAAAGGCAACAATGGCATCGTTGGAGCTTTTAATTAACAGCCGCTGAAAATTTGATTTTCGCCGGATTTCCTCGGTGGCCTCCGCAATTTTAATTTCAAGATTTTCAGTATATTCTTCCAGCTTTTTTCGAATGGCAATCTTTGCTTTTGCCCGTTCAAGGGCAATGGCAAGCGCCTCATCCCGCACCGGTTTATTGATAAAATCGCTGGCCCCCCGCTGAAGTGCCGTGATGGTTGAATCAATATCACCATGCCCGGTTACAATGATCACTTCTTTTTCAGGATCAATTTCCTTAATCTGCTTTAACAACTCAAGCCCATCCATACCCGGCATTTTTATATCCGTGACCACGATATCAGGCGATTCAGATTTAAAAACTGCCAGTCCCTGCTCGCCACTATTGGCTGTAACCGTTTCATACCCATCACTTCGAAGGGACATGGAGAGTAAGCGGACAATGATCTCTTCATCATCAACAATTAATATTTTATTGGCTGTCATAACGGATTCCCTTGTTCAATCGCCGGAAGTTTGACTATAAATGTGGCTCCTTTACCCAATTCGCTCTGTATATCAATGGTTCCATTATAATCTTTTATAATTCCAAAACTGATGCTGGTTCCAAGGCCGGTTCCCTTACCTGTCTCTTTTGTCGTGAAAAAGGGTTCAAATATCTTTCTTTTCACGTCATCGGTCATGCCGATACCGGTATCAGACACCTTGGTGATAACCCAGCTGTCTTCAGCATAGGTTTTGATCTCAAGTATTTTTTCCACTGGGGCACCTGCTTTTTCTGCTTTTTCATCCATGGAATCAATGGCATTGGTCACCAGATTAATAAACACCTGTTCCAGACGATTATGCTCTGCACGAATTTCAGGAATTTCAGGATCCAGTTCAAGCTTGACTTTAATGGAATGAACGGTCAATTGATGTCCCAGTATTTTGAACACATCATTGATGGGATCATTGATGATCATTTTTTTAAGATCCCTTTCAGACTGCCTTGCAAAATCCCTGACATGCTTTATAACTCCGGATGCCCGGGCAACATTATCAATAATATCATTGGCCATCATCACCAGTTCATCCTCAGGTATGGTCAGTCCTTTTTTAATCATTTTCAAGATCAGATCAGAACAAATCTGTATCACATTCAGCGGCTGGTTGATCTCATGGGCCATGCCGGCGGCCATGGTGCCCAGGGTCGCCAGTTTCCCTGCCTGGATCAGCTGGGTTTCTTTTTCAACACTCTCGGTGATATCTGTTGCTGATGCGATTAAAACATCCCGATGACTGTAAGTCGCATTCACAACCTTGACATTCACAAAAAAGGAGGTCTTATTTTTCTTGAAATGCTTTTTTTTGGTAAACAGAATGTATTTTTTTTCAGAAAGTGTCTCAAGACCTTCTTTGATGGTTTCATCGGACCTGTCACCCATGTCCAGAAAAGGGGTCCCTAAAAGTTCTGTTTTCACATACCCATAATCTTCTTCCACACGATGATTCACATCCAGAATCTCAAGTGTCTGGCGGTCGATAATAAAGATGGGGTTTGGGTTGTTGTTAAACAGAGACCGATATTTTTCTTCTGATTTTTTATATTTTTCATAGAGTGTGGAAAGCTCCTGGTCCTGCAGTTCCAGTTCTTCCTGGGCTTTTTTATCTTCGGTAATATCTTTTAAGGTCTCTATGGCCCCAATCACCTTGCCATCCGGTGACTTTATGGGGGCAGCAGTAAAAAAAATCCATTTACCATCTTCCCCGAGATGCGGGAAAAACTCTTCGGCTTCATATGCCTCTTTTATCAATCCCGATTTTCTCCACGCGGAACCATAATATTTTGACACCTCTTGTTCTGACATTCCGCCCACAATCACATCTGCCATGGTCGGTCTCTTGGCAGACCTGAACGGGACCCACTGCCGATCCGTTCCCACCAATTCATAGGCATTGTGTCCGGTCAGTTCTTCACAGGCCCTGTTCCAATGCGTAATAATATGTTCGTTGCTGATGATGAACGTTGGAATCATACTGCCCTGAATGATCTGGGACATCTCTTTTTCCATCTCAAGCAGGTCTTCTCTTTCAAGCTTCAGGTACTGGTTCTCCTCCTCGGCATTCTCTTGAATTTTTGTTGAAAACTGATCAAACAAGTGTGACACTTCCTGTTTATCGATCTCTTCTGACTGAATTCGTCTTTTAATCCTATTTTTTTCTTCTTCTGCCTTTAAAAAATTCAAAAAGACCATGGCGCGATAGGTGCCAAGATCAATAATACTGACGCGCTCTGTATTGACCTTTTCCAGTATACAGCTCAACATTTCATCATTCTTTAATTTTAAAATAACATCAATCCCCTCAAGCTTGCACACTTCACCATAATCCGTGGTGGTCGGGACCCCTAATTTATTGGCATATTTGATCCCTTCGGCCTGGGTCAGGGTATCTGCAACCACCAGGACCTGGGGAGCCAATTCTTTTAAATCCGGCCCCAGTAAAATTTCAAGAATTTCCTTGCACGGGCTGTTTCCTCCGATTATGGCGATCTTTAATCCTTTAAGATTGATGTTCATTGACTGCGTGACTCCTTTTCAAGGGGTTAATTCCTCTGAAACCAGTATATTAAAAGAAAATAAAGGTTACAATAACAAAGGTTGGGATTAAAAAGATTAAAGAATACTTCAGGATATACCCAAAAAAGCTGGGCATTTGAATTCCTGACTCCGCGGCAATGGATCGCACCATAAAATTGGGCGCATTTCCTATATAACTGCAGGCACCAAAAAAGACAGCCCCAGATGAAATTGCCTGGAGATAAACCGCATTTTCAGTCATCAGCAGGGGAACGGCATCACTTTCTGCAAGGCCGGAATAAAAACCGCCCAGGGCTGTGTTGAAAAAGGTCAGATAGGTGGGCGCATTGTCCAGAAAAGCCGATAACATTCCCGTCACCCAAAAATAGTGAACCGGTTCTTTTACTGCGTTGATAAGAAATGCGAATTCACCATCTGGTCCTGCTTTCAACAATAAAAGGCAGGGAATCATGGTAATAAAAATACCGATAAACAGATAGGCAACCTCAATGATGGGAAACCATGAAAATTCGTTTTCCTCTCGAAGAACCGTTGGGGTCGCCCAGAGGGAACAAATCCCAAAAACAATGAGAAGGCCATCCCTCAACCAATCCTGGACCGCCCTGTGAACCCCCAGGGTGGACACTTCTCCCAGGTCCAGGAGACCGCTCATCAAAACAGCTCCCACAACACCGGCAAGGAAAAAGAAGTTGTAGGTGCCCACCAGCCTCAGCGGTTTTTTCTCGCCATCATCCGGAACTGTGGCCCCTTCCTTTTTGTAATGATACAGGTCCATCAAAAAATAAAGGATCAAAAGAATAAGGGTGGCCGTAATCATATGGGGCATAATTTTAAAGGTCCAGAAAAAACTGACCCCGTGAAGAAATCCCAGAAACAACGGCGGATCACCCAGCGGTGTCAGCGCACCACCGATATTTGCCACCAGGAAAATAAAAAATACGACCATAAAGGTTTTATTCTTTCGATAGTCATTGGCCCGCAGAAAGGGCCGGATCATAAGCATGGCAGCCCCTGTCGTGCCCATCCACGAAGCCAGAATCGTACCGATCAGGATAATCCCTGTGTTCACAACGGGTGTCCCCCTCAATGTCCCCTTGAGCAAGATACCGCCGGAAATGGTAAACAAGGCCCATAGCAGGATAATAAAGGGGACATAGTCTGCCAGGATAATGTGAAAAATTTCATAAACGGCAAGGCCTTTATACGCAATGATAAACGGCAGGGCAAGACAGGCGGCCCAGAAGGCAGAAATCTTCCCAAAATGATGGTGCCAGAAAGTACCGGCAATCAACGGTAACAGGGCAATGGACAACAGCATACCGGCAAAGGGAATACAACTGTACAGCGGCAGTTTTTCCCCCAGGTTCACATGAGCGTGACCGGCCTCTTCCTGTGTGCGACTTGAAACATTTTCAGCATGGCCCGCCGCTTCAATGGTGTCATGAGTGGGTCCATCAGAATGGTCTTTTGCAACAGCGGGTGTATAAAAAACGAGAAAAGCCATTAGGAATATTAGCACTGCCAACCTGTCCAATTTCATCGATCCGTTTCCTCCTGCTTATATTGGGTGTAACGCAACCTTTGAATCTTTATTTGGGCAATTGATGTTGATTTACAATTTTACTTGTGCAATGACTTTTACTTTAAAATATCGCAATTTTTTAAAGTAAAACATACCCATTGGACTATTTTATTTGATATCGAAAGTCAAGGCGAAAAAGAGATTTAATGGGCAATGGAAACATTAAAATCACGAAAAAAAAAACCAGTTACCTCATTAGGAGAATGGGCCTTGCCGTATTGACACTTTGGCTGGCTTCTGCCCTTAAATATTCAGGCTGTGATAAAAAATCAAATAAAAAAAGATAGTTATAATCATAATGAGCGTTGCTGAAAACAAAAGGCCCCTTGCATATTTGACAGGGTTCATGCTAAACTTTAAAAAGTTTTTAACTGGCAAATATTTTAACCGGAACATGATGGATTGTTTTGGCGTTACGATAATAAAGGGAAACCTCATGCTAAACCTCATGCTGCCCCTGGAATCTGACATCAAACGGGTTTTAAATCTTGAGATCAAAGAGATCCCCAGCTTCCCCCCAGTGATGGCCAAACTACTGAAAATCTTCAGTGACGCGGATGCCGACATGGAAGACCTTTCCAAACTCGTGGAAACAGATCCGGGAATTTCAACCAGGGTCCTGGGCCTGGCAAACGCTTCATTGTATGGCCTGAACAAAAAAATAACAGCGGTTTCTGAAGCTGCCATCCATCTCGGGTTTGACGAAGTGAAAAAAATCTCCTTAGGGATAACCGTTTTTGAAAAAATGGTTAAATCAAAAAGCCGAACGCCATTTGACAGACGCTTTTTCTGGCGACACTGCCTTTGTGTGGCCACCCTGAGCATGGCCATTGCCGAAGGACTTGGATATCCAAATCCGGGAGAGGCATATACCTGCGGGCTTTTGCATGATTTGGGGAAAATTTTATTTGATCTTCAAGGCCGCGTCAATTATGGTGATTTCATTGCCACGGTAACAAAGCATACAGGTCCGTTGATAACGGAAGAAAGGGAACTCATGGGCATGGGACACGATGACCTGGGGGCCTATTACAGTTCTCTGTGGGACCTGCCTGCCCCCCTTGCCCTGACCATAAGCCACCACCACCGGAGATATGGACACCTGGATCTTTCCCAGAAAGAGGCCCTGCTGATATCCATTGTTTCCCTTGCAAATTTTCTGTCCTGGACCCAGGGCATGGGATCTATTGATATCATCAGGCCACCGATTCTTCAGCCTGAAGTTGAAAAAAATATTGATTTAACCACAATTGATTTCAAAAAAATCATCCACCGGTTGGACAGGGAAATGGAAAACACGTCAAGGTTTTATGGATTTACATTTCCTTCCGCCAGCCAGTTCCGGGAAAACCTGCTCAGGGCAAACCTCCAGTTATGCACCATCAATACGACCTATTATTATCCAGAGACCCGGCAGGCCAAACCCGTTGAGGTATCGAAGATAAAGGAAAGTATCACCTCACCCCATCGCAGTCTTGACCCCAAAGCAATTATCACGGCGACACTGAAGGCCATCTATAAGGATTTCAAGTTCAACCGGCTGTATGTCATGAAGGTAGTAAAGAACCTGAGAAGTCTTAAAGTCATTGAATTTTTTGATGCTTCAGATACTGGAATGGACCTCAAGTCCATTGAAATTTCCATCGATAAAACTGCCGGTGGGTTTGTTGACTGCCTGAGAGACAAAGTCCCTGTGATGATTACCGGCAGAACGTCAGGGGAACAAAAGACCCTGATGGAATTTAATATAAAGGAAATGGTCATCGTACCTTTCTGCAGTCATAACAAGGTCATGGGAATCCTGGGCATGGACAATATTGCTTCAGAAAAAGCAATTCTACCGGATGTGGTCTCCTCCATTGCCATTGTGGCCAATGAACTTGGCATTGCCATGGAAAATGCCATCACCTACAAAGAGGCAAAAGCCATTTCCCTCAAAGACGGTCTCACAGGCCTTTTGAACCGTCTGGCCATTGACGAGCTGCTGGCAAAATCATTCAGAAAAGCTGTGGAAGGAAAGAACAAACTCTGCCTTGTGATGGTTGATGTGGATTATTTTAAAAAATTCAATGATACCTTCGGGCACCAGGCTGGAGACAATATCCTTAAACTGATCGCCACCACCCTGAAAAAGCTGTCCAGGCCCTTTGACCATGTGGGTCGGTATGGCGGCGAAGAATTTATTATCATCCTGAACAATACTAATTTGTCAAATGCCCTGGTCTATGCCGAAAGGATCCGAAGAGAGATAGAGCAGTTGGGCAGACTCCTGGCGAACCGGTTCCCGGGCCTTTCCCTCACCGTGAGCGCTGGTGTCAGTGAATATCAAACGCATATCAAAACACGGGACGATCTTATCAAAACGGCCGATACAGCACTTTACCAGGCAAAAGAAACCGGTAGAAACAAGGTGGCCTCCGGTTAAGCGGGTTAATTGTTTTCCTGAAGTTTAAGGAAAAAGGGGACCACAGCACCGAAAAAAATAAAAATACCGACCACCACAAAACCCATGGAAAAAGATCCTTTTTCCCCCAAAATCCCGATGACACTTGGAACAACGCCCCCGCCCACCAGAAAGGCAAAGGGAATGGTAAAGGAAACGGCAATATTGCGGGTTTCTTTAGACCCGATATGGGACAGGGCGGCAAATGCAGGCGGGAAAAAACAGACCGCAAGCACTGGCTGGCAAAAAATAACAGCCGTCATGGGCCAGCCGGATAACAGGCCGATCAACAGGGTTGAAATACCGGTTAATAAAAGGACGGCTGCCAGCGTCTGTTTCAACCCGAAACGATCTGACAGCCAGCCGACCAATAGTGCAATGGGCAATGTTAAAATCCTGGACAGGGTAATCAGTGTATTGGCCTGGGACTGAAGCATGCCGTGCTCGTTAACAAGATATAAGGGCAGCATGGAATAAATCCCCATGGTTCCGGCTACGCCTAAACTGAACAATGTCATCATCATCCAGAAAGAGGGGGTTTTTACAAGGGGTAAAATGGATTTGAGTCTGGGGGATTCTCCAGGAAAATCCACGACATTGGAAAACTTTAAAAAAGTAATACCGGTCAAAATGGAGGCGCCACCGATCACCATCAAAACACTTCTCCATGAAAGCCACAACAGCAGCCCTTCACTGATGATAGGGGCCAGTAGAAATCCTAAATTTGGGGCCATTTCATGAATACCGATGGCCTTTCCCCAGTTCCGACTGCTGATGGATGCTGTAAGCATGGCAATGCCTGAAGGAATATACAAGGCAGATGTCATCCCGACAACAAACAGCCCTAACCGCATTGTCAACAGGCTCTGGCAGAACCCTGTGGCGATAAATGCAATGCCGGTGGCCATTGCTGAAAAAACAATTGTTCGTTTGTGCTGGAGCCGTGAAGAAACAAATCCTGAACATAATAATGAAATAAAATACCCGGAAGCCGATACCAGAAAAAAAGAACCGGCCTGATCCCGGGTCAGGTGCATATCGGCCAATATGGTTGGCAGCAGGGGTGAAATGATGATCCGGATGATAAAATTCAAGAAAAAAATAGACGTCAAAAAAAACAAAGGCAACAATTGTGCCTGGAGAGAGTCTTTGTCCGGTATATCTGAAATGCCTGAAATGTTATGTTTCATTTTTAACCTGTTTCCATATCCGTATGCCAGGATATCATTCTGCTGAAATCCCCCCACAATGCCCCCAAAAAGGCCTTCCTGAAACCATGAAAGAAGAGTCATACTAAATTCTTGGGACAAAAACAATACCCTTCATGCGCCCGGCAGGTCACGACCGGTAAAGCAGTCACTGGTAACAAACCGATTTATTTCCACACGCTTTTGCAATTAAACAATTGATAACCTTTTTAGCCTTTGATATCATTGCCAGACAGTCAAAACGACTGCAACGGCCATCGCGTTACCGGCCCCCAAAAAGGTCACCGACATTTACACTGCCAACTTCAAACAGGTCAACAATGAAACCCACTATTTTACTGATAAATTATATTGAAAATTCGATTTTGGATCTTGAAAAATCTAAATTTTATGACCGGATGGAATTTAAAACAATTGCCCTTGACAAGGACCTTTATTTTCCCGCCTCAAAACCATTCCCGGATATCCTGGTTATTTTTATCCCCGAGGGAAACCCGGGATGCCTTGAAAAGGTCGCCACAATTACGAAACCATTCATCCATATGGAAATCCTTGCCGCGGTTCATAAGAACCATCCCGAGACCGGGGTAAGGGCACTTCAACGGGGTGTATCTGATTTTTTCACCCTGCCCACAACCCAGCAGATATTTGATTTTTATATCAACCGGTCTCTGGAGCACCGCTATCTTCATAAACACCTTTGTTTTAATGAAAGCTGTTATAAAAGCAGATTTGCCCGATCGGAAAAAAATTACAAACAATTGTTTAACGAAGTCCCCTGTTTTATCTATGTTCGGGACCGGGATTACCAGATCACGGATTCCAACCGCAAATTTAAAGAATATTTCGGTCACCATACAGGAGAATACTGTTTTGGTATCTGTAAAAACAGGGATGAGCCCTGCACAAAATGTCCGGTGGAACAAACGTTTAAAGACGGGAATAATCACGCTTCTGAAATGGAAATTATTTCCTCAGACGGGGTCAAACATATTGTGCTCAGCTGGACAGCTCCCATAAAGGACAATAACGGCGAGATGACCCATGCCCTTGTCTTGCTCACAGATATCACTGAGGCCCGGAGACTTGAAGACCATTTAACGTCCCTGGGATTTATGATCGGTTCCATATCCCATGGCATCAAAGGGCTGCTCACCAGCCTGGATGGAGGGATTTACATGATGGATACGGGATTCAAGACCAATGACCGGGGAAAAACCAAACAAGGGCTTGAATTATCCCGGCAGATGACCTCCCGTATAAAAAAGCTGGTGCTGGATATTCTTTACTATACCAAAACCCGTCAGATGGAGTGGAACAAACTGTCTGTCAAACAATTCATGGAAGACACCATCAGCATTGTTACCACGAATGCCCGAAAAAATAATATCACCATCGACCACTCCCTGGACATATTGACCGATGATGATTTGTTTGAAATTGATGAAAAAAGTCTCCAGGCTGCCATGATCAATATACTTGAAAACGGCATTGAAGCCTGTATCGATAATCCGTCAAAAAAAACCCATACCATTTCCTTTAGAGCACGGATAGATCGGGAAAAAGTCCTGTTCCGCATTCAGGACACGGGTCTTGGAATGGAGCCATCCGCTTTGAAAAAGGTTTTTACGATTTTCTTTTCCTCCAAAGGCAACAAAGGAACAGGCCTGGGACTGTTCATCACCAACAAGGTCATCCAGCAACACCGGGGAGACATCAAGGTAAAATCCACACCAACCAAAGGGACCTGTTTTATCATTAAAATACCGCGAACCGTCCCTCAAACCGCCAGAAATCCCCGGGGTGTAGCCCAAAGTGACTAGCAGACACTCCCAGACCGCAACCGGATTAAAAGACAAGAGCCGGGTTCTTGTCATTGGTTGCGGGCCGGCAGGATCTTTTTTTGCACTCCATCTTCTCCGGGAGGCAAAAATAGCCGGAAAGACGATTCAGGTCACCCTCATTGACAAACGGGTGACCCGGGAATTCCCTGGCGGTGAATGGCGCCTGAAGGGGTGTAATTCCTGTGCAGGGGTTATTTCCCCCCGGCTGTACAATGCAATGGCAAAAAGCAACCTCAAACTGCCCCGGAAGGTAGTGGGCACAGAATTCTCCCACATATGGATCCATGGGCTCTGGAAAAATTTTCCCCTGAAAGTGCCTTCCCCCCAAAAGCTGTATTCGATTTTCCGGGGTGTCCTGCCCCTGGACCGGAAATGCCGGGGCGATGGATTTGATAATTTTCTTTTAGAAAAAGCCGTTGAAAAGGGTGCATCCGTTATCACCGGAATCGTCGAAACCATCGGTTACACCGGCACCCGAACCCCGCTTTTGACCATAAAAACCCCTTTGGGAAAGCCGCTCTCCATCAAATCGGATTTTGTCTGTATCGCCACAGGAATGAATGCCCCGGCAGCCCCCCCCCATACCTTAAACCGGTTTCTGACGTCCTACCAAACCCTGAATCCCCGGTTCACCCCCCCCGGTGTCAGACCCGCCCTGGTGGTTGAGCTCAAGCCGGGTCGGGCCTATCTTAAAAAATATATGAACAAAGAATTATACCTGATTGTCTCTGGTTCAAAAAGGTTGCGTCTGGATCATATTGTCCTTGTACCCAAACGAGAGTACCTCACCATCGCCCTTTCCGGAAAAAGTATTGACACGGCATCCTTTCCTGACGACACAGAAAAAATTATCCGACAATTTCTATCGCTTCCCCACGTTCAGGCCATTTTACCGCTTATAACCCTGGAGACCACCCCCATTAAATGCTCCTGCTGCCCCAATATGGTGGTAACCCCATCCGTGTCCCCATTTGAAGACAGGATTTCAATGGTGGGCGATGCCATGGGGGCACGGCTCTACAGGGATGGCCTCTACTCAGCGTTTATAAGTGCAAAAAGCCTGGCACGAACCGTCATCCATACGGGGCTGGATAAAAAAAGCCTGGCCCGGGAAAATCGCTGGGTGATGCACTGGCTTAAAAAAGATAACCGCTATGGAAAGGTGATCTTCGGCTTGATACAGGTGATCTTAAAATCTGAGATCCTGAGCCGCATTCTCTACCAGACCTTTGCCACTGAAATGAAATTCAAAGGGATGAACAAATGGCCCCTGGGAAAGGTTTTATGGCAGATTGGCAGCGGGGGAGCGGATTATGGAAAAATCTGTCGGGATCTTCTTTGTCTCCCTGTTTTTTATTCGCTTCTGATAGGGGTCGTCAAGACCCTGCGAAATGTTCTCACGGAAATTTTCTTCGGGTTAAACTGGGGAGCCTATGGCCGGTATCCAACGGTCATTCTCAGGGAAAAACGCGATTACATCAAGCAGTCCATATCTGCCCCCCTGGGGATAACCCTTGACACCATGCCTGAAATGGAACGAATGTATTCCATAAAGATCCGGGCGACATCCCATACCATATTTAAAGAGTTGGGGAAATTCGGAGATGACACGGCCGGATTTCTCAGGCTCAGATTTGTAGATGTCCGAAGGATCTCAGGATTGCCAAACCATGTGGGGTCCATTATCCGGTACAAATTAAAAGCCCTGCCGATTTCCATGGATATCCGCCTTGCCCGGTGCATTCCGAACAAAGCACTGGTGTATGCCCCCCAGGAACTGTTTACACGCCAGGGAAAACTGCTGTTTGATATCACGCCCACGAAAGATGGCAATAATCGTTTGGTCATTTACACTGCGTTTAACTTTAAAAAAGGCCGGGGCATCATCCGGCAAAGTTTCTGGAAACTGTTCAAACACCTGTTCCCTGCCTATGCCCATGACGTGGTATGGAATCATGCCATCTGCTGTATCAAGGCCCAGGCGGAACACTGCACAGATCAATCAATTAAAAACAGGGTCTGATCTGTAAGATGGCGAAGAACGCCTGCGGAAACACTGCCCAGCAACCAGCGTTTGATCCCGGAAAGACCCCGTTTTCCCATGATGACTGTCCCATATTTATGGGTTGCCATGGCCGCCACCAGCGTCGAGACCACGGTTGTCTTTGGCCGGACAAACACCAGCTGAGTGTTGAGGTCAAAATCGGTAATTTTTTTCATTTTCGCCCACTGACGTTCAACCGGGTCTGATTTACCGGTCAGGACATGGACAAAATGAAGGCAAAAACCTTGTTCCTGCATCAAGGTTTTTCGCAGGAATATCATGACCAGCAGGGTCGCAGGAGACAGATCAACCGGCACCATCACCTTGTCCTGACGATTGTTCGCGCAAAGGCGTACCATCACCTTTCCCCGCTGTTCATACAATAGTCGATCCCGCCAGGGTTCAGTTGGGTTTGAACCGATAAAAATCCGTCCATAATCCCCCAGACCGATTTCATCCTGTACGATTTTTTCCCGGTTCCCCTTATGTTCTCTCACAACCCAATGTACTTTTTCTTGACTGGATCTGAGTGGATCGAAAATATTTTCCATCCATTTGACAAACTTTTTTTGTGCCAGATCAAACGCTTGATCCGGCACAAGGGATTTAAGAATCAAAACCGCCGGGATAAACGTCTGCTGTTTGCCCTGGAGAAGAATCGGTAGAGACTGTTTAAAAATTTGAATATCCCGGGTGTCCGCAATCACCCATAGGGGTTTATAATTGCGTGTCATCAACTGATGCTCCAGTGCGGTTCGTTCCCGGAAGACTTCTGGCCAGCGGCTGCAGTTAAATCCCTGTTCCAATACCACCCGTTTCAGACACCAGTTACAATTCTTACAGGTGGCTATATGACGGGTTTTATCCCTGGACATGGCCTTTGCCACCCATTGGGGGTCAGCCCTCAAAGAGCGACCAAGGCCGATTAAATCCGCAACACCATCCCCAATTAATTTATCGGCCATGGAAGGGGTGATGATCCTTCCGGATGTGATGGTGGGAATCCTGACCCTGGCCGTCAATTTGGCCATATCTTTTGACAGGTAGGCTGCTTTGCCCATCCATTTTAATGCACCAGGGGAAAAGATGGAATTATAGGTCCCTGCAGAGGCAGAAAGATAGGCAATCCCCTTTTTTTCAAGCACCTGGGCAAACGCCAGGGCCTCAGGCAGATCAATGCCGTCCGGCACCCATTCCCTGAGGATAATCCGGAATCCCACAGGGAATGCAGTGGGGACACATTTTTTTACTTCCTGTATGACGGCAAGGGGAAATGTGGTCCGACCCTGGAATGTCCCCCCGAAATCACCCTCTATTTTGTTCGTAAAAGACGACAAATACTGGCATAAGAGATAGCCGCTGGCCCCATGGAGTTCAACCATATCAAAACCGGCCTCACAGGCCCTGGCAGCGGACATGCCAAAGGCCTCAATCACCCTGTTCCGGTCATCGGATGTCATGGCCTGTCGCCATTTATTCAGCTGACCCAGAAGGTATCGGGTAAGACTGAATCTTTTTTCCAAAGGAAAAAATTCCATAAAATCCTTTAAAGATTCCACATTAAAGGATAAATTTTCACTGGTCACAGGAGAGGGTAACAGTGGCCGGGCGGTTTTGGCAAACCGCCCGGCATGATTCAATTGAAGGCAGGCAAGGGCTCCCCTTTTTTTTATCGTTGCTGCGAGTTTGGCCAGGGCAGGTATAAATGTATCCTTATCAACTCTCAGGTTGAACTTAGAAACAACACCGTCACTGGAAACCGCCGCATTTGCGACAACCACCATGGCCACACCAGAACCAGCCAACCGGGCATAAAACTCATTCATCCATACACTGACACCACCGTCGGGATAGGCAAACCCGGTATGAACGGGCAACGCCACCAGCCGGTTTTTCATTTGAAACCCGCCCATTTTCAGTGGGCTGAAAAGGAATGGATAGCCGGTAATATCTTGTTTCTCAGACTGATTCATGATGAATTTCAACCTTTATATCCGTGTTTAAAACCAGTATATCATAGATTGCCCAACGGCAAATAGCCCCTTACGGATATATTGAATTTTTTCTTGACGTTCCCGGCCGAAGAAGATTACAATACAGGTAAACGGATCGGTTATTGGCATCCCTCTTCTTTTTACCGGTTTTCGTACTTCAGCCATGCAGGCGATTGTTCGAATAAAGCGACCCCAATGGAAAAAGAGACCCTCCAGGGTTTTTGACGCCATCACCAATGATAAGAAAGGAGGAGAATTATGAGGATAGAACCCAAAAAAATAATGTGTGCCATCGATTTTTCAGACTTTACCAATCTCATCCTATCCTATGGCAAATCACTGGCTTCAGAATTTGATGCCACACTTTGCCTGTGCCATATTGTATCGGGCCCCCTTATGGTTTCAAGCCACATGCCGCCCTATCTTGACTATGCCGGCATTGAGAGTGAGCGCATCCAGAATGCCCAGGACAAACTTGAACGAATAGCGGAAAAAATGGATATGCAATGTGAAATCCGGGTCTCAACCGGTCAACCCGCCGAAGAGATCGAACAGATAACCCGGGAAAACAATATCAATATGGTTATTGCCGCAACCCATGGCGGATCCGGTATCAAACGGTTTTTAATCGGTTCGGTCACCAACCGGCTGGTCAAAATATTGTCATGCCCGCTTCTGGTGCTGCATGCAAAGGAAAAACATCTGGATTCCCCGATTGAGGGCAGTATAAAGTTAAACCGCATTCTTGTGGGATGTGATTTTTCACCGGACTCCCAGCTTGCTTTCGACTATGCCCTGAGTCTGGCCCAGGAATTTCAGACACAGCTTTACCTGGCTCATGTGATGAAGCCAAAATCCATTCCAATCCCTACGGCTGACTATGTGCCGGGGGGGGACCAGGTCAGCTGGGCCCGGGCTGAATATCCGGGACTGTCGAAAAAAGAACTCTCTGACAATAAAAAAGCCAGAGATGCGCTGTTAAAAAGCCTTGAAGATAAGCTGACCCACATGGTCCCGGAAGATAGCCGGAATTGGTGTACGCCCATTACCATCCTGCTGGAAGGTGAACCTTACAAAGAACTGATCACCTATGCTGAAAAAGAGAAAATAGACATGATCATTCTTGGGGTACACGGTTACAGTCTTTTGGAACAATTTCTGGTGGGTTCCACAACAGATCGGGTCATCAGCAGGGCTGGCTGTTCGGTTCTAGCGGTCCGCCATATCGTCTGAAATTCACAGATACTAAAGGAGACATCCCATGATAACAGCCAAGGATATTATGGAAAAAAATGTGATATCCATTTCCCCTGACACAGAGATTGCCAAAGCAGTTGAACTTCTTTTGAACAATCATATCAATGGGGTTCCCGTAGTTGATGAGAATGGAATCCTTCAGGGACTTTTATGCCAGAGCGACCTGATTTTTGCCCAAAAAGACATCCCCATACCCCCCATTTTCGTCCTTCTTGACGGGATTTTCCCCTTGTCATCATCTAAAAGACTGAATGCGGAGCTCAAGAAGATTTCAGCCACCACCGTGGGGCAGGCCATGGTAAAAAACCCCGTGTCTGCCCATCCGGATATGCCGATTTCCGAAATCGCAAGCCTGATGGTTGAAAAGCATTTTCATACCATTCCCGTGGTGGAGAATAATAAACTTGTGGGCATTATCGGAAAAGAAAATATTTTAAAACTTTTAGTTGCCCGGGATAAAGGAAATTAGACCGGTTGATCCAGTATCTCCCGGACCAGCATGACCAGTTCTTCATTGGAGACCGGTTTTTGAACATATTTTCGGATCCCCATTTCAAGGGCTTTTGCCTCTGAAATAGTTTCGCTGTAACCCGTGCACAAGATGACCGGCATGCCCTTACGAAGACGGAGCACATTTTTAGCAAGTTCTTCACCCGTCATCCGGGGCATGGTCATATCCGTAATAATCAGATCAAATTGATCCGGGGCTCGTTCAAAGGCTTCAAAGGCTTCAGCCCCATTTTCAAAGGTGGATATCGAATAACCATAGCGGGCTAAATACGCCTGAATAACCCAACGAATATTTTTTTCATCATCTACAACCATGATTTTTTCAGCCCCATGTTTCGATCTTTTTTCTTGTTTTACCCGGGGATTAAAATGGGTCTCCTGATCCACCACGGGCAGGTAGACTGAAAAACAGGTGCCCTGCCCCACCGCGCTGCTGGCTTTGATATACCCACCGTGTGCCTTGACAATGGCATGAACCAGGGACAGGCCTAACCCGGTCCCTTTTCCGGCCGCCTTGGTTGTAAAATAGGGGTCAAACGCTTTTGACAGGGTCTCTTCGTCCATACCGATACCCGTATCAATGATCTCAAGTTCAAGATATCTTCCAGGGGGTATCACATGACTGAAAATATCTGTAGTATTTAGAATTTCACGTTCTCGAACTCTTATGGTCAGGATGCCGCCTGTTTTTTCCATGGCATGGTAAGCATTGGTACAAAGGTTCATCATCACCTGATGAATCTGGGTAGGATCCGCCAGAACCATTGCCGTTGAAACGATATTTTCACTGATCTCAATGGTGGTGGGAATTGATGACCGTAATAATTTAAGGGCTTCCTTTACCACGAGACACAGACTGAACGGGTGTTTTTCATATCCGGTCTGGCGGCTGAAGGTCAGGATCTGCCGGGTCAGCTTGGCGGCTCTTTTGGTACCTTTGATAATCTGTGCAATATTTTCCCTGGCTTTTATGGGATCATCCAGGTCCAGCTCTGCCAATTGTGCATATCCAAGGATCCCTGACAGAATATTATTAAAATCATGGGCAATTCCGCCGGATAAGGTTCCAATGGCCTCCATTTTCTGGGATTTTTCCAATTGCACGGCTAAATTTTTCCTTTCCCGGGCAGCCAGTTTATAAGCGGTGATATCCCTTCCTTCGACAAGAAGAAATGCCACCTCACCCCCTGCATTAAAAATGGGTTTTATTGAAAAATCAATACTTCTGATTTGACCTTCTTTTGAAATATTGGTGGTTTCATATCGCACGAATTCACCCCGGCCGGCCTTTTTAATGGATGTTCTCAACTGGTGTTGAGTCTTTGAATCATGCTGCCACCAAGGTGTTTGCCACAACGGCCGATGCACGACATCCTCAGTTGTGCATCCGGCAAATTCAAGCCCGGTCCGGTTCACCTCTTCAATGATCCCCGAAGGAGATAATATTCCTGTGAGCTGAAAAGAATGATCAAACAGGCTGCGAAGCTTCAGGTCCTTTGCTACAAGTGCTGCCTGGACGTCCCTGTTTTTTTGAATTTCAGCAGCAATCTTTTTATTGTTTTGTTTCAACCGGTCCATAAACGCGTTAAAGTGTTGGGCCAGTCTGCCAAACTCATCCGGGGAACCTTCTCCCATACGAACGGAAAAATCACCATGCTTTGCTTCTTCGAATTTTTCCATTAGCGATGTAAGGGGTTTTGTTATGGATCTGCTGATAAAATAAGTGATCCCGACACAGAATAAAAGGACGAACATCAACCCGGCAATTAATAAATTTCTGAAAGTGTCCAGGGGTAAAAAGACCTCTGCTATATAGCTTGAAGAGGCAACAATCCATTTGTATTCCGGTAAGTGTTTGAACAAAACGATCTTTTCCCGGGGTGTTGATTCACGGGGGTTTTTCCAGAAATATTTGATAGTTCCATTTTTCTGTTCAAGTATTTGCTTTAAAAATTCAATGGGCTGGTCTGACTGTGCAAACAGGTTTAGCCCCTGGAGATACTGATGGACCAAAATTGTACCGGCTTCATCCAGGACATAAGCATAACCTGTTTTTCCTGATTTGTAGGAAAGGATACTGTCCCTGAAATCATCCATATCCACCAGATAGTTGAACTCGTCTCGATAAGAAGACACGGAAATAATCCAATCAAGCGGTTTAAAATACACCATATAAAGGGCTTTTGCCCGTTCATGGGATTCACCTGGATTTTTCCACTCATATTCCAGGTATCCATCTTTTATTTCCATTTGCTGCCTGACAAAATCAAATTCGGACACGTCTGTATTCAATAAGGTGTCATTGGGGTGAAATGTCACGATGCCCTTACTGTTCAGACAGTAGATATACCCACTGATGCCCACGGACTGGTGTAAAAATATTTCTTCGATTATTTGGATCGCTTCCGCCCGCCCTATAAGTCCGGATTGATATTTATTATAGTAATACGAGGCAATCTCCAGATTTTTTTCAGCAATAGCATGCAATCGGTTTTTAATGGACACGGATGCAGATGTTTTTATCAAGTTGGTTAACGCATCGTTTGTACTCTGAAGCTCATTTTCAATACTGGTTTGAATTGTTTTTTTAACCTGGTAGTACGCAAGGATGCTGCCCATTAAAATAAATGGAATAAACCCTATCAAAAAGGCGAAGAGCAGCTTGTTTCTAAACTTTAATTTTGCAAACCCCATAAACCGACTCCATCCTGCCGCTTCTTAACGTGATGTCAACAGATTAAAGTACCCCCCCGAAACTTGCGTTAATTCAAAGGGGAAAGCGTGAGGCTGTAAGGCGTAATCAAATGTACAGGATCATAGGAAAGTTTTGCCTGGCGAAGCCCCTTAATACCCAGATCCTGCTCCCGGTTCAGGTAGTCACACTTATTTCTCAGATATTGTGCGGTTTCATGGTTGATCATCTGGGCCGCCCCTTTAAAATCCATATCCGATTTTTCAAACTGAATATCATAGGTTGATTGGGACAATGAACTGAAAACAGAAAAAGCAATTACTTGAGTTCCCAGTGTTATGACAAGCCCGTCTAAACCCAGTTGCTCAAAATAGTCAAAGGATGTCTTTAGGGCAGAATACTCCTGATCAAGATCTCTTGACCGCCGTTTGCGCCGGTTCATCAATTGCTGGGCGAGCCCCAGCGCTTTATCTTTGTTTGCTGCTGTTAACCGGTGGACTTCAAAATCAGGAAAGGCACGCTTGAACTGTGAGATCAAATTTCTTTTTTTGTGGAGTTTTACACCGTTTAGGTCACACAGGTTGTCAACATCATAGATGTATTCTGCATAATCCCGCTCTTCTTTAACAACATAATAATTTTCAATCTCAGGAAATTTTTCCAGATAGTCAGATGTGACAAGACAGAAATTTGGTGCCAGACCCAAATTTTTTAAATTTAATGACAAAATGACCAGTTCTTCGGGATATAAATCTTCACCCAATGGCATGAATCCACATTGAGAGATACCATCATAAATCAAAAGTCGTTCCTGGTAAATGGTCCAGGTGAGGTGATACGCATCCTGCCAGGCAAAAAGATTTGAAAAATTATACTCACAGGACAAGGGGGTGAAGGTTTCAATATAGGCTTGAATCAGTTGCCGGTCTTTTAACGCAAATCGATTCAACTGTTGAGATCTTATTCTTTTTTTCTGAGGTATATCTAACACCGCTTCCGCCGTAACCATTTTATTTATCCTTATATTTAAACGGAACATGGCCTTTGAGAACTTCAAAACCAAGTTTCGTATAAAAGGAAGCGGTTCCTGGCTGGGCAACAAGGCCGATCCAGTCAACACCGCTTTCCTTTAAAATTTTGATTAACGTTTGAATAATTTTCTTACCAATCCCCTTGCCCCTGAATTCTTTTAACACCGTAACATCCTGAATATAAGCATCACTTGCAAGATCGGAAAGGGCACGCCCCATTCCAATGAGCCTTTCCCCCCAAAAAACCCCCACAAAAAGGGCTGAATCTTTCACAATGCCGGTTAAAAATTCAGGATGTTTTTCATAGGAAGGCTCCCACCATCCAGCCTCCTTGTAAAGGCGCATCAATTCCTGTTGTGAAGCGGATTTAATGGGCGTTATAATCAGTTCCGCTAAAGGGTCATCTGACATTATTTGACTCTCTTTTATTCATTTATATGGAGTCAAAAAGGGTTTTGGCAAAATACGGTAGAACAAAAGAGGCTTCATGGATTTGGGGGGTATAATATTTCAATTGCTGTTGAAACGATTCAGACAGGGAGCGACACGGTTTTTTTACTTCCGGCCCTAAAGATCCCAGGCAGATACCGATATGACCGCCAGGATACGTGGGTACCAGAATAGATGAATATCCCTGTACCACAAACAACTCTTTTGTGATTTTTACCAGGTTGGCGACACACTCCTTGTGCATAAAAAATGATTCGCCCTGGGTGGCAATCACCCCATTGTGTTTTAAAGCGGATTTTAACCCTTCATAAAACGGTTGTTCAAACAAAATCTCCCCCGGGCCGATGGGATCCGAGGAATCCACGATAATTACATCATACTTATTTTTGTGGCCATGGATATATGCATTGCCATCTCCAATATGAACCCGAACCCTGGGATCGTCAAACCCACAGGCCATATCCGGCAAAAATTCTTTTGACACGTCAATGACGGCTTCATCAATTTCACAAAAATCAATAATTTTCACACCGTCATGGCGACCCACTTCCCTTAAAACCCCCCCATCACCGCCACCAATGACCAGAACCGTTTCCGGGTGGGGATGGGCAAACAAAGGAACATGGGCCAGCATTTCCTGATACGCGAATTCATCTGATTCCGTCAATTGAATAATGCCATCCAAAACAAGCATTTTCCCGTGGTTGCGGGTCTGGTAAAGGTCAATCTGCTGATAGGGGCTTTTTTTACTATAGAGGATTGCTTCGATCTCAAGGGATAATGATATCCCGGGCCACATGGGACATATTTCTGAAAACCAGCCGTCGTTTATTTTGCTATAATTTTTCATTTTAATACAGTATATACCCCATCTACCCAAGAATTAAAAGCACCTTCACTTTCAGGGCAATTCCAATTGGATTGAATTATTGTCTTAGAGCGATCTGCATTTTATAATGCCTGCCTTTAAAAAATGACATGGCAAATTCTGCAACTTCCCGGGGTTCATAATATTTGCAACTAAAAACATCCAGGTAAACCCTGTTTGATGCATTGGCAAAATGACCTGAAATCAAGGAGGTTTCAATAAGTTGGGTCATGCTGAACCCCGCTACTTTTTCATCTTCTCCGAAATGGACGACCTGACACTCCCCAAATCGCTTCATATCGATAAGATCGCACAGTTCATATACAAACCGCTCAATGCTGTTCGCATCCCGGATAATCTGCGGGTCACTCTCATAAATGTCCACAGAGGTTAAAACGCCCCAGGGATTTTTCCGTTCAACCTCTTTTTTCCAGGAAATCGGATAGATTTTTGAATTGTTAACCATTTGACCCATTTTCTTTTGCTCAAACGGCTTGGCAATAATCCCCCTGTTTTGATCAGAAGACACAACCACATTTTCAGATTTAAAAGACGCTTTCATGGAATTGATGGCAATTTCCAGGTCAATATTGTCTCCGCAGGTGAATATGTCCACTGCAGCATAATCATGTTCCGGCCATGCATGCACGGTAAAATGAGACTCTGCTATAATGACAACACCACTGACGCCCTGGGGATCAAATTTATGAAACGAAGAACTGATAATAGTGGCACCACTTTCTTTAGCCGCTTTTAACAAAATCTTTTCCACCACACCCTCGTCTAAAAGGACATTTGCGCCGCATTCATAATACTCAATGGTCAATTGTCTTCCCAGGGCAAAACAAGCGTCCGCCTGGGAATCATCGAAAACCTTAATATTTTTATCAAGCATTAATGCTCTCTCCAATACTGAATAATAACCACCTGTTATGGTCCTGCGAAATAGCAGGCCCCCTAAATATCGACGTACGTTGCCCCTTATAATAAGGCGTGAATACTGAATGATCAAGGGCATCAAACCAGGGAAAAATAACAATCAATAGATTTCCATTATGCCATTAAATCTATCAAACTCAGTATCCACAGGCATGTTCCGCTTCTGTAAATTTTTTATCATTGGCGGAGCATTAAACCGGATGTATGGATTTACCCTTAATTCATCCGCCAAAGTGGAGACAACTAACCCGGGAGTATATTTTTTAAGGTATGCTTCTATATGCGGGTTTTCTTTTTCAATGGTTTTTGCCATTTCCATGGATTCGATCACATAATCATGCCCCCCATAAATCTTGAAATGTCCCGACAACGACATCAGGCGTTTCAAGGAAAGAAAAAAAGCATGAAGATCACCGGTGAAACAATTGCCGACGGTCCCATTGAACAAGGTATCCCCTGTGATCAAAAAGTCATCGCCCTTGAATGTCACGGAATCATCTGTATGACCGGGGGTGCAAAACACTTCCAGGCTCTCCTTGTCAAGCATCAGGGTCTGATCGGATCGAATCTGTTTACAGTCAATAAATTGAGCATTCGTTCGCTCAAGGATGGCTGCATTCCCCTGGGTATGATCATGATGAGAATGGGTGTTGATGACATATTTGATGTGAAGTGCATTTTTCTCAGCAAATGCCAGCATATCGTCCACGCCCCCGGCATCAATGGCAATCCCTTCACTTGTTGAAAATACCAGATATCCCAGGTTATCGGCGGAATATTTAAATTGTTTAACAAACACAAAAACCTCACTTTAGTACATTAAAATTAGCGCATTAAAATCATATAAAATCAAACTGAATGATACGAATATCATTTTTAACTGAATTGTCGAGCTGATTTAGAACCTGCTTTTACAAGATTTATCATAAAATTAAAAGCGGTATTACCCTTAATATTCCAGGTCCTCCTCGTCATCAAGACCAATATCCATATCTGCATCAGTATCATCAAAGTCTTTATCAAATATATCAGGAATGTCACCCTCCCCTGAATAATCAGCATCAACAAATGACAGGTCATCATTCTCCTCAACAAGGGTTGTGATGGCATCTTTTAGATTTCTTTCAAAACTCTCTGAAAAATCCCCTTCCAAATCCGGCCAAAAGTCAAATTCTTCATCATACTCATCAATTAAATCATAGAGGTCTGAGATAAGACTGGGGTCTTCCAGGTCTTCGCCATATGATTCGATAATCTCTTTATACAGATCATAGCAATCGAATTCATCAACAGCCATCTGTATCGTCAGTCTTTTTGTCATCTGCCACACCTCACACCAAAAGTTCATACCTTAAATTATGGAAAATAAATTAAGAGTTAATCTTTGTCAATATGGCATGGCGTTAATTTTTTAAATCTGAAAAAACAGGTATGGGGAATAAAAGATCCTTCCTGCCAAAAGCTGGAGGACATCTCTATCAATGGCAGTTCACACTGATCACGGGGCAGGCGGATCGAAGCACCACCTGCTCGATGGTATGACCGAAAGCAATGGCATCAGACGTATACGCCCTGCTGTGATGGGCCATTACAATAAGGTCACCGGATGTTTCCCTGGCAAATTTTAATATCTCCACCGAGGGACGGCCTTCCCATACAGCGATGGTATAATTATCAAAATTGTGCATTTGAGAAACATATTGTTCTTCTATTCTGACTTTTGCCTCATCTATTTGGTCTTCAATCTGTCGTTGGCTGGGAATGGCTTTTGTATGAGATGGACCTAACGCCAGGGCATGAAAGATATGCAGTTTACACCCGATATAATCTGCCAGTTTATAGGCGTATTGAAAGGCAGACATGGACGCTGTTGAAAAATCCGTTCCAAAAACAATCTGGTTAAAATACCAGAAGCTGGTTTCACAAGATCTTGCAATACTCAATACCGGGCACCGGGCTTTTTGTGCAACCGTTTGAAGGGTCTTACCCACAGTTCGCCTGACGTCTGTCCCGGCAAGATCGTTTTCCCGACCATGGGCGCCCATGATAATGCAATCCACGTTGTTTACGGATGCGACCTTAAGAATTTCTTCGGAAGGCTCCCCTTCCAGCACCGTGTATAAGGGTGCTGGCGATTTTATATCCAGGTCCCCATCACCCGTTTTCATGCATTTTTTTTTGACCCATGCAAGATAATCCGGCCCAGGACTTGTCTTGTTTGATGCCGGCATATCCGGAACAAACCGGCAGCTTTCACTTGAAACCTCCGGATCAACGCGAAGCAGGATGAGCTCAGAACTATATTTATGCGACAATTCAAAAGCAGTTTTGACTGCCAAATCACAGGCAGTAGACGTATCAGTAGCACATAATATTTTTTTAAACATAACGACCTCAAAGGGCTGACCCGTGTCAGGGCACTCCTTTTGTCATTGACCTGCTATTTTACAAATGCCCTTGGCGAATAAGGGTCTCAGCTCAACAAATCAGATACTTTTTCCACCAGCTTCTGGGCATCAAAGGGTTTGCCGAAAATGGCAGCTGCCTTTGGAATCGAATACTGGGTGCTGGACAACCCACTGATAACGATGACAGGCGTATTAAACGCCTTTGACTTGCTGATTTTTCTAAAAAATCGGGGACCCCATTCTTCCGGCATTTCAAGATCAAGTGTGATCAAATCCGGTTTTTCAGCCGCATACACTGCCTCGGCTTTCTTACCATCCACTGCAATACAGGTGTCATACCCATTGTCAGTAAAAAGTGCTTCCAGATATTTTGTTATGGCCGGATCATCATCCACGATCATAATTTTTTTACTCATCCTGTCCCTCCTGACTATTTGATATGACATTCACCGCAAAGAACCGGCCCTTTATTTGTCTCAAAATGGCAGTTTCTGCATCGTTTATGATAGGCCACCGAAAGGGATATCAAATTTTCCGGGTTGGCCTTTAACGAATGACATTCAGAGCAGGGGCTGTCTTCACTGGATTCCCCCTCAACCCTGTTTTTACCATCATACACATGGTGACAAACATCACAGTCCTCTATGCCGGCCATTTCATTATGATCGTCATGCCCAAAAACAGCCCCCGGTCTCTGGGGCTTTTCAAATGCTGAAGTATCCAGTCTTTCTAATTCATCTGTTCCGGGCTCAGTATTGGAAAACGCCACAACAGCCGTGAATAAAAACAATATGAAACCCATAAAAACAAGCGTTCGTGTCATCTTAATCTCCCGGGTTAAAGATTTTCTTTTCCATGGTTTCAAAAATAATATCCCCTAAAAACTTCACTTCCATATTCAAATCATAGTGATGAACAATGTCTTCAAGTCCGCTGTGACAATTATGACAGGGCGCAATCAACACTTCAGCGCCGGTTGCCTTTAATTGTTCAGCCTTTACGCGGTTGTTGATCATCCGCTCGCCTTTATAAGGAGGGCCGCAATTGATCACACCGCCGCCGGCACCGCAGCAATAATTATGTTCCCGGTTGGGGGTCATTTCAATAAAGGAGTCACACACCATATTTGTCACTTCCCTTGCCATATCGTGCAATCCCCTTCCCCTGGAAACGTTGCAGGGATCATGAAGTGTAACGGTTTTTTTATATTTATCCGCAATGGTAATCCGGCCGGATGTCAGCAGTTGATGATAGAACTCAATGGCATGCACCACTTCAAAGGGCGGCATGGCCCATCCCACCCACCGATTTCCCACATCATAAATGGACCGGAAGGCATGACCGCACTCCCCCATGACAATACGCTTTACCTTCAGCCTTGCCGCAGTTTCGTAAAATGCCCGGGCAATACGGCCGGAAATTTCATTGTCCCCTGTAAACATGGCCATATTACTATTGTCCCACCCGGGACTTGAAGGCATGGTCCAGTCAATCCCTGCGGCATGCATAATCGTGGCGGCCTGGTAGATTAAACCGGCCTGAAATTTCGGTTCAGGCGCGATAACCGAATACATGATATCCGCCCCCACTTTATCCAGGGGAATTCTTAAATTCTCAAACTCTTCCCTGGCATCCTCTTCCTGCCATTGAAGGGTGTCAATCCATTCATCTTCCTTGACCCACATCTGGTTCATGGTGGCGGAATGGCTGTTCACGGTATCCTGGATATATAAAGGGGTGATTTCAAGCTTATGACAGATTCTGCGAACCATCAACATCAAATAGGCAATATCAATCCCAAACGGACAGTACATGGAGCAGCGCTTACAGACATTGCATTCCGTATGGGCGATATGAACGGCCCGTCTCAGGAAATCCGTTGATACATCACCTTTTTTTTCCAACATTTCCCAGATGGTCTGTTTTACCTTACCTGCCGGAGAATAGCTGGGATCACGATCATTTGACAGGAAATAGAGGCAGGCTTCGGCACATAAACCGCAGTGCATACAGGTTTCGACATAGGCTTTAAATTTGGGCCCGGTCTCATTTTCAAGCACCTGGTTGATGGTGGTTTTTATTCGTTCCGGTGTCAGTCTGGCCAGGCCGGCTTCAACCGCTTCATCCGTATTCTTTTGTTTCACAATGGGTACGTCCTCCGTTGTTGTTTCCTTTGGCATGACAATCTCCTTTGGCTGATTACCAATCTTTTGCATGTCTGACATTTCCGAATTCAGATCCCATGTAAGCCCTTGTCAGCGGCGCCATCACCATATGGGAAAATTTTGAAAACGGAATGAGAATAAGGACCAGCTCGCCCGAAATCACATGGGCGATGACCATCTGTCGATAGAAAAAAAACTGATGATATGCCAGAAATCCCGTGATAAAAGGCAATGCAACAATTATAAGTAACACATAATCATTAAAGGACGTTAAATACTTTACTTCCGGAACCGTTTGTCTTCGGACGGCAAAAAACACCAGGGCAAGAACCACTATAACCGTTAATATATCGGCCAGGGTGTCGTCCAATGCAAACCAGGACAATTGGAACGCCTCATTGACCAAAACAATGTGGGACATCAAAAAAACAGGCACAATGAACAACAGCAGATGAAAGATATACGATATGGCATAAAATACCGGGCTTTGTCTCGTACTTTGGGGAAAAAATGGAATTAACCAGGCAAAGATGGATCTCAGACTGTATTTTACACTTAAATACGAATAAACATAGGACTCTCTGGCATTCACATCTTTGATAATGACAACCAGTTTAAAGATCAGACCGAGGATGAAAATCAAAAAAGCAATCCAGACCATGGGTCCCATAATAAACGCTATAAAGGCATTCATATTCATCTCCTTTGGTGAAATATCCTTTTATAAAATCTTGTCCAGTGAAAGTATCTGTCGCTGATACACACCGTTTTTTACTGCCTTTTGTAAAATTTTAGTGCTATCGGGGCTGATCACTGGGGTTGTCATGAAATCAAACCCAGTGGGGATGATATGGTTGTTTACCACCAAAAAATATTGACCTTTTTTTTCAATCACAACACAAACAATGCTGCCATCCGGGCTGACACACGGATCAAACACCTTATCCGCCGCAAGATCCCATTTTTTTTGATTCACTGCTAGTGTCCAGCACTCTTTATCCTTGAAAACAGCCACCAGAGTTGACCCATCCGCTGAATAAACAATATCGAAGATCATCTGATCAATGCTCAGGTCCCAGGAAACATCATTTTCTGCAACCGTCCATTTACCAAAATCATTTGAGACAATGGCCGCAATTTTTCCGGTTTCCGGGGAAATCGCCAGTTTCCACAATTGGTTATACGGGGTTTTCCAGAACGGTTGGTTATCTTTGTAAAGCATCCATTTACCACCGGTTTTAACCGGTGCGATGACCGAGGTGTCCCCGGGTAAAAACAGGGGTTTCCAAACCGATTGAAACGACGTGTCCCAAGGACTATCGTTGACCGCAATGCTGTAGCTGGTTCGATCCGTTCTCACCCCATAGGCCACGTTTTCACCGGATGTATCAAAGCTGATATCCCAGATATTTAAAAAGTTTTTTTCAATGGCTTTTCCATTGACGGCACAGGAAAAAACTCCCTGTTTAAACGCTTCTATATCTGCAGCTGCCATTGAGGATACCTGTACGACAGCCGCAGAGTTCCCGGTATCACTTAAGACCATTTCATTAATGTTTTCATACATCCGGTCCCAGGGGTCATCATTGACCACCATTCCGTATTCTGAATCCTTCTGAACGGCCAGGCTGATATGGGTGCCATCATGATTCATCTGGAAATTCCAGATAAAATCAAACCGGTTCTCCCATTCATTGCCGCTGATGCTCACTGTCCATTCCTCATCACTGCTGACACACGCGGCAAATTGACCGTCCGGAATTGGCCTTAAACACCAGGCCTTTTCATACTCGCTGTCCCAGGTTTTACCGTTTTCACAGACAGTGAACACGGCTTCCTCAACATTTACAATGCTGGCAATGGTCTCCCCGTCCTGACTGACATAGGGTTCCTCCACCCAGACGAACCGGTCTTTCCATTCCCGGACAGGCACTTCCTTTAAATCCGTACTCCAGTCAAAAGATTTGCTCTCTTCCATTTTTATCTCCGAATGTCCTAGTAAACGTGCATTAACTTTTTAATTCGTTAATAATTGTATCCAAAGATGCTACGGTCAGCGGCTTTTCTATGAATCGATCTATTCCGGCTTTGAGTATGTCAAGCTTTAACTCATCATTGACAATCGTTGCCATTAAAATTCTAATGATATCCGGATTACCAATGGCCACTTGATTTAGAAATTCAACACCGTTCATATCCGGCAAAAAATAATCTGAAATCACCATATCAATTTTCTGGTATTTGAGAGAATTCAACCCTTCAGATGCGGATTTAAATATCAAAATTTTCATCTGAGTGCTGTCAAAGAAGACTTTTAAGGAATCCCGAACATGATCATCATCATCGACAAACATGATCTGAGGTGATTTTTTAGGTTGTTGATCCATTATATCCAAAATTAAATGATTAAATACTAACATCGTGAAAGCAGAAACCATGCCAGAATCCAAATTAATAAATTAAATATATAAAATCAAATAGTTATAAATCTCTCAGTTGGGCACTTTCATTAGACCATACCATAGTTATCAAAAATTAGAAAATAAATTAGAAATATTTCTAATTTTAGAGAATTTTAGAAGTCCTCATCACCCACAACAATCTTTCAACACCAGATTGTCCCGATGAATGATTTCATCATAATGTTTATCACCAAGGCAGGCTTCTATCTGATACGTTTTTAATCCTTTTATCAAGTTAATGTCCACAGACCGGTAGTTGACCAAGCCGGTACCGATGATTTCATTGTCAGACGTTTTAAAGCAGACCGCAGCCCCTTCTTCAAAATCCCCTTCCACTGCGACAACCCCTATGGGCAGCAGACTTTTCCCATTCTGCCGGACCGCTCGAACGGCCCCGTCGTCAATCACAAGGCTGCCTTTGGTGTCAAGGGTATAGGCAATCCAGCATTTCCGGCTGGCCATTCGTTCTTTTCTTGGAACAAAGTAGGTGCCCAGGCTCTCACCTTCAAACAGCCGCAACAGGACATTTTCCGTATTGCCCCGGGCCACAATCATGGGAATTCCGGCGGATGTCACTTTTTGAGCCGCCTGAATTTTACTGAGCATTCCCCCGGTGCCCAGTGTTCCGGGAATATGGCTGGCAAAGTCTTCAATTTCTTTTTTAAAGGTGGCAACCTTGGGAATCAGCCGTGCATCGGTAAAACGTCTCGGGTCTTTATTATACAACCCGTCAATATCGGTTAAAATGAACAAAAAATCAGCATCCATCAATAGGGTGATCATGGCGGCAAGATTGTCATTATCCCCCAGCTTAATTTCTTCCACCATGATGGTATCGTTTTCATTAATGATGGGGACCACATGCCATTCAATGAGGGTACGAAGGGTATTTCTTGCATTCAGATAGCGCTTCCGATTGTTTAAATCTTCCCCGGTCAACAGAATCTGGGCCACTTTTTTATCACAGTCGGCAAAGGTTTTTTCATAGGCATTCATCAGTCCGCTCTGACCAAGTGCTGAAACAGCCTGGCGTTTGGGGATCTCAACCGGGCGCCGGGTCAGTCCCATTTTTCGGAGCCCGGCTGCCATGGCACCGGAAGAGACCAGGATCACCTCAATGCCCCTGTCCATCAAGCAGCCGATCTGCCGGGAGATGGATTCGATCACTTCCAGATTCAAACTGTTCTTTGCAGTGATCACATTACTGCCCAATTTTACGACCACTCGTCTGGCTGTGATCAAACGTTGTTTTGGCATACCCCGCCTCTAACTGAAGTTTTTGTTTAACGGTTTATGGGTGAAGGGTTTTGCCCCATCGCCGGTATAATCCTTTACCATGTGCCCGTCCCCGATCATCCGCCACTGGTAAATCATGAGTCCTTCAAGTCCCACAGGTCCTCTTGCATGGATCTTATTGGTGCTGATCCCCACTTCAGCGCCCAGGCCGAACCTGAACCCGTCGGCGAATCGGCTGCTGCAATTCCAGAACGCGTCTGCAGTATCCGTATGATCCATAAAATATATTGCCCGGTTCTTATCACCGGTGACAATCACATCGGTGTGACCTGATCCATACCGGTTAATATGGGCAACAGCATCTTTCAACGACGGGACAACCTTAATGGAAACCATCAGGTCAAGATATTCGGTTTGCCAGTCTTTCTCCGTGGCTGTTTCGACATCTATGACGGCAATTGTGCGAAGGCACCCATAAATTTTAACCCCTTGGGCTTCCAGTTCCTTTTTTAAAACCGGAAGAATCTCAGGGGCCAGGGATTCATGCACCAGGATGGTTTCTGCGGCATTACATACGGCCACATACTGGCATTTGCTGTCCACGGACAGATCCACGGCCATTTTGGGATCGGCATCCCGATCAATATACAGGTGACAAATCCCGTCTGCATGTCCCAGCACAGGAATAACCGTATGGTCCATGATATAGCGCACAAATGCATTACTGCCCCGGGGGATAATCAAATCCACATAGCGGTCCAGCCTCAACATCTGATCCACATCACTACGGGTTTCCAACAGCCCCAACCATCCTTCGGGCAACCCTGAATCAACACCAGCCCTGGAAATAATATCTGCCAACACCTGGTTGGTGGTTGAAGCTTCACTGCCGCCTTTGAGCAAGACGGCATTCCCGCTTTTCAGGCAGAGCGCGGCAATCTGTACCAGGGCATCCGGGCGGGATTCAAAAATCACCCCGATCACGCCAATGGGCCGGCTCACTTTAAACAGGGTAAGCCCTTTGTCCAGTTCTGTGGCCGTCAACGTCTTTCCCACCGGATCTTCCAGTTTTATCAGACTGGCAATTCCTTCCCGGGCTTCGGATAATTTGGCATCATCAAATTTCAACCGCTTCATCAACGGGGCATCCAATTGATCTTTTTGCGCCTGGTCAAGATCGGTTTGATTGGCATCAACAATACGGTCCCGATTGTCTTCTAATGCCATGATAATCTGCTGCAGAGCAACGTCTTTTATATCTTTTGAAAGGGCTGACATCGAGATGGCAGCGCTTTTACATTGAGCGGCGAGTGCATGAATATCCATTCTTTTATCCTTAAACGTTAACGCTTTCAATTCTTATAGTCAAATCGCTATTCAACCATTAAATTCGTTTTTCTGTCAAGGGTAAAAACCACCCCCGAGCAAGGTATTTGCATGAGAATAAATGCGGTGTGAACATAACCGGTGCGGTTGCTGTCTGTCTGCGGTTAAGTGCTTTTGTATTGATTTGTTGGAAACATTCCTCTATAAGGTTCAATTTTAATAACTCAACTTTTTTTATATGCTGAACCGCTCATCGAAAAGGAACCCTATGCACCCGAGTTTTCCAATACCCCATCGCTTTTTCATGGCCCTAATTGTTTTACTTTTATTCATCTTTACTACTTTTACACCGACAATTGCTGAAACCGCCCACCCGATGCTGTACGATAGTGATAAGAATGATAAGCTGAGCTTCAATGATATTATTTACGATCTTCAGGTAGCCTCAAAAATAAAAACGGCAGTCTCCTATTCCCCTTCCGACTTGACCGGCACCTGGTATTCTGTGGGAACCCGAACCCCGTCTATCAATGCCACAGCCGAAGACTTGACCGGCAACTATGGCGCTGAAGCAGGAACCCTGACAATTCAAAGTGACGGAACCTACCAGTGGACAACCAACGATGATGCAGACACCGGAACGGTATCCATCTCGGCAACCGGACAGATCAGTGATACAGGTGCCGATGACATTCTCGGCTGGTATATGAGTGCAGAAAAAGACGTGATGACCCTTGTTTTTCATAACACCCGTCATCATGAGCAGGGCACCATTGTCCTGGTAAAAGCGGCTGACACTTATTCCCCTTCCGACTTGACCGGCACCTGGTATTCTGTGGGAGCCCGAACCCCGTCTATCAATGCCACCCCGGAAGAACTGACCGGCAACTATGGCGCTGAAGCAGGAACCCTGACAATTCAAAGTGACGGAACCTACCAGTGGACAACCAACGATGATGCAGACACCGGAACGGTATCCATCTCGGCAACCGGACAGATCAGTGA
>NZ_JAQYWD010000013.1 GCF_030145145.1 Desulfobacula sp. | reverse complement strand
TGACAAAGGAAGCTATGAAAAAAATAGAAAACACTATCTGGCGGATAGAAGGAATTGGGAAATGGGCAGTTGATATACTGTGCTATGATGAATAAAATGGCCGATTTAATTTTGACTCATTGCCTAAGCATTCGATCCAGATCAAATTTTTCTTTTCCTAATTTTTTGACTTCAGCTAATAAATTTTTCCTCAAATTTAACATATCTAACTCTAAGAAAGGACGTGAATCCATTTTGTTTGGTGCTTCAAGATCAGAAAAAAACAAATAATTTATACCATTTGTTAAAATAGCGATGCGTGACTTTGTAACTGTAAAATAGCGAAAAAGTTGGCTCATGTTTGCATCACAAAGATTGTACTTTGCCTGTTTGCACTCAATTAGAATTATTACTTCATTCTCTTGAATAATTGCATAATCTACTTTTTCTCCTTTTTTGGTGCCGTGGTCAGCCACAAATTCAGGTACAACTTCTTTTGGGTTGAAAACATCATAACCAAGAGCGGCGATAAAAGGCATTATTAAAGCATTCTTGGTGGCTTCTTCAGTTTCGAGATGATTAATTAAAGAAGGAATTTTCTCGGCTAAGGCACTTATCTTTTCATCAAAACTCATAGAATATCTCCTGATTTATGCGTTTGGAAAAATGTTCGGGTTGAGCCTTCAAAGGCTACTAAGTACCCAGCCAAATATTTCCTGGCAGTATGAGAAAACGGCATCGCCTTATTCTATATGGTTCTTAAGATCATAATGTTAGAAAGCTTATGATCGGGTACTTATGTTTCGCTACGTGCTATTTTAAAATTAATGTTGAATAGTAAAATATGCAAGTCAAGTTATTTTTATTCTTGTCAACAAGTAGCAATATTCCAATGTTGTGTAAATAGTCAAAATTAAAATATGTGGAAAAGCAAAGAAATCGAGTCTTCATTTATCTCTCTATGTGCAGATTTTATATTTTGATACTGAATTATTAATGAAGTTTCTCCATGGTTAATCCACTGAACAAAATTTTATCAATGATTCCTTTTAGTTCGGGAATTTCATAGGTTTTGCCATAAACGCCATATGTCATGGAGTCGTTGGCATGCCCAACAATCTGCTGGATATAACTTTCGGGCAATTCTGAACGTTTGGCTTTGGTGACAAACGTATGCCGGAATGAATGGAAACTCAGCTTTTTATCGGCGGTTTTTATACCCTGTTTTTTTAGATAGGTTCCGAACCATTTTGATATGGAATGTCCATATTTTTTCTGCAATGGTTTTAAATCTGGAAACAGCCTTTCGTGTCCTGCTGATTTGGTTTGTTCAAAATAGTCAATAAAACCGTTTTTGATAAGTTGATCGTGGATAGGGACAAGTCGCTTTGAGCTTTTTGTTTTTACCCTTTTATCCTCTTTATCATTAATGTCAATGATCCAAAGATCATTTTCCTGTCTGATATCAGAAATATGCAATTGGCTGATTTCCTCTAATCTTGCACCAGAATAAAGCCCAATAAACGGTATCCACCATCTGTGAATTTGCTTGAGCTTTTGTTTGTAAATCTCAAGACCCTTAAATACCGATTTTACTTCAGCATCAGAGAAAGCATCTTTTAACTCGTCAGGTTTTTCTTTGGTTTTAGCTTTAATACCAGCGGCAAAGTTTTGTGACATATACTCCCGTTTAACCGCCCAAATAAAAAAAATGGAGACGCACTGCATGGCATTGTTTACTGTAGTCAGACTCATACAGTCTTCAGGTGGTAGATCCATATCCAAAAGTTCAGCAATAGTTTTATTTTTATAGACTTTTACCTTATTTCTGTTCGCAGGGATTTTTTTAAGTTTATCAAAAACTTCTCTTGTTTTGTCATAATCTATATCTGACAGATTGCAATCATTGATTATTTCGGTGAATATTCCAAGACGATTTTTGTATTCTTTGACGGTCTTTTCTGCCCATTTGCCATCTGATATACTTTCGTCTATATATTGCTGTATAAATGTTGAAACGGGCTTAGAATGGGGTTTTTTGACGTTTCCGTGGGTGGTGTATGAGGATAGTATGGAAAGCTCTGTATTGCTGTTGTAATTGCCTGATATGCGTTCTTTTTCTATTTTGATTGCGGCTTGATAAAGTTTTAACAATTCTCTTTTTGTAAATGCGTATAATGGATCGTCAAGTGAGATTGGAAGTCCTGTGAGTTGGAGGAATTTGTCAACGTCTTCATGATGCTTGCCTTCTTGACCTAAAAGCTGTTTTTGTATATCGGTATTGATTTTGTCCAAGGCTACTTCTTGACTCCAGGAACTTATATTTTTATTTCGGCCTTCAAGTCTTATTCGTTCATATTCTTCAAGTCGATCCTGCAAGTATTGTCCAAGCTCCGATTTTATATCCTGCTTTGTTATTGTCACCGTATTTCCTTCATCAATTCTTCTGAGATAGTTTTTCGTCTTATTGGCCAGAGTGGCAGCTAAAATTCGTGCAACCCTCAATGCACCAGTTTTAAGGCTCATCCTAATTTCGCCAGTGAACAAGCTACAATATTTTTTTGGAAAAACAAAGCGGAAATGATAGGTGGTTCCAACACGTA
Source organism: Desulfobacula sp. (assembly GCF_030145145.1). Lineage (GTDB taxonomy): Bacteria > Desulfobacterota > Desulfobacteria > Desulfobacterales > Desulfobacteraceae > Desulfobacula. The sequence continues at coordinate 123,053 of NZ_JAQYWD010000013.1, read as the reverse complement.
AAAGATAGCTGGGTGACTTGCTGATGTATTCCATAAAAAAACCCTCGTTTCTTATGCTTTTGTACAAGTGTTTTGTACAAAATTAGAAACAAGGGTTTTTATTTATCTCAAAAGCCTTGATAATCAAGGCCATTGTAAGTTTTTGGTAGCGACGCAGAGATTTGAACTCCGGACCCTGCGGATATGAGCCGCATGCTCTGACCTACTGAGCTACGTCGCCGAAAAACCCAAAAAAGATATCATGAATCGGATTGTATTGTCAATGTTTAATTTAATTAATTTCCGGTTGCTCGTTCAAAACCGGCGACTTTAACGGTGAAATTCTGCAATTTTTCAGGAAGATCGGAAAAGACAACCATAAACGGAACGCTGGTTTCGGGTTTTATATTGACATTTGAGTTGTGGTGTCCCGCTTTGACGGCAAGGAGGGTGTCAATGTCTGAAATATTACCGGTTTTGAGCATGTCCTCGGTGATGATATTTCCACAAAAGGTATGTTTTATTTTTGCTTCTACCTTGCCGGTTGTGATCAAAGCCCCCCGAATTTGGATATGACTCAAGTCAATATTTGAAGGGTTTTCCACCCTGCCGGTAATGACAAAAAGAGTGCCGGCAGCTGAATTGGTAATAAACCTGCCGTTTACACTTTTTTGGTTGGGGACCGGCTTGACTTCAATGGGTTCAGGTGTCGGTTTTTTAAAGTATTGTTCAACATAAGGGATGTTGATTTCTGAGAGATAGGGTATGTTATATCCGGTCACTAGGCTGGCTATATAGGCACCCATCACCAAAATAAATATCAGCAGTAATACCAGAACAGGACCGCCAATCAGGGGCTTTTTTTTCTTTCTTCTGGATGTGAGTGGAATGTCCAAAAGGGGTTCCGGTTTTTCAACCGGAATTCTTTCTTCTTCCTCGGTATCATCTATTTCTATGGTTTCTTCTTCACTGAAATCGTCTGCCGGTTCAGTCTCCTGTTCCAAAACATCATCGTATTCTGAAAAATCATCTTCCGGTGTAATGATGGGTGACGCTTCTTCCGTCATAAGGTCTGCAAGAGAAAGGACAGGATCTTCCTCATCCGGGGCTGTTTCTATTTCAGCGGACGTCTTTTTTGTTTCATCGTCAATACGGGATCCTTGTTCAAGTTCGAATTCACCCTCGTCTTCACCCTCGTCTTCAACATCGAATTCAAGTTCAAATTCATCTTCATCAAAAATCGGTTCACCCGTTCCCGTTTCCATTGTTAACGTGGCTTCATTGGTTCCCCTGTCCAAAGAAACAGGCTCATCTTCCATGGGCTCAAATTCAAGGCTGTCGAAATTTTCCTCCGGGATATCTTTAAAGTCGATATCATCCTCTTCAAACGCTAAAGGACTGTCCTGCAATTCTAGCTCTTCCAGGGAGTCATCCGCTTCCTCATTGATTTCAAATTCAGTGGTTTCAAGGGAAAGGCTGTCATCCATGTCAAGGTCTGACGCTCCCGGGTCAAAGTCTGTATCATCCAGTTCAAGATCATCGCTTTCGATGTCAAGATCAAATTCGTTTAACGAAAAGTCCTCGTCGTCCGTTTCAAAGTCAGCAGGTGCTTCAGCCGTACCGATATCATCAGGACCAATAGCAGGATGAAGGTCTGATAAGGCTTCGGGGACGTGTTCTGGTTCCGGGGGCAATGGATATGCCGTAAAAATATGTTTGCAAATACTGCAACGGACTTTTGACCCCTCTGCTTTGACAATAGAATCATCAAGGGTGAAACTCGTGGAACATTTATTACAGGTGATAATCATTAGATTCCCCTTATTTCTATAGTTTCAGATCATAGATGGCAGGAAGATTTCTATATTTTTCATCATAGTCCAGTCCATACCCAACAATAAATCCTTTTTCAAGTGAAAAACATGAATACGCAACATCAATGTTTACCTCACGTCGCTCATGTTTGTCAATTAAAGAGCAAATTTTAACGGATCGTGGGTTTAACAGGGTGATGAAATTTTTTATTTTCAACAGAGTATTTCCTGTGTCCACAATATCTTCCACGAGCAGGACATCTCTGTTTTCAAGCTCTAAATCCGGCTGCTTGGTGAAAAGAATCTGCCCGGTTGACGAGGTGCCTTCATAGGAAGAGGCCCCGATAAAATCAATTTCATGGTCAATGGAAATCTGCCGGGTCAGGTCTGCCATAAAAACAAAGGCTCCATTCAGAACCCCGACAAGCACCAGATCTTTGGTCTGGTAATCCCTGGAGATATCTTGTCCGATTTTTTTGACTTGTTTTTTTATCTCTTGCTCAGAGATTACGGGTATAAATTCAGGCATGTTATGATTTATAGTCCTGTTTTTCCTAATTGTTGGATCAGCGTTTTCTGCTCTTTTGTCAGCTTTTTTGGCAGGGTTATATTAATCACAACAAAGAGATCTCCGCAACCCTTTCCTTTCATTTGGGGAATTCCCCGGTTGGCGACCCGCATTTTTGACTTGTGGTTTGTTCCGGCAGGAAGCTTAAGGTTTATGGCGGAACCATCCGGGGTCACAACTTCTATCGTATCCCCGAGCAGTGCCTGGGTGAGCAACACCTGCTTTGAATACAAAACATCATTTCCTTCAATGGTATATCCGTCAGAAGCAATGGGATTGGATTTGATATAGAGATTGCCAGCAGGGCCTCCGTGGGGACTCATTTCACCTTTTCCCGCAAGCCTGATTTTTTTGCCCTGGGTGAGTCCCTTGGGAATGGTGACTTCAATGGCCTTGGCAATGCCCCCCTGATTGATGGTAATCGTTTTTTTGGTGCCATTGATAATCTCATGGAGGGTTAAGGGGATTTCATATTCAATATCTTTTCCCTTCATCTGAGGGTGTTGCTGGCCAAACCCCCCCCCTCCCTGGGAAAACGGATTACCCCCCATCCCTTGACCCCGCCGTGGTCCTCCCCTTCCGAAGGCCGAAGAAAATCCGCCGCCCCGGGATCCGCCAAATCCAAATTCTTTTAGAATATCCCCCAGATCAACGTTCCTGAAAATATCTTCCTGGGAGAATCGTTGCTGAAAATCAGCAGACCCATAGGTATCATACTGGTTCTTTTTTTCAGGGTCACTCAAAACAGCATAGGCTTCACTGATCTTTTTGAATTTTTCTTCCAGTGTTTTATCACCTTCTGTTTTGTCGGGATGATATTTTAAGGCAAGTTTTCGATACGCTTTTTTTATTTCTGACGCGTCGGCTTTTTTATCAACACCTAAAATATTGTAATAATCATCTGCCATATATCAGTCCTTTTATATTTTAATTCAATTATTTTAATGATTTATCTTCATTATAGTAAGTGTGAATCAGGTTAAGTCAAGGGTTGTTTTTTATGATGAAATGCTGAAATGGCCACCATTAAAACCGATATGGCAGCCGGTGTCATCCCGTCAATCCGGGATGCCTGTCCCAGGGAAGTGGGAAGAATTTGACACAGCTTTTCCCTGATTTCGTTGGAAAGACCATGGGCGTTGGCATACTCAAAATTTTTAGGGACATTTATTCGTTCCAGGTCTTTATATTTTTTTATTTCATTGAGTTGTCGCTGGATATAGCCTTCATATTTTATCTGGATCTCAACTTGTTGCTCTGCTCGTTCCAAAACAGGTTCGGGCGATGGGCAGATGTCTTTCAAAGTGACATAATTGAGTTCGGCCCGCTTTAACAGCTGTTCAAGTTTCACCCCGTTTGTTATGGGGGGGGTATCGTTGGCCTGTAACAGGTCATTCACGGCCTTGGTGGGCTTCACCACCGTTTGTTTAATCCGCTGGATTTCTTTTTGGGTCTGTCGTTGGATTTCTTCACAAAATTTCAGGGTATCATCATCCACAAGTCCCAGTGCATTTCCTATCTGTGATAATCTTAAATCTGCATTGTCCTCTCGGAGTAAGAGCCTGTATTCAGCCCTGGAAGTAAACATCCGGTAAGGTTCCTTTGTCCCCCGGGTGACAAGGTCGTCCACCATAACCCCCATATAGGCCTGGGAGCGGTCAAGGATAAAGGGGGCTCTTTTCTGAACAGCACAGGCGGCGTTAATGCCTGCCCACAACCCTTGCGCACCGGCTTCTTCATATCCAGAGGTGCCATTAATCTGTCCGGCCAGAAAAAGGCCTTTGATTTTTTTTGTTTCCAGGGCCGTGGATAATTCCAGGGGATCGACATAATCATATTCAATGGCATAGGCCGGCCTCATGATTTTTGCGGCTTCAAGGCCTTTCACAGATCTGACAACTTTATATTGGATGTCTAAAGGCAGGCTGTTGCCAAGTCCTGAGGCATAAATTTCCTTTGAGGTGATGCCCTCGTATTCAAGGATGACATGGTGACTGTCCCGGTCCGGGAATTTAACGATTTTGTCTTCAAAGGAAGGGCAGTATCGGGCAGACCGTCCTTTGATATGTCCCCCGTAAAGGGCAGAATATTTCAGGTTCTGGCGGATAATGTCATGGGTTTGCCGATTTGTCTGGCCCATAAAGCTGGGCAGCATGGGATTGGAAATTTCGGTTGTGGAAAAAGAGAACGGTTTGGGCCGGCTGTCTGACGTATGGATGTTGAACTTGGAAAAATCAATACTGTCCGCATGAAGCCGTGGCGGGGTTCCGGTTTTCATCCTTCCGATATTAAACCCCAGCCGTGAAAGATTTTGGGCAAGGCTGATGGCGGAAAATTCTCCGGCCCTGCCGGCATCGATTTTGGATGACCCGATGTGAACCGTTCCCTTGAGAAAGGTTCCCGTTGCAATAACAATGGCCCGGGTTTCGTATTCAAAACCGGTATGATCAATAACCCCTTTCACAATGCTGTTTTCAAGCACGAGTTCCTGGACCATGGCCTGTTTTAAATCCAGGTTTTTTGTGTGTTCAATGACTGTTTTCATGTTCTTTGAATACAGGGCCTTATCATTTTGTGTCCGCGTCGAATGTACTGCAGGACCTTTTCGCGTATTTAATGTCCGGTATTGAATGGCGGATGAATCTGATATTTTTGCCATTTGACCACCCAGGGCATCAATTTCCTTAACCAATTGTCCCTTGGCCATGCCGCCGATGGAAGGGCTGCAGGGCATGGACGCAATCTTATCCATGTCAATGGTTAAAAGCAGTGTCTGGCATCCCATGCGTGCAGAAGCAAACGCAGCTTCGCATCCGGCATGACCCGCACCGATAACAATGACATCATATACTTTAAAGTTAAAATTCATAACCTCATAATATATAATTGCTTGGTGATTTGGTCAATCTATAAATTCTGTTCCGGCATTTCCTGCGACGGCCTTTTCAATATCTTCCAGAAACGCGATGACCGCTTTTTTCCCCGGAATACTGGAAAACTGAAGGGCTGCTTCCACTTTGGGTTTCATGGAGCCTTCCGGGAAATGGTGGGCTTTCAGATAATTTTGGGCATCCTTTCGGGTGAGCTTCCGCAGCATTTTCTGGTTATGTTTCCCAAAGTTGATCGCGACCCCCTTGACGTCGGTGGCAATGACAAACAGATCTGCTCCCACCTCCATGGCAAGGCGGGCACTGGCCAGGTCTTTGTCGATCACCGCTTCGATGCCGCTGAAGGCCCGCCCTTCCCGGATGACCGGAATGCCTCCCCCGCCGCAGCAGATCACGATAAAGCCCATGTTGATTAGTTGTTTTATTTCGCGTTTTTCGACAATGGTGATGGGCTTGGGGGAGAAGGTCACGCGCCGGTACCCCCTGGCAGTTTTCTGGAAAGGCCAGGCGCCTTTTTCTGCCTGCTTTTTTGTGTAAATCGGTCCAATGGGTTTGGTGGGCGTCTTGAATGCCGGATCATGCTCGTCCACCACCACGTAACTGATCAGGCTGACCAGGGGCCGGGTCGTAAGGTTCTGGGCCATCAGTTCCGAGTCCAGGGTGGATTCGATCATGTAACCAATCTGCCCCTGGGTCTGGGCCACGAGGATCTCCAGGGGCATTTTGGGGACTGCATCACAGCACTCCTGCTGCAAAAGAAGGTTTCCCACCTGGGGGCCGTTACCGTGGGTGATGATGATACGATAGCGCTCTGACAGTCGGGCGATTTGTCTGAGGGTCACTTTCAGGTTATCGAGCTGCTGGAGGGCGGTGCCCTCCTGGCCTTTTTTGATCAGGGCATTTCCCCCCAGGGCCACGAGGAGGATGGGGGGGGTGTTTTCAGGATGGGTCATACGTCATTTTTCACCATAGGTCCATGTGCCGGGCGATTTCCGTCTCCAGTGACGGAAGCCCATGATCCTTATACTCGTATCGAATACGGACGGTGGGTTTGTCGATGGAAATGAACCGGGTCAAATCACTGGTGGTTCCAAGGATCACAAGATCGCAATCCACGTTGTTGATGGTCTGTTCCATGTCGGAAATCTGCTGGGTGCTGTATCCTGCCGCCGGGAGCAGGAGGCCGATGTCCGGGTAGGTATTGAAGAGGTCTTTGAAGGTCCCGGAAAGCCAGGGCCTCGGATCCACGATTTTTGCTGCGCCGAACCGCTTTGCTGCGAGGGTGCCGGCACCGAATCGCATCCCGCCATGGGTCAGGGTGGGGCCGTCTTCCACTACCAGCACCCGTTTTCCTTTGATGCAATCCGGGTCTTCCGCAGTGATCACTGAATCTGCCTGGAGGATAACGGCTTTGGGGTTGTGTGTTTCAATGGTGTTCCGAATTTCCTGGATTTTTTCCGGGTTTGCCGTGTCCACCTTGTTGATCACAGCGATATCCGCCATGAGCATGTTGGTCTCTCCGGGGTGGTAAGATCGTTCATGTCCGGCGCGGTGGGGGTCGAACAGCACAATGCTCAGGTCAGGATGGAAGAACGGCGTATCATTGTTCCCGCCATCCCATATAATGATCTCCGCCTCCTTTTCCGCTTCCCTTAAAATTTTTTCATAGTCGATGCCGGCGTAAATTACTGCCCCCATCTCAATGACCGGTTCGTACTCCTCCCGCTCTTCAATGGTGCAGTGGTGGATGTCAAAGTCGGCAACGTCAGCATACCGTTGAACCGCTTCCCGCTGCAGGTCGCCATAGGGCATGGGGTGGCGGACCAGGATTGATTTTTTCCCCATTTTTGTCAATATCCGGTAAATTTCCCGGCTGACCTGGGATTTTCCGCATCCGGTCCTGACAGCACAGACGGAAACAACTTTTTTGTTTGATTTCAACATGGTATAGGGGGCTGCAATCATGACGAAGTCGGCACCTGCGGCATTCACCATGGAACATTTGTGCATCACTTGTGTGTGGTGGATATCGCTGTAGGAAAAGGAGACCATGTCGACCTTGTGTTGTTTGATCAGGCCGACAAGATCCGTTTCCGGATGGATGGGGATTCCCTGGGGATAATGGCTGCCGGCTAAATTCGGTGGGTACCGCCGGTTTTCGATATTGGGAATCTGGGCCGCAGTAAAGGCGATGACATTGTATCTTTGGTTGTTCCTGAAATACACATTGAAATTATGAAAGTCGCGCCCAGCAGCGCCCATGATGATTACGTTTTCTACCATAGCAGTCCCTCCTGAATCTGTCTTATTTTAAAATGATGCTGTCTAAGCGTCAAGCACTAAATAGTACCCGACCGAAAACCGCCAATTTCCCCGATTACTGCGTTGGACTCAAATTTTAATCCTCAAAATACTGAATGTATTCCTCCGGTTAAAATTATCGCCCGCCTTGTACTCGGAAAAATTTTCAGGTTTTCGGTCAGGCACTAAAACCCTTTAGAAGCTTTCAATGATATCCCTGTTAAGGTTATTTAGAATTTCACTGCACCATTTGATGGTATGATTGACATCTGACAGGGCGGCAATGCAGTGGTGGGAATGAATGTATCGTACCGGAATGCCCAGGGTGATGGTGGGAATGCTTCTGTCATGAAGGGTGATGACACCGGCGTTGGTCCCGCCACTGGACCGGACAGCCTCCTGGAAAGGAATCTTGTACGTTTCGGCGATGTCGATGGCAAATTTTACAAACCGTGGGTTTGACACGACGGATTTATCCATATGGCGGATCTGGGGGCCTTTTTTTAACCCTGCCTGGATCGCCTCATTGCCGTTGAAGGTGTCGTCGGCTGGCGTGCCTTCAAGCACAATGGCGATATCCGGATTGATTCGTCTGACTGAAACCGTTGCCCCCCTTAACCCCAGCTCTTCCTGGGATGACAAAACCCCCACGACATCCAGCGGCTGGTCTCGTTTGATATGATGTTTCATCACTTCCAGAAGGGCCGCGCATCCCAGCCTGTCGTCAAAGGCCTTGCCAAAGATCAGGTCATTTTCCGCGTCGTGGGTGAACACCACATCCGGAACAACCGGTGCTCCGATCCGGATGTGAAAGTGGTCGATCACCTCCTGTTGTGAGGTGGCCCCGACGTCTATGACCATGTTGGAAAGACCCACGGGTGTGTTGCGGTCTTCCTGGGTCAAAAAGTGGGTGGGTTTAGAGGCCACAATCCCCTTTATCCATTGACCTCGGGTATTGCGGATTCGCACGGCATGGGCACCCAGGGACTGGGGATTCCATCCGCCCAGGGCCAGAAATTTAAGGGTGCCGCTGGTGGTGACGGACTGGATCATAAACCCGACTTCATCTGAGTGGGCATCCAGCATAACCCTGGGCAGGTCTTTTCCCGGGCTAGGGCAGTGGATAAAAAGATTCCTGATCCGGTCTTCTGTAATGTCAAAGTTCTCCGGCATATACGTCCGGGCAGCTTGAATGACCTCGTCTTCAAACCCGGAAACCCCCGGGGTATTTGAAAGTTTTTCTATTATTTTTAATACGTTCAATGATTTCTCCAGTTTGTGGTTGTTCTGTTTCGGTTGTGTTTTGATGGCCGCTTTTTTCCGGTGTATCAGGTTGCCCTGTAACCTGTCAACCGGAATGGACCATGGTCAGCAATTCCATTAAATGAAAATTGCCGGACAACGGCAGGCGTACGATTGATGTTGAGGAGAAAAAAGAATTGACACCCTTATTTTGATGCCTGTAGAGTGGTTTTGTTGTTGAATATTGACCATCATCAAGTATGCAAATCAACCTTAAAACCTGATACCTGGGTACGTGCAAACAGGAGGTCAGGTTTATGATCAGCAAGACGGCAGTTTTAACAAAAATGACACCTCAAGCGAGAAGGATACAAAATGAATTTTACAAAATTTCCTAGACGACACTATCTTCAGGGTCCAACCCCCATTGAAGCGATGCCCTCACTGAGCAAGGTGATGGGGGGAGAGGTAACCCTCTATGTTAAACGAGATGACCTGCTTCCCGGTGCAGCCGGTGGGAATAAAACCAGAAAACTTGAGTTCTGCATTGCCGATGCCCTGGAAAAGGGTGCCGACACCATTGTCACCTGTGGGGCGATTCAGTCAAATCACGCCCGCCTTACTGCGGCCTGGTCTGCAAAAGAAGGGTTGGCGTGTCATCTTATCCTTGAAGAACGGGTAAAGGGTTCTTATAAGAAAGATGCCAGCGGGAATAATTTTCTTTTCGAGCTGCTGGGGGTTAAGAGTATCACGGTTGTGACAGCCGGTTCCGATATGATGGCCCAAATGGAAAAAAAAGCGGCAGAGCTTACATCCGCCGGGAAAATCCCCTATCTGATCCCGGTGGGAGCCTCCAATGACATCGGTGCCCTCGGATATGCTGTGTGCGCAGAAGAGATCATGGCCCAGCTAAATGAGATGCGGTTACCCATTGATCATATGGTCGTTCCTTCCGGATCTGCCGGCACCCATGCCGGCCTGGTTGTGGGTATGACGGGCGTCAATGGGGGCATCCCCATCAGCGGGATGAATGTCTCCAGGGGAAAAGAGGCCCAGGAAGGCCTGGTATTTGACCTGGCTGTAAAAACAGCAGAAAAACTTGGCCTGGGGGACAGGATAAAACGAGAGGATATCGTTTGTTTTGACCAGTATGTGGGACCGGGGTATTCCCTTCCCACAGAGGATATGGTGAAAGCCGTCAACCTTTTCGCTCAAAACGAAGCCATTCTTCTGGATCCCGTTTATTCGGGCAAGGCCGCTGCCGGTCTCATTGACCTGATTCGAAAAGGCCACTTTAAAAAAGGATCAAATATTTTGTTTGTTCACACGGGCGGATCTCCGGCGCTTTATGCCTATCTGGACACCTTCAGATAAAGCAGGGGGCTGTTTTGCTGACAGATAGCGGGTGACCTGTATGACAAAAAAAGAAAAGGTTCCGGGAATCCTTGGCGGCATGGGTCCCGGTGCCACCATTGACCTGATGCAGCGGATTCTCCGGCTGACACCGGCATTGGATGATAAGGATCATATCAGATGTATTATTGATAACAATCCCAAGGTGCCATCCAGAATCAATGCCATTATTAAAGGAAATGGGGAAGACCCGGTGCCTTGTCTGGTGGATATGGCCCGCCGTCTTGAATCCTGGGGGGCGGATTTTCTCGCGATTCCCTGTAATACGGCCCATAGTTATTATGACGCCGTTTCCAGTGCCGTCAACATACCGGTGATGAACCTCATTGATCTTGTTGTTACCCATGTAAAAACGCATAAACCCGACTGCCGTAAAATCGGTGTACTGGCTTCAACAGCAGTCCTGATGACCGGGCTGTACGAAAACCGATTCCATGACAATGGCATCGCCGTCGTCTACCCTGCCCGGAAATTCCAGGAGAGACTGCTTAACATCATCAGGGACATTAAAACGGGTAACACGTCCGGGGAAGTGGTGAACCAATATGTGGAAATTTGTGGACACCTTCATTCGGCCGGGGGGGAGCCTATTCTCATCGCCTGCACAGAGCTCAGTATGCTTGGTTGCCATCTTCCCTTTGATATGATAGATGCTGCTGAAATCCTGGCCCGGGAAATTGTTGCGGTCTCTAAAAATTTTCATGACGGGATTTGAGGACAAATACCACAATAACTGCCATGCCCTGACGGGCACAACAAAGGATGAAAGAAATGAGTTATGAGTATTGGGTATTGAGGGAAGCAGCATTAACAAGTTGGTTCTCATTACTCAGAACTCATATCCCACTAATTTCATATAAAGAATTAAAAGAGACTGTGGGAAAACGGATGAACAGGGGATGGGTGTTGAATGGAGAAAAAAAAGCGGTATTCGGATTATAATACTTATTTGAGAGAATTGTTTGGTCAACGGGTACAGAAAATCACCATTGATGCGGGGCTGTCCTGCCCCAACCGGGATGGTTCAATTTCCCGGAAAGGGTGTATTTATTGCAATACCAAGGGGTCTGGTTCCGGTCTGTTTGCCCGGGGGGTTTCCATAAAGGAGCAGATCCAGACCGGTAAAATCGCCATGATGAAAAAATATAAGGCCAAAAAATTTATGGCGTATTTTCAATCCTATTCAAACACCTACGCCACCTGTGCGCACATGAAACAATTGTATGATCAGGCCCTGGCCTGTGAGGGCATGGTGGGCATGGCCATTGGAACGCGACCCGACTGCATCGATATGGAAAAGCTGGCGTTGATAGAATCTTACACAAAAGAGTACCTGGTCTGGCTTGAGTACGGTCTTCAATCCGCGCATGATGACACCCTGCGATTCATCAACAGGGGACATACCTTTAAAGACTTTTCCACAGCGGTTCAATTAACCCGGGGCAGGGGAATCAATATCTGCACCCATGTTATCCTGGGGCTTCCGGGAGAAGATAAAAAAATGATGCTGGAAACAGCAAAAATATTGGCGGACAGCGGCATTAACGGCGTGAAAATTCATCTGCTGTATGTTATCAAAGGGACCCTTCTGGACAAATTGTGGAAAAACGGTGACTATATCCCAATGGAACAGACAGAATACGTGGAGATGGTGTGCGATTTTCTGGAATTGCTGCCGGATCACATGATTATCCAGCGCATCACAGGCGATCCCCACGCAGATGAATTAAGGGCCCCTTTGTGGGCCGGTCGATACCGGGAAACCTTTAATATGATCCAGCATACCCTTGAACGAAGAAACACGTTTCAGGGGTCGAAATATCACCGGTAAGTCCCAAGGACTTATTTGACAATAAACCCGTCAAAATTGTCAGACGTGTGGGTGACAAGGGTTTGATCTTTGTCCTGGATGATCAGGCATTCGGTGTTCTCAAGACGGTTAACCAGCTGGATGCCCTTGTGCACATCCATGACCATCAGGGCTGTGGCAAGGCCGTCAGCAAACGTGCAGTCTTTGGAGATGACCGAAGCGGAAACAACGTGATTGTCCACCGGGAATCCTGTTTTTGGATCAATAATATGGGAGAAGGTTTTACCGTTTATTTCAAAAAAATTTCTGTAATTTCCACTGGTGGCAATGGCCTGGTTACTCAGACGGATAATTTTGTATACGGTTTGGTTTGCATACCGTTTGTCGGGCCTGCTGATGCCAATCGACCATGGGTCGCCTTTTTTATTTTTGCCAGAAGCATAGAGCTCTCCGCCTATTTCCACGAGAACATCATGGATGCCCCCAGCGGTAAAAAGGGCGGCAATGGTGTCTACCCCATATCCTTTGGCAATGGAACCCAGGTCCAGGGTAACCGCTTGACGTTTCAGAAGGGTATGGGGTCCATGGATGTCGATAAAGTGAAATCCGGTTTTTGACAGGGCCAGGGTTATGGTGTCAAGTTCGGGAACACGGTCTGTGGCTTTTTTTGTTCCAAATCCCCACAGATCGACCAGGGGTTTCACCGTCCCGTCCCAGGAACCGTCTGTCAGTTGGTATAATTTTTTTGCCGTTGACAGGATGGCAGAAAAATCAGCGGAAATGTGGATCGGTTTTTCAATCTCATGATGGTTAAAAACAGACAGGTCACTTTTTGGATCATACATGGACAGTCGCTTGTTGATTTCTTTCAGGCGGATGTCCACCTTGCGCTTCCATAACGACAGAGATTCTTTGTTGCGGGAGATAAATTTGATGGTGTAAAATGTCCCCATGGTTTTACCGGACAGGATGTGCTGAGTGCCGGATGTAAATGCAAATCCAGTGGCGTCAAAACAAAAAAAAGAGAGGGTTGCGAAAAAAATAATAATTTTATAACCGTTCATATGCAAGGTGTCCTTTGGTTTTTTATGTATGATAGAACCCGGGTGTGTAACGCCATATTGTCTGGGAATGTGCTCACTTGCCGCACAATTTGCTGGCCACCTGAAAACAGATAACAGAGACGGCGTTGGCAACATTGATGGAATTTTTTTTGCCAAACATCGGGATATAAACAAAATCGTCACAGGTTTCCATGACATGGGATGAGATCCCATATTCTTCATTCCCGAAAACAACAATGGTTTTCTTTTGCCATGATCCTTCGAAAAAAGGGCGGGCTTCTTTAATGGTCTCAATGCCAATGATGTGAAACCCGTTGTCTTTTTTTTCAAGCAGGGTTTGGGCAAGATCGGTTACCTTTTCCTGTTTAACCCATTTATGGGCTCCCATGGCGGTTTTTTGGACCCCTGGATGTTCTTTTCCCGGGGTGTTGCCCAGGATAACGGAGCTAAATCCGGCCGCTTCACAGGTCCTGAAAATGGACCCTACATTAAAAAGGCTTCTTAACCCGTCCAGGGCGATATGGCAATCAAGATCGGGTTGATCCGGATGCCTTGAACCATCGTTTGTCTGAACCGTTTCAAGCAAGTCATAGTCCCGGACAGGGTGGCCCAGAGCAGATCGGTGGTAGTGGATTCTGTCTGAAATACATTCCATCCACAACCGGGTCCCATGGGTGTCCGGCGCAACGAAGGGCATCCGTCCCGTCCAGATCAGGATTTCGGTGTATTGATGTGTAAACAGGGTTAAAGCGGTTTTTTGGACACGATTGGTGGTTAGCTGTTGATAAAATTCAGATAACCAACGGATGATATGCTTATGCTGGTTTTCCCGGGAAAGCGACAGAAACTTTTTTTTTGTAAATCCAAACGTATCCATTTCAGATCTATATCAGTAAATGAGGGGTGAATAAACCAAATTTGTTAAAAAAGATGGCCGCCTGAATCAATTTTTATGGCAGATCTGCCGATAGTCTTTTACATGGAAGATGACCATATCCCCAGGGGTTAAGGAGACATAAAATGAGCAGTATACCGTATCCGTCTTTATCGTCAGGCGCATCACCCCGGCAAAATGTTGTATCCGACACTCAATTTTCAATGGATGCAAACAAACAATCCTTCCGTTCCCAGGAACGCCTGGATGCCGGATTGACCATAAAAACCAAAGAAGGTGATCTTGTCACATTGGCATCCCATTCCTATTCCGGGGTTGATGCCTTCATTTACAACCGCAACGGTACCCTTCAAACCGATTCAAGAAGGGGGAGCGTCATTCAACATCAAAGAGACATCACCTTGACATCAGGGAGCCGTTTTGCGTTTTCCGTGGTCGGTGAGTTGAGTGAACAGGAGCTTGAGGACATAGACGCGATTGTGCGAGATATGGATGCCATTATTTCGGAAATGGTCCGGGGTGATATGGATGGCGCCCTTGACAAAGCCCTTTCCATGGGAGGCTATGACACCGTTTCCATGTATGCGGCAGATATGACCTATCAGACATCCTATCAGATGACATCCGAAACCCTTGCTGAAACTGTAAGCCCCCTGAAGGATACCGAACAAAAGATGGATGCATTGGTGGCAAAAATGGCGGAAAGATTGAAAGAGGATGAAGAAAAATACCTTGATAAGTCCCAGGCCCCCATTGATCAGCTTTTCAAACATCATCTGAAAGATCTGGCAATTCATTCCATCTCAGACACCGCCATCTACACGGCCATTGAAAGGGCAGGAGAGCAGGTCAGGGATCTGATCGATCAGATGACGGGAACCTTATTTAAAGATCATTTTTCAGCTTTTTTCTAACACCGCTTCCATGAGACAGATGGCATTTTTTTTAAAATTTGTATGCATGTTATTACCGAAAGAGCTGGCATTTTTGCCAAAGATCAGACCCGGGCCGATAAAATTGGGTTGGGGGCCTTTTTTTTGAGATACTGCTTTGACCTTTTCCCACCACCCCCATGCGGCGCGGGTTTCATTGGAAGAAAATCGGATATCAAAGCCTTGTCGTTCAAAAAGTGCGGACAGGCTCTCCCAGGTTTCAAGAAAGGATATGTCAGCTTTACCGGCCCAGGGAACGGGAAAAAGGAGACGATCATGGTCCCCCCTGGTAATTTCATGTAACAACAGCTTTCCTTCGGGTTTCAGGACCCTGAAAAATTCTTTAACCGCCTTTGATTTATCTTCAATATTCATGAGGATATGCTGGCATAAAACAGCATCAAACGTATGGTCTTCAAAGGGCAGATCAAGAATTGACCCCTGTTGGAACGTAACCATGTGGTCCAGCCGGGTACACCGGGTCAAAAAGGTTGCCGCCTCGATAAACCGCTCTGCCAGATCCACGCCCATGACCCTGCAGTTAACTTGCTGGGCAAGCAATCGGGCGGAACCGCCAATCCCGCAACCCGCATCAAGAACCACTGCATCGGAAGACAGGTGAATTTTTTTAAATAAGTCCAGACTGGCCCGGGCACCGCCGGTATGGAGTTGATCAATGGGGGAAAGGTCTCTCAATTCAAGGTTAACAGGGGGTTTGCCGGCTTTGATGAATGCGGTTTCAATATTCTGTCTGAGATTGTCTGAATTATAGTAGTCTTTAACGTTGGATTCCATCATATATTTTTGGTCTTTGGGTTGCGTGTTTTTATTTGTCTCCCCCCGTTTGCGTTTCATTGGAACGGAAAAGGGGGGAGAGGGTTTATTCATACAGAACTGCAAGCATGGTGGCTTTCTCGGTTTTTGCGGTTATGAAATGGGATGTGGTGGACAGGTAGTAGGCACTGTCACCAGGTTCAAGATCATAGGTGTCTTTTCCAATGGTCAGGTTGACAATGCCGTCAAGCACAAACACAAACTCTTCACCGTTATGGACGGAGATTTCTTTGTCCTGGCTTTTTTCCAATTGGACGATCAATGCTTCCATATGACGGCCCTGGACTTCAGGGGCCAGGCTCATATAAGAATAGACTTTCTTTTTGCCGGTTTTTGAAGTGGAACGGGAAATCGGTTTTCTTTCATTTTTTCTGGTAATGGAATACAGCTTGGTGCCAATGCCGGATACCAGGCGGCCCACGGCCGCATCCAGGGCCTTGGACAGTTTCATCACCGTTCCAAGCTGGGGTTTTTCCCGGCCTTTTTCAATATCTTTGAGCCGGGATACCTCGAATCCTGTCAAATGGGACAGATCTTCAATGGAAATCCCCCGTTCTTCCCTGAGTTGTTTGATGCGGTAACCCACTTCATCCACATCACCTTTTTCACCATTTTGAATGCTGCCGGTGAGATTTTCAAAATAATCTACATTGATATGAGGGATGGTGTCCTTTTTTTCCATAGCGTCTCCTTGTCATCATTGTCCGGGAAAACTTTGATCTGGTTTTTCCCCCAGGTTTTCCTTGAGTTTTGCAAGTCCGGGTCTGGCATACTGCATATGGCCTTCCTTAAGGGTCCTGCCGTTGATAACCGCCTCACTTCGCAATCGACTGCCAACCGTTCGCTCCAGCTGTTTTCCCAGCCACAGGATCCTGTCAACATCGTATCCATGTTTTATACCCATTTCATCAATTTGTACAAGTGTATCTTCCAAACACACCAGTCCCACATATCTTTCATCATCATAATAGTAATCGCCCGTGCCTTTGATGGGCCTGTCATCCAGGAAATTGGCCGGCTGCCCCCCAAGACCGCCAAGGGTGGCTTCAAAATGGCAGATCCCTGCCTGGAGAGCGGCAAGAACCGATGCCGAGGCCACTCTTTTCGTTTCGTGGAAATGGGCAATGTGAAGGCGTGTATCCGGGATTTCATCAAGGATCATGGAAAAATATCGATAGACATCGGCAGCAGATGCTGATCCGTCATGATCGGCATGCTCAATGTCACTGGCGCCGATGGAAAGCCAGTATTTAGTGAATTCCACGGCATCTTTTAATTGGGTGGCTCCGCCAATGGGGCTTCCCCAGATGGTACTCACCGTACCGCACATTTTAATGCCGGCATCGGAACATTTTTGTATGCATCGTTCCGCTTCCTGCCAGTAATTGGGAAGCGTGGTGCCGGAATTGGCAAAATGGTGCTGTTCTTCGGTGGAGACCATCATCAGGACCCGGTCCGGTCCCACCCCTCTTTTTTTGAGTTCAATCGCCCGGTCAACGGCAGGCTCCCGGATGGTAATGGCGGTCAATACCACATCCGCCATATTGATTCCTTTCCTGGCCGCCCGGCTGGCAAACTGATCGCTTTTCAGGTGGGCTAAAAGTTCTTCAGCATCACTGAACTGGGGCATACTTCTGGGATTGCCCAGATTAGTGACTTCAATGTTGCGGCAACCTGCAAAAATCAATTCTTCCAAATAGGTGATTTTAGCCGGAGTGGAAATGAATTTTTCAAGGTGCTGAAATCCATCCCGGACGGTGATATCACCAATGGTTACTGCCCTGGGCATGCGGGGAAAAATTTTCCAGTAGTCATATTCTGTCATAGTGGTTCTCCTTTATAAAGTTAAAATCTAAAATTTCCAAAACTGGCTTCGCCAATGGGATTGATAAGGCTGACTTCAAAGGCCATGGCCAGCCAGTCTCTGATTTCAGAAAATTTAAGCAGCCGGTCATTTAAAATCCGGGAGGCACAGAAAAAGGGATGGGCTTCTCCGTCATACTTGTCGATCATTTTCTGCTGGAAGTTTTCTACCTCATCAGGGGTCATGGGGGTGCCCAAAGCGCTTTGTTTGGCCTGTTCAATGCTCAACAGGACACCGCCGGCACTTTTCCCGCTCATCACACCGGTTTTGGCCCTCATGGTGGAAAATAAGAAGTTGGGCCGGTACCCCCTGCCGCACATCCCATAGTTGGCGGCCCCGTTATCCGGTCCGATCACCAGCTGGACCCTGGGAACCTGGGCACAGGAAACCGCCCGTACCATGTCAGCACCGTATTTGCCGATGCCGGCATGCTCTGAATCAGACCCAATCATATACCCTGGAGAGCTCTGGATGAACAGCAGGGGAATTTTTTCATGGGAGCATCTGACCACCCATTCCGTTACTTTTTTAGCGGACTCGTGAAAGATAATCCCGGCAGCATTGGAGCAGACAACTCCGATGGGAAGTCCCTTGATCCTGATTCTTCCCACCAGGATGTTGGATCCCCTGCCCGGCGCAAAATCTTTCTTGTGCTCAATAAATTCAGATTCATCAGCAATGGCTTCAAGAATTTTTTTCCCGTTAATGCCGGTATACGGTGATATCGGCAGAACGTCGTATAGGGTTCCCGGGGGAACCAGAGGGGCCTTGGATTCATAGGTGTGCAGATGGCGTTTCTGGGGCCGGGTCAACGACAAAAGCGCCCGGGCTCTGCCAATGGCCTGGGCCTGGTCCGCACACAGGTGATCCGCACCCCCGGAAATCTGGGTATGTACCTTGGCACCGCCTAAATTTTCAGCAGAAATCTCTTCTCCTGTGGCCATTTTCACCAGGGGGGGGCCGCCAAGGAATGAAAAGGACTGGCGGTCAATCATGATGGATTCACAGGCCATGAAGACAATATAGGCCCCGCCGGCAGTATTGCCGCCGGTACTGATGGTGATTTGGCGAAGGCCCCTGGCAGACATCCGAGCCATGTTGTAAAAGATGGATCCGAAATGCTGGTCATCCGGGAAGACATCGGCCTGCAGGGGAAGAAACACCCCCCCGGAATCCGCAATATAGACACAATTAAGGCCGTTTTTTTCGGCAATGGCCTGGGCCCTCATGTGTTTTTTCAGGGTGATGGGAAAATAAGAACCCGCCTTTACCCGGCTGTCATTGGCCATGATCATGGTCCAGTTGCCATGGATTTTCCCAATGCCGGTGACGATTCCGGCACACGGAACATCTTCAACCCCTGGATAGCCCATACCAAATCCTGCCAGGACCGAGAGTTCAAAAAAGGGCGTGTCAGGATCTATCAGGTCTGCAATCAATTGTCTGACCGGGCGTTTATCCCTTTTTGCAAGGGTGTCTAAGGCCGTTTGACCACCGGTACAGATGGCTTCCTGCCGTCGGTCTTCAAGTTTTTGTTCTTCAGCTTTCCAGAAAGTTCTGTTCTCCGTCATGGGTATT
This sequence comes from Desulfobacula sp., assembly GCF_030145145.1. Taxonomy (GTDB): domain Bacteria; phylum Desulfobacterota; class Desulfobacteria; order Desulfobacterales; family Desulfobacteraceae; genus Desulfobacula. Next base: position 103,871 of record NZ_JAQYWD010000013.1, on the reverse strand, counting down.
GTTATCTCCCTTTGTAAACCGGTTTTCTCTTTTCATTAAACGCCGTAAAACCTTCAATTCTGTCTTCTGTGGGGATGGTGACCCGGTAGGCATTGGATTCTATGGCAAGTCCTGTGGCCAGATCGGTTTCAATGCCTTTGTCAATGGCGTATTTGGCCATTTCAACGGCGATGGGACCGGTTTCACAGATCATGTCCACCAGTCGCATGCACTCGTCCATCAGGGTATCCAGGGTTGTGACCGTATTCACAAGACCAATGTCCAGGGCCTCTTTTGCATCCACCCGGCGGCCGGTAAAGATCATTTCCTTGGCTTTTGCAACACCAATGAGCCGGGGCAGCCGCTGGGTGCCGCCGGCACCCGGGATAACAGCCAGACGGGTTTCCGTCAATGCCATGCTGGCATTTTCCGAGGCGATGCGCATATCAGATGCACACATGAATTCGGTACCGCCCCCCAGGGCAAGTCCGTTCACAGCACAAATCACCGGCATGGGCAGATTCTGGATGGCCGTCAGAAGATTCCGGATGGTGAGAACAAATTTTTTGACCCCGTCCGGGGACAGGGTTGCCCTTTCTTTGAGGTCCGCACCGACACAGAAGGCTTTTTTTCCGGCACCGGTAATGATGACGGCCCGGACATCCTTTCGATAACTCAGGGCATCCACCTGATCCTGAAACGTGTGTAAAAGATCAAAATCAAAACAATTCATTTTTTCGGGTTGGTTCAGGGTCAGGATAACGGCCTGGTTTTTTTCTTCTACCAATAGATGGTCGTTCTTACTCATAATGTTTTCTCCAAGATTAAACCGGTTTAAACCGGCTTTTAACAGCCAATATGACGTGAAATGACAATGCGCTGCACTTCCGAGGTGCCTTCCCCGATTTCCAGAAGTTTCTGGTCCCGGTAAAACCGTTCCACATTGTATTCTTTCATCAGACCATATCCCCCATGAATCTGAACGGCATGGTCCACCACCCGGGACATGACTTCGGAACAATAGAGCTTGCCCATGGCTGCCTCTTTTTCAAAGGGCCGCTGATTGCTTTTCAGCCAGCAGGCCTTGTAAAGAAGATTTCTGGCGCACTCAATTTCCATGGCACAATCGGCCAGTTTAAAGGCAATGGCCTGGAATTTGGAAATGGGTTGTCCAAACTGTTTTCTTTCTTTGGCATATTTCAACCCAAGGTCATAGGCACCCTGGGCACCGCCGAGTCCCATGGCCCCGATGGAGAGCCTTCCCCCGTCCAGGGTGGCCAGCATCTGATGAAAGCCGTCACCTTTTTTCCCCAGGATATTTTCCCGGGGAACCCTGACATCATCAAAATAGAGTTCCGCTGTGTTGGACGCCCGCCACATCAGTTTTTTGTGCATGGGAACCGCTTTAAATCCCGGTGTTCCTGCTTCAACAAGGATACAGGAATACTCGGGCTTGCCATTGTCCCGGGTGCCGGTGATGGCCTGGACGGTGACACCCAGGGTCATATCGCAGGCCGCATTGGTGATGAATATTTTCGATCCGTTGATCACCCATTCATTTCCATCCAGGACAGCGGTTGTTTTGCTGCCGCCGGCATCGGAGCCGGCCGTGGGTTCTGTAAGGCCAAATCCCCACAGGCCTTCCCCGGCGCACAGTTTGGGCAGATATTTTTGTTTTTGTTCTTCGGTGCCAAAATAGTAGATGGGTCCGATGCCCAAAGAATTGCCGGCGGCAATGGTGGCGGCCTGGGAGCCGTCAATTCTGGCGATTTCTTCAACACCGATAATGTAGGAGATATAGTCCATTGCCTGGCCGTCATACTTTTCTGACACAAACATGCCGAAAAGACCTATTTCTCCCATTTTACGCGTGAGGGCTTCGGAAAATTCCTCTTTTTCGTCCAGCTCTCCTGCAATGGGAGCGATTTCTTTCCGGGCAAACTTTCTGACTTCCTTACGGATCATTTCCTGCTCTTTGGTAAGGTCAAAATCCACCCTTTGCCTCCTTTATATTATGAGTTGTTTTTTTTGTGCAAATGGTTTTTTAGCCGAAAAAATCGCCCGACAAACCAGGAAACTGATCGAGCGCTCAGTCTTATATTTAAAATACTATATTTAAAGTCATTATTTTGTCAAATGGTTTTTATCTTGTTTTTTTGTCCCAGGTCGCTAAAAGGTTCGAAAAATGAGAAATCGGCCCCTGCATTCTCCTCTTTCTTAATATTTAAAGGGCAGCAGGGGCCGATCTCTACAATTTTATATCAATCAAAACGTGTTGTTTCTATTTTATGCGGTTACAATCAAATGATAATGAATAGATGGCTGAGCCATCTCGATCGAGATATGATTACTATAGTATCGTTTCCCGAATCGTCTGGATTCCTCGAATCATAAATTCCTTGTTGATCGTTCCTGGAATTTGAGAAGAAGTGGTCAGCAATTGAAGCCGTGATTCTTTTGCGGCTTCTTGAATACCTGTTTTTATTAAGTAGGCCTCTATCTCATCGGGTTCCTTTTCCAATAGTGACACAGGTATGGCAACGGATATTTTCTTAAAACTTGCTAATGCTTCAATCCCCATTTCAGACGGCAGAATTAAACCATTGACGGCTTTATTTAATATAGTCGCCTCTGGAAAAGACAATTCTCTGATCATCATATACGTGTCTACATCATAAAATTTTGCTGTGTTGTAAGAAGGAGAATAAAACCGCTTCAACAATTTTTTTGCCTGGTCATTTCCATTCATGGCAGGAACCTGCATTTCATGAATGATTAAGAGATCAATACCGGTTTCTCCCATGGCTTTTACAAAATTGAGCACGGCTTTGGATGTCAGGCTCATCACCTGGGGGTGATTGATAAGCGCTTCAACCGATAGATTTGTCAACCGATTGGCCAGTGTCCATGGTCCCATTACCGCTACTTTCAGAAGCGTTTCAGGCAACAGAACTCTGAGCCTTTTTGCGACTTCAACAGCAGTTTGAATGATTTCATGCCGGGTTAAATCCTGAACTCTTTCTTTTATTTGCCCCAGACTTTTTTCCGACAAATCGGTCAATGCCGTATTGATATTATTTGAGCGGATCCCCAGAGCTTCAGATAGTGCCTGCCGATAACCATAACTGAGAATCCCATCAGTTTGAAAATGGCCTTGAATTGCCCTGAGGGAATTTGTAATTTTTGTCGGATCCCTCAAAAACGCTTCTACCGGCATATTCTCTATCTTGGCTCCGAAAGAAAAAACCAAGGGAATAAATAGATTCTTTTTTTTCTTTAATGATCCGCTCATTTTTATCTCCTTGCTAAGCTCTCATTATCGGTTCAATTACCTGGGCGTCCGGCCATGTGCCATAAAATCTCAGGTTCTTTTCATCAATCTGCTCCTTTGACCAGTCTTCACAGAAAACGTCAAAAGATTTACCTCGGCCAATTCTATTTTGTCTCTCTTTTGCTCTCGCCTGTTCGGTTTTTTCTTTGTCGAGCTTCAAGCTTTCCTGATTATATACGACATGGTAAACCTTGTCAGCAGACCAATCCGAAATTATCTGGCTGCGAAGATCTTTTATCACCAGTTCTGGATCTCGATCCAGCGGATCTCCATATCCAGCGCCACCGGCGGAAAAAGCGAACGTAATGATATCGCCCTCGTTAAAAGGACGTATGGATCGGCCAAAAAACTCGTTTGTCCAGTCCCCGCTGATACTTTTTTCCTCCAGAATCTCAACGAGATCAAGGGTTAACTGGGAGTCTTTATCCTTCATCAATTCCATAATATTCGCGTTTTTCACACTGATTCCCGGCACAGTACTGGGGGCATACCCACCAAACAGGGGTTGGGGTGTTTGTATCTTGCTATTGTCTGCGATCGACATAAAGAAAATCATCGGTGCATGATGGGCAACCCATATCTGAACCGTTCCGGAACCGCCTCTGTATTTACCATGCCCACAAGAATCTTTCCAGTGATTAGACAGTGGGATCAACATGGGCAGGTCATTTTCCATTTCCTCAATATCCGGCGCTCGGCCATACTGACACCATGGAAAACCAAAAGCATTTTCACCATCTAACTCCGGTCTGCCTCCCTGGCCTTCCGTGTTTAAAGAATAGGCCAAAAGATCGGCAAAGGGCATATTCCACTGTGATAATCCCGCAAGAATCTGCCCGTTGCCGGCATTCCCCTGGGACGCGACGACATCCTGCCAATGCTTGGTTGAGAACATCATTTTTCCAAAACAATTATGCATGGCACTCATCACACCGGTTGCAATCATAACCGAGCAGCTGGTAGCAGCTTTTACATCAGGATTAAGAACCGAACCCTCGGGAAAATAGAAGTCAATGGTTTGAAAGGTCGCGCTGCTGATGGGTAGATCATGAAAAACGTATCCATACATGAAATTGGAGATATGTCCCACAATGGCTTGCACGTGTGCATTATAGGAATAGGGGTTTTCCGGAGAGGTACCGGTAAAATCCATCATTAACCGATCTCCCTTTTTATTTAAGACCATATGGCTTGAGCGTGTCAGTCCCACCTCTAACCCTACACCGTCAGAGAAGTTTACAGAGGTATAAGAACCATCAGGCCAGCTTTGTATTTTTTTTCGAGCACCTTCCTCAGCCATGATCAGCATTTTCCGCAGTAAGCCGATGATATACGCCACCCCTTTTTCGTCTGCCAGCTCGACAATCCGGGTAACTGCTCTATGTGCGGCTGTTGCCCGGGCTTTCGTATCCACAACAACCATTTGTGGTGCTCTCATGCCAAAGGCAGCAAACATTTCAAGCAAATCCTCCCGGAGGACATAGTTTTCCCCTACTTTTATGGGGGGGAAATTACCTCCCTCTAAAAACCGGCTGGTTGCATTAATGGGCATCCCACCCGGCTCACTGGCACCGGTTTCCGTGGTGTGGGAACAGGCGATAGTCCATGCGATTAACTCTCCCTTGTAAAAAACCGGCATGAGCATGGCCACATCCGGGTTATGAATCCCGCCATAAAGCGCATCATTAACCAACCAGATGTCTCCTTCTTTTATACCGGGATTCTCGCTATAGTTTTGTAGAATGTATTTTATGATAATGGGTTGAATAATTGCATGCAGAAAGGTTCCGCACGCAGCATTCACAAGATCCCCTTTGGCATTGCAAAGGGCGACCATTGAATCACCCGCTACACCCATGGAACTTCGTGAAGACCGAACAAATACCTCCATGGCTTCTTCAAGAATATTGTTTGTCCGTTCAAAACCAATCTCATAATCTCCTAATTGAAGGGACTCAACCGATCTTAATTCCCTTTCATCCGGTGGAGTTACCTTGATCATTGCCAATTTTTCGTCTGGTGATAGTATCGCCATATTTTTCCCCTTTTGCTGTCTATTTTATTGAAGATAAATACAAGAGCCACCCGTCCCGGTGTCGCTGTCTATTGCAGGACAACTGATTCCCATGCCGGTCGCCTATAAACTTTTCCTGAGTTTTGTATCATGCGGTCGCCCGTTCAATGTGGGCAAACAGATGCTCATCAATTTCACAAGAAAATTCAGGAGGGATTACCAGGGTAATGTATTCTGATTCCAGGATGGAGGGTCCGAAAACCTTATTGCCGGGTTGCATTGCTTTGTAATCATAGATTGCCGTATCTTCGTAGTCCTCTTGCCCCCAATAGCATTTACGGGTTGCTTTATACGCGGATGAGGCGTCAATCCCATCAACCGGATAGGATAGAATTGGTTTTTGAATTGCCGGGATGGTTGCAGTGATGATAAAACTTTCCACATACACCCCACCTTCAGGATGGACACACAATGGGCTGAAGGTTTCACTGAATTCACGCTCAAATGCATTATAAATTGCTCGTATATCTTCTTCGGTTTGAATATATAAAAGCGGAGCAGACGTTCTTTTCCGGTGAACCTGACCGCCATAGAGCATATCCAGTTCCAGTGTATAAACAGCTTCTCCCATCCCTGTTGTCACCATCTCTTTTTGGGCTCTTTCCTGCAATTCTTTGACAATTTCATTGAATTCCTGGTAACTGGTATTAAATTTTTTATTTCCAGGTTCCATTAATACGTATCTTTTGGAGCGTTCGTACACCTGCTTGATATCCATTAATGAAGACCCCAGTGCGGAAAAAACAGGGGAAGATTGAAAAACCAATGCTTTAGGAATATCTTCCATATAGCCGGTTACGTGAACAGGGCCTCCCCCGCCGATGGCAAAAAGGACAAATTCCTTTGGATCATATCCCCGTAAATGAATTTCTTTACGGATGGCTGATCCCATACTTTTATCAGCAATCTGACGAATCATATACGCGGCTGTGTGCACGGGAACACCTAATGGATCGGCAACTTTTGTTTTAATGGAATCATAGGCACTTTCTTCATTCAGCACCATTTCCCCCCCGAAAAAGTAATCGGGATTGAGATATCCCAGAACCAGATTGGCATCTGTTACCGTCGGTTCCTCATTGCCCTGGTCATAACAGACCGGTCCCGGATATGAACCGGCACTTTTCGGGCCCACCTGCAGGTTCCCGATCAGCTCATTAATATGAGCAATGGAACCGCCACCAGCACCGATGGACATGGTCTGAATCATTGAAGCCCCTATCATCCATCGATGTAAAATGGGACGGAAATCATAATTGCGAACCCCCTCCTGTACGACCAGCCCAATATCAAAACTGGTTCCGCCGACATCGCTGGTCACCACGTTTTTGTATCCCAACTGACCTGCCATCTTGTGAGCCCCAATCAACCCTGCCACCGGTCCTGCGCTGTAGGTCCGAACCGCATCAGTTTTAAATACTTCCGCCATACCGCCTGAATTATGAACCATTAAGAATGGCCCTGAATACCCGTAATCACGGATCTTATCCCACATCGCCGATAATTCGATCTGCATGGATCTGAACAGGTATGCGTCAAGAATGGCTGTCATCGTCCGCTGGTATTCACCGGAACGGCCAACGACTTCACTACCCAATACCACCGGTAGATATCCCAGACAGTATTCTTTATACTCTTCTCGAATGATTCTTTTTATTGCCTGCTCATGTGTATTGTTCACGGATGACCAGAGCAGAGAGACAACGAATCCTCTAACGCCCTGGTCAACCAGGTAATGCACTTGCTTTCGAACCACATCTTCATCCAGGGGACGAAGGATGTTGCCAAACGAATCGATACGCTCCGGGACGCCCACGATATTTTCTCTCGGGATCAACGGTTCAGGTTTCTGTTGAACCGACAATCTTCTTCTCTCTGTTACCCTTGTGCCGTCAACCCATTGGGCGCCTTTCCCGATCAGGGTAGCATCTTCATGGCCTTCGGTCGTAATTAATCCAAGGCGGGGGCCTTTCTGCTCGAGCAAGCGATTCATGGCCACCGTTGTCGAGTAGCGCAGGAGTTCGATTTTGGGAAAAATTTCTTCCAGTTCCAAATCAACTTCTTTTGCCCCCTCTTCAATCACCCCGAGAAAACAAACAGAAAGATCGTAAGGGGTTGTGGGAGATTTCTTATGGATGGTTTTCCCTTCAAAATTCAAAACAAGATCTGTAAAGGTTCCACCAACATCAATATCGATTGTATTCATTATCTTATCTCCAACTTTTTGTTAATAATAACGAACTCACCTTGATCAAGTTTATCCTTAAGGCTGGCAATATCCAATTTGATATCATGCGTGATGGGATGTCCCAGAGGAAGGTATTCGGTTTCAATCTGAACCCCACACTCTGGACAATAAAATTCAATAATGCGGACCCATTCAGGATCGGGAGCAAAGTTAAACTCTCCTTTGATGAGTGGATTATGGACCTCTCTTGGATCTTTGCCGTATACCAGGCATCCTTTCTTGTAATTTTCCTCGGACGAGATCAGTTCCTTCCCACAAGAACTGCAAATCCATTGATCGCTCTCGATATCGAGATCCAGATATTCTGTTATGGCAACACGTTTATTCGTTTCCATTTTACCTCCCAATGATTTTAGCGTTAAGCATCCATTTGACGTTTAATGACAGCGTTATTGTATCCATCCACCTGAAGGTGCCAGTTTTCCGGTACAAAATAAGTTGTGTCGGTTCCTTCGATGATCGCACGGCCTTTGATAAGATTGCCGACGGTTAAATCTTCCCATTGATAGATTTTTGACACTTCATTTATATCCTTGCTGTATACCTTGCGCTCGCTTTTTAAAGCCGAGCTGGAATCTTTCCCCTGATGCGGTTTTGATTTCAGCTGTACTTTTAAAGCCGGGGTCATCACCTGCAGTTTCAATAATTCAAGAAAGCAGCTGTCTGGCCCTTTCGCCAGACAAGCCGTCAGCAGAGGGTCAGCGGAAAACTCAGATAAATTACATGAGGATTGCAGTTGAATGGTTTCTTTTTCCTGATCATTGTCAGATCTTCGCACCGTTAAATCCAGTACGGCATCGACCTTTTCGACGGGAAAGCCTTCACCGGTCATATCCCGGGCGGATTCCGCTCCCATTGACGTCAGTTGTTTGATAATGGCTTCTTTTTCAGATGACCACAGGTAGGGTGCATATTCATAGGTATGAGATATGTCTGCCACGGAAGACCCGACACAGCTGAACACAGATCCCAGGTCAAACATGTAAACGGTTTTCATTCCTACTTTTTCGGCTACTTCGCAACTCAATATGGCTCCGTTTCCGCCATATCCGAACAATGAAAAGTCATTGGCTGATTTTCCAGTGGTTTGGATCAGGCTTTTTATGACGTCAGCCAGCATGTCCGTTGCCAAGTCCACGATTCTTTCTGCAGCTAAAATCAGAGAAATACCAAGGGGTTCTGCAATTTTTTCTGCAATTATTTTTTGGGCTCGCATCAAATCGATTGTCTTGGTGCCCCCTGCAAAATAGTCTATATCGAAAATTCCTTTTATCAGAAGGGCATCGGTGAGCGTCGGTTCCGTTCCGCCTAAATCGTAACAGGCAGGACCAGGGTAGGCGCCCATACTTTCAGGTCCCAGGCGTAATTTTTCATTGACAACCTTTGCGATGGTCCCGCCGCCTAAAGCGATACTTCTTAAATCCGCCATTTGCTGTTTCAATGGAATACCGAAAACATTGGGAGCATTTGTAACACCCAGCCGTCCGTTTTCGATGGTTCCAAATTTGCTGGTTGTTCCCCCCACATCGAAAGCAAAGACATTGGGTAATTGATACACATCCGCCCAATATTTTCCGGCATGCAGCCCAAAAATCGGACCGGATTCAATGGTATCAACGGGTTTTGTTTTTGGGACTTTCGCAACGCCGCCATCAATTTTCCCTAACAAAAGGGGTCTTTTGTATTCTTTTTCCCGTAACATATCTTCCGCCTTAAACATGGCCGTTGCCATGGGGCCATGAACATAGGCATTCAACAGGGCATAATTGGTCCGGGTCATGTCATCAGGATGTTTGCATAACTCTTTGGCTGACAGGAGAGGGACATTCCCTAGATAATGATCGGGGTATTGTCCTTCAAAAATTTCTTTGAAATCATCTTCCTGTTTCGAGTGCTTCAATCCGTCTTTCAAGCTGACACAAACTCGTCGAACCCCTTTTTCCAGCATCGCTTTCACTTGGAAAAGCAATTCTTTTTTAGTAAAGGGATATTCGATCCCCACCACATCATTTTCGTCAATTAAGTGGCCGAAAACAGGATTGTCTGACTCCTGCGTATATAGATCCTTTTGATGGCCATTGGTAACGAACATTCCCAATTTGGGTCCTTTTCGTTCTGCAACAACATTGGAGGCAAAGGTATTTGACCAGCGAATGATCTCGACCTGTTCAAGGAAATCTTCCACTTTGGTAAAACCAAATGCTTTTGTACCCTCTTCAATACATTTATACCAGGAAACCGTCAGGTCGTGCGGTGTACTGTCAACTTTTACCTTTTTTATCACTTTCCCATCGGTGAACAAACCATCAGTGAATGTTCCCCCGGTATCAATATCGATTGTATAACCCATGAAATTTGTCTCCTATAAAACTACAAGTATTAATAAATGATACTATCTGGCTTATTTTGCCAGGCAGCCTCCATTCCCTCAAATGATCGGAACCCTCAAATTCATGGCTCATGATTTAATCATTCCCCCATCAACAACGATTGTTTGACCGGTGATAAATTCAGCATCATCTGAAACAAGAAATGACAGGGTCCCCACAAGGTCGGCGGGAACCTGTAACCTCGGAATCGCCTGCATTTGAGGGATTGCATCAAACATTTCAGCCAAAGGTGACGCTTCAGTTGTCGCATTTCGCACCAGGCTGGGCGCTATGGCGTTTACGGTAATCCCTGATGCCCCTAATTCATTGGCTAAACCCCGTGTAAAACCGATTACGGCAGCTTTGGTGGTGATGTAATGAACATAGGCCTCTATCTTCAGCCAGTAGACGGTGGATGACATGTTGATGATCCGTCCTTTGCCGTTTTTCTTCATCATCGGGACAAACGCCTTTGAGAATAGAAACAGTGAATCTACATTTATAGCGAGGATATTTTTCCAGTCTTCAAAAGAAATTTCATCAAAGGGTTGAAGAGGGAAAATTCCGGCATTGTTAATCAATATATTGCATCCGCCCATCGTTTCCTCAACCTTGGAAGCAAAGGCCTGGACCTGCAGTGGGTCCGTGATATCACACTCGCCGGCAAAGAACTTTCTTCCGGCTGCCCTGACCATTTCTTCTGTTTGCTCACAGGATTTAATGTCCGCAACAGCGACGTCTGCGCCATCTTCAGCCAGACGCGCTGCAAACGCTTGACCTATACCGCTGGCACCGCCAGTAACTACCGCCGTCATCCCTTCTAATCTATTCATCATAACACCGCCCCCCTTAATCAATAATTAATATTTGAAATCTCAATAAACATTTGATGAAAACATATTCGATCAGTGGAGAATTTTTATGGTTTCAAAAAAAACAGCCACTGCCGTAAAAATAAACGTCTCCCCCTTTTTCCAATGACGCTGCAATTCATAAAAGATTCCCTAACGTTAGGTTCATTACTGCTTAGTGATTAATCATTTTGAAAGACCCCTATTGCAACTTGTGAGCCGGAAGGGGATTTGTGTGAAAAATTCACAGGGATAACACTTCAACTATCTGAAATAAATAAACTATTTATTTGTAACAAAAGTTGAATGACAGAAAAGTAAGCAAAATTCTGAAAAAGAAAGATAAAAATAGCCAAGAGAATGAAGCAAAAATGCAAAAATATTTTTATATCTATAATATCAATGCATTATGATGTTGCATTTATGCGAAAACGAGACTGAAAATTTGTTTTATACATAGAAAAAAGAAAGACAAGAAAGGCTATATGATGTTATTCTTTTATTTTTTTCAGTTTCCGATGGAACGTGGCGGCATGGATGTCAGCCTGTATTGCAGCTTTTGTGATATTGCCATCAAATTGTTCCAAAAGTTTTTGAAAATAAATCTTTTCAAACTCCAATAGCCCTTCCCTGTATGTTTGATTTAATAATTTTTCAGAGTTAAAGGGGCGGGGCTCTTCAACCGTTCCCCTTATTCCCTTTGATGCTTTTCTGAGGTTTTGAACCGAAATATGGTCCTGGTCACCCGGTAGGGTGGCCATTAATCTTTCCATCAGGTTTTCCAGTTCCCTCACGTTTCCCGGCCAGGCGTATTTTTCTAACAGTTCAATTGCCTGGGGTGTCAACTTTCGCAAGGGCAGGTTGTTCTTCAAACAAAACCGTCTGGCAAAATAATCAGCCAGATTTGCGATATCTTCGGGTCGTTCCGACAGGGCCGGTGCTTTGATATGAACGACATTCAATCGAAAATAGAGATCGGCCCGAAATTTTTTCCGGTGGACTTCTTCATCCAGGTTCCGGTTTGTGGCAGCCAGAATATGGGCATTGGAAGTCAGGGGTTTCACTCCCCCTATACGGACAAAGGACTTTTCCTGTAAAAACCGTAAAAGCGTTACTTGACCCTTGGGACTCAATTCCCCGACTTCATCCAGAAAAAGAGTTCCGCCCTGGGCTTTTTCCATATAACCGATTTGTGTTTGACTGGCGCCGGTAAAAGCACCTTTTTCGTGACCGAAAAAGGTGCTTTCGACCAATCCATCGGGTATAGCGCCACAGTTGAGGGCATAGAAAGATCCGGGATCATGTCCGCCTTGTTTATGAATCGCTTTTGCGATCAGTTCTTTTCCAGAACCACTTTCTCCTGAAATAAGAATGGTCACGTCCAGCGGTGCAATTTGCTGAATGATTTTTTTCAATTCCCTCATCTTCTTGCTGGACCCCAGCATGCCATCATGTTGTTCAACTTCGGCCTCCAACTGCTCTGTATATTTCAGGGTGTCTTTTTGAGAAAATGCATAATTGATGGCTTTTTCCACCCGCACGATATTGTTAAAGGGTTTAATTAAATAATCGCAACCGCCTGCGCGGAGGACCTCTATGGCAAAGTCTACTTCCTGATGATCAGATATCACAATGATAGGGGTTTTTTTGTTTTCCTTGTGCAGACGTTCTATGGGCCGCAATTCTTTCTGGCTGAAAATGTCAAGATTGATCAGGATGGCATCGAATTCTTCATCCCTGGCCCGTTCATAAGCTCTTGTGTCGTTTCTAACCGCCGTGATCAACAGATTTTGTTGTTTCAGAACTTCTGTCAGAAAGAAATAGCAATACGCTTCATCTTCGATCAAAAGGAGGTGCCTTTTTCCGCTTTGATTTTTATTGGTCATGGGAGATCCGTTTTTTTTAATATGTCCTCTGTTTTGCCTGTTAACTCTCGCCAGGCCAGTCGCCATAGTATTTTAATATTTCCAGGGATGGTTTTTGGCGCGTCCACTCTTTCATAAATGCGGTATATGTTTTTCCTTTTTCAATACGCTGGCGGCGGGCCGATTCTCGTCTTTTTCGGGTATTCTCATCGTCGATTTGCCACGTCTGGGGATCGTAAACAACAAAATATACATTTTGAGCCACCCATTCGGAGATGATCTCCTGGCGAAGATCTTTCATAACTGCCTCGGGATCTCGCTCCAACACATCACCAAAACCAACGCCTCCATGAGAACAACCGACTAGAATATCTCCCTCTGAAAACGTTTGAGATTCCAAAGGATTAGCGCCAACATAATAATCTCCCGATATTTCTCTATTTTTTATCAGTTCATAAACATCCGTAGGCAAATTGGGGTACCCATTCTTCATTTTCTTCATCACATCAGAATTTCGAATCTGGATGGCAGGGTGCACCGACGGGGGATAACCACCAAAAAAAGATTGTAACACTTGAACCCGGGAAGACCTCATATTGGATTGGTAAACCACTTTTGCGACGTTTTGAACCACCCATGCCACGGTAATTCCAGCCCCCCCCCGAAATTTCCCATGTCCACAGGAATCCTTAAGCAATTTTTGAAACAGATGGAGATGGGGCTTGTCTTCCTCTTCTTCTTCCACATCAGGTCCCTTGCCCCAGGGACACCAGGGAAATCCCCAGGCATCCACACCATCACGATCATACCGAGCGCCACCCCCTTCTGTGTTTAATGGATACGCCAGAAGATCACTAAAAGGAATCCCCATTTGATTGGTTCCAGACATCACAAAGGCATCTCCATTGTTTCCAAAAGGAGACGTGGCAATTGTTTTTTTTTTAGAAGCAAACAGTATCTTTGACATAACGATATGGATGAGGCACATGGAAAGACTACAGATTAATACAGAGTTTCCTACGGCCGCTTCCGGGTTTGCATTCAGACAGCTGCCCAACGGCACAATGGTATCAATGGGTTCCCATATTCCGGCAGACAGGGGGAGGTCATGAAATGGAAATCCGTACAGATAAATGGCATTATGTGCAATGGTGGTATGTTTAAACGAATTATAAGGTCCGGGAGTTTCGGGAGACGTGCCTGAAAAATCCAGAATTAATTGGTCTTTTTTTTTGGTTAACGTACAGAAACTTCTCACCAGTCCCGCATCAACGCCGATATTATCCGTGAATACAACTGCTCGAAAAGTCCCATCTATCCACGTGCTAATTCTCCGCCGGACTTCTTCAGCAGAACTCTTGATCATTTTGGTAAATACACCGGTCAAAAAATCGATGCCTTTTTCTTTCACAAACTCTTCTATTCTCAGACGCACCTTGTCGCAACCAATCATACGCGCTCGAACATCAAAAATCTGCATTTGAGGGGTGCGGGATACCATGTTTGCCATCATTTCCAAAATATCGTCTTTTAGAAGATACCCTTCTCCAATTTTCATGGGGCTGATTTTCATCCCTTCATCATACCGGGACAGGGCCTTTATCGGCATTCCACCAGGGTCACACGCCCCTGTTTCCGGCTGGTGGCATGCGGCCGTTGCCCAGGCGGTTAAACTGCCTTGGTAAAAGATCGGCATAAAAACAAACTGATCCGCGTTATGAACACCACCGAAAACCGCGTCATTTGCAAAAAAGATATCTCCCGGTCGGATGCCTACGGTCGGCTGGTTTTTCCATTTATGAAGGATATATTTGATTTGTGGCTGTCCACAAACCGCATAAAGGTAAGAGCCGCAGGCCGTTGTCACTAGATCTCCCTTTGCTGTATATAACCCAACGGCAATATCACCGGAGCGAAGCATACTGGAAACCCCGCTTTGTATCATGATTTCCTTACCCTCCTCAAGGATCAGGTTTAACTTTTCCTGAGCCAGTTCGTAGTCCACGCCTTTTAAAAGTTCGATACACTTTAATTCATGGGGTTCCAGTGGCTCTGGTTTAAGACGTTCCGTAAAGGTAGTTTCCAGGGTCATTATCAATTCCTGATGGGTTAGTCGTTCATGAATAAGAAACCGCTTTTTATTCTAATCTCTCCAGGTGATTATTCATATATAGATCAATCGTAAAGGTAAACCCCAGGGGTAAGACGATGGTCATATCTCTGGCTTCGATCACCGCCGGGCCATCAATAATGTTTCCGCATTCAAGGGCATGATAATCATAAATCGCCGTCTGTTTATATCCCCCATATTCGTCCCAGTGCACGTTTCTCAGTCCCTTTTTTGCGTGGGACAAAGGGGTAGATCGAATCCGTTTGTATTTGGGGAAATATGCATTTTTAAGAGGACAAACTGCCTGTAAAATGAGGGTTTCGATACTGATGCCGCCTCCCTGAAGAATGCCTGCCTGACCGAAAATCTTGCTGTATTCTGAAGTGAACACCTCCAATAATTTTTCCACATCTTTGTCGTCTTGAAAAAATAGAATAGGAGACCGAACCCTTTTCAGGTGCAATTGTTTCGTGTATTTCATATCAAGTTCCAAATAAAACTGAAGATCTTGTGGTTTGAATCTTTGGCCGAGCACATAATGCTTTGCTTTTTCAATCATTTTCTTGACCGCTTGATTGAACATCCGGATATCTAAGGACGTCCCTTTTTCCCCGGGATGACTAACAATAAATTTTCTTGAAAATTCATCGATATGGAGAATGTCCATTAATGAGGCGGAAAAAGCATTAAAAAATGGGGAAAAGGGGAAAATAATGATATGGGAAATCTGGTATGTTTTTACAATTCCACAACAATGTGTGGGACCGGCACCCCCATAACTAAACAAGGTGAAATTCCTCGGATCAAGTCCCTGGCAATGGGTTTCTTTGAACATGACATTCCCCATATTCCCGTCTACCAGATTTTTTATATTTATTGCGGCTTCTTCAACATCAATTCCCAGGGGATGTGCAATTTTTTCATAAATTGCCTGTTCAGCAAGATCTCGTTCCAGTTGAAATTGACCGCCATGAAAAAAAGCGGGATTAATATATCCCAGGACCACGTCCGCATCTGTTACGGTGGGTTCCACGCCTCCTTGATTGTAACATGCAGGTCCCGGCATGGAACCGGCGCTTTCCGGACCTATCTCAAGTTTTTTCCCCAAAAATTGACTGATGCGTGCGATGGATCCTCCACCAGCACCGATGGATTTACTTTCAATCAAAGTGGAATTCACGGTCCATTGATCAATTAACGGTTTTTCCCAATATAGTTGTGATTTTCCATTGGAAATGATGCCGATATCAAAACTGGTGCCACCCATATCAGCGACAATGACATTCTCAAGAGAATAGTGTCTGGCAATCTCCAAACTGCCTATAATACCGGCAACAGAACCTCCCTTAAATGTCTCAAGAGCAGTTGTTCCCCGAATTTCTGCCACACCTCCTGAACCATGAACAATATAAATTTCCCCTTTGTATCCTTGTTTGTGGAGTTTATTCCGTATGCTGCTTAAATTTTCTGCCAGAGAGGGGCGCAAGTAGGCATTAAGGATAGCTGTCAAGCTCCTTTTATATTCTCCTTTTAAAGGCTGGACTTCATGGGAGAGCACGACCGGCAGATATCCGATACTGCTTTCCGGATATTCCTCTTCAATAATTTCTCTGGTTCGTAATTCATGGAATGGGTTTTTGTGTGCCCATAACAGGGTAACCACAATACCCTGGACTCCTTTATCAACCAGTTGATGTAACTTTTCTCGAAGATCTTCCTCCTGCAAGGGTCGCAACAGTTCCCCCCTGTAATCGACTCTTTCTTTAATTCCCACAATGTTTTCCCTGGAAATTAACGGCTGGGGTTTGGTGACTTCTGCTAAATTTCTGGCGTCTCTCTTACTGATGCCATCCGCCCATTGGGCCCCTTTACCGATCAGGACAGAATCTTCAAACCCTTCTGTTGTTATCAATCCCAATTCCGGACCGGTTCTCTCCAACAATTTATTTCGGGCGATAGTTGTGGAATACCGGATGATGTCAGTTTTTGAAAGGAGATGTTCTATTTTTAGTCTCAACTGGTTGGCGGCTATCTTCAGAACCCGCATGAATCCGACTGAAAAATCAAACGTAGTGGGTGTCTTTGCGGTTGCGGTATTCCCCTCAAAGTGGACAAAACAATCAATAAAGGTTCCCCCAATATCAATTTCAATCGAGTTTATTGGTTTTGTTTCCATCAGCTTTGCCCAAATGTATCTGCTTAAGGTGTTCGATATCCAATTCAATATCATATGTGATGGGATGACCGGGAGGAAGAAACTCGTTCTCAATCATCGTGCCGCAACCGGGACAATAAAACTCAACGATCCTTATCCATGAAGGATCCGGAGCGAAATTGATCGGACCTTCAATTACAGGCGCGTATATTTCTCTTGGGTCGCGGTCTTGAATGAGGCACCCCTTTTTATAATTATCTCTGGCTGAATAAAGTTCTTTTCCGCACCGCGAACAGCACCAGAGCTCTTTTTTTAAGTCGATATCCAGATATTCCGTCACTTTAACTCGCATTTTCCCCTTTTTTAATTTTTTTTTATTCAGGTTCTTTTTGTTTCTGGCGGTATTAGCCCATCGGATTTTGGAAAAATTCTGCCCGATAGTTTTTTATCTATCCTTACACACATATCAGATGGAACAATAATGGTGGTATCTCGGCTTTCAATAATACAAGGCCCCTCATAATCATGCAAATGGCTAAGTTTATGCCATTCGTAAACGATAGAGGACACTTTTTTCCCCTTCCCCTCATAAACAAACCGTTTTCCTTTTGCCAGGGAGTGTTCAGACGGAAATTGTTCTGGAAGATTGTTCCACGCCAAATGTCGCGTACGTCCAGTAGCAATTAAGTGCAAACCGGCAACACTCAGATGTCCTGTGTTCCTTTTTGATGTTTTTTTGTGAATCTCTTTACCTGCCAGTTCGACAAGATCCACCCAATTATGACCCCAGATAAATGAAGAATATAAGGGAATCCTGATGACAATCATCGAATTGATGACTTTTATATCAAGCTCGGTATGAAACTTTACTTCTTCCGGTTCAAATCCCTCGGCATTCATATCGGTCACCGCTTTTCGCTGAAGCAAAACAAGAATTGAATTTATTTTTGAACAAATTTTATTAATTCCCGCAGTATCAGCAGAAAAGGGGAAATTGATTCGTTTATGATAAAGATGTTGAACATCCATTAGGCTGGAACCAAAAGCCCCTGAAACAGGTGCCCGCCTGAAAAAACGAACATCTGTTATCCTCAGATATTTTGCAATGTCAGCACCGATACAACCGCCACCGCCACCTAAAGGAAACAGAGAGATCTCCGGTATATCCCAATTTGTTGAGGCGATGATTTTACTGATTGCCTTTCCCACTGACTGGACGGCCGTTTCTTTGACCATGAAAGCTGCTTCCTCGACAGGAATACCTAATGGTTGTGCCAGCGTCCGGTTGAAGACTTCCGCAGCAACCTTTCGATGGATCCGTTTTTGTCCTCCTAAAAAATAAGTTCCATCGAAGTATCCAAGGAGCAGATAAGCATCTGTTAAAGTAGGCTCTCTACCGCCCAAAGCATAACATGCCGGGCCCGGGAAGGCACCGGTGCTTTGTGGCCCCAAACAAATCTCACCCTTTTCTCCAATTGTTACTATGGAACCACCTCCAATCCCCAACGTTTTGTTCACATAAAAAGAAAGATCAAAAGGGAATCCACTAAATTCAGCAGGGAGTTTTCTTTCAATTCTGCCATTTTTCAACTGACCGATTTCAGTACTGGTGCCACCGATATCAATGGAAATCAAATTCGTAATATTTTCTTTTTTGGCAATTTCAGAGACTCCGAATATTCCCGCCGAAGCACCGGAGTTGATCGTTTGAACCGGATAGGTTTTTGAAATGCGGGTTGTTCCGCCATTTGAATTGACAATCAAGAGCGGACGTCGATATCCTTCCTTTCTCAGATACGCTTTGATTTTCATCAAATGACACGAGAGTCCCTGATGACAATAGGCGTTCAATAGCGAGGAATGAAGGCGGCTGATAAAATTGATGTTGCTGCTGACCTGATGTCCCAAATGTAATGGAACAAAACCGATGGTGTGTTCCCGATTATATTTTTGAATTAGTTTCTTTATGCTCTGCTCCATCTCAACAGAGAGGGTATCTTCTCCCAGACAAACAACAACAGCTGCGGCTCCCCACTCAACCAATCGAAGAAAATTTTGACGGATCTTCTCTTCCACTGCTGGGTCTATATGCTGACCATCAAACGGTTTTTTGATTTCTGTTACATCTATCTCCTTAAGATTATAATCATCCTCAGCCGGAGATAGGGTTTTTCTCATCATCAGGTGTTTTTTTAACCTGGTTTTCCACCCTTTTGGTAAGAGCATCCCACACTTTGTTCCCGTTCGTTCAACAATGATGTTAGTAGATAAACTCGTAGATAGACGAAGGATTGACGTATGGTGCAAAAAACTGGAGATATCTGATAACGCTATTTTTTTTGAGGCGTGATTTAAGGAATTCTTGACACAGATGCTAAAATCGTGGGGTGTTGTCTCGATCTTGAAATGTTCAACCCTGTTTTGCCATGACAGGATCGTATCGGTAAAGGTACTTCCGATATCAATATCAACTATATATCCACCATAGCCGGGCTGAATAAAATCGTCGGTGTTTGTCTTCATTACCATAAATAGCGATATCTCAAATATTGTTAACCCATAAACCAAAAACAAGCAGGGTATGGGAGTAGCGATTAAAGTTCATGCAGCAAAGATCCGACACAAATGATCTATCGAAACAGTCAATGGAAGTCAAGCAGGTTGTCTTTTCCTTTCAAAAGGGCTGGTTAAGATTTCCCACAAAACAATATCATGAACGTCAACGGATCATTGAGACGGCTATCTTCTATAGAAGTATATTTTGAGGATGTCCATGTCAAATTTATTCTGATTCAATTTTAAAAACATACTTGGGATCTCTCTGGATAATCCCTTGACAAGAAAGACAATAAATGTAAAAAAAATATATGACTGAGCGCTCGTTCAAGCATCATCATTGAACCTGTTTTTTTAAGGGAAAGGAGTGATCATTTGGGAAGACTGAATAAACTCAAGTCTCCAACACCTGACGGCGAAGTTCCGACACAAATAAAGAACCCTGAGCTGGTTCGTGAAAAACGGCGCCAGATTATCGATTCCACGGTAAAACTTTTTATTGAACATGGATATCATAAAACCACGACCCGGATGATTGCAAAGGCAGCCAATTTTTCCATTGGTTCTTTGTACGAATATGTCAGTTCCAAAGAAGATCTCCTGTATCTGGTCTGTAAAACCATTCATGAAGAGGTCCGGGATGCGGTGGAAAAGGCCCTGTCAAATACGGATAAGGGAAAGGAACGGCTTGCCCGGGTCATTCGTCAATATTTTTATGTGTGCGATCGCATGGGAGACCATATTCTGCTCATGTATCAGGTAACCCAGTTTTTACCGGAAAAATGGAAAGTACGGGTTCTGGTCAATGAGTTGAATATCACCGATATTTTTATTGATGCGCTGTCGTCAATGTCAGGGAAGACCCCCTTTCCTGAACTGGACGATAAACTATTGAATCTTGTGGGTCACAACATATCCGTTCTGGGTCAGATGTGGGCGTTTCGGCGCTGGCACATGCAGCGCAATTTTAGCATTGAGGAATATATTAAGCTTCAAACCAATTTTATCCTTGGGTTGATATTTTAACAAATATAAGATTTCTTATTTATTTTTTTAACGGTTTATGCCACTTAAATCATGGCAGATAAACTTTGTTTAGTTTGATCAAACTCCAGAACGTCTGACAAGGAGGAATGATGAGCACGGAAACCCAAATCTATAAACCCAGATATTCCGTTAAGGTGGTGACGGCGACATCGCTTTTTGATGGTCATGATGCGGCCATCAATATCATGAGAAGAATTTTACAGGATTCCGGTGCGGAAGTGATTCACATCGGTCATAACCGGTCTGCAAAAGAGGTGGTGGACGCGGCCATAGAAGAAGATGTACAGGGGATTGCCGTATCCAGTTACCAGGGCGGACATGTTGAATATTTTAAGTATATCAAAGATCTTTTAGACGAAAGAGGTGCATCCCATATTAAGATTTTCGGCGGTGGCGGCGGTGTGATCATTCCCGCGGAAATGGATGAACTGCATGCCTATGGGATAACCCGGATCTATTCTCCTGAAGATGGCTCAAAAATGGGACTTCAGGGGATGATCAATGATATGATGCAATCCATGGATGCCCCTTCGGTGGATTATGAGCATCTGGCGGTTGAGGATCTGACCGTAGAGAATAAATATGTGACGGCAAATTTTATTACTGCCGTTCAGGAAGCCAAGGCCGGCCAACGGGATATGTTTAAAAAAATTATGGCCGGCATTTCCAAACGGGCAGAAAAACGGGATGTTCCTGTTATCGGATTAACCGGTACCGGTGGTGCGGGCAAGTCATCTTTGACAGATGAATTGATTATCAGAATTCTCCATGATTTTAAAGATATTCATATTGCCGTTATTTCCTGTGATCCGTCCAGAAAAAAAACAGGTGGTGCCCTTTTAGGGGACAGGATCAGGATGAATTCCATTGAAACCGGGCGCGTGTATATGCGGTCTCTGGCCACAAGACGGTCCCAGACAGAGCTTCCCGATGTTCTGCCCGATGCTATCTGTGTGGTCAAGGCGGCGGGGTATGACATGATTCTGGTGGAAACGGCCGGTATTGGTCAGGGAGATTCCCGGGTGGTGGACCTGGTGGATCTGTCCGTCTATGTCATGACCGCAGAATTCGGCGCTCCTTCCCAGCTGGAAAAGATCGATATGCTGGATTATGCAGATATGGTTGTGGTGAACAAGTATGAGAAAAAAGGCAGTGAAGATGCTGTGCGGGATGTGCGAAAACAGGTCCAGAGAAATCGTAAAGCCTGGGAAACAGATCCAAAAACGTTGCCCGTATACGGCACCATTGCATCCAAATTTAATGATGACGGGGTTACCGCATTTTATCACGGGCTTCTGGATTTGATTTTTGAAAAGAAAAATATTCAATATGATTCCCGTCTTCCCCGGACGGATAAAAAAGAATCTTCTTCGAAAACCATTATTATTCCGGGGGCAAGAACGCGGTACCTGGCTGAAATTGCCGACGCCGTAAGACACTACAACAAAACAACCATGGACCAGGCAGATGCCCTACGAAACCGGTGGCATTTGATTGAGGCATCTAACAGTTTAGTGGACGAGGGACTTGATCCATTGTCCCAGGTCCTGGAACAATTAAAGGAAGCGGTTGTCCAGGCCCAGGCCCTGGTAGAACCGGAGACCGATGGCATTATCAATGACTTTAATTCCTTAAAGGGTCGGTATGAGCAGGAAGAGCTGGTGTATTATGTCCGGGACAAAGAATTCCGGTTGCCCCTTTACACCCAGTCCCTGTCCCATTCGAAAATTCCGAAAATCTCCCTGCCCCGGTTCAAAGATCCGGGAGAAGTATATACCTGGATGCGAAACGAAAATGTTGCGGGACATTTTCCTTACACAGCCGGGGTGTTTCCCCTGAAACGGGCGGATGAAGATCCCACCCGGATGTTTGCCGGAGAAGGCGGTCCTGAAGATACCAACCGGCGGTTCAAACTATTGTCCGGCAGTTATCCGGCCAAGCGGTTGTCCACTGCTTTTGATTCGGTAACCCTTTACGGATTTGATCCGGATACGCGGCCGGATATTTACGGCAAAATCGGTACTTCCGGGGTGAGCATCTGTACCCTGGATGATGTAAAGGTCCTGTACAGCGGGTTTGACCTGTGTGCGCCCAATACATCGGTGTCCATGACCATCAATGGCCCGGCCCCCATGATGTTGGCCAAGTTCATGAATACGGCCATGGCCCAGCAGATGGATAAGTTTAAAGAACAACACCATCGGGAACCGTCGGACGATGAAGCCGAAGCCATTCGGCAGTTTGCCCTGTCCAATGTAAGGGGAACGGTTCAGGCCGATATTTTAAAAGAGGACCAGGGACAGAATACCTGTATTTTTTCCATTGAATTTGCCTTGAAAATGATGGGGGATATCCAGCAGTATTTTATTGATCATAAGGTCCAGAATTTTTATTCCGTTTCCATATCCGGATACCATATTGCCGAGGCCGGGGCAAATCCCATCACCCAATTGGCATTGACCCTGGCCAACGGGTTCACCTATGTGGAGTATTATCTTTCCCGGGGAATGGATATCGATAGCTTTGCGCCCTCCCTCTCATTTTTCTTTTCCAATGGCATGGATCCGGAATATACGGTGATCGGCAGGGTGGCCAGACGGATCTGGGCTGTGGCCATGAAATATAAATATGGGGGAAATGAAAAATCCCAGCGATTGAAATATCATATTCAGACCTCGGGCAGATCCCTGCACAGCCAGGATATCCAGTTCAATGATATCCGTACCACGCTCCAGGGGCTGTGTGCCGTTTATGACAATTGTAACAGCCTTCACACCAATGCGTTTGATGAAGCCATTACCACACCATCGGCAGAATCGGTGAGACGCGCCCTGGCCATCCAGTTGATTGTCAACCGGGAGTGGGGGTTGACCCAGAATGAAAATCCGCTCCAGGGCAGCTTTATCGTGGATGAGCTCACCGATCTTGTGGAAGAGGCTGTTCTCATTGAATTTGAAAGAATTACGGAAAGAGGCGGTGTGCTGGGGGCCATGGAAACCGGATACCAGAGAGGTAAGATCCAGGAAGAATCCATGTATTATGAGTACCTTAAGCATTCCGGCGGGCTTCCCATTGTGGGGGTGAATACATTTGAAGATCCAGATGCGGATTACGCGGAAATGGCAAATCATCTGGAGCTTTCACGGTCAACAGATGGTCAGAAACAGGCTCAGCTGGACCGGTTGAAAGCGTTTAAAGAACGACATCAGGATGAAGCCGGTCAGGCCATTGAGGATCTGAAACAGGCGGCATTGAACGGTGAAAACATGTTTGAACGCTTGATGGAGACGGTCCAGGTCTGCAGCCTGGGGACCATTACCCAGGCGTTGTATGAGGTAGGGGGAAAATACAGAAGAAATATGTAGTGTTTGAACGGAAACTTACCCATCTGATGCGTTGCTGCAAAATTGTGAAATCCTCATGTACTATAGTACACTCCGGTTTCAAAATTTTTTGCGCCTTGCATATGGGCAACTTTCCGCCCAAACAAGGCGTTTCCGGTTCGGCATTATGTAAAAAAAAAACGAGGAGAATTTTAAATATGAATACAGCAGTTATCGTCAGTGCCACACGAACCCCTCTGGGAAGTTTTGGCGGAACATTAAAAGCCATTGGGGCCACGGACCTGGGAGCCCTGGTGATCGAAGAGGCCATTGCCCGGGCGGGTATTGATAAACGTGATGTTAACGAGTGTATCATGGGCATGGTGCTGCCCTGTGGGTATGGCCAGAATCCGGGAAAGATTGCTGCGGTAAAAGCGGGTCTTCCCTGGGACGTTGAGTCCATTACAGTGAATAAAGTGTGCGGGTCGTCATTGAAAGCCGTGATGCTGGCGGCCCAGGCCATCCAGTGTGGTGATGCCGAGGTGGTGGTGGCCGGGGGCATGGAAAATATGAGCATGGCCCCTTATTATATGGATAAAGCCCGGTGGGGCCATCGCATGGGACCCGGCAGAATCGAAGATCATATGGTCCATGACGGGTTGTGGGATGTGATCAATGATTTTCACATGGGCATGTCCAATGAATTGTGTTGTGAAAAATGGGCCGTCTCCAGACAAGCCCAGGATGCATTTGCAGCGCAGTCGTATGAACGGGCAATGACATCCATTGCCCGGGGCCGGTTTGCGGATGAAATCGTGCCGGTCAAGATCCCCCAGAGAAAAGGAGATCCCCTTATCTTTGATACGGATGAATGCCCCAAAGAAACCAGTTACCAGGCCCTTTCAACCATGAAACCAGCCTTTAAAAAAGACGGGAAGGGCACCGCTGGAAATGCCTCCATCATCAGTGACGGGGCTTCAGCGCTTGTGGTCATGAGCGAAAAAAAAGCCAGGGAACTGGGCTGCGGGATTATGGCCACCGTGGGTTCCCAGGCATCCTATGGCATTGATATGAAACATGTTTTGATGGCCCCGATTTATGCCATTCCCAAGGTTTTGAAAAAAGAGGGGGTGTCCATTTCAGATATCGATTTGTTTGAAATTAATGAAGCCTTTTCCGGCAGCTCTACAGGGATTAACCGCGTGCTGGAACTTGACCCTGAGCGCGTAAACGTCAATGGCGGCAGCGTTGCCCTGGGGCATCCCATCGGTGCTTCCGGTGCCAGGGTGTTGACCACCTTACTCTATGAAATGATAAAGCGGGATGTGCATTGCGGCCTTGCCTCTCTTTGCCTGGGGGGTGGAGAAGCTGTTGCGCTTGTGGTCAACAGGTGATATGACAAATCATTGTCAAACAAAGGACAATGAATCAAACGATTGGGAAAGACGCATACTTAAGGAGGAAAAATGCAAGTAAAGACATTTGGTGTTATTGGGTCCGGTCAAATGGGCAACGGGATTGCACAGGTTGCCGCCGCCAGCGGCCTTGACGTTGTAATGAGTGATATTAAACCAGAATTTTGTGAAAATGGTATTGCCACCATCACAAAAAATCTTGACCGAATGGTCAAAAAAGAAAAAATTTCCGAGGCTGACAAGGCGGCCATCCTTGGCAGGATAACGACTACCACTGATTTGAAAGACATGGCATCCGTGGATTTTGTTGTTGAGGCCGCTGTGGAAAGAGAAGATCTGAAATTTAAAATTTTTGAAGACCTGGATAAGATCTGCCCCCCCCAGGTCATTCTGGCCACGAACACCTCTTCCATTCCCATCGGCCGTATTGCGGCCAGAACCTCCCGTCCGGACAAGGTGATCGGGATGCATTTCATGAATCCGGTTCCTGTGATGAAACTGGTGGAGGTTATTAAAGGGCTTGCCACTTCTGCTGAGACCTTTGATACCACCTGGAAATTGTGTGAAGACTTTGGAAAAACCCCTGCTGAAGCCAATGATTTCCCCGGGTTTATTGCCAATAGGATATTACTGCCCATGATCAATGAGGCGGTTTTCTGTCTGTATCAGAGTGTGGGAAAACCAGAAGATATTGATACGGTGATGCGGCTGGGGGCCAACCATCCCATGGGACCCCTTGCGCTGGCAGACCTGATTGGCCTGGACACCTGTCTGGCCATCATGGAGACATTGTATGAAGGATTTAAAGATTCCAAATACAGGCCCTGCCCGCTGTTAAGAAAATATGTGGAAGCTGGCTGGCTGGGTAGGAAAACGGGTAAAGGCTTTTATGATTACAGTTAATTAGTGTTTGAACGAAAACTCACCCATCTGCTGCGTTGCTGCAAAATATTGCCAAGTTATATAGGATTGGGCCTCATGTACTATAGTACACTCCGGTTTCTATATTCTTTGCGCCTTGCATATGGGCAATTTTTCGTCCAAGCACGGTGTTTACGGTCAGGCATAATCAGGCTGTTTACTTCCTTGAAGAGAAGCTATGGCATGGCAAAGCATCACTGCCGTGTCATGGCTTTTTTTTATTCTATCAACTTTCGGCCTTTAGCTTTAATGGAAGGGGTCAGGCTTTTTTTATGGTGTTTTTTATCACTATTCCATGACCAGAGGGAAAAAGTGCCATAAAGAAAGCCTGACCCCATGTAAAAATGTTGAGTTATTTTAATAAAAAAATCATGGTGAAACCGATGAATCAGTTTGATAAAACCTTGCCTGAAGCGGAGCAGAAAACAAGAATTGTCGGGTTACAGGCAAGACTTGAAACAAACAATGTGGACGGGGTCCTGATTTTACAAAAAGCCGACATGTTTTATTATGCCGGCACCACCCAGCAGGGATGGCTGTATATCCCGGCTCAAGGCGAACCGGTGTTGATGATTTTCAAGGATTATCAACGGGCCATGGAAGAATCCGGCCTGGCACAGGTTGTTTCCCTTGTCAGCCCCAAAGACATTCCCCAGACCCTTGGGGCATACGGACATTTGATGCCCCGCCATCTGGGTCTTGAACTGGATGTATTGACTGTCAACCTGTACCTGCTGTTTAAAAAAATATTTTCCGGATCAACTCTCATGGATATCTCACCCCAGATCCGGCTGCAGCGGGCCGTAAAATCAGATTATGAAATCGACTTGATGCGCAAGGCATCCCATATGGCAGATAAAGTGGCTGCCAAGGTGCCGGATATAATCAGGGAAGGCATGACGGAAATTGAATTTGCCGGATTGCTGGAAGCATATGCCAGAAGCCTTGGACATCAAGGCCTGATCCGGATGCGCATGTGGGACAATGATCTGTTCTACGGCCATATCATGGCCGGGCCGGGAGCTGCGGTCCCCAGTTGTTTTGCCTCACCCACCGGCGGCAGAGGGGTGAACCCCAGTATTGCCCAGGGGCCCGGGTTTACTACCATTAAAAGAAATGAACCGGTAATGGTGGATTATGTCTTTGTTTTGAATGGGTATATCAGTGACCACACCCGAATTTTTTCCCTGGGGAAGTTGCCCGGGGATCTGTTGAGCGCCCACAACGCCATGCTGGAAATCCAGGAGATGGTGAAACAGCACGCTACCCCGGGAACGGTTACCGGGGATATCTATGACCGGATGATGTCCATGGCGGAAGCCAAAGGCTACAAAGACAATTTCATGGGGGCAGGGGAACGACGGATCCGGTTCACCGGTCATGGTATCGGCCTTGAACTGGATGAATTCCCCTTTATTGCCCAGGGTCAGAAACTGGCCCTGGAAAACGGTATGATCATGGCACTGGAACCCAAAACGGTCATACCGGGAAAAGGCGTTGTGGGGATAGAAAATTCATTGCTGGTCACAGACAATGGTCTTGAATCCCTCACAACCTTCAGCGATGAGATCACCATCCTATAACTGGGTTAATACCTTTTTTGCCTCATCTGCGCCATTAAAATCCGTTTGCAGTTCCAGGGCTTTTTTTAAGGCGGTTTCCGCTTTGACATATTGCCCCAGGCGGTTGAAGGCAAGACCCAGATGGTAATGGAAAATGGGGTTGTCCGGCTCTTTGTCCACACAGGTCTCAAATTCCGCTACCGCACTGTCATACAGTTCTTTCTTGTAATAGACCCAGCCCAGTGTATCCATAATCGCCGGCAGTTTTCCAAACCGCTCTTTCGCCTGCCGGGCCAGGTCCAGGGCTTTGTTCAATTCCTTGTTCTGCTCGGCATAGAGGAACGCAAGGTTATTCACGGCAGGGATGTAATCCGGGTTGATTTCCAGGGCTTTTTTATAGTGATCTTCGGCCAGATCAAATTTTTGTTGTTTTTCGTACAGGGTTCCAACCATGCTGTGGGCTGACGGTTGATCCGGTCGTTTGTCGATGAGCGCTGTGTAAAGGGCAATGGCATCATCTGTCTTATTTTCGCTGTTAAGAATTTTGGCCAGGGTAAGATAAGGGGTAATATAGGCTGGATTTTTTTCAATGGATTGTTTTAATACGTCCTTTCCCTGGTCAATTTTCCCGCTGGCCAGCAGGATATTGCCTTTAAGGTTGAGAATAATTGAGCTGATGACTGGGGAGGTATTGATTTTTTTTAAATGGGTATCACATATGTCTAATGCGGTCGTATAGCGTTTTTCCGATGCATACACCGCTATCAGGTTTGTGAAGACATCCATGAGATGGGGATTTAATGCCAGGGCAGTATTAAAATTTTTCAGGGCTGCCGGCGTGTCTCGTTCCAGGCGATTGACAATTCCCAACCGGAAATAAGCGGAGGGGTTATTGGGGTCCAAATCGATCATGTCTTCAAATATGGTTTTCGCCATCACAGCATTGTTATCGGCCATCAGAATATTGCCCAGCAGAATATTGGCATTGTAATGCTTGGGTAACGCTTTCAACACTTTTTTTACATTGTCCTCGGCCAGATAAAGATCTCCCTGGCGATAATACATGTCTGCCATCATCAACCTTGCCTGGTAAAGATTGGGGTTTTTTTCCAAGGCTTTTGACAGAAAGGGTTTGGCCTGTGTGAAATCATTTTTCTCAAAAAAGGTGGAGCCCAATAGAAAGTTAAACAGGGTGGATTCGGGTTCTTCCTTGACAAGCGACTGAAAGATCACAATGGCGCCGTCATAGTCCTTTGCTGCGGCAAGCAGTTTCCCCTTGAGCAGTTTTGACGGTAGATAGTCCGGTCGCTGGGCCAGAATTTCATCCACCAGGGTTTCTGCTTTTACCATCTGTTTATTGGAAAACTGAAAATCTGCGTAGGCGTTTTTGACGGCAAAGTTTTCGGGTTCTATTTCCAGGGCCTTTTGAATATACTTTTCAGCTGTCTGGGTTTTTTTCTGGCTGTTCAATAATTTGGCCAGCAGCATGTAAGAATTCAGATTTTTTGGATCAACCGCTATGGCTTTTAAAAATAAGGTTTCCGCTTTGTCCAGTTTTTGTTGGCCCACATAAAAATTACTGATCAGGATAAGGGGTTCGGCATCATCCGGTTTTTTAGAAATAAGGTCTTTCAGCACCGATTCAGCCGCCTCAAATTGCCTTTTGGCCAGGTAAAAACCAAATAATGCCTTGTCATAATTTATATTTTCCGGTTCAATGGCAACCGCCTGTTTAAGGTGCTGCTCTGTTTTATCAAAATCCTTTTGGGCGCCGTATAATCTTGCCAATACAAGATGGGCCTTTGCCTGGCGGGAATCAATATCCAGTATGCTTAAATAAATCGCTTCAATTTTATCCCAGTTTTCTTGTTTATCACTCAATATCCCGGCTTTCAGGTAAAGGGCCGGTATGTTTTCCGGTTCTTTGTCCAGTACCGCTTTAACCCTACGTTCGGCTTCTGGTCTTTTTTTCCCCAGCAGATAAAAGGACGCGACCTGGAGTTTGTGTTCCGGATTTTCAGGGTCAATCTGTTCCAACCTTAAAAAGGCTTTAAATGCCGCCTGGGCATCTCCGAGTTTTAGATGGGTTCTGGCCAGCAGTTCATAGGCCTTGACAGACGTATTGTCTAATTGTATGGCGTTTTTAATCTGAATAATGGATTTCTGATATTCTGCAGTGTCAAAATATGCCTGGGCTTCCGACAGAAAGGTATCAATTTTTTCCTTGTCAGAGGTACATCCGAAAATTAAAATGCAGGCGATCAGTATCGTAAAACTATAATGAAAATGATGTCGATTCATGGTTACTCTCCAGAAAATATAAAAGAATGTATACTTCTTTATCATCAGAACCCATTATTTATCAATGGCCTTTTGACTTTTTTTATTTAACTCAACTTTCGGACGTTAGCTTTAATCGACGGGGTCAGGCTTTTTTTATTGTACTTTTTTATCACTATTTCATAACCAGACGGTTAAAAAGTGCCATAAGGAAAGCCTGACCCCATGTAAAAATGGCCAACCCCGAAAGTTGAGTTAAATAAGAAAACGCATCTGTCGAATTCCTCCCAGGGGGAAATCTGACAGATGCGTTAAATTTTCACGAAATAAAGGGCTTTTGGTGGTTGTTGTTTCCAAGTTCTTTATGTCATCTGCGGTCCTTATCGGCCGTATTTATCATCAAAAGAGTTCCAGAAACTTCGATCCTTTTCCCGCCATCCTTTGCCAAAGGATTTATCAAAGAAGGGTTTCAGGATTCTGAACCAGGCGCCATATCCCTGTCTACCTTCTATCCGGGCTTTGATTACATCGGCAATATGGTTGACGATATTGGCCAGTTCATCCTTGGGAATATAAGAGTCCGCCCCTTTTTGAATGGATTCCTTTAAATTCCCAGGTGTCAGGGCATGGGCCGTCAGCATGAGTGCGGGAATGTCTTTTTTCCGGGCCAGTTCAAGCACATCATACCCGCTGACCCCCATGATATCCAGGATGGCCATATCATATCTATTCTTTTTAAGCAGTTTTTTAGCGTCTTCAAAACTGGCTGCTGTATCAAGAGAACACATATCCAGCAGTTCGACAACAGTTTCCAGGATATCCGGCTCATCATCCACCACCAGAATCCGTCGATCCCTTAAAAGATCTTCCGTTGTAATCTCGCTTAGTTCAAATTTGGTCGTGGTGACAGGACAGGGTGCTTTAAGGATAACATAGCGGACGGTGGAGCCGATAACCGCCTTCTGGGCCCTGGATTTTTTCTTTATTCCCAGAAAAATATGATCAATTTCATTTTCCCGGGCGAATTTAACCAGGTCCTCACCCGCTGAAAGCCCTCTGACACTTTGCTGGGCATCGCATTGGACTTTGGACGTTTCCATCAGCTGTTTGGCAAAATCAAGGTCTTCTTCGGCCTTGATAATATCAGATTGTTTCTCAGAAGCGCCCCCTTCCATTGACGTGACAATATAAACAAACGCATTGTTTGTCCGGGCATAATCCCTTGCAAGGGATAAAGCAAGTCTGCCGACTTCCCCGCCATTATATCCAACTAATATTTTCATAATGAACTCCTAAAATAACCGTCTACATCCATCGTTTGCGTCTTTTATAAGATTTCACATCTTTAAAGGATTTCCTGCGGCCGCCCTTGGTGATTCCCATATAAAATTCTTTTACATCCGGGTTGTTCTGGAGGTCTTTTGACGGACCTTCCAGAACAATCTTACCCGATTCCATGATATAGGCATAATCCGATACGGCAAGGGCGACTTTTGCATTCTGTTCAACCACCAGAATGGTGGTTTCAAGTTCTCTATTGATGGTTTGAATATTGTCAAATATTTCTTTTACAAGAAGGGGGGCCAGACCAAGGGACGGTTCATCCAGCATGAGCATTTCAGGTGATGCCATTAATGCTCTTGCGATGGCAATCATCTGCTGTTCACCACCGGAACTGTACCCGGCCATCCGGTTAGTCACCTTGGAGAGTCTGGGAAAATGTTTGTACATCAGTTCATTGTCTTCCCGTATTTTGGCGGATCCATCTTTCCGGGTAATGGACCCCACAATGATGTTTTCATTCACGGTTAAGTGTTTAAACACCCGTCTGCCTTCGGGAACCATGACTGCTCCGAGTTTTACGATATCCGTACCTGTCAGATGGGTGGTATCCCTGCCGTCGAATTTGATATACCCTTCCTTGATGGCACCGTTCTCAGGTTTTAAAAGGCCACTGATGGCCCGCAGGGTGGTGGTTTTACCCGCACCATTGGTTCCCAGCAAAGAGACGATACTGCCTTTGGGGACATTCAGACTCACCCCGCGCAATACCTGGATGATGTCATTATAGACCACCTCGATGTTGTTGACTTCAAGCAGATTCTTTTCCATACGCACTTTCTTTATTTTCGGGTTGGCCTTACCGGAAATCTTAAAACCATGTAAACCAGATTCCCGGTAAGGTACAGCTCAAGTCATGGCAGAAATTTGATTCCGCCAGGGCCGTGTAGAATCGTTTATTTAATTTTTTTCATGTATTCCGATTGAATCGGGGTGCCTATTTTTTTGAACACCCCCCCCTGGACACTGTAAATCTGGAGCATATCTACACCGGCGCGATCTGTTTTTGAATAGGTCACAGGTCCCATGGTCGTATAGGGGTGATAGGCGTTGGCACCATTCATTGCATTGAGTTCATTGTAACAATTTTCTTTGGTGACCTTTTTCCCCTTGGCCTTGACGCGTTTGATGGTTTCCGTGGTCACCTGGGCCACCATGATACCGGCGGCATAGTTATGCGAATTGGCTGCCTTGTCATCCCGACCATATAATTTGGCCAGTGCCAGCTGTTTTGTTGTCCCTTCACCCTTTTCAGAGGTCAGGTTAAAAGAGCAGGTCCAGAAATACCCTTCGCAGGCGTCGGGGGCCAGTGCAATCAGGTCGTTCCCCCCCGTGTAATGCACGCCGAGAAATGTCAGTTTTCCTTTTTCACCATAGGTTTCAGCTGTCAACCCCAACCGGGATGAATCTTTGAGCATGGTGGCTACAGGGGATTGAACAGTATGGCAGAGGACATATTGAACGTCCTTGCTCATCAGTCGTTTTAACATGGCAGAGTTGTCAAGGTCTTTTCCATGTTCCACCACTTCAATAATTTCCATGTTCAGCCCTGCGGCAACTGCTTTTTTTGCATCATCCACCGGGCCCCGGCCAAAGGCGGAGGGATGGATAAACATGGCTACTTTGGCTTTGCCGCCTTTATGATTTTTCACCACATACTCGGAAAGGGCAACCAATTGTTCTGAATAGGAGGCCACCGGCAGAAAGATATAGTTGGAATTATCTATATTGCCCGCATGGTAGGAGGCAGGAAGAACAGCAATTTTTTCTTCTTCAAAATCCCTTTTCAGTCCTAAAGTACTGCCGGTTGAATAGTTCAGATACATGACAATACCCTCATCCAGGTATTCTTCAAAGTTTCTTTTGGTGATATCGGTTTTATACTGATCATCTCTGATTGTGCAGTCAATCGTGTCTTCACCCAGGATCTTGGTTTCATTTGCAAATTTAAAATAGTCCTCAACCCCTTTTGCGTAAGGATTTCCCGCATCAGACGTCGGGCCGGTAATGGCCAGGGACAGGCCCAGTTTATAAACTTTTCCGCCTGCATTTACGGGTGCGGTAACTGCAAACATAACGATAAGAACCAATACTGCATTTAACCATAAAATGTTTTTGATTTTCATGTGCCTTCTCCTCCTTGGTTTGGGTTTATTGAGCTTTATATGCTATAAAATGAGACCGTTATCTGAAACTTTATTAATACCGGAATGGCCATAGCTTTGTATAGGATTTTGCGATTCGCCACCAGTTTGCTATCCCCCGGGGTTCAAACATTAAAAACAGGACAATCACAAGACCAAACGTAAAGGGTTTCAATGCTGTGGCCAGATTCATACTCGAGGGCAGGTATTGTCCTGCGATTTCAGCCAGGTGCTCCACCTGGAGGTCCAGGAATTTGATGGCCACCGGGCCCCAGAAGGAGCCGTTCAAGGTGCCCAACCCACCGACAATGGCCATGGCCAGATAGGATACGGATTCATGAAGGGTAAAGGATTCAAACCCGACCCCCCGGTACAGGTAGGCATGCAAAGCACCGGCCACCCCGGCAAAAAAACCGGCCAGGGCAAAGGCATAGACTTTTGTGAGTCCGGGATTCATTCCCATGGCATCGGCAGCCCGGTCATTATCTCTGACCGCCACAAGGCATCGGCCATAACGGGTTTTCAAAAGGTTCCGGACCCCAAACCCCAGCAGGACCACTACCACGAGAATGATATAATACCAGAAAAAGTAATGATCTGTTCGTCCCACCTTTCCGGTCAGCCAGAAGACACGACCAACGTGGATGGTCTGGCCCTGGTTAAAAAAGCTCATAAAATTAATGACCCACTGGAAAATCATTTGAAACGACAGGGTGGCAATGGCCAGGTACAAATGTTTGAGCCGTAATGCCGGCAGCCCCACAAGGGCACCAAAGCCGGCACCGACAAGCCCACTGATAACAATCAACACGGGCCAGAAATGGGTCACAATGATATGGGAATCCCCCATGGTCCTGCAAAAAGAGGCCACAGTGTATGCACCAATGCCGACAAATGCTGCATGGCCGATGGAAATGAGGCCTGCAAACCCGGTCACCAGGTTCAGTCCCATGACGGCCACAATGGCGACGAGAATATTATCCACAACAAGCATATATTTGTTGCTCAGCGGAAACAACAGCGGCCAGACAAATAAAAGTAACAGAAAAAAGCTGAACACGGACCGGTCAAGACTGGTAAAAAAGGTTTTTTGTTCCTGTTGATAGGTTGTGTGAAAATTACCCGTTGCTAACCATGAATTTGCTGACATAGGCTACACCCGCTCAATTTCATGAACTCCAAATAAACCGTGGGGTTTAAATAGAAGAATGATTAATAAAATAATATACGGCATGACATCGCCGGTACCGTTTAAACCGAAATTACCATCCAGGTAACCGCTGGCAAACTGCTGGATCAATCCCATGATGATACCGGCCACAACTGCCCCTAAAATGGAATCCAGCCCCCCCAGGATCACCACCGGAAAAACAATAATGCCAAAAGCCTGGAGGGTTTCAAAGTTTAACCCGGTGATATTGCCGATAATACAGCCTGCTGCAGCGGCGGATAGTCCGGCCGTTGCCCAGGCGAGGCCAAAAACCCTGGGGACGGAGATCCCCACAGACATGGCACCGAATTGGTCATCGGACACTGCCCTCATGGAGATGCCAATGGTGGATTTTTTAAAAAACCATGAAAATGCACCAATGAGGATAAAGGTGATGATGACCCCCACCAGCTGGGTCCATGAAATGGAAACACCGCCTAAGCTCAGGGGGGTCTGGGGAAGAAAATGTGGAAAGGAAAAATTTTCAGTGCCAAAGGGGGTGATAAAGATCAAACCGTCAATAATGGAGGCCAGTCCGATGGTCACCATGATGACGGATATGATGGGCTCACCGATGAGGCGGCGTAGAAAAATCCTTTCAACACTCATGGCCAGAAAAAACGTGATGATCATGCTGGCCAGAAAAGAAAAGAGAATGGGTACGCCAACATTTACCGTTAGAAAAAAGGTGATAAATGCACCGGCTGCAATAATCTGCCCATGGGCAAAATTTGCAACCCGGCTGGATTTATAGACCAGTACCAATCCCAATGCCGCTAGTGCATAAATGGAGCCGACCACAATACCACTGACTACAATTTGAAAAAAATAACTCATCAGACTCCTTTCACCGTGTAAAATGCAATGCTTGTTTTCACTTTTGTTGACTGTCCGTCCTGATACTGGAAGGATGCCTCCACTTCTTTGTTATCAACAGATTCATCATAAAGAGCATCATACAGGTTCTGGTATCGTTCCTTTACAAATTTGCGACGAATCTTACCGGTTTTGGTCAACTCTCCGTCATCCACATCCAACAGCTTATAGAGCAGGGCAAACCGCTTGATTTTAAAATGCGCCTTTTCAGCCCGGGAATTGACATCCAGCACCTGTTCCATTATCAACTCAGCCACTTCGGGTTTGCCGGAAAGATCCATATACGTGGAAAAGGAAATCCCTCTGTCTTCTGCCCATTTGCCCATGACAATGGGGTCGATATTGATCAGACACGCCACAAACTCCCGCTGATCACCATAAATCACTGCCTCTTTTATATAGGGACTGAATTTAAGCGCATTTTCCAGGAACATGGGCGAGAACATTTCCCCTTTATGATTGTGCATGACATCTGACAATCGGTCAATGACCACCAGATGGCCGTGTTCATCTATAAACCCGGCATCCCCCGAGTGCAGCCATCCACCGTCAAGCAATTCTTCAGATTTTTCCGGTAAATCATAATACCCGGGTGACACAGAGGCGGATTTTGACAGGATTTCCCCGTCTTCGGCAATCTTGCATTCGGTTCCGGGTAAGGGTTTTCCAACGGTTTCGGGCCGGACATCCCCATCCCGGTGCATATAGGCAATCCCGGTGATTTCGGTCTGTCCGTAGATTTGTTTCAGATTCACACCGATGGCCTGGTAAAAGGTGAACAGTTCAGGGCCCAGGGCTGCACCGCCCGTATAGGCCCGCCGCAGACGTAACAGACCGATCTGGTTGACAAGGGGGCGGAAAATAAACTGTGTGCCAAACCAGGATTTGATTTTTAACCCCAGGGACATGGATTTGCCGGTCATCCGGTAACTGGCTGCTTTAAGACCGACAGCAATAAAATAATGGTAAAAAAGTTTGTTCAACCAATAGGACTGGTCAATTTTCAGCCAGATTTCAGACCGGATGGTTTCATAAATCCGGGGGGCGCCAAACATGAAATGGGGTCCGATTTCCTTTAGATCTGCCATGGCGGTTTCAACAGATTCAGGAAAATTGATGGTGATTCCCGTTGCCATGGCAACGCCAAACGAGTTCATCTGCTCGCCAATCCAGGCAAAGGGCAGAAAAGAGACATATTCATCTGTGGGTTCCAGGGGGTCTACCTCGGTGATTCTCACCCCCATGTTGATATAATTTCTATGGGTCATGATGGTGCCCTTGGGAAGTCCTGTGGTTCCCGAGGTCAGGCACAGGTGGCAGGCATCATCCGGTTTGCCCTGGTCCACAAGGGCTTCAAACAGATCAGGGGCCGCTGTATGCGCTTGCTCACCCAATTGATAGAGATCCTTGATATCAATGAACCAGTCATCTGACAGATAGGCTCGCATGCCTCTTGGATCTTCAAAAATGACTTTTTTCACATTGGGGATCTGGTCTCTGACATCCAGGACTTTATCCACCTGTTCCTGGTTGTCACAAAAGACCGCGGTCACTTTCAGGTATTGAAGAATCTGGGCAATTTCAGCGGGCATACTGGTTTGATAGATGCCTGCTGAAATGGCCCCAATGGCGTGGGCTCCAATGGCTGTAAACAACAGTTCGGGAATATTATCACTGATGATGGCAATGGTTTCCCCTTTTTTCAGACCAATGGCTTTGAGACCCAGTGCTGTTTTCCTGACAAACGTATAGTAATCTTTCCAGGTATACGTATTCCAGATCCCAAAATCTTTTTCCCTTAACGCCGGACTTTCGGGTGTTCTGTTAACCCGCCAGCGAAGCAATTGGGGGATAGAGAAGTCAACTAGGTGATCATTTCTGCTCATGGATTTACTCCTCCCCTATATAGGCTTCGATGACTTTTGGGTTTTGGGAAACCTCTTCCGGAGACCCTGATCCAATCACCTCACCAAAATCAAGAACATAGATCCGGTCTGAAATGTCCATGACAACGCCAAGATCATGCTCCACCAATACCACCGTTATGTTGCGCTCTTTTTGAATATCCATGATAAACCGGACAATATCCTCTTTTTCTTCCTGGTTCATTCCGGCCATGGGTTCGTCCAGCAGCAGGATATCAGGGGCTAAGGTTAATGCCCGGGCCACCTCGACTTTTTTCTGAACACCGTAACTTAAGTTACCCACAAGGCTTTTCCTATGGGCTTCCAGTTCCATAAAATCAATGATGCCTTCCACAAAAGATCGGTTTTCAGATTCAACCCGGGAGGCTTTCCCATAGAAAAGTACCGCTTGCAGAAAGCTGTACTTCAAATTCTGGTGCCGGGCCAACAGCAGATTGTCCAGAACAGAAAGACCGGAAAAAAGCTCAAGGTTTTGAAATGCCCTTGCAATCCCCATGTTGGATATCTGGTGCGGAGACGCATGGGTCAGTTTTTTTTCCTTGTAAAAAATATCTCCCTGGGTCGGGTGATAAAATCCTGAGACGCAATTGAGCATACTGGTTTTGCCTGCACCGTTGGGTCCGATAATGGAAGTGATCAGACCCGGTTCAATAGTCATGTCGACATTTGAAAGTGCTTTTAGTCCACCAAAAGAGAGTGTAACATCTGAAATGTTTAAATGTGCCATATAAAATCCAAATTCATAAGTCAGCGTAAAGAAACCTTAGCATCCCAAAACAAGTGAAACGGTTTCAGGTATGGTCCGCTTTGATTTTATTACGGTCAATTGTGCCATCGTCTGCCTTGGGCAGCTCGGTGATGAAGTCAACATATCTTGGTTTTTTATACCCGGCAATATGGGATCCGCAGAACCGGATCAGTTCTTCCTTTGTCAGCTGGCAGCCGGGATTTAGAGAACACACGGCTTTAATGCCTTCCCCAAACTTGGGATCCGGAACACCAAAGACACAAACCTCTTTGACGGCATCATGTTCAAGAATCGTTCGTTCCACTTCAGCAGGAAATACATTTTCTCCGCCCGGTTTGATCAGGTCTCGTTCTGCTTTTCGACCTTTAAAAAACAAGAATCCGTCCGCATCTACCTGGCCGAGGTCTCCGGTATGGTGCCACCCCCCCCTGAAGGTGTGGGCATTCAGGTCATCAGCATGCCAATATCCCTGGAAAACAAGGGGCCCTCTGACAAGGATTTCCCCGGTTTCCCCAACGGCTAAAATCGTGTCGCGGTCATCTGCAATTTTTATATTGGCAAGGGGAGAGATAACCCCTGCTGAACCCGGTTTCGTAAAGTATTCGGTAAAGGTGATCAGGCCGGATGTTTCGGTCTGCCCGTACATGGTCCAGAACTTGGAATGGGTAATGGCTTCCCATTCTTTTGCGGTATCCGGCAGTTCAAGCCCGGCAGCAATTTCAAGGCTTGACAGGTCAAAGTCACCGTCTTTCATGGCATCGATAAGGTTGGTTAATATGGGGGGAAAGGAACCAAAAAGGGTGACGTTTTGTTCGTGGATAAGGGCCAGGGTTGTGGCGGGGATAAATTTGTCCTGTATGATATTTTTACCACCGGCCTGAAGCATCCCCAATCCCAGATTAATTCCCATAATGTGAAATAATGGCAAAATGTTTAAATAGGTTTTGGTGTCATCAAGGCCGTATGCATGGATGATTTGCTGGTTGGCTAAAATGATATTTTCCTGTCCGAGAACAGCGCCTCTTGGCTTACCGTGTACGGCTGCCGTATGGATAATCACAAACGGGTCTGCAGGACGGCAGGGGACTGGATCGGAAATCGGTGTGCCGGCATATAAATTCAGAAACCGGGGGTCTGTTGGGTCATCAACCCCATAACACTGTTCGAGACAGGCAAATGATGTGGCCAGTGTTTTGGCCTGGTTCGCCATTTCTTTGTCGTAAAAAAGGACAGACGGTGTGGTATCGGCTATAATATAGGATAGTTCATCCTGGCTTAACCGCCTGTTGATGAGAACCAGTGCAAGGTTGAGTGCAGATGCCGCACCGAACAAATGAAAGAAGGCAGGATGGTTTTTACACAGAACAGCGATCCTGCTGCCAGGAGCCAGGTTCAGGGCTTTAATTCCCGCGGCAAGTTTGGCTGTCTGCAAAAAAAGATCGGAATAGGTGATATCCGTGCCTTCCCAGTGAATAGCACAGGATGGGCCATGGTAGAGAGCATTTTTTTCATAGATATCGAAAAAGGTCAGGCTGTGAAGACTGTTCATGAAGCATCACTCCTCAAAAAAAGAATAAAACATAAAAAATTCAATTCACTTTTTTTACAATCATCACCGGAACTCAATTTCTATTAAGCTTTGACAAACCAAACG
Organism: Desulfobacula sp.; assembly: GCF_030145145.1. GTDB lineage: Bacteria > Desulfobacterota > Desulfobacteria > Desulfobacterales > Desulfobacteraceae > Desulfobacula. The sequence continues at coordinate 63,887 of NZ_JAQYWD010000013.1, read as the reverse complement.
AGCGCTCAGTCTTAATCTGTCTCTAGTAATTAGTTAATTTGGTCAGGTTTGTCAAAGACTTTTTCATATTTTTTCCCCAAAGGGAAGAATATCGTAAAAATTGAGTATCCTGAATCCAGACAATCTGCCTGGGTATGGCAAAATCGGCACTGGTTAATATCCCCGGGGCAGGTTGCGTCCTGGTTCTCCAAAAGGAAGCGGCATCGCTGGGATTCCATTTCCAGTGTATACCCCAGACGGTCTGAAAAAATCTTCATCCGCAGCAGATCCGCCCCTTTTCCCCCGGCATTAAAGGCAAAAGGTGTTTTGGTGGAATACAGCAGGGTCTCCTGGGTGGTAAAAAATCCTTCAAAGATTCTTTTTTGTGCATCCGCTTCAATGCCGACGCCAAAGTCATGGATACAAAATAGAACTCCAGACTCTTTTGTTTCAATGGAAATATGAATTTCGCCGTTGTCCGGGGTATTTTCAATGGCGTTTTTCACCAGCCCGCCCATCATTTTACCCAGAATTTCCCCGGGCAGCACCAGTGTCGGCAAATGCGGTTCCATAGACATTTTAATGTGAATTGATCTGAACTCAAATTCAGGCTCAAGGGACGTGTAGAGTTGCCTGAAATAGTCAGAAACGTCAATGGGACTATAACGAATGGCCCTGGGACCGAATTTTTCATCGATCAATTGCGTAATGGCGGTTTCAAGATGGTCTGCTGCCAGGTTTTCCTGGATGAGGGTTTCAAGTTCGTCCTGGCAGACCTCAAACATTTTCAATAAAAGCGTTTGGGCCGAATAGGTTTTATCTTCCATGATATCGGCCACTTCATTCTGGATATCAACAATCCGGTTCAGATTTCTTTCAATCCTGCTCAGTGTGGTATCGACCTTTATGCCGGTTACAGATTCAAGTTTTTTCTTTAAGATCTGTAGAGAACCGGTAAGGATGGCAACCGGTGTCTTCAACTCATGGGAGAGGTGGTCGATGGCTTTTCCTTTGGCCCGGTTCATGGAGGCCACGTCTCGGTAAGCCTCCCTGACAGCTTCGGAAAATCGCGCATTTTCGATGGAGATGGCACATGTCCCCGCGATCATTGTCATCAGTTCCATATCATTATAATCAAACCGGTTCTGTTTTTTGTTAATGGCACACAGAACGCCGATAATTCTGTCCTCACTTTTTATGGGCACTTCCAGGAGACTTTTTGTTTTGTATCCCAGTTTTTCATCCCGGCCAGGGAAATTTTTGGGCGATGTTTCAACATCATTCACCAGGGCATATTCACCGGTTTTAATAATTTCACCGGCCAGGAGGGAATCCACTGGAAACCGGATGGTTTTGGCTATTTTTTCGGTATCTGAATTATCATAAGCTGCACCCGTGAAAAATAATTCTTCCTTGATTTCATCGTATAGCAGTACCACGGCCCCTTCCGTGTTTAACAGTTCTTTAACCTCTTTTGAAATATAATTCATCAGATCTTCAAGCTCAGGATATTCCGGCAAGACGGCACTGATTCTCATGATGGTTTTGTTGTTGGCTTCCAGCCGTTTCTCTTCGGTAATGTCCCTTAAGATCACAAAGGTTTCCGTTGAACCGGTTCCAAACCTTGATTGGGAGGCCGCCCAGAGGATGACGTCCAGAAGTTTACCCTCCCGTGTCAGTCGCTGTGTCTCATAACGGGTAAGGGACTTTTCCCGCTTGAATTTATTGAGCATGTCATGGGTTTTCGCTTCAAGTGCTTCGGGTACAAACGGGACGGGTTTGCCTTTGAGTTCTTCAAGGGACCAGCCAAATGTCTTTGAAAAAGAAGGATTTGCATAAGAGACCAATCCTTTGTCATCGTATACCACAATGGGATAGGGAATAAATTCAAGAATCTCCCGATAGATACGGTACAGTTCAGTGGTCGCTCTTTCGGCAATCTTTTCCTCGGTGACATCTTGAAGGGTTTCAACCGCACCGGCCATATGACCCAGCGCATCCGTATAGGTGGATGCTGTAAAGAAAAGCCATTTTCCCTGTTCGGTCAGGTCCTGGAAAAAGTCGGTGGCGGCAAATCTTTCTTTGTCTTTGGCGGATCGCTTGTATTTTTGACCATAATGCTCAACAATCTGGGCATCGGAAGACCGGTCAATGATCAGGTCTGCCATAACCGGCCGTTGGGTCGAATAAAACGCCTTCCACTGGTCTTTTGTACCGATCATGTCCTGGGCGGAGAGTCCTGACAGTGCTTCAAGGGCCTGATTAAAATGGGTGATGGTATGGGTTTTATCGACAACAAACAGGGGAATGGGGGCTTTAAAGATAATATTATTCAGCTCTTTATTCTGGGCTTCTAATTTTTTTATCTTGTTTTCAAGTGCAAGAATATCATCTTCATTGTTTTTCATAAATAAATCCCAAAAGGCTTTACAAGATTATTTGATACCCGTATAACAAAATTATTTCAAAGCGTATAAATGTTCTTTGTTAAAGTGCAGTGAATGTGTCACAATCGGCTACAATATATAAAATCATTGATTGAAATTGCAAGGATTTTAAGGGTTAAAGAAAAAAATGTCAGATACCACTATCAAAACAGAGATTCTTATTCATGATCTAAAGGTTCCCATATCCGTCATTGATGCGGGTGCAAAGTCGCTGTTAAATCGACAGGAGTCCTATGGCCCTTTGACAGAGAAGCAGGTTAAAGTTCTCAAACGAATTATCAGAAACACACTGACCACCCAACGACTGGTCAATGATGTGCTGGAATTGGGAAGATCCCGGGAAGGGGTCATGATCCTTTCTGATTTTCCCATTTCATCGCTTGTCACCGGTGTGTTGATGGAAATTTTTGATTTTGTCGACCCCGATGTGGCAGAGGTGATTCGAAAAGCGCGAGACTATGGGGAGCTCGAACAGGCGATTCAACCGAATAACACCCGATTGTCTTTTGATCCTAGCGTCTGGAAAGCCAAGGTTCGCCTGGATGAGGTCAAGGTGAGACAGATTTTGAGAAATCTTGTGATCAATGCCTTTAAGCATCGCGCTTCTGTTGTGGACATTTCCGGTCGTATTGTGGAAAAACAGCTGATTTTAAATGTGAGCAATGATGGCAGGGGTATCCCCCTGGCAGATCACCAAAGAATTTTTGAAACTTATTTTACCCGGGGATCTTCCATTGAGAGTGCCATTAGAAGCCATGGGCTCGGGCTTGCCGGGGTAATGGTATTGTTAAAAGATATGGGAGGGGTACTTAAATTGAATTCCGATGATGGAAAAGGGGCTGAATTTATCGTGACAATTCCCTTGTAGACTATTCCATTTTTTGAATGTCCTCCCTTGAGGAAATCTGGCGTTCATCAAATTCATCCCAGAAGTCCCTGTCTTTTTTCCGCCAGTCTTCACCAAATAGTTTATCAAACACGGGTTTGAGTAAGGAAAACCATTTAAAATGGGCTTTTTTCCCTTCTTTTCTGGCCGTCAATATGTCGGCAATATACAGCGAGATATCAACGAGTTTGTCTTTGGGGACATAGGCATCTGCCCCCTGATCAATGGACTGCTTTAAGTTATCCGGGGTGAGGGCATGGGCTGTCAGCATCAGGCTGGGGATATCAAGTTTGTTGGTGATTTTCAAAAGATCATAGCCTTTAACCCCCATGATGTCTAATACCGCAACATCATAGGCATTGTTTTTTAAAAGGACAATGGCCTCTTCAAAGGTCGCTGCGGTATCCACCGAACACATGTACAACAACTCTTCAAGGGTTTCCAGAATATCTGTTTCATCATCCACCACAAGCACTTTTTTGTTTTCAAGAATGTTCTGATTGTTCATTCAGTCTCCTGTTTAATTTTTTCAGGCAAATGGGGAAATCCGTTATGTTTGATGTCATTCAAAATTGTTTAAACAGTCAATAACATAGGCTATATCGGCAGCCGTATGACAGGCATTTATTTGACATCTGATGGTTTCATCCCCCCGGGGCACCACGGGAAACGTCAATCCCACCACCAGAATCCCCTGATCGAACAAATAGGCCACAAGTTCATGGGTTTTCTGGGTGTCTCTCACCAGTACCGGTACAACGGGGTGGGGGCCTGGGATGGACTCTTTCCCAAGCCGTTCAAGCCCCTGCCGGAATTGCAGGGTCCTTTCTTTCAAGTTTTTCAGCAGGCTGAGACCCGTGTCACTGTCACAGATATCAATGGCTTTTATGGCTGCGGCACAGTCTGCAACACTTAACGGATTGGTATAAATATAGGTATCCGCCGTTTGCCGGACAGATTCGATAAGGGTCGGGCTGCCGGCAATAAATCCCCCGTTGACACCAAAGGCTTTTCCAAAGGTCCCGATGATAATATCGGGTGAAGCGCCACAAAAATCAGAGGTGCCCCGGCCGGTATCCCCATAGGCACCGATTCCATGGGAATCATCCACAACCGTGATAACCCCGTCTTTGAATTTTGAATCGTAGTCCTGGCAGAGGGCATTGATTTTATCGATGGGGGCATAATCCCCCCGCATGCTGAAAATACCGTCAAAGATAACGATGACACGTTCCATGTCCGGGCGGACCTCCTCCAGGCAGCGTTTCAGGTCCGTCATGTCATTGTGTTTGAAAATACCCTTGTTCGCCCTGGGGATATTGCTGATTCTCATGGCCCGGATAATGCTGTTATGGTTCAACTGATCCCCGATCCAATGGGTTTTCTTGTGGGAAAGACTCAGGGCGAGCCCGCAGTTTGCGGTGTAGGCAGAGTTGAAGATTTTAGCGGAGGGCTTTCCTACAAATGCGGCCACTCTTCGTTCCAGGCCGGCATGATACGTAAAGGTGCCATCTATGAACCGGACAGCCCCCGGGCCAACGCCAAATTCATGGGTTGCCTTGTCTGCGGCAGCCATCAATTCAGGGTGATGGGAAAGGGACAGATAAGAATTGGAGTTCAGCCGGATAAACTCATGATCATTTCCGACCAATGTATATCGAGGGCCATATTCCTCTTTGGGCGGAATATAGTGGTCAATAATTCTTTCAGGGGGTTTGGCTCGTCCTTCCTGCTTTAATAGGTCTAATTCCTGCATCAGGGAATGATCAAGTTTAACGGTGCTCATTCTGTATACCTCCGAAAAAAGGTGACAATAACTGAAGACGTCAGTTAATTCCAGTCCAGGACGACTTTTCCCGATTGACCGGATCGCATCACATCAAACCCTTTTTGAAATTGGGTGTAATGAAATTTATGGGTGATTAACGGTGTGATATCAAGCCCGGATTGAATCATGCTGCTCATTTTATACCAGGTTTCATACATTTCCCTGCCATATATGCCCTTGATCGTCAACATGTTAAACACCACTTTGTTCCAGTCAATATTGGCAGCGTCGGGCATGATGCCCAGAAGCGCTATTTTCCCGCCATGGCACATGTTATCCAGAATGGATGTCAGGGCCGCTGGATTGCCGGACATTTCCATGGCCACATCAAACCCCTCTTTCATGCCCAGATCTTTCTGGGCCTGTTCAATGCTGTGTTGGGTCACATCAATGGCCAAGGTGGCGCCGGCTTTTTTAGCCAGATCAAGCCGGTACGGGTTGACATCCGTCACCACCACAAACCTGGCGCCGGCATGCCTGGCAATGGCTGCGGCCATGCATCCGATGGGGCCGGCACCGGTGATCAGGACATCTTCACCCAGAACATCAAAGGACAATGCCGTGTGGGTGGCATTTCCCAGGGGGTCAAAACAGGCCAGCACATCCAGGGGGATGGTTGTATTACAATACCAGACATTTGTTACCGGTATGGCCAGATACTCGGCATAGGCACCGGCTCTGTTAACCCCTACCCCTTTTGTGTCCTTGCACAAGTGCCGCCGTCCGGCCAGGCAGTTCCGGCAATGCCCGCACACCAGATGACCTTCACCGGACACCAGGTCTCCGGGTTTAAAATCCACCACATGGGAACCGATGTGTTCAATGGTCCCCACAAATTCATGGCCGATATGCATGGGAACCGGAATGGTTTGCTGTGACCATTTGTCCCAGTTATAAATATGGACATCTGTTCCGCAGATAGCGGTTTTAATGATTTTGATTAAGACTTCATTGTGGCGAATACCGGGAATTGGAACATCCTGAAGCCATAAGCCTTTTTCCGGCTTTGCCTTTACGATTGCTTTCATGGTTTTCATGGCAGACATGTCCGATGAAGTTATGATGTGTATTAATATTTTTTCATATAAAATGGCTATACCACAAATGTTGATGAAATACCATCTATCAATTCTTTCAAAAAAAGGATCACATATTCATGCAGGATCTTACTGGGGCAATCCTTATTATTGTTCTTGGCGGCGGGACGTTTATTGGGTTTATTGCAAATGCCAGTGAAATGATATTGCTGCAAAGAGAGGTTAAGCAGCGGAGGAAAAAACAGAATATCGTTGTGGGCATTTTTTCCTTTGTCTTAAGTGTGCAAATCATTTAATATAATGGCTTGAAAAATGAGCCTGTGATAATAGAAGAGATGAAATTATCTTGACAAAGCATTCGTTTAGCGCTCATATAATTTAAAAAGCAATGTTAATTTTAATGAAATTTATGGAGGAAATAATGGAAATTAAAGTCACCCCGGTACAGACGAACAGAACACGGCCAAAAGATTCTGATTTAGGATTCGGCCAGGTGTTCACGGATCATATGTTTGTCATGGAATATTCTGAAGATAACGGGTGGCATGACCCTCGAATAGAACCCTATGCTGACTTTTCCGTTCCCCCGTCTGCCATGGTGTTTCATTATGGCCAGGCCATTTTTGAGGGATTAAAAGCGTATAAAACCCCGGATAAAAAGATCTGTCTGTTCAGACCCAGGGATAATTTTGAAAGAATGAACCGGAGTGCAAAAGGCATGTGCATCCCGGAGATTGATGTTGATTTTGTCATGGATGCCATGAAACAATTGATCAAGCTGGAAGAAAAATGGATTCCCGAAACCCTTGGTACCTCCCTGTATATCCGACCTACTATTATTGCAACGGATCCGTTTATAGGGGTTCGCGCCTCTTATACCTATAAATTTTTTATCATCCTGTCTTCTGTGGGGGCATACTATGCCGAAGGGCTTAATCCCGTTAAAATCTGGGTGGAAAAGAATCATGTCCGGGCCATCCGGGGGGGAGTGGGGGAATTCAAGACGGCGGCCAACTACGCAGCCAGCCTGTTTGCATCGGAAGAAGCCAAGAAGAATGGATATGCCCAGGTGCTATGGCTGGATGCCATTGAAAGAAAATATATTGAAGAGGTGGGTGCCATGAATATTTTCCTGCTTATCGGAGATGAACTGGTGACGCCCAACCTGAATGGGAGTATCCTGCCGGGAATCACCCGCTATTCGGTCATCAGCCTGGCCAAAAAGTGGGGCATGACCCTGTCTGAAAGAAAAATCAGTATTGATGAAGTCTTTAAGGCCCATGCGGACGGAAACTTGACCGAGGTGTTTGGTTCGGGAACCGCTGCTGTAATTTCTCCTGTGGGGGAAATACGTTATGGAGATAAGGTTTTTTCCATTGGGGATGGCAAACCGGGTGAAACAGCCATGAAGTTTTATCATGCACTTACCGATATCCAATATGGAAAAGCCGATGATACTGAAAACTGGATTGACGTCATCGATTAATCTTTTTACCGGGAAAAGAAGGATCGGTTTTTTTAATGATACTATTATGAACGAGCGCTCAATCAATATGGGGGTGTTCACAGCATAAGATGATGGGAGATAACATGGCTAAAAAGAAGGGCATCATACCCATTGGAAAGCGAATAAGGCGGGCTCGGCTGGATAAAAAAATCAGCCTGGATACCATGGCCAATGAAACAGGGTTGTCAAAAGACGTTATCAAAAAAATTGAGACAGGTGATCAACGGCCTTCAGTCGGGAACCTGTTGCAAATTTCAAGAACCCTTCATATTGATTCCAGCTTTTTGTTAAAAGAGCAGGATGACACCCTTCAGGAAAGATCCCAGGCCTACACCAAGCGAACGGATAACTATGCCTACACCCCCCTGGCCTTCAGTGCTGAAAACAAACACCTTAAACCCTTCAGGATCGTGGTTGAGGCAGAAAAAAGTCATGGGGGTGTCGGATTTCAGCATGAGGGAGAGGAATTCGTGTATGTGCTGAAAGGCCGGGTGGAAATCCAGGTGGGGGATCATGTCAATCGTTTGAAAAAAGGGGACTCGCTCCATTTTAATTCTAGTATTAAACATGACTTGCGAAATACCGGAAAAACCGATGCTGAGCTCATTGTTGTGGTGTATGCACCCTAGCGGTTCAAGGAAATAAGGGGGGAAGAGGGATAAATTATGTTATTCAAGCTTACCAATGAACAATTGATGATTCAGAATATGGTCAGGGAATTTTCCCGGAAAGTCATCGCAGCAACGGCAGCCGAAAGGGACAAAACAAAAGAATTTCCCGCAGAAAATTTCAGGCAGATGGGTGAGTTGGGATTAATGGGCATGATGATACCTGAACAATATGGTGGTGAGTCTGCAGATACAATTTCCTATGTCCTTGCCTTGTCTGAAATTGCCTATTCCTGTGCATCCACCTCTGTTGTCATGTCCGTTCAAAATTCAATTGTGTGTGAAAGTCTTTATAAATTCGGCACAGAAGAACAAAAACAAGACTTCCTGGTTCCCCTGGCGTCCGGCGAGATGATCGGGGCTTTCGGGCTGACGGAACCCGATGCCGGATCTGATCCGGTGAGCCAGCAAACAATGGCGGTAAGGGAAAAGGATCATTATGTTTTAAACGGCACCAAGCGGTTCATTACCTCGGGTAAACATTCGAAAGTGGTTCTGGTCACCGCGAAAACGGATGAGGGCAAAGGGCATAAGGGGATCAGCTGTTTTATTATCCCCAAGGGAACGCCCGGCTTAATCGTGGGCCGCCTGGAAGATAAAATGGGATTGCGGGCATCGGATACAACGGATTTAATTCTGGAAAACTGCAGGGTCCCTGTATCCCATAGACTGGGGAACGAAGGGGACGGGTTTAAAATCGCCATGTCGGGTCTGGACAGCGGCAGAATCGGAATTGCTGCTCAATCCTATGGTGTGGCCATGGCAGCATTTGATGCTGCCGTAAAATACGCAAAACAAAGAAAACAATTTGGCACCCCCATTTCAAAACATCAGGCCATCCGGTTCCAGATTGCCGACATGGCCACCCAGATTGAAGCTGCCAAACAATTGATTTTTTCCGTCGCATCCATGAAAGACCGGGGAGACCCCCATACCAGGGAAGCCTCCATTGCCAAGCTGTTTGCCTCGGAGATGGTGAACGACATCACGGCCCGGGCAATTCAAATACACGGTGGATACGGCTTTACCAAAGAGTATGCCGTTGAACGATTCTATCGGGATGCCCGGGTGTTTACCATTTATGAAGGCACCAGTGAGATCCAGAGAATCGTTATTTCAAACCAGATGCTGAAAGATAAGCGAAATCTTTGATAGAGATCCTTTTTCCTCCGGAAATTGCTGGGATTGTAATAGAGACGACAAAAAGCAGCCATTTTAAGAAAATATAAAATGGCTGCTTTAGTAATGGTTCATCACGCTTCGTATCCGTTTTGAAAAATCGCTGCTGCTGATTTTACATCCTCAGGACAGAAAACAAACAGGCATTTACCATCTGAATCCGATACAGACCCGTAAACATAATTAATATTGATCTGTTCTTCCCCAAATTTCTTAGTGATTTTTGTCAATTCACCAGGGGTATTGGTAATTTCAATGGTCACCACTTCCTTTGAATCAAACAGGTAATCATTTTCGTTTAACAGCGCCATGGATTTTTCCGGCTGATTGGTAACCAGTCGGATCAGGGCAAATTCAGCAGAATCTCTTCTCATGGAACTATAGCTGGCAGAGGAGGCATGGCGTTTTAAAGATTTGCCCCGGGCCTCAAAAAGGTTCTGAACATAGGCCGAGGCATCCTGGATCGTGATGGCATCAATGTTAATATCTGCACTGCCCAAAAGCTCGGTTAATTTTGCCAGTTCACCCGGTACATTTTTAAGAAAAAGAGATATTTCTATTCGGATCATGCTGCCCCCCTTTTAACGTTTAAACGTCACCTTAACTCTTGTTTGCGATATTCACGCCTTCGTCAAAGGCTTTCATGTTCAACGGAATAATTTTTGCCTTGGCGGCAAATTCCGCTTTAACACAGTCTTTCAACAGTTCCAGATCCACTATTTTTGTTTTTGCGGCAAATGCACTTAATGCGATGATATTAGCGGCTTTGACACTGCCAACGGCAATGGCGCTGTCATTGGCCGGAACAATAAGTTCTATGATATCTTCTCTTCCGCTCCGGGTGGGGATGAGAGAACTGTTGATTAAAATAACACCCCCGGGTTTTACATCATTGGCAAATTTTTCCAGGGACGGGCGGTTCATTGCCACCAGATGGCTGGGGTTCTTAATGATGGGGGAACCGATGCGCTTGTCACCGATTACAACGGTGCAATAGGCTGTCCCGCCTCTCATTTCAGGTCCATAGGAGGGGACCCAGGCCACAAAAAAGCCCTGTTTCATTGCAGCATATGCTAAAAGCTTTGCGCTGAGCAAAATTCCCTGGCCGCCAAATCCTGCAAATTTTATTTCTGTTTGCATTGGTTTCTCCAAAAAGCAATTAAAAAAGTAAAATACATATCACCTCTATTCAGGTATCTTGTAGTCCCCCAGTTCATAATAGGGCAGAAGCGTGTCCTGGGCCCATGTTAACGCATCCAGCGGGGTCAGACCCCAGTTGGTCGGGCAGGTGCTGATCACTTCCACAAAACTGAAACATTTTCCTTCGACCTGGTATTCAAATGCTTTTTTTATTGCTTTTTTCGTTCGATTGATCTGCTTTGGGTTTAGTACTGCCTGGCGGGTTACATAACCGGGGGTTACCAGTTCTTTCAACAGGTTGGCCATTCGTATGGGCATCCCGGTCAGTTCTGTATCCCGGCCTGTGGGGGCAGTGGTGGCCCGTTGACCTGGCATGGTGGTGGGGGCCATCTGGCCGCCGGTCATGCCATAGATGGCATTGTTGATGAAAATAGTGGTGAATTTCTCCCCCCTGTTGGCCGCATGAATGATCTCTCCCATGCCGATACTGGCAAGGTCGCCGTCTCCCTGGTAAGTAAAAACAATGAGATCCGGTCTTACTCTTTTAATTCCTGTTGCCATGGCCGGTGCCCGTCCATGGGCGGCTTCCTGGAAGTCACAATTAAAATAATTATATGCCAGCACGGCACACCCTACCGGGGCAATCCCCACTGTTTTTCCCTGGATACCCAAGTCATCAATGGCTTCTGCCACAAGCCTGTGAACAATGCCATGGGTGCAGCCGGGACAATAATGCGTCATGGTATCGCTTAAGCTTACCGGCTTTGAAAATGCTTTTCCCATTATATCTTTCTCCTAAATTTAACGATTAGAGCAGCGCTTTAATCACCTGGATAATTTTTTCAGGTGTTGGAATATCACCACCGCATTCGCCATAGAAATCAACTTCCCGCCGTCCTTTAACGCTGCGCTCCACATCCTCGACCATTTGTCCCATGCTCATTTCAATACTGATAACATGTTTACAACTCTCTTTGGTCGCTGCGTCAAAAACGGGTTTTTCCGGAAATGGAAACAGGGTTTTGGGCCTTAAGAGACCGACCTCAATTCCCTGTTCTTTCATCATGTCAATGGCGGTTTTGCAGACCCGGCTCATGGTGCCGTAACTGACGATAAGAACCGTGTAGTCTGTATCGGTATTGTACCCCTCATACAGGACTTCTTCTCGTTTCATCTGATCATATTTGGCTTTCAGGGCAAGGTTGTTATTGTTGAGCTCGGTGGGGTCAAGGAAAAGGGATTTGACCAGATTCCGCTTGTCACTCTTTCGATGGTCCATGCCACTGGTGGCCCAATCGTCTTTATTGGACGGTTCCGTTTTAAGGGTATCCGGAAACTCTACCGGTTCCATCATCTGCCCGATCAACCCGTCACCCATTATCATCACCGGACCCCGGTATTTTTCTGCCAGGGTGAAGGCATTCATGGTCATTTCAACCGCTTCCTGGACACCGTCCGGTGCCAGCACCAGCAGGTGATAATCGCCATGCCCGCCCCCTTTGGTGGCCTGGAAATAATCTCCCTGGGACGGAAGGATTCCGCCCAGACCCGGACCGCCCCGCATAATATTGACAAATACAGCAGGGACCTGGGCCCCTGCAATATAGGAGATGGCCTCACTCATCAAACTGATGCCGGGACTGGAAGAGGTGGTCATTACCCTTTCACCGGCACCGGCGGCACCAAAAATCATGTACCCAACGGCGACTTCACTTTCGCCCTGTAAAAAGACACCCCCGACTTCAGGCAATCGTTTTGCCAGGTATTCGGCCACTTCCGACTGGGGTGTGATGGGATATGCAAAATAATTTTTACAACCCGCCCGGATTGCGGCTTCGCCAATTGCTTCATTTCCTTTCATTAACACTTTTGCCATTATTTTTATCCTTAATTAATTATTCCATGGTCTCTGGTTCGATTTCAACAATGCTGATGGCAACATCAGGGCACATGATACAGCACATGGTGCAGTGAATGCAATCATCCGGCCGGGCCTGATAGGCGGGAAAATGTCCTTTTGCATTCACCTTATCCGTGATTTCAAGAACATTTTTCGGGCAGACATTGACACACAGGCCACATCCCTTGCACCGTTCAGAATCAATGATATGTTGATACTTCATTTAGCTTACTCCTTATGGGTTAAACTGTTTCCAGGGGAAATTCAGTTGCCTGTTGATTTCCAATACCGGACAGGTAAACCGATCCAACTCAAGCTGCGGTATTAAATGTGAACAAGCCGTGATAAATTCAATTTTAATTCCTGTTGCCTCGGATACAGCGGTTAACAGGTCATATCCTTTATAGATATGTTCAGGGGTTGTCTCGTCAATGAGATTGGCATTGCTTACAAGCCCTGTTATTTTTATTTTTGAAGTGGCTTCGATCTCTTCTTTTATTCGGACACACCCTTTGACATCGTCTGTAAACGGTCTGAACCGATTGATCACCTGCAGCATCTGAACCTTTTTTTTGGACAGATGATCTTCCAGAGCCGCCAGTACGGTTACCCCCACATCATCCCCGCCGGCATCCAGAATGGTCAGTTCAGACGGCTGTTGAATCATCCCGGCCACCGCCGGTGTGAGGATGGGAAGATCGGCATGCATGTATTGCTTGTCCGGCAATACCACCTCAATCCCCATGGCTTCAAGGGAAATTTTTGCCTCCCGGGTCCTGAAATAGGGATTGACCAGATCAAGATCCGCGATTTTTACGTCAATGCCATCCCTTTTCCGGGTTGCCGCTAGATTTATGGCTGTTTCGGTCTTGCCACTGCCATAATTTCCACAAATAATAACAATTCCTTTAATATCAATATCCAAGCCATATTCCTTAGTATAAAATTTTTTCAATCCCGTTAGTATATGTATTAACTCAGGATTAGTCAAACACAAACCCGTATTGCCGCAATTCTCACTATGATTATAACCAAATCGGGTCAGGCTTGTGTTATTGTGCTTTTGACCAAAGCCTGAACCATTAAGGCAGAAACCGGCAAAAGTGTCAATAACGCAAGCCTGACCCTTGTCCGGCGACTATTGCATTTTATAATGAGAATTGCTGCCCGTATTGAATTGCAATGGCTTTTTAATGCAGCAGGGAAATAAGGCGCTGGATGTCTGTCCGGGTCAGGCAGCGATTCAGTTGAGAGCTGGTTGACTTGATTTCCTCGGTCAACAGATCCAGCCTGTCGGCCGGACACGCCATGGCGTGGGCGGCCAGATATTTTTTTACCAGAAGCTTACTGCATAAGATGTTGAGAAAGAAGTGTTCTTCCGTGGCCAGCCCATAGTCCCCTCCGGCATGGGTGCCGGCCACATGGGTTTTGACGGCATCGCCAAAGACAGGGGTGTTGACGTCTAACAGGTGGTGTCCCTGCTGTTCATAAACAATGGCATCCACATACGCATAATAGGCTTTGAAAGTAGAGAGATTATCCGTATCCATGTTGATGGTATACCCCTGGTTCTGAAGGGTTTTTGCCGTGGTATACAGGTCGGCAATCCCGTTTCTTTCTCCAATGCCCAGGGCTGAGGCTTCAAGCACCCTTCCCCCGGCCAGAATCCCCATGACAGCGTTGGCAGATGCCATTCCCAGATCATTGTGGCAATGAATCGAAATATGGGTTTTTCTGGTTTTGCCGGACAGCCGAAGGATTTTGTCAAATACCTGGTTGGGGGCCATCATCCCCGAGGTGTCGGGTAAAGAGATCATATCGATACCCTGGTGACTTAAAAATGTGACACATCGGTCCAGGGTTGGGGCATCAGATCTGCCGATATCCAGCATGGCAATGGACAGGACCGCATGGGAAAGGTGTTTTCTGACCGATTGAATGGTGTTTGAAAGGTCTGCAAGGGCGTTGTCAAGTGTTTCCCGGGACATATTGTTTTTCAGGTGCACATGTAAATGCAGGTCGTTTGCGCCGGTGGCCATAAGGATGCCGGTATCGTGGCGCGTGGCCCTTCCCATGGCGGCAACGCGGATCTTATATCTGTTTTTCCGGCCATGGCTGACAAGGGTTTTGACTGCATCGGCTTCCCGGGCATGCGCCGGCGGATACCCTGCCTGGCAGATATCAACCCCTAGCTGTTCCTGAAAGTCAAGAATTTTTAAGCGCTGCGCTATTGAGAACATGGTTCCCCTGTACTGCATGCCTTCTCTCAGGGTTTCATCAATGAGGATGATTTTTTTATTTTTCATGGTGTTCTCTTTATATGAAAGTAGTGCGTTATGAGTTTTGAGTAGTGAGACGTTATACCTCCCTCAATACTCATTACTCACCTCTCATAACTTTCATTTTTTTTGTGTCCGTCAGGGCATGGGCGTTATTGAACTACCCCAGGTACGGGTTAAAATAGCCGTGGATCAATTCGGGAAAGTCATCAGACAACTGCCGGATCACAGCGCCCATACCAATTGGCGAGCCGCTGTCTTCAACCTTTGACATGATGGCACAGTATTTTTGGGGATCAAAGTTCAGGTTGCGCCACTGGATCATGTTGATTTTAAAGGTCTCAATAAAGTGCTTTAATGCGGCCACTTCTTTGTGGGAATCGGTAAATCCCGGGCAGTTAAGGTAATTGATGGAAACAAATTTTCCCTGGTTTTTGGCCGCCTGAATGCTGTTGAGAACATCAGAAAATTGATAGGACCTGGGCCGGAAATACGCCTGATAAAAGGTTTCTCGCACCGAATTCAGGCTGACCCGCATGGCATCCAGCCCGGCCCGGCAAAGGACGTCAACCTGATGGGGCAGGCTGGCGTTGGTATTCAGGTTGATGGTGCCCTGGTCTGTCCTGTCCCGGATACGTCGTATGGCCGGCTCAATAACCTTGAATGCCGTTAAGGGTTCTCCTTCACATCCCTGGCCAAAACTGACCACCGCGTTTTTAACATTGGAAATGTGCTCCAGGGAAATCTGGGCGATCTCTTCAGGGGTCGGTGTAAACCGGATTCGATCCTGACAGGCACACAGGTTATTGTCCGTTTGAAGAGAGATACAGCCCAGACAATTGGCATTGCATACCATTGATGTGGGCAGGGGGGCTTCATACCGTTTAAGGAAAAAATTTTTCCCGGCAGGACAGCCATAGTGTAACGCACAGGTTTCAAGATGCCGGATCAGGCGGTTATCCGGATATTTTTGTTGCATCTGGTTCACGCCGCTGACGATCCCCTCATGGGGCATTTGCCTCAAATCCTGGCGGGGTTCAGTGTCCACAAGCAGGGCGGCAGACCGGAAATTGTTTTTCCCAAACCCCACGGCCCCATAGGCGAACAATGGCAGAAAATCTTTAATCCCTGCATCATCATAGGCACAGAAATGTCGGTTGACATATCCCGGCGAATTAAATACGGCCACTGGAAAGAGCTTCTCTTTCAGGTTAAACGGGTTTTGTTCCATTGTCTCAAACGTGTCTTTGACAATATTATAGACAATGGGTTTTCTCTGGGGTAGCATCATCAGTTCACTGCCATGGGGCAGGGGCACGGTTTTGTCTTTTTTTAATACCACCCGTGTATTGCCGGACATGCCGGCTGCGCCATAGCCTTCCAGTTCAAAAATATCACCGTTTTCCGCCGCAACAACGGCAGTCAGGATGTGTTTGTTGATGTATCCGATATCTTACTCCACTTGTTTACAAGGTTTCAAGGTAACTTGCCCAGATATACCAGATCAATTCCAGATTGCCAAATTCATTCTGCGGTTTTCTTTGTGATGCCGGTGCCGGATCATTTTTACATTGATCAGCTGACACAGTCTGCTCTTGATGATGACGGTTTTTTTAAAAAAAAACAAGTTTCTATCTTCTATCCTATGGGGTATGATAAATCATTTTTATACGGATCTCAATAAGCGGGCGCAACCGTTTAGAATGTCAGGCAGACGCTAATATGCAGCGTCTCTGTCTTTAACGATGTCGCGGTGGCCTTGTTTTTTATGGCGGCTGAAATTATGTTTAAAAATCAAATGAAAGTGTTGTAAACCGTGCAGACGATATTCCTGAAATTTTCCCGCCGCTGGCTGATATTGATCATTGCCGGCGCCCTGTTTGTTCTATCGCAGTTTTACCGATCATCTGTGGCTGTGATAGCACCGAATCTTGTACAGGATTTGAATCTTGATGCCTGGGAACTCAGCACAGTGTCGGCGGCTTTTTTTTATGCCTTTGCCCTGATGCAGATTCCGGTTGGAATTTTTCTTGACACCATTGGCCCCAGAATCACCATGACCGTTCTTACCCTGGTGGCCGTGGCAGGGGCATTTCTTTTTTCCCTGGGTGAATCCTATTTTCCACTGGCCATTGGCAGGGTATTTCTGGGGGTTGGCATGGCCTGCAACTTCATGGGAACCTTGAAATTGATCACGATCTGGTTCCCGGCAAAACAGTTCGCAACACTCTCTGCCATTATTGTATCCGCCGGTACTGCCGGTAATATAGCCGCTGCTACCCCCCTGGTGCTGATGGTTCAAGCGCTTGGGTGGAGAAACAGCTTCATGACCATGGGTGGGGTCACCTTGCTCATTGCCGTCCTGTTTTTTCTACTGGTCACCGATCGGCCCGACACCAGACTTGTTCCGGAAAATCAGGGCGCTTCCCGTCCCAAAGTCAGCGATACACTGGAACGGGCCCGAATTCTTTTTGCACACCGAGATTTCTGGATCATTTCTTTTTCCACCTTTTGCCGTTACGGCATTTTTGCTGCTGTTCAGGCCTTATGGGCAGGGCCCTATTTGATGAAGGCAGCGGGACTCTCACCGGTTACAGCAGGCAATATTCTTCTGCTCATGAGTCTCGGATTGATCATCGGCAGTCCCTTGAGCGGATATGTATCCGACACTGTTTTTCGGTCTCGAAAAAAGGTCATTATTCCCGGTATCTGGGGGATGGTAATGATTCTGGGGATACTGGTGTTTCTCCCGGAGGCGGCAGGAAAAGAAATTTTATCTGTACTCTTTTTTTGTTTTGGTCTGTTCAGCAGTTCCGGCCAGATCATGTATGCCCATATCAAAGAACAAGTGCCCCATGAAAATGCCGGTTTGGCCATGACCGCCATCAATTTTTTTACCATGGCCGGTGTTGCCGTTTTTTTACAGGGACTGGGATTCCTGATGAAATTTCTCTACCCCGGAACCTCATTGGGGGTTCCGGCCTTCAAAAGTGCTTTTGTCTTTTGCAGCATCTGTCTTGCGGTTATCGGTTTGTGCTACCTGCTGACCAGAGAAAC
Source organism: Desulfobacula sp. (assembly GCF_030145145.1). GTDB lineage: Bacteria > Desulfobacterota > Desulfobacteria > Desulfobacterales > Desulfobacteraceae > Desulfobacula. Next base: position 45,980 of record NZ_JAQYWD010000013.1, on the reverse strand, counting down.
CCTGGGCCTGAAAAAAACACCCCCCCCATTACGGTGAGGGGCCGGATAAATTACCCCATCATCAGTCTTGATTTGTCTGAGGTGCTTTTGATCAAATTTTTGTCTGAAAGGTTAATTGCAAATGCATGGAAAACATAATGGGACGATCTCCAGGGAAATGGCTTCGGATAAAAGTACACCCAAACCAACCCTATCTGAGATTACCCTGGCGCCGTATTATATTGTCGGGGTTCTGGCAACGACCATTGGTATTTTAGTGGTTGTGGTGCTCAATTTTTTTACGCCGCTGGACTTTATTAGATCTCGAATTCTGGGTCAACATCAGTCGTTGACTTGGGAAATAGGGGTAACTGTATTTTTCCCCAGGCTGGTTTTTGTACTGAGTCTTTCATACCTATTCGTCCTAACGGGTATTGGCATCATGCTGAAACCGATTTCTGACTGCCTGGTGCTGTTTAAAAAAAAAGGGATGCCCCTGCGTGACCAGATTGAAGCAGCACAAAGAAGACTTTTAAATCTTCATTTTCTCTTTGTTCCGGTTAATGTGTCCCTGTGGATTCTGATACCGAGTCTTGTTGGCTTATTTGCCGCTTTTGCCGGGATGTCAGATCACCGGACGGTGATCATCCTTTCCGCCAGGGCCAGTATGGTCGGCTTGATTGCTTCCGCCATAGCTTCCCAGAGAATAGATGCCATTTCCCGCCGACAGCTGATTCCCTTTTTTTTCCCCAAAGGGCAGCTAAATAAGCTGAAAGGGACAGCAAAAATATCCATTGCCAGACGAATCAAACTGGTCAACCGGTTAGGGGCCGTGATTCCCATAATGATTCTGCTGGTGACATTGCTGACGCTCCAATGGGAACTTGAGACACATCCGGTGTCCGCCGTCACCTATGGTCGCGGGGTCATCGTTTTTACCTTGGTGCTGTTTGTTTATACCCTGATTTCTTCCAACCAATTAAACCGATTGCTCAGCCATAATATTGTTGATCCGATGAAAGATTTGGCAAGGGTACTTCAAGCGGTTCAGCGAGGACAATTTGATAAAAAGGTTCAAATCGTGTCCAATGATGAAATTGGTTATGCCGGGGATGTGGTGAATGAAATGACCCAGGGCCTCCAGGAAAGGGAAATAATGCAACGGTCCCTGGGTCTGGCAAGGCAGATTCAACAGAATCTGCTGCCCCAAAAAAATCCTGACATTCCCGGGCTCGATATTGCCGGTACCAGCATTTATTGTGATGAAACCGGTGGAGATTATTATGATTTCCTTTTGCCTGAAAATACCTTGAAAAATCGAATTCGAATTGTTTTGGGGGATGTTTCCGGGCATGGCATTGCCTCTGCACTTCTCATGGCGACGTCAAGGGCCTTTTTTCGCCAACGCTCGGCCATGCCGGGACGCCTGGCCCAGGTGATAACCGATGTCAACCGCCAGTTGTGTCAGGATGTAAAAGATTCCGGCAATTTTATGACCCTTTTCTGCATTGAGATGGACACAGGCAAAAAATCCCTGAAATGGGTACGGGCAGGACAGGATCCGGCATTGTTATATGACGACAAACAAAAGACGGTGATTGAGCTGAAAGGCCCTGGCATTGCCCTGGGGGTGGATGATACCTGGCAATACACGGAAAATGAAATTGCCGGGTTGTCGGAGGGACAGATTGTGTTCCTTTATACAGATGGTATCTGGGAAGCCCACAATTCTCATGGAGAACGATTTGGAAAAGATAATTTGTCCAGGATAATACGGGAAAATGCCCATTTGACCTCTCAGCAGATATTAACCGCTGTCATGGATGCCTGCAATCGGTTCCGGAAAGGAGAAAAGCGTCAGGACGATATCACGCTGATTGTTGTTAAAGTATGTAACCCAACTTTCGGTCTTGAGCTTTAATGGACGGGGTCAGGCTTTTTTTATGGTGCTTTTTATCACTATTTCATGACCAGACGGGTAAAAAGTGCCATAAAGAAAGCCTGACCCCAAGAATAAACGCCAACAGCCGGCTAATCTTTTAGAAGCCCCACCCGGTCATTGAACTGGGTGATCAGCTGGTCAATTTGTTCTACCTGGTCAAAGGTGCTGGTCCAGTAGGTGTCGTGGTCATACCACTGGTCGTTGAGCTCGTTGACATCTTTGCCCTGCTGCTCGATCCAGGTATAGTACTTGAGGTTGTGGATTGTTTTTTTGTCATAATAGGTCAGCTCTTTCATGTGATCCATGCCAACGGATTCCAATAGCTGGAGATCCCGCTGGATATCTGTTTGAGAGTAAGTCCCCCGTTCTTGGGTTAATTCAGTGAGCCTTGAACCGTAGAGCTGCATGGAATCCGTTGCAATGCTCACCACATAATCGTCTTCGGTCAGTTCATTGTATTTGGCAAATTTGATGGCAGCCACCATGTTGCCGATGCCTGAGATCCCGAGCAGGTCCAGCTTATTGACCAGATCAGCCTCCACACCCGTTGCTATGAGAGCCTGTCTTCCAATGCCCTCGTTAAAGAGACGTAACAGCCGCATGGGGACTTCATCATCCACAGCGATGACAAAATCCGTTTGTTTGCAGTCGTGGACCCAGGGGACATGTTTGTCTCCGATGCCCTCAATGCGGTGGCCGCCGAAACCATTCTGGAGAAGTGTCGGGCACTGGAGCGCCTCTGCCACGGCTATTTTTGTATGGGGGAATTGCTTTTTCAGGTAGTATCCGGCAGCCAGTGTGCCGCCTGATCCGGAAGAGGAAATATAACCGGCAAGGCGCTTGTTGTCCTTGAGATAAACGGATAAGATTTCCTCAATGGCATTGCCGGTGACGGTGTAATGCCACAATGGATTGCCCATTTCATCAAATTGATTGAAAATTTGAAGGTCTTCTCCAGAGTTCCTCAATTCCCAGCATTTGTCAAAAATTTCTTTGACATTGGACTCGCATCCCGGCGTTGCAATGACCTGGCCGGCGATTTTACTGAGCCACTCAAACCGCTCCTGGGACATTTCTTCAGGGAGAATGGCAATGGCATTGCATGCCAGAAGGGCTGAAATATAGGCTCCGCCCCTGCAGTAATTGCCGGTGGAAGGCCATACGGCCTTTGTTCGCTGGGGGTCAAACTGCCCGGTGACAAGGCCGGGGGCCAGACAACCATACGTCGCACCGACTTTGTGAGCGCCTGTGGGAAACCAGCGTCCTGACAGCATGATGATATTGGCACGGCACCCGGTGAGTTCCGGGGGAAGGATAAAGTGATTTGCCCCCCCAAAGAGGCCGCCTGAATCTTTTTGTTCATTATGCCAGGTTATCCTGAAGAGGTTGGCCGAGTGAAGATCCCATAAACCAATGGTTTTGAGTTGATCTTTCATGGCTGTTGGTATGGTTTCCGGATTTTTCATCATGGCAAAGGTAGGCAGGATAATTTTTTTTTCCCGGCAAAAGGCAATGTTTTTTTCCAGAATTTCAGGGGTGATGGTTAAATCAATCATGGGATTTCCTTAAGTTGTTACAGTGTTTTTCAATTTTTTGACAATTAAATAGCATGACGGGTTATTTTTGTTTGCGTGTCCCGGCTTTGAGTCGCTCAAGGCTGTTTTGCCAGTTTGAGTGGATGGTTTTGATGGCCAGGTCTGAATTTCCTGCTTTTAAAGTGGCGATGATGGTCTTATGGTCTTCAAGGGAGTTTTTGGCATGGGCGGTTCCCTCAAAGTAGAACACCTCAAATCGGCGGTATCGGACCTTCAGGTCCTGAAGGATTTTAATGAGATGGTTATTTTGTGATCGTTCGATATATACATCGTGGAAAGCGGCATCTGCTTTGGATGCGGCCACGGGATCATTGTTTTCAAGGGCGGATTTAAGCACTGCGTTGGCCTGTTCCATTTTTTCAAAATCTTTGGCAACCAGGGTTTTTAGGGCCAGGGCGGCTGCCAGTCCGTCCAAGGTCCATATGATCGGATAAATCATCTCCGGTTCCCGGGAGGAAATTTCAGATACCCGTGTCCAACGGTTTGCCGAGGATTCAACCAGGTCTTTGTCTTCAAGTCGTCGCAGGGCTTCCCGGACCGGGGTTCGGCTCACACCCATATGTTCGGCGAGTTCCTTGTCCAATAATTTTTCCCCGGGACGGAGAACCCCTTCCATGATCCAGGTCAGCAGTTTGTTGTATACCTCATCCCGCATGGAAGGACGATGTATTTGATTGTTTTTTACAGGGAGGGGCATGGTTTAAGCCTTTTTTCGGTTTGTTGTCATTTAAAATGCGTTCCCGGATAAACCCGGGAATATCATATCCATGAATACTACATTGGATGTAATATATCACATTCAATACAGAAGACAAGTTTAAAATAAGGTTTGTTCAATGGTCATTTTGTGGTATATTCATCCCTCAACTTTAAATAGGGGTAAACACTATGTGCTTAGCTGTACCGTCTAAAATTATTGAGATCAATAGCACGGTTGCCCGGGTGGATGTGGACGGTGTGGTCCGGGAAACCAGTATCCTGCTTCTGGATGATGTGAAGATCGGGGAGTATGTCATTGTCCATGCAGGATTTGCCATCAACAAGGTGGATGAAGTGGCTGCCCTTCAGACCCTGGAAGATATGCGCCGGATACTGGCTGCCGATCCTCAACAGACCCATGGTTTGAATGATGACGTGTAACGGTTCATGAAGGGGTCGCGGGTTGTAAAACGGCTGGACATCAGTGGTGTGGTTCAAGGCGTAGGGTTTAGACCTTTTTTATTCGGTCTGGCAAAAAAATACCACCTCACCGGTGAGGTGTCCAATACATCCCTTGGCGTGTGTGTCCTCTTGGAAGGATTGCCTGAACAAATTGAGCAATTTTCCAATGAGGTATATCATAAGAGCCCGTTGCTGGCGTCAGTGACCCATATTAGCACCAATGATGCACCATCCCGGAAATTTTCTTGTTTTCAAATTGTGAAGAGCCAGACGTCCAAGCAACGGCGTACTTTAATTTCTCCCGATGTAACCCTTTGCCGGGACTGCCTGTCTGAAATGAAAGATCCCCGGGACCGGCGGTACCAATACCCATTTATCAATTGTACCAATTGCGGTCCCCGGTATACGATTATTGAAGATATTCCCTATGACCGGCCCCAGACGTCCATGCGACACTTTAAGATGTGTGCGGCTTGTCAACAGGAATATGATGACCCGCTGAACAGACGGTTTCATGCCCAGCCCAATGCCTGCCCGGAATGCGGTCCCCAGGTGTCGTTGACAGACCCGGGGGGTAACCGGATTGTATCAGGTTCAAAAACAGCCATCACCTTGGCTGCCCAGTATTTAAGCCGGGGCAGGATTGTTGCCGTAAAGGGGCTTGGCGGATTTCATCTGGCCTGCGATGCCGCAAACCAGTCAGCGGTTCAGCGCCTGAGGCAAAGAAAAGGCCGCCCGCATAAGCCCTTTGCCCTGATGGCAGAATCTGCTTCGGTTTTGTTTGACCACGTTCATGTCAGTGGCCGGGAAAAGGAATTGTTGGAATCTGTTTCCCGACCCATTGTCCTGTTGACCAAAAAGCAGGTCAAGGAGGGGCATATCCCGGGACTGGCATCGGAAGTGGCGCCCTTTAACCCTTGCCTCGGGATCATGCTGCCCTATACGCCCCTGCATTATTTGCTGCTGGAAAAAGGACCTTGCGTTCTGGTGATGACTTCCGGTAACCGTTCAGGAGAACCGCTTTCCATTGAGAATGAGGATGCACTGGACGCGGTTTCTTCCATGGCGGATTATGTTCTATTACACAACCGGGAGATTTGTTTTCGGGCAGATGATTCCATTGTCCGGGTCCAGGCCGGCCGGACAAGATTTATCCGCCGTTCAAGGGGGTATGCCCCCCTGCCCATTGTTTTAAAACAGAAATTACCGAAAATTCTGGGATGTGGCGCCGGGCTCAAAAATACGATTTGTCTGACCCGGAATCATCATGCATTTTTAAGTCCCCATATCGGGGATCTGGAGAATGTAAAGAGTTATGAGGTATATCAAGACAGTATTGATCATTTACAACAGATGTTCGATATCCAGCCGGCGATCATTGCCCATGATATGCACCCGGGATATTACAGTACCGCATATGCCCTGGCCCAGAAGACCGTAAAAAAAGTGGCGATTCAGCATCACCATGCCCATGCTGCCGCCTGTATGGCGGAAAATAATCTGGATGAAGCGGTGATTGCCATCACCCTGGATGGCACCGGGTATGGGACAGACGGCCACATCTGGGGCGGGGAAATCCTGTTATGCACGCAAAAAGGCTTCAAGCGGAAAGCCCACCTGTCTTATCTTAAAATGCCCGGTGGCGATGCTGCCGTTCTGGAGCCCTGGCGTATGGCGGCATCGGTTCTTTACCAGGCCATGGGAAATGATTTTTTAACCCTGGATCTCCCCTATGTCCGGGAGATGGGGAGAGAAAAATTGTCTTTTGTCGGCAAAATGATGGAAAAAAACGTAAACTCCCCGTTGACATCCAGTGCAGGACGGCTGTTTGATGCGGTGGCCTCTCTTTTATGTATCCGGCATAAAATTTCCCATGAAAGCCAGGCGGCAATGGAACTGGAAGCCCTGGCAGATGAAAATTCCACAGGGGAGGGCTATGCATTCGAACTGGCAGCAAGTCTCCATAATGACCCGGACGATTCCTTTGAAATTAATTTAATGCCCGGTATCCGGCAGATGATAGGGGAATTAAGACAGAACAGATCTGCCGGTACCATCAGCTCAACGTTTCATCATACCCTTGTCCAGGCATTCCGGATGGCAGCGGTAACGGTGAGCCAGCAGACCGGGATTAGAAAAATAGTCCTTTCAGGTGGTGTGTTTAATAACGATATCATTTTGAACCTCATGATCAGGGCCCTTGAAGAAAACAATTTGACCGTATATACCCATACAAAGGTTCCCTTTGGGGATGGGGGGATTTGTCTGGGGCAAGCAGTGATTGCAGCTGCCAGGGAAGGAAAAGAATAGATGAGTTTAAAATATATTGAAGAATACAGGGATGCCTTGCTGGCAAGGGGTCTTGTTAAAAAAATTCATTTGGTCAGCAAAAAAAATCTAAGATTGATGGAAGTGTGTGGTACCCATACCACGTCCATTTTCAGGCATGGCATCCGGAGCGTGTTACCCGAAGGGATTACGCTGCTGTCCGGTCCGGGATGCCCGGTGTGTGTGACTGCGCAACGAGATATGGACGCCTTTGTCGCGTTTGCAAGGGTGAAGAATGTGATTGTGACCACCTTTGGGGATCTCATGCGCGTGCCGGGATCCCGGTCGACCCTGGCCCGGGAGAAAGCGTCAGGCGCTGATGTGAGGATCGTTTATTCGATATCTGATGCCCTTGCCATTGCCCGGGAGAATAAAGCCAAAGAGGTGGTATTTTGTGCCGTGGGATTTGAAACCACCATCCCCACCATTGCGGCCGGCATTCTTATGGGAATCAAGGAAAAACTGGATAACTTTTCCATTTATTCGGCCCATAAACTCACCCCCCCGGCCCTGGCTGCATTGATGGAAACAGAGGGTGTCTCCATTGACGGGTTTATCCTTCCGGGTCATGTTTCTGTGATTACCGGAACCCGTGCGTATCAGGATACCTTTGAGAAATATGATATTCCGTCCGTGATTGCAGGATTTGAGCCTGTTGATATTTTAACGGCCATCCTTCGGTTGATCCAGCAGAATGAGGCAGGCGCCCCTGCCCTTGAAAATGCCTATGCCCGGGCAGTTTCGGATGCCGGTAATGAAAAGGCAAAACAGATCATGAACCAGGTGTTTGAGATCTGTGATGCTACCTGGAGGGGGATCGGCCAAATTCCTTCCAGTGGCATGCAGCTGAAACAAGCGTTTAAAAAATTTGATGCCGCCATAAAATTTGGAATGGACATGCCCGATGTGCCTGAACCAAAAGGATGTGCCTGTGGGGAAATTCTCATGGGGTTGAAAACACCTTACGACTGTGCCCTTTATAAGACAAAATGCACCCCCATGACACCCGTGGGCCCCTGCATGGTTTCCAGTGAAGGGTCTTGTGCGGCATTTTACCGATATAGTTAGGGGAACAGGAAAAAAAAATGACTGAAGAAAAAATATTACTCGACCATGGGTCCGGGGGAAAGGTTTCCCACGCGTTGTTTTCCGATATGATCCTGCCCTTGTTTGAAAATCCTGAATTATCAAAGCAGGATGACGGTGCAACCCTGGATATTGACGGCACCAAACTTGCTTTTTCCACTGACTCGTATGTGGTGGACCCGATTTTCTTTCCCGGCGGAAATATCGGAGATCTGGCCGTGAACGGTACCATCAATGATATTGCCATGTGCGGCGCCATCCCCAGGTTTATCAGTGTGGGCCTGATTATTGAAGAAGGGCTGCCGGTAAAGACGTTAAAGACAATTCTTGAGTCCATGGCAAGGGCGGCCCAAAAGGCCGGGGTCAGGATTGTCACCGGCGATACCAAGGTGGTTCCCCAGGGAAAAGCCGATAAGATTTTTATCAATACGTCCGGGATCGGCGTGATCCCCCCTCACACGGATGTGTCCGGCTGCAATGCCGTACCCGGAGATAAAATTATTGTCAGCGGTACCATTGCGGATCATGGGATTGCTGTCTTAAGTTCCCGGGAAGGACTGCAGTTTGATTCAAATATCCAAACCGATTCAGCCCCGTTAAATAAAATGGTTCAGTCCCTGGTCCAGTCTGACTGTGATGTCCATGTGCTGCGGGATCCCACAAGGGGGGGCCTGGGGACAACGTTAAATGAGATTGCGGCTCAATCCCGGGTGGGAATGAAAATAGATGAACTCTCTTTGCCCATCAGGGGAGCGGTCCGGGGAACCTGCGAGTTGCTGGGGTTTGATCCGCTCTATATTGCCAATGAAGGTAAATTGATCGCCTTTGTCCCGGAAAGGGATGCCCAAAAAGCGTTGGAGATCATCCAGCAGGATGAGTTTGGAAAAGAGGCCATGATCATTGGCGACGTCACCCGGGAAGACCCTGGCAGCGTCTTCCTTCATACCGCCATTGGCGGCGTGAGAATCATTGACATGCTGACGGGAGACCAGTTGCCCAGAATTTGTTAAGTGGTGTTTGAATAAATCCTCTGCGAGCCATCCAAACACGGCGTTCTCGATCAGGCAGTCAGTCGTAATTATTCGTTTAAAAGGGTTTCAATCTGTTTTCTTGCCACTTGCATGAAGGATGGAAACGCCTTGACAAGTGCCGGGGTCATTTGGGTTCCCCAGTCAATTTTGTCCGGTTCAATCCCCACCACCTTCAGCTTGGGCCGGTGTCCTCTCATCTGGGCCATGTCCAGAGAGTCCAGCAGATCGATATCATGAAGGGATAACATCTGTTTTTCATTTTTTACCAGATCATCTTCGTCAAGGCTGTAAAGGGTGCCGGCTTCATGCCCGGCCCTGACAATATCCAACACCAGGACGTGTTCGTAGGTTTCAAACAGGTAGAAGATGTCCTGGGTAAAGGTTCCGCCGTCTATAAAATCAACCAGGGTGTCATCATATGTGTCTTTTTCTTTCCAGAACTCATGAACCGCATGCACTCCGGCTCCTTCGTCCGTCATGAGGATATTGCCTACCCCCAGTACTAACAGTTTTTTCATTTTGGATAGACGTTCCATTTTGTCAATTGTTATCATTACTTACCCTGTTCATCAAAGATTTTCGAGTAAAAAAAAAGGGGATGAAAAACATCATCCCCTTAAGTTTTGTTCAGGTAAAATCCATCTAAATTATAATGGAATTTCTACTTTGATTTTTCTGCCGGTGTCTGCGTCCAGCACGTGGACGGCACATCCCAGTCAGGGGTCAAAGGAGCGGACCAGCCGTCCCACGTTCACCGGGTTTTCAGTGTCAGGAACCGGAACCCCAATCAGGGCCTGCTCCATGGGGCCTCTCTGGCCCATGTCATCCATGGGGTTGGCATTCCAGATGGTGGCCGAAGTGACCTGGTAATTGGCAATTTTTTTATCTTTAATGTTAATGTAGTGAAGCAATGCACCCCGGGGGGCTTCAGTGAGCCCAAGTCCTTCGGATGAATCCGGGATGGGTGCAGAAACATAGGTCTCTTTGCCGGGCACGGCTTCTGCCAGCCATTGTTCAACAGCACCCGCCACCATGGCCGTTTCTTCCGCCCGGGCAACATGTCTGCCGAGAATAGAGAATGCCGCGTCTCCGATATCCCGCATGTTTTTGACCCCCAGTTTTTCCTGGCCGATCTTGGACAGCTCCGGATTGGTGACCCACATTCTTGCAAGGGGTCCGGCTTCATGGGGTTTGTTATTGTATCTGGGAGCCTTGATAAAGCTGTAAGCCCTTTCTTTGTCGGGGGCAGGAACGGTTTTTCCCTGGGAGGGGGTTAAGCCCGTTGTGGCATCATCAAAATAAGAATATTTTACATATTCTTTAATGAGAGCTGTATTAACCGGATAGTCCTTACCTTCGGTAAAAACCCCTCTTTTATGAAGTGTGTTGCCCGCGCTATCCATTGGGAATACCCCCCAGGCAACACAATTGTGATATCCGCCGCCGGTTTTCAAAAGATCCCCGTAGGGGCCTGCCAGCAGGTAAACGATGGGGAGATATTTTTCCATGATAAATTTTTTAACAATCTTGAAACGATCCGCATAGGCATTTAACGCTTCCCGGGTGGGAATTTCTGTGGTTCCTCCCACAACAATCCCCTGAACATGGGGCATTTTTCCCCCCAAAAGGGCGACCATCTCGTGGAGAATTTTTCTGATTTCAAGGGCTTCAAGGTATTGGCCCACGGCAATGTCGTTAATGTCTTTGGAAACACGGACATCGTTTTTTGCATATCTTGGGACGAACGGGGCAACATCAGGACCATTCACATAATCCAATGCAGCCAGATGATAGAAATGAAGAATATGGGATTGCAAAAAATTGGCCCCTAAAATCAGGTTCCTTGCAATTCTGCCGTTTTCAGTGAGTGTCACATTGAACGCATCATCCAGTGCCAGGGCAGATGCCGTGGCATGGGCCGTCGGGCAGACGCCGCAGATCCGCTGGGTAATCTGGATCGCATCCCTGGGGTCCCTGCCGATCAATATCTGTTCAAAACCCCGGAACATACCGCCAAATATTCTGGCATCAACAACAACACCGTCTTTCACTTCAACTTCAGCTTTAAGGTGACCCTCAATCCGGGTTAACGGATCAATGGCAATCTTAATTTTTTTTCCGGCTCCCACCGGAGCAGCTTGTGGTTTACAGCCTGCCATAATAAAACCTCCTCAGGTTTAAAAAGTTTTGGATATTTTGCTATGCGGGTTCATAGAAGGGGGATGAGGCATCTGGAAAGCCGGGCTCAACACACCCGATACACACGGCATTGTCCACACACCAGTTCATGCCGCTGTTCCATTTGCGTTTGTAACAGTCCGCATAGGTATCCGGACCTTTACATCCCAGATCCATACGGCAGCCTTTTGCATCGGAGAGTGTCATGGCCATTTCCCCGGCATCGTATTCCTCAACATGGGGGCAATTGTCATGGATGTTATTGCCATAGAAAATGACCGGACGTCCATCATCATCCAGTTCCGGCAGACCTTTGGTTAACAGATGGGCAATGGATCCCACAATCCAGTCCGGATGCGGCGGACAACCGGGGATGTTCACAACCGGAGTTTGAATGCCATACAGTTTAAAAAAATCCATAACGCCGGTGGCGCCGGTGACATTGCCTTCCGCAGCCGGAATGCCGCCATATGCGGCGCAGGCACCCACCGCAAGAACCGAACCGGCTTTTTTACCCAGGTCTTTGACAAGGTCCACCATGGTCATTTCTTGATGATTAAATTCGCCAACAATACAGAATTTACCATCTGCAGCTACAGGAATGGCTCCCTCAACGACCAGAGAGAATTTTCCGTTGTAGGCTTCGGCAATCTTAAATAGATTTTCCATGGCGACCCCACCTTCAGCAGCCATTATCGTGGGATGAAATTGAAGACTGATCACTTTGAGAAGGATATCGGCAATCGAAGGGTCAACACTGTTCAACAGAGAAACGGAGCAGCCCGTACAGCTTTGCCCTTGAATCCAGAGAACCGGATGGGTTTCAAGGGCCTTTTCCATTGCTGAAATAAGCACTGGATTGAACACTTGGGAAATACCGATTCCAGCCGCTGTTCCTGTAATGGTTTTCAAAAAAGCCCTTCTGGAAACCCCTGTTTGCTTTTGCTGCTCATCCAATACCATCAGTTTGTCTTTCACGGACACCTCCTTGATACTGTTAAAAATTAATGAACCATTTTCACCTGATTTTTTGTTATATCTCACCTGTTGTTTTTGAATCCGTGTCAATCCTTGTACAAAATATGCCTAATTTTATTGTGCCAGATAGTAATTATGAGTATAATGCAAGGATGTGGTTGTCAATAAAAAAAGAGTATTTTAATAGATTGCGATATTCATATAGATAGAATCGATGGGGAATTTAAGTGATTTTTACTGTCAGCGACATGGCAGTTAAAGAGGGATAAGGACGTCAGGAGTCCCCTGACAAATGCAAAAGGATTACGTTTCCACACCCATCAAGAACGCTAAATCCGGAATGGGTATTAATTTTTTGTTCGGTCCCAGGCAGACAAGTTCCAGGGTACAGGTGACAGCCGGCTTTGATCCATTCGGCCGCCAGGCTTCATGGAAAAAAACAATCCTGTAGCTGCCTTCTTTTTTCACGGTGGTTCTGATGTCCAGGAGATCTCCGAAAACTGCCCCGTCATGGTATTTGATGGTGACGTTGTAAACGGCAAAACCGATTTCATGCTGATGCCACATGTCGGCAAGGACAGTGATCCCAATGATATCTTCCCTGGCCCGTTCAAAGAATTTTAAATAATTTGCATGGTATACAACCCCTGAATGGTCAGTGTCTTCGTAATACACCCGGGCTGAAAAATGGTGTACTTTCCTCTTTGAATCCGTCATCTTGGTGTCCTTGTAACGTTCAGTCTTCTGGTAAGCGGTTATAGCATTGACAGCCCATCAAATCAATCCGTTATCAAAAACCGCAGCAATTCATTATAAAACGCAATAGCTGCCTGACCCGGTTTGGTTGTCGTCATAATGAAAATTGCTATAAAAATCGCCTAACGTGTCCGGTAGAACCGAATGTGGATTTCCTCTATAATGGCCAGGCCCTCTTTAATGGTATGATCAATGAGCGGTAAGAAATTATCAATTTTTTCCAGGGTATCGACAATTTCTATGATCATGGGCATATCTTCTGAAAGCCTCAGGATTTTTGTGGTATGAATCCTTGAATGTGCACCAAACCCTAAGATGCCCCGGGTCACTGTTGCCCCGGCCAATCCCTGTTCCCTTGCTTTTTTTACAATCCATTCGTAAAGCGGGATGCCGTTTCGTTTATCACTTTCTCCGATAAAGATCCTGAGCAAATGCCCTTTTTCCGGAAGAACCATACCCATACCCTCCTTTATAATACTTTAGACATGGAAAACCCAAGCCAGACAGAACCAAAACCAAGGATTAGATGGAGCAGAAGGTTTGTCAGTGCTGACACAAACTGCCCGTCCCGGGCAAACGTAAATATCTCATATCCAAAGGTTGAAAAAGTGGTAAATCCGCCTAGAAATCCCATGAGCACCAGGGCACGGATTTCAGGGGTGAAGAGGTGTCTTGATTCAGATAATCCACCCAATAAGCCAATCAACAGACATCCGACCACATTAACGGTCAAGGTACCGTAAGGGAAAAAAGGATCATTGAACAGCCTTTGGGATACATCACTGATCATGTACCGGCAGATGGATCCGGCAAACCCTCCCATTCCAACCATCACTAGCTTTATCATAATTATCTCCGGAAAATGTGTCCGTCCAACTGATGTTCAAGAGTTTAAATAGAAAAGAACACAAAAGCCATGTTTATTTGAACCAGGGGGTGTTTTTTTTAAAATAGGTGCCCGTTGATGCAACGCAGAAGACGCGCTGAAAGCCAAGCCAGATGGCGTAAATATTTATTTCCGAGTCCCTAAATCAATGGACCGCTTTTAATGGGTGGGATAAACGCCTTGGATTTTGAGTTTCAACAGGGTGTCTTTTACGGAAAGGAGGCGATACATGCCATGGCCGAGCCGGATACCCTCAACCAGTGACTTTCTAGAGAAATTCAGGGAATAGGGGACCTCAGGGTCCAAATCGAGCAGGTAAAGATCAATCTGTATCTGCTGGTTTGTTAATCCTTTGAAAACAAGGCCGGTACGGTGGATAATGATTTTTTCATTTTTCACAAGCAATACCTGGTCTGCCGTTATTTTTGAACGGATGGGCAGGCGTGCGGTTTCAGAATTTTTACGCCAGGCATGGTGACGGTCTTTATAAGATTCCGTGGACACATAAAAGATAATGGCAAAAGGAACAGCCAGGGTGAAAACAATAAATAAAACGGCAAGCCATCCTTTCCTGTTTGGCAGATACATGGGAGCCTCCACTAGGAAATAGTCGGGTTCAAAGTCCATTTGATATACCAGTCATTGTCTTCCCGGTCCAGGCAGACAATCCCGGAATTCTGGAATTTGTAGACCCGGATATCCTGAATACCTGCTGTCAGATACGAAACCAGTTTTTCCATAAAGGGCAGGTGCCCCACCACCATAAGATTGGCCGTTGGGTCAATCCTATCTCCAAAGGGGATTACAGGGTCCAGGGGCTGAATCCCTGACATCTTTTCCAGAGAGGTAGTTGGCTGCAAAGTATCCTGGAAAATAGCGGCGGTCTGGACCGCTCTTTTTTTATTCGAATGAACTATTTTTGTCACATTTATGGCATAGGCCTTTGCCACATCGGCAATGCGCTGCGTGACTTCCTCACCGGCTTTGGAAAGTCCCTTTTCCGGGTCTAGGTCCTTTGAAAGGCTGAGTCCGTGCTGGACAAGAAATAAGGCCATATCTTCCTCCTTAAAAATAGTGTTGTTTTATATTGAATTTAGGCGGAACAGGGTCAAGTTCGGTTAATTTTAAGATCAATAGATTTGTATCAAAAAGATCAGGAATAATGCCCTTGTGCTGTTTGAAAAGCAACAGGGCCTTTGCGGCAACTTTTTCTGCAGGAAGCCGTCTGCCATATGTCAGCAGTTCATAGACGATGGCGGAAAGAATCAGCGCCTGCAATGCGTTTTTCCAGGCCCCATGAGCGCTCAGCCACTCTGTTTCCAGCCATTCATGAAATTCAAAAAACAATTCAAGATTCCATAACAGAATTGAAATTATGATATCCCCATCCGGTTGGTTTCCATGGGAAATGATTTGATCAAAAATCGTTTCAAAACAATCCGTTCGGTGACGGATATACGTGGCTACAGGGCCATTGGGTTGCCGTGAGGGATATGATGCAATATTCTTTTTAAACGGTCCAGGGTCTTTTGTCTGAATTGCCTTGACAAAATCATGGCCCAGATTATTTCTAATGTCCCTGCAGGTCCGGTTTTCAAAGGGATCGAATATCATACCTGTATTTCCCAGCATCTATGAATTTGCCTTCGCTTGTTCTGATAATCTTCGGGGATGGTTTTTGACGTAATTTCCTGGATATTCGTTACGGTCAAGTCTTTTGTTTTTAACGCAAAGTCTTGATGATTCGTGGAAAAAAAAACACTAGCACCGGTTTTCATGAGATTGAATACAGCATTGAGCAATTGAGGGTGATCCTTGGCAATATCAAAATAGCCATTTGTTCTTCTCGTCGTTGAATAGGAAGGCGGATCGACAACGGCCAGATCAAAGTCCTGGTGCATGGGCTTGGCAGTGGTAAGAAAATCAAGGGTGTCTTCCTGGATCAGGATGTGTTTTGCATCTGACAGGCCGTTCAGTTCAAGGTTCGCCTGTGCCCAGTTAATGGCGGTTACGGATCGATCCACGGATACCGTCTGTCTGGCACCCCCTTTTGCGGCATAGCAGGTAAATGAGCCGGTATAGCAATAAAGGTTTAAAAAACGGGAGTCAAATGCCCTTTCACGCACCATCTGTCTGGTGTTCCGGTGATCGGAGAACACGCCTGTATCCACATAATCATTTGGATTGATGTAGAATTTGAAATCCCTTTCGCCCATGGCAATTTTCTGGTTTGTATGATCGATCCGTTCGTATCTTTTCCCTTCATTTTTACCGGCCCGCCTGATTTTGAGGTGCAGGTTTTCACCAGGGACGTCCAACGCCCGTGCCACCGATCTGCCCATGAGGGAAAGCCAGCCGGGAAAGGATTGTTTCCGGCTGTATTCACCCACAACAAGGTGACCGGCATACCAGTCCACGACCGCGTTGATTTCCGGTATATCCCAGTCATACAGCCTGAAGATATAAATATTTTGTTTTCTATACCGTTTGTGAAAATGCCTGAATTTTTTTTTGACTTTATCAACCAGCATTTGTGCTTGTCGTTGATGCTTTTTTTGTAAGGTCTGGCTGTCCATCCGCCCTTCTCCTGTTTCATTGAATCTTTTACTCAACTTTCGGACGTTAGCTTTAATCGACGGGGTCAGGCTTTTTTTATTGTACTTTTTATCACTATTGCATAACCAGACGGGTAAAAAGTGCCATAAAGAAAGCCTGACCCCATATAAAAAAGTTGAATCCTTTATTTATACACTATGTTGGTATGAATTTGCAACTTCCCGGATTTTATTCCAGCAATTCTAAATATGAAACATCAGGCCAGGGTCAGGCTTGCTTTATTGCGCTTTTGGCCTCTTCAAGAACCGATTTTTGATAAAAAGCACAATAAAACAAGCCTGACCCGTTCAAGAAAATGCCAAAATTAGAATTGCTGATTTTATTCAACGCAACGTTTGGATGTTAGCTTTAATGGACGGGGTCAGGCGTTTGTTATTGGTCTTTTGCCGGTCTGTCATGACCGTTTGAGCCATACCATCATAAAAAAAGCCTGACCCCGTCCATCAAGAGTATGATATAATCCAAAAAAAAATATGGGTGTTGAGCCCGTACATGATAAATTAAGAAACAGAAAAGGAATTGGTTATGCTCAAGGATGGTGAAAAAGGGGTGATTCGTCAAAGAGGCAAGGACAATGCAACATATGCCATTGCCCCGCATGTTCCCTGCGGAATAATAACGCCGGATCAACTCCAGAAACTGGCGGATGTGGCCCGAAAATACTCGGTATCGGCGGTTAAGATTACCAGTGCGGCAAGAATTGCCCTTGTGGGCATCACAGAAGAGCAGGTGGATGGCATCTGGGCGGATCTGGGAATGGATGCCGGTCACGCCACAGGGCTTTGTGTCAGAAGTATCAAGGTCTGTCCCGGAACAACCTATTGCCGGCTGGCAAAACAGGACAGCATCAAAATGGGCATGGCATTGGATGAAACTTACCATGGAATGGTGCTTCCCAGTAAAATGAAAATCGGTGTCAGCGGATGTAAAATACAATGTGCTGAAAATTGTATTAAGGATATTTCTCTGTATGGTACCCAGGAAGGATGGACAATGATGATTGGCGGCAATGGCTCGGCAAAACCAAGGCTGGCGGATATACTGATGGAAGGTCTTGGGTTTGAAGCGGCCCAGGAGATGGTGGCCAGGGTGATGGCATACTACAAGGAACATTCAAAACGGGAACGCATGGGCCGGATGGTGGATAGAATCGGTTTGGATAACATTAAGTCAGATTTGAAAATCATATAAACCCACATGTCGGCCTGCCGACACAACGAATAACGAAAATGGTATTATGCCGCCCCGACGGGCGATCGGATCGGCCCCGGACCGTCGGCGGCCCATTTGCCCTACCGGTCTAAAGCGCAGGAACTTCGGGCAGGTGTGTCCTCAAACAGCCTGCGCTTCTTAACGCCCGGCAGGGCAAATGGGCTGATCGCCTTTGGGTCCGAACGGGTCGATCCGATCGCCCGTCGGGGGCTCTGCTGTCGTATTTTTATATAAAATGTTTTGTTGCGGCAGCATCACCTGTCATGGCCGTTCGCGGACAATAAAGTATGCGCGTAACCACTCGTGCATTGTATGTGAAGAACATTGTCCAACCCATGATAAAGCCATTAAGTTTAATGTACTCAAAACCCGGGATGGGCTTGGAAACCCCGTTATATTGAAACAACCCTATGTGGTGGTGGCACTTTGTATTGGATGCGGTATCTGTGAACATATCTGTCCGGTTCAGGGTACGGTTGCCATTCGGGTGGTTGGCAAGCACCTTGCCGGGGGGGCCGGGTCAGGATATGGATAGGGCAGGGGGTGATGGAATCCCTTATCGGTTGAGTGTCCAGTCATAGTTCAGATAATTAATTTTCAGGGGTTTTCCGGGGGGGGTGAGTCTTTGTTTCAACTCGTCGGAGGCATAGGTTTTAATAAACAAAAGCGGATTGTCGGAAAAATCCGCTTCAAACCATTTGAAAATTTTACTGATATATAAGGTGTCGCCCTTGATAAATGTATGCCGCTTGTCATTGATAAAGCCGCTGGCCTGGTCGGTTAGCTGATCTTCCAGGATGTCGCCTTCATAGGGTTCCTCCCGGAGTCGGGGACAGCTTTTAGACGCACAGTTGATGGCAAAATGCATCCGGGGATCTTTGAAGACTGGCCGGAGGATATCATGCTCGATATAATCAAGGGATACGGTTTTTCCCTGCAGAGAAATGAATTTAATGTTCCAGGGATTGGAAAAAAAACTGCCGATTTCTTTAATGGAATTAATGCCCGGATACTTTGTTAAAACCAGTTTTATGGTGAATGCATTATAGGCGTTGATGTAAAATGCAAACCGGCTGTTTCTTGAAAGCGGTTTGACATCTGTGTGGCTCAATATGGCCAGATACGCGTCCAGCTGAGCTTCATCCTTTTTGAAGCCGTCATAGTTCACTGTTTTGTTTATGACATGTTTCTTTAAAAGGGCGGCATATAGCCGATTGTCAATATCCCCTGCTGCCATGGCCTGGGTCCCAACAAACAGTGTAACCATGAAAAAAACGACTCCATAGGTGAAACTTTTTTGCATGCCTGTCCCCTTACTTTTTGGTGTTAGATCTTCATTATGCTTATTATTTCATTTAAATCAATCTTGTGATACCTTTTTCTCCATGAAAATCCTGCATATCATCAGCCAGTCTCCGGATTTTACCGGGAGTGGAAAATTTATCCTGGAACTGATCCGGCAGAGCGCAATAAAGGGCCATGAAAATTATCTGGTGGCCGGTGTTCAGGCTGAATTTGAGATGCCCGGGTCTGTCATTGACCCGGATCATTGCCTTTTTGTCCGGTTCGACGGGAAAGACCTTGACTATCCCATCCCGGGCATGAGCGATGTCATGCCCTACCCCAGCAGTGTTTTTTCAACACTGGGTCAGGCAGATCATGTCGCCTATCAGAGGGTCTTTGAGGAAAAAATCAGGCAGGCAATGGACAGGTTTCAGCCGGAATTGCTGCATACCCATCATTTGTGGGTGGTGTCTGCCCTGGCAAGAACCATTGCCCCGGGGATCCCCATGGTAACGACCTGTCACGGGACCTGTCTTCGGCAGCATTACCTGTGCCCGGATATAGGCAGGCAGATCAAAAAAGACCTGCAAAAGATTGATCAGATCATTGCATTGAGTGGTGATCAACGACAGACCATTGTGGAAACCCTGGGGGTCGATCCGTTAAAAATTCATGTGATCAGTGGCGGATACAATCCGTCTTGTTTTTTTTATGACCCCAAAGCATTTCATGGTGTTGTGGAACTGGTGTATGCCGGTAAACTCAGTTCAGCAAAGGGGGTTCCCTGGCTTTTGAAAAGCCTGGAACAGATTGGAGATCTGCCCTTCAGGCTTCATATGGCCGGCAGCAGCACCGGCAGGGAAAAAGAAAGGTGTCTTGCGCTTGCCAGGCGGCTGGGATCAAAAGTGGTTTATCATGGGCCTTTAAGCCATGCCGGGTTGGGGGCGCTGATGCGAAGCGCCCATATATTTATACTGCCCTCGTTTTATGAGGGACTGCCCCTTGTGTTAATGGAGGCCCTGGCTTGTGGATGTCGAATTATTACAACTGCATTGCCGGGTGCAAAGGAAATTTTTGGGACAGATCATGCCTTTATGATAAAAATGATCGATTTGCCAAAGCTGAAAACCATTGATACTCCCCATGCAAAAGACATGGTCAACCTTGAAAGCCTTCTGGCCAGAACCGTGAAGCAAGGGATTGAAGACATTTTAACGACAGCGGAACCGGATAGGGTGTTTGTTGACTCAGTAACGTCTCAATTTACCTGGGAAAAAATTTTTTTAAGGATTGAAACGGTGTATACCCGGGTATGCCGGTAAGCCATCAGAAAGCCATCAAGACCGCCTGTTTCATGGATGTATGGCAATGGCGGCAATATCGTCATGGCATTTGAATCGGGGATATAGTCTGATATCCGGGTCCTGGGACTCAAGTTGTCGTACATGGTTTTTAAGTCCGGTCAGACCCAGTTTCTGGTAAAGTGTCATGAACTGTTTGAAATTTTTCTTTTTTTCAGGGATGGTGGAGGGAAGTTGTAACCCATCGGTAAACAAAAGAATGGTCTTGACATCCTCCAGGGGCAGAAAACCGCTGTTGACAAAATCCAGAGCACCGGGTTCACCATTGAGGACCCCATAGGTTTTGTTCATGTTTGATCTGATTTTTTTGACCTGTTGTTTAAATGCCGGGTCCTTGTGGGAGTAATTTTTTTTGAGCATTAAGAGGGTTTCATAATCATGATCTTCCTTATCTACCAGGACTTTGTAGGAATCGTCGGTATATATAAGGATGATAAAGGCATCACCGGTCTGGAGCCATTCAAGGGTGTTGCTGCCTACCCTGACAACTGCTGCACTGGTGCTCCATAGCGTATGTCGCTGACTTAAATTTACTTGATGGGTCATCATTTTGGATAATATGGCCGTATTTGCCTGCCTGCCCAATTGCATCAAAGGAAAGTGATTTTTTGAAAAGATCTGTCCTGCAGTGGCAGACGCCATCATCCCGCCGGTTTTACAGCCATCAAACACCTTATTATCAAGGCTGGAGGCCCCGTCGAAGACACCATAAATACTGTCTTCAATGATAACCGCGTCTTCGTTTAACCTGCCCGATCCTTTTTCCAGAATATGTTCTATTTCCATGCCATCCTAATTGTTATTTAAGTTCTTATGATAAATGAAAATATAGAAATAAAGCAGGGGTTGTCAAAATGATAATATCGATTTGATATGTCATCCGTATCGGAATAATCAATACGCAGTTGTCTTCAAATGATACCGATACCGGCAAAAATTTCGAGGCCACCGTGAAATATGGGTTTCAGCTCAAGCTTCAGCCCAAGATAGGACTGGCACTCCCGGGAGGGAAGAACGATCCCTGCGCGCCATCCCTTAAAATCAGCCGCCAGTTTTTTTCCAATTTCACGATAAATAGACCGGGCATCGATTTTTTCTCCCAGTCTTTTCCCGTAAGGCGGATTTAACATCACCACCCCCTGTTGGGGGGAAGATATCAAGCAAGGGGTAATGGAAAAAAAGTCTTGTTTAGTGACATCAATGATCGGCTTGAATATTTCATGGGCGATATTCTGCTCCAGAGCGGTTATGGCCATGTCATCGATATCCGAGGCAAAAATCTGCTTGTTTGAAAAATGGACAATGTTTTTTCGGGCCTGTTTTTTCATATGATCATAGGCCTTTCGGCTGAAGCCCGGCCAGTGTTCAAAGGCAAACGATCGGAAAAAGCCGGGGGGTACGTTGGCTTTCATCATGGCCGCTTCAAGGGAGAAGGTACCGGATCCGCACATGGGATCCATCAAGATATCTTCGGTTGAAAACCCAGCCCAGTACAGCATGGCAAAGGCCAGATTTTCTCTCAACGGTGCCTTACCTACATTTTGTTTGATGCCGCGCTTGAATAACAGATCTCCGGTGCTGTCCAGGGAAATGGTAAACTCATCATGATCCGCCCGGATATGAATCGTCTGGGTTGATTTGTTCCCGGAAGGAGACACAACCCCATTGCCTGATCCCAATTGAGCGGTAATGATTTTTTCACACCGCTGGGCAATGGCATCGGAATGGTATAACCGTGATTTTCTGGCGGTGACATTAAATTTGAGGGTGCAATTTTGTGGCAGATAGAGGACCCAGTCAATGGCAGCCGTTTTTTTTTCCAGTTTTTCAAAAGAATCTGCTTTAAAGCGGCTGATCCGCATCAATAGTTTTGAAGGGCTTCTCAAATTGAGATTTAACTGCATACCGGTGGTCAGTCGGGTGTTAAACGCGATACCTCCCGGGATGATGTCCAGGGTGTCTTTAGAGAACCCCAGCCCCATCAGTTCATCTTTACAGAGTCTTTTTAATCCGGGAGGGCAGACAGCAAAAAACGAATGATCCCTGCCAATAATTCTTCTTTTTACTCTTTTTTCATAGGCAGATAGTTTCATTGTGATAACCTGTCGTAGGCGCAATGGATCAGTTGTTCTGTGGTTTCCCAGGAGATGCATTCATCTGTTATGGAAATCCCGTAGGTGAGGGTTTTGACATCGCCGTTGCATTTTTGGTTGCCTTCAAAGAGATTACTTTCCAGCATCAACCCGATGATGCTGGTATTGCCGCCAATTCGTTGATCCAGAGCGCTTTTAAATACAAAGGACTGCTCTTTGAATTGTTGTCCTGAATTATCATGGGAACAGTCTATCATAACGGCATCCAGCAGTTTTTTTGATCTCAGTTTTTCCCGGGCCTTGCCAACGGAAATCGGATCATAATTGGGGTGGGACCCGCCTCGAAGAACAATATGGCCGAAGGGGTTTCCCGTGGTGCTGACGATGGCCGTGTACCCCTGGGGGTCTACACCAAGAAAATGCTGGGGGGATCGCGCCGCCACCATGGCATTGATGGCGGCATCCAGGCTTCCGTCCGTGCTGTTTTTAAATCCCACCGGCATGGAAAGGCCGGAGGCCATTTCACGATGGGTTTGGGATTCGGTTGTCCTTGCACCAATGGCCACCCAGGAGAGAAGGCCGGCAATATACTGGGGCGTGATGGGATCAAGAATTTCCGTTGTGGTGGGAAGCCCCATCTGGTTGATTTCGATCAACAGGGATCTGGCTTTTTTTAAGCCTTCGTCCATGTCGTAAGACGCATCAAGAAAGGGATCATTGATCAACCCTTTCCATCCCACGGTTGTCCTGGGTTTTTCAAAATATACCCGCATCATCAGATTAATTTTTTCTTTCACCTCTTCCCGTAACCGATTCATTCTCTGGGCATACTCAAGGGCGGCATCTATGTCATGGATTGAGCAGGGACCGGCAATCACAAGAAGCCGGTCATCTTTTTTCTGTAAAATGTTTTCAACGTCATGACGTCCGTTAAGGACGGTTTTTGCCACCTCATCTGATATCGGAAGTTCTTCTTTGATGGCATCAGGTGAAATAAGGGGTTTGAAATTTTTTACATTTACATCATAGGTCTGTTTCATTGCTTTTTCCTTTGCAGGTGTCATCCAAAAGCCAACAGCCTAAAAACAAAAAAGCCGCAGGCTTTTGCTGCCTGCGGCTTTTTTGTTAAATATTAACGATAGTGCGCAACAGACAGGCGAGTATAAAAATAATACCCAAAATAAAAGTAGGATCTGTTTGTTGTGCAAAAATTCATCTGTTTCTCCTTTTGAGATTCAGATAGACCATATATATTTTTTTAAGTCAAGAAAAATAATAGGGGTGGGGTTACCTGATTTTTTTTATGGGGTATAACTGCTCTTCCGCTAACCCGTCCGAATGAAGCGCCGGTGTATATACCGCCGTATATGCGTCCATTTTTCTGGATGACCAGGTACTCAGACATTTTTGAACCATTCCGATGGCAGCGGCCCGCCGGGCTTTCTTCTGGCCAACCTTTTTTTCATTGATGACCAGAGGAATATTCAGTGCCTTATCGTCCTTGGGTTTTTGATCCTCTATTGCCCATAGCCTATCCAGAGAATGATTGACGGTGGTTTTTTTCCCATGGGTTGTCCTATGGTTTCTGGCTGTTTTTTCATTGGTGGATTCTGACCATGCACTCAACCATTTCTGAATTGTTTTGATGGCAGCGGTGGGCTTAGCTTGCTCCTGTTCAACCTTTTTTTCGTCGATCCCCAAAGGGAGAGTCACAGTTTTATTGCCCCTGTGTTTTTTCTTCTCTATCACAAGTGATGGATCCTGTGACTTAGTAACGGTGGTTTTGTTTCCATGGATCGGTTCATTATTTTTCGCTTTTTCCCCACTGGTGGATGATGACCGTTCACTCAACCGGTTTTGATCCATTTTTATGGCAGCGGTGGGCTTGGTTTTTTTCTGGTCAAGCTTTTTTTCATCGATCACAACAGGGATATCCGGTTTTATAACGTCTTTGGGTTTTTTCTCATCGGAAGATGAGATCTCTTTTTCTTTCTTTGATAAAGGAATTAATGCCGTGGGTGATTCTTCAGATTCCAGGGAAGCCATAAAATCAGGCACTTTAATTTCCTGGGGATCTTCGGACGGCTCAATCTGGATGGTTCTTATCCTTTCTTCAAATTTTAACCCGGGGGGTATGGTTTCCGGGGCCAGTTGAATGGTATATTTTCCAGGCCTGATATCTTCCAGGTAATAACTGCCATCACTTGCCGTGACAGAGTCTGCTTTAAAGTTTTTTCCACTGGCAGAGGTTATCTTTACCTTGATACCCGGGATATAGTTTGGTTCATTCTCTTTCCCTATTTTTCCCACATATCCCTGGACAATATTTAACGGTGTCAGGCCGAAATTGACCTCGGTGATTTCCCCTTCCCGGCAACGGACTTTTTGCTGACCATGGGTGCAACTATAAATGGCTGGAATATCATCCGGCTTGAGATTTAGTTGAAGTTCCTTTGATTTCCCGCTCACCGAGTATATAAATCGTCCCTTTTCATTGGTTTTAATACGGCTGCGATTGTTAAGGAAAACCGGTATGCCGTCTAACCCCTGCTCCCCCTCATCAAAAATGGCATTGGCATTTCGATCCAGATACACCCTGCCGAAAACAATCCCATTTTCAGGATTAATTCTTCTTCGATCGGTTATCCGGCGGGGAGATCTCCCTAAAAAACTGAATATCTCGTTAAAGGTAAGGGAGAGTTCAACCCGCCACTCCTCTTGATCCAGCTGTGTTCGTATTCCCAGGCGGGATTTTCCAGATGCATTCAAGGGAATTTCAGTGAAATTTCTAAACGAATACGAGTCGGTATCATATTGATATCCCAATTCTGTACGAACCTCAACGGGAATTTTAAAATCAAAAATATTTGTATGTCCCAGCAACACTTTCTCCCGGGTGTCTGTTTTTGAATAATTAAGGGAAACACTGCCACCCACAGGCAACCGCTTTGAAATACCGGCAGATGTCGAATGAGAGCCATGGAGTGAAATCCCGGGCAGGCTTAATCCCTGGAAGAATTGCCGGTTATCATCAAGGCTCAGGTCATCCCCTGTGGCATAGGTACCACTGAAAGAAAAACCTGAAAAGGGACGTGACCTGAACCCAATGGACACAAGATTCTTGGTCGCCTCATCCCATTTCGGTGCCAGCCTGTCATAGGAAAAAATGACAGTGGTCTGGGGGATGATAGATGAACTGAGGGTCATATTTTGGAAATTAGCGGAAAGGGTTTCTGTTTGATCCCCATTAACATTGCTTTTAACCTCCCCAAAGGCTGACTCAAGCCGCCATTTGGGATGGATGCGCCATTCCGGGTTGATGACATATCCTTTTCTGTCTCTCAAGTTCCGGTTAGACCCATTGAAAAAATCCGGGCCATACCAGAAATACAGCATATTCAGGTTAGCCGTCTGCCAGGGAAACAGTTCATATTCCAGACTGTATGCAAAATCGCTGAAAGAACCTTGACCATAGCCTTCTTCTCCTTGAACCCAGGAAGCATATCCGGACAGGATTGAATGCGCCAGGGGCTGCCACGAAAACTGCGCGCCTGTGTGCAGGCTTGAATCCGGATATGGTCTTTCATAGGAATTAGAGGTGAATAAAGTTGCAGGTTTAAAAAAATTTTTCTGGTATGCAAGGGTAGAGCCCAGGGTCAACCGGTCATTCAGTCCGTAGAGAACCCGGCCACCCAGGTAAGTACCCCGGGATTCCCACTCCACTGTATCCCGGTTAGTGCCCAGACCGGATAAAAATGCCATATTTCCCTGGGGGAGTAACGTGGAACTGCCGAGAATGGATTTTTCTATCACCGTTATTTCACCATTCGGTTCCGTGATGCGAATGATAAGGTCGTTAAGGCTACCAGGTGCTAGGGAGATCTCTTCGAAGCGATACATGCCTGTCCCGGGTCTTGTGGGAAGGCTGGTCAATACCTTCGTTGTTTCAATGACCCGGTCATTTAAAATCAACTCCACCGTTGATCCCACAGGTGCAGAACCTGAATATGTCTGGGGGGGCACAAAGATATTTCTTTTCCCAAAACCGGATCGATCACTGAGCGTCTTTTCATCAAGGCCCCAAATGCCGTTAAAACGAATTCCAGTCATCTTCAGAGTTGGAAAAACCAGATGATTCAGGCCAAATACAGAATCGCCAGCTACAATTTCAGTGGCCTCTGAACGATATCGCCACTGCGCCCAATCCAGCATAATCGGGGGATCATCATTAAATTCAGTTCCATCACTATTCCAATTTAAAGAAGGTTCTCTGATCCGAACCTTGTATCGGCCGTCCATAAGAGACCCCCAGAAGGTCTGTTCAAGGCTGTTGATATTTAATTCCTCGGAAATATTCGGATCAATGACCCTGTATCGCGCTTGGGCTTTTAGTTCCATAAAATCCAGGCTGAATTTGCTGGGCATGGGGGATGCCGGGGGGTGGGCTTCCGGGAGTTTGGCCAATATTTCTGTGGTTTTAATGGACAAAAGGGAGGTCCCCTCTTCTCGTTTCCAGATCGTTAGAGATTTTTCTGTTGCGGCGTTAAAGGCATATTCCATATCGTTCCATTTAAGATCCATAAAAAAAAGCTGTGAGATCACTTCCGGGGGAAGAAAAATATCTCGTTCCTGGGAGATGTCGGAAACGGCATCAATAAAATTGACGGGTTGACCCGCGTTCTTTTCACCGATTGTTTTTTTTTGAAGATCAATTACGATGGGAGGAGACCCTTCGGGTTGAAATATAATAAAGGGCCCTTCTTCTGATTTTTCCAGATTCAGGGCCGTGAGCAGTCTGAAAAGGGGAAAGTATCGCTTCTCATCCTCAGTGACCATAATTTCGAGATCTGGAATGGTTAAATTTTGTCGGGATTGCTTTCCCCTCAGGGTAAACGCTGCGACCTCACAGTGGAAACTATTTGAAGGCGTGTCTGGTCCGGATGCCAGCATACCGGATTTCACAGAATCCTGGGGATCAGGCGGCGAGAAAGACTTGTCTATGGTACTCACCTCCTGTAACTGAACCTCGGCAGGATAAATGCAGAAAAAGGCCAGCAGAATAAAACAACTGAATGATCGTGTCACCAGGATATGCATATTCACATGCTCCCTTCACGACAATCCTTTTACCGCGAGTGTTGAACCTTGCCAGTTACCGTTCCTTTCAGGTTAGGCGCCGAATAGGCCACATTTAATGTGAAATCTCCCTTTGGTATTTCAGGATTTATGGTTCTTTTAAACCGCCTTTGACCGCCGGGAAGTATATACCCTTTACCCAATCCCCCTTTTTCGACCACATCTCCAGAACTGTTGATCATTTCATAAATGCCTTTAATTAAAAGATGTCCTTGGCCGGTATTTTTTACCATTGAATCAATTTCCAGTCCTTTTTCAGTGGTTACCAACTGGGTTTCTTCAACGGTTGCACTGTAGGATATCTCGCCTTTTGTCGCAAAAATGGGAACCAGAATTGCTGGTATTATTTTTAGTTTCATTTTTCTGCCGGCATTATCATTTGCACTTACAGTATTCATTTTCAGGGACTGTAATTCCATAAATCCCCAATATTCCTTGGATTCGATCTTTCCCTTCGGAACAATCACATATCTAACGGCACGATTACTTTTAGGGGGCAGTGAAAATTCTTTGGGATTAAACTTAATCCATGGAACCAGAGAGTTCTCATCCGGCTTTTTTTTGGTTAACTGTCCATTATTATTAAAAACAAAATGACTGGCTACAATTCGATATCTTTCTGTTTCAGTACCTGTATTTCTGATAATGAACCGTCCCGAAGGCCTTTTGGTGTTAAAATCAGCTTCTATGAATGCCGGAGAGATAGATATCCCTGCCAATAGAGGGGGTGAACCAAATAAACAGATTAGCAGACAAATGTTCGTCACAATTGCAACATGCTTAAAACCCATAAACTGCTCCTTTTAATTTAGTCTTCCAAATAACGGCTTTGAAAAAAAAGTTATTATTTTGCGGCCCTTGCGGGCCGCTTTTATTTTAAAGCATAAAAGGGATGGCACGAACGCTATCTTAAAAAAATGACATCACAATTTATGGTGTCAGTAGACAGTAAAGCGTTACAAATCCACTGTACTCGCCCTGAGGTTTTTCAGGATCGGTCTGATCCCAGTAGGCGGTTACAAACACATCTTGGCTGAAATGACCATTCTGGCTGCTTTCAAAATTGATTATCCCAAATTGCCATCCTGCCCACTCACCAAGAGTAGGATCGCCAAACGCAGTTTCGCTTGCTGCGACATTACTTGCACCAGCAGTTGGATTCGCATTCGTTGGTTCAATCAACACGCCCTCTCTTTCGGCAACGAGAATTGGCGCCACATCAGTATTGGTAGGATCATCTCCTTTATAGAGGTGGCTGACCATAGGATAGAGGTTTACGTCTTCCATATTGGCGTCTATCCTGAAGCCGATTAGAGCCGAAAATTGACCCATCTGTACTTCGCCAATATCAACTTGAGAATCAAGAACGCCCACTGCCACGTTCGGTACAACATCCACCCACACATGGGCAGTTGCTTCACCCTCAAGATCGGCAAAAGCAGCCGGTGTAAAGCCTAAACTAAAAACACATACAATAATCAGAAAAAAAATTTTTTTCATAAGAACAACTCCTTTTTTAATTATATATTAATAAGTTATACACATGGCGTTCGTGCCATTATCCCCTTTATGGTTAAAAAAACCCAAAGAATTTATGAAATAGTAAAAGCGCATGGAGAATTCAGGAAACGTAACACCGACTTAGACAGTCTGTTTTTTTGTCTACAGATCATTTCGGAGATTTATTCAGTACTTTTTTAATGCAAAAATCAGACCAATTTTTTTTGTGTTTCAAGAGCCTTATTCTATAGTATTTACAGTTATTTAAGGTATTTTTTTTCCTATGAAGTTAAAGTAGTATTGTTACATAAAATACATATATTTGAGAACTAAATTACATAATTGAGAAAAAAATATGCTTAATCTGCTAAAAAGACAGTATTTCACCCCCGGACCCATGACGGTGATATTTAGCCTGTCTGATGATGGCATCAATGTGTTGTGCCGTTTATTGTATATTCAGGGTGTAATCTTCCACCTCACCGTAACCATAATTGTCGCAGGCTTCTGTATAGCTCTTGTATTGCATCGAAATCCGCAATCGGGTAGTCCCGGTCGGAGTATCTGCCGGGATGGTCATCTGGCCATAGATCGCTTTGTTATCGCTGCCTTCAAACAGCAGTTCACTGGAATTGTCAAAATCACCATCGCGGTTTAAATCTGCCCAGATGCGCCAGTGTTCGTTATAAGCGGAACCACTAAAGCCCGGTGTCAGAACGATCGGACTGCTGCTGCCACTGGTCACCTCTATGATTTGACCTGTAAAATCAGAATACCCGCTGGCAGCCGAGTTATTGGAAAAATTGCCTATTGAAACGGTTTTTACCCACTCATAGGTCTGATTGCTGCCATTGCTTTCGCAGTACGCCAGCGAGGTATCATCAACGTTGATCGTTTTGGATATACTCGCGGTCTGGGCATTGCTGGCAGTAACCGTTAAGGTCACTATGTAGCTTCCCGTTTTTGTATAGATATGTTCCGGATGTTGGTCTGTGGCACTGTTACCGTCGCCAAAATTCCAGTCCCAGCTTTCAATACTGCTGCCGGGGGATAGGCTCGCATCGGTAAAAGTGGCACTCAGACCGTCCACCGTATAGCTGAATGCCGCAGTGGGCTCGACGGGTCCCCCGTCGGATACCCTCAGGGTATAGTCTTCCACCTCACCGTAGTTAAAGCTTCCGCAGGCTTCAGTGTTGCTGCCGTAGCTCATCGTTACCCGTAAACGGCTATCACCGGGGGAAATGTTTGATGGAATCGTTATCTGACCGGAGATTTTTTCGCTACCGCTGCCTTCAAACAAAAATTCGCCGATGTCGTCAAAATCCTTATCGCGATTTAAGTCTGCCCAGATGCGCCAGTATTCAGTGTAAGCGGAACCGGTAAAGCCCGGTGTCAGACTGATCGGACTGCTGCTGCCACTGGTCACCTCTATGATTTGACCTGTAAAATCAGAATACCCGCTGGCAGCCGAGTTATTGGAAAAATTGCCTATTGAAACGGTTTTTACCCACTCATAGGTCTGATTGCTGCCATTGCTTTCGCAGTACGCCAGCGAGGTATCATCAACGTTGATCGTTTTGGATATACTCGCGGTCTGGGCATTGCTGGCAGTAACCGTTAAGGTCACTATGTAGCTTCCCGTTTTTGTATAGATATGTTCCGGATGTTGGTCTGTGGCACTGTTACCGTCGCCAAAATTCCAGTCCCAGCTTTCAATACTGCTGCCGGGGGATAGGCTCGCATCGGTAAAAGTGGCACTCAGACCGTCCACCGTATAGTTGAATGCCGCAGTAGGCTCAATGGGTCCGGTATTGTATATATTCAGGGTGTAGTCTTCCACCTCACCGTAGACAAAGCTGCCGCAGTCGCTGGCATAGCTGCCGTATTTCATCGACACCCGCATCCGCGTTTTGCCTGGAACGGCTTGGCTCGAAAAGGCGATATTGCAGGGCACCACGCCATTGCCACTGCCCTCAAAAAGCAACTCAAAAGCATCATCAAAATCCCCGTCTTGGTTTAGATCCGCCCAGATCCGCCAGTATTCGGTATAAACCGACCCGGCAAATCCCGGTGTCAGGCTGATCGCATAGGTGCTGCCGCAGGACACCTCAATGACCTGGTCGGAAAAGTCAGAGTAACTGCTGGCACCCGTGGTGTTGGAAAAGTCACCCACAGAAACGGTTTGAATCCACTCGAAGGCCTGGTTGCTGCCGCCGGTCTCACAGTACTCCGGTAGGGTGCCCACCTTGACCGATTTGGATTTGCTGTTGGTCTCCCCCTTATTGTCGGTTACCGATAAGGTCACGGTATAGGTACCGGGGGCCAAATAGGTGTGCACCGGATTCTGCTCAATGGAGCCGGTGCCGTCGCCAAAATCCCAGTCCCAGGAAATGATCGTACAATCGCTGCAGGAACTGATGTCGGTAAAGCTGGCCGTTAACAAATCCGTGGTAACCGTGAAATCAGCAGTGCCATTTTGGGGATTGTCAATGAAAATATCCACCTCTGCAAATGCATCAACAACGTCCTGGGCCGCGTATCCGAGATCAATTGCTGCATAAAGGACACCTTGGGCCCCGGTGACGAAATCAGTACTGGGTTGCCAATAGTTTTGATTGGCTTTGACAAAAACTTCAAATGCTGTCCGGGTATTCCACCCCGCAGTGGTGGCCAGCAGATAAAACGCTTTGTTAAATACACCGCTGCTGTAGTGAACATTCTGACCGACGTAAAAATCATCGGCACTGTCTATGGACTTTCCGTCTTTGGGTGGATCATCCATGTAACGCAGGGCACCGGTACCTTTAATAATATCATAGCCGATTTGAAAATCATTCGAACCTCTAAAATAAAATTCAGCAGCCTCGCCCGCCATATCGGAAAAGGCTTCGTTAATACCACCGGATTGACCGGAATAATTCAAACCGGAATGTTGACCGGTAAATCCATGGCCGATTTCATGGGAGACAATGTCCAATCCCACCAACGGGTAAAAGACGCTGGCACCGTCACCAAATGTTACGGATGACCCGTTCCAGAAGGCATTTTCATAATCGGTGCCATAGTGAACGCGCAAAACCAATTGAAAGGTCAGGGGGGGGGTGTCAAACCATTCATGATACATATCGCAGACAATACCACCAAAAAAATGGGCATCATTGATCGGGCTGAAGGCCCCGTTTATTTCCTTGACCGTGTTCTCATAGCAGGGATAGGCATAGGCGGTGTTTATGGGGGGACTGTTATTCAGATTGATGGTCTTCACCTCGGCAGTCTCCATGGTGCATGTCATGCCGGACTGCGTGACGTCAAATGCGGGGAAATCTAAACTGTAATAATATTCGCCGGTTTTTTCATTGCCACCCGGACCAGTGCCGTCTGAATGCATCAGGGCATTAAATTCTCTGAGAATCTCCTGTGTTATCGCATCCAGGATCAGGGTTGGTCGCGCCGGGTGCCCCCCCTTCTCGACATCGGCAAAAAAAGAAACCAGGTAGGCTAATTTTGCCTGGTTGCTATTATCGATGTAGATCACCTGTTTGCTGACTTCGTTTTCAAATATCCAGGTTTGATCGGATAGCGGGCTGTTGGTGATATGGCGTTGCTTCATCTGGGATAATGCCGTCTGGGCGTTTATGGCAGGAGCTGTCAACGAATTATCCGGGATATCCGGAGCGATATCGGTAACTTTGGTGCCGAAAAGCCCGATGACATTGCCCAATGCGTTCCTGGCAACAAGGATATGATATCCCCATATGGGTATGCCCTTGTATAATTGATTGTAGCGGTATCGGACGATGTTGTTAGGTTCGGTGTGCTGTTTTAAGAGCTTTAAATCCTCTTGTCCGCTTAATCCAATAATGGATTTCAGGAGTGGAACCGAAAAGGGCTGGGGCATAGAAAGTTGTGACTGAATGGCCCCTTCTTTGGACAGTTGTATCAGGGTTGCGCCAAATCCATGGGGGATAAAAAACGATAGATAAATTACAATAACCAGGCCATTTAACAATATTTTTTTCATATATCCTCCCTTCAATTCATCATGAAAAAATTTGATTTCAGCGCTGTTTTCTAAAAAGTTGTCCAGCGAAGACAAAATAACATGAATGATATCGTATCATTTGGAGAAGGGATGCCGTGTGATCAATTCCGAGTGATGTGACTCTATTTCCTGACCTGGGCAAGTCAGAACACAAAAAGAGTTAATCATTCGTAATCGATAAGATCATGATTCCAAAAGAGATGAATTCGAAAAAGGAGCCCTTTGCGCCGAAATAATGCTGATAAAATTGATTCAAAATAGTGAAATCATTTTTTTTTTTAACACAAAAAGAAATGTTTGGAAAGAAAAAAACGGCAAAATTATATAAATTTATAACCTACCGTTTTTATTATATTTTATGGAGCCAATGTACGGATTCGAACCGTAGACCTGCTCATTACGAGTAGGCTGACCGATCCCGTAACCATGCACTTCTCAAGCTGGCAGGGTGCGCTACAGGGCGTAAAGTACCCTTAAATTTGCCCAAATTTTTCCATCTCTTTTATCAAAAATTCTTCCATAATATGGGTATAAATTTTCGTCGTTGAAAGGTCGGTATGACCCAAAACTTTTTGGACAACGGAAATGTTTATTCCAGCCTCAAGCATATTCGTCGCGGCGGTGTGTCGCATTTTATGGAAATTAACGCCATGGATACCACAGGCCCTGGCATATTTTTTAAAATAATGGGAATAAGTGTCTGGGTGTGCCTGCCAGAAAATAGGCCCATTGCCTTGAACGGTGCCCATAGCCTCCTTCGCCTGGGGAACAAGAGGGACCGTTCTTTCTTTATCTCCTTTCCCAACAACCCGGATCGTAAAGTGGTTGAAGTTTTCCCACCTGGCCGAAAGGATCTCTGAACGTCGGCACCCGGTAAAAATGGCAAACTTACAAATTTGATAAAACCGTGGGTCCTCTTTCTTGATGTAATCCAGGATCTTTTCTTTGTCCGATTCGGAAAGGATGACCGGCAACCTCTTCCCTATTTTATACTTTACGAATTTTGGAACGGCATCGATGTATCCATCATCCTTTGCCTGCCTGAATAATGCCTTTAGCCTCACAAGGTAAGTATTGATGGTGATCTTTGTTATTGGGCCAGTTCCTTTGTTTATACGCTTTTGAATGTGGAGCCGCTTGAATTTTTCAATATCCCTGTCATTGATCAATCTCAAGCTCTTATCGCCTATGAATTCGACGAATACATTCACAGCCGTAACATATCCCCTTTCTGACGAATGCGAATCAAAGGCCTTTGCCGCTAAGAATTCGTCAAGATACTCAAGAATGGGTTTGTCTTTAGCTTTCTGGATGGAAATAATTTTTCGCTGGTAATACTTTTCAATGGCTATCCGCGCGCGCTTCTCCGCTGTGTCCGGACACTTTGTTTTCAGGGATCTTTTCAGGGGTCTTTTGCCGACCTGTTTGAACTCAATATAATATGTCCCAGCATACTCTGACCGCTGAAAAATCCTAAACTTATCAATATAAAAACTTGCCATGTTCATTGTTATAATCCTATCGAGTTGACGATATCAAGTCCAATCTGTTCATCTTCCTCATTTATCGATTGTCCGTATTGCTTGCGCCGGTACCCATCGATAGACTCTTTATCGAAAATCCACGGCTTTGTTTTGATCGTTTTATCTTGAAAGCCCTCTATTGAACCTTCGCTTGCCAGTCTGACCAATTCCGATCTTCCGATACTCGAATACATAGCAGCCTGCTTCAATTTCAACCAACGAGGCTGAATCGAAAGCTTTTCTGCAAGCCTTGAAGCGAGTATGTCAAGATCGGTTTCAGTCAATTTATATCCCTAAAACAATTCCATTTGAACGAGATCACCATACCAGTATTTCATGAATAAACCTCTTCCAACCGTTTGGCCGGCAACACAGTCGCAATCCTTTTCGTACTGGAATCATACCCCACCAAAAAGGGATTCCCATCAAGCTCCACCAGGTGGTTGGTTTTTCTATTGGAGATCCTTTCAATGAAAATAGATTTATTGGTTTGGATTTGACGGATAAGATTCTTGTAACCCTTCTTGGATATGCGTATATCAAATCTTTGGGAGAATCTTTTTTTAGCGTGGAGGTACTGGGCTTTTTGGTGGGTCATTTGATCACCCCCATCTTGAAACCATGGACCTGATAAAGATGAACATTCCCGGGGCGTGAAAAATCAAACGGGTTCCTGTAATGAGTTTTCGGAAAAACCAATGTCACCGGTTCTGTTGCTGGCAGTTGATTTGAGGTTGTTGGGTATGCTACGGAAGTCTTCAGTTTTTGGATTTGGTCTTTCATTATGCAAAGTCCTTCTTGTTTTCAATCTGATCGAGTTTTTCAACCGCTTCAATAATCCCCTTATCACCGGCATAAAATGCGCCTATCATTCTTGTTACAGCTTCTTGTGATTTGTTTTCCGGAAGGGCTACCTTACCCTTTGATAATGCATGACCGGTGATATAAAAACTCTGAAAAATATAAGGAAGATCTTGCTTCATTTGGTCATATAGCTCTTTATTGTATCCGTTGGCCCTCTTTGCCATTGACGGAATAACCATTGACATGGAAGCCAACGAACTTCTTGCAGCCAACCAATTCCCAACCGTTCCCATCAGATCTGGATCAAGGATAGTTGATGTCCTGGCCTTTATTTTCCAGACTTGAGAGAAGGCGATATAGTTTGATACGGATTGGTGGAGAATAAATTCACCATCGGTATGCGCCTCAGGATTCGCGTCAAGGTAAAAGTCCACCAGTGAATTTACAAAGCTTTCCATTTCAGTGAAATTTTTTGGTTTTTCTATTCCTTCTGCTTTAATAAACCTTTTTACCGCACCAGTTATCTTGGCAGATGTATATGGAGTTTCCCTTAAAAATCCTTTTGCTTCTGTATACGCCAAAACACCTTGATATTTTTGTTCTAACCGTCTTTCTTTATCAAAATCTGAAATCATTTAAGGATCTCCTTTTTTATATATTGATTATTGCGTCTTGGTTTTCAACGAGTTTCGCCAACTCAAGCGATGCTTTTTCAATGACTTCCTGGACAGCCTTAATTGACCTATCCATGCCTCCGCCAATCAAAATCATATCTTTTCTCAGCTCATTAATTCCTATCAAAAAACCATGTCCAGCATCTTCGATGTGCAGCACTCTTGCATTGTCAACATTGGTTGGGTTGTCAACTTCAAATTGCTCTTCAAGCTTCTTGACCTTAGCTTCAAGCTCCTTGCGTTTGTCCCATGCTGCCTTGGCTTTATCCTTCCACTCGTTTTCCTGCCGTTTGGCTTTATCCCGTTCAGCTTCAGCCTCATGGATCTTGTCTTTATTCAGCCTTTCATGGATCTGTGAGGCTTCCAGGCTGGCTTTGTTTCGTTCTTCAATAATGCGCCTGTCATAATCTCTTCTGGCTTTTTTTAACGCCTGTTCTTTATCAAGAAAGATTTGGGCGGTGTCGGTGGTGGCGATCTCATCAAGCTTTTCTCTTATTTCATCGCGTTCTTTTATAGCCTTGTTCAGATCCTCCAAGGCCTTGAGCTTTTCATCAATGGCGGATACCTTTTCTTTTGAGGCCCATTGGCTTGATTCAATGTATGTCAGGAATAGTTTTTGATGGCCTTCATCTAACACAGATAGCCGGTTGGCTGTTCCGATTGTGATAGATGCACCTTTGTATTTTTTCAATAATTGGGGAATAAGGTTATCGAGGTTAGGGGCTTTGGGCTGTTCAAGCTCTTTGATACGGGCTTCTTTTTCTTCGATTTTTTTTTTGTGCTTTGCTTGAATTTCTTTGGCCAGCTTATGCGTTATTTTTTCCCCTGATTCTGCTCTGGCAATAGATTCTCGCTTGGCTTCTGGCGGGGTGGATGGCGAAGACAGAAGAATCAGGGAGCTTTTCTGAAAATTATCTATTGCGGATTCCGCAATAGAGCCAAATTGTTTGTATATTCGTATATACTCATAAGCCCTTTCGAACTTTATCCCGATAGCAGATTCAACCCATGTATGGAATAATTCTCCATTTTCGTTGAGTTTTCCCTTTGCTTCGGACAGATCCCTCCCGTTTTCGATAACGGTCTGATTGGTTCTGATTTTGATTAATGTTTCTTTGACTCGAAGGAATTCTCTTGTTTCTGGGTCAAAGACGGAATAGTCGAAGTTTGGAATAGATACTTCCAAGATGCCCTCCTTTCTGGATTGTTGGATAAAAGGAGGCCAGAACGCAAAAAACTTGTCAGACTGAGTGTCTACAGGTTTTTCGAAAGCTGATTGTGTCATGCTGCCCCCTTGCGAGGGCTTTGGTCAACTCGGGGAAGCGAACCGTGCTTAGTATTTCATGAAAAAAAGAAGAATGTCAAATGTTTTTTTGGAAAGCAGAGGTTTCCCTTATTGGAAAATTTTCATCGGACAGGATACATCATATTGTGTTTGAGCAGATTTTTAAGAAAGGGGCAATTACAAAATCCTTATGATGCTGCTTTTGGTTCATATAATATAATCGAAATTTTGAGGATACTGACAAAGCACAAAAAAGGCAGGGCCTTTCTGACCCTGCCTTCATCCAGGTATGTCACCTTGGTCCTACTTATGGCGATAACGCCGTTGAATCATAAGAGGGGCCGTCGTCTATTGGGACATTCCCTTGACCCTGATCATGAGGTACTCCCACGAGCACTTCTCCATTGCATTCGCCACCCTTATCATCACTGGCGGTGAAGGCGATATGATAAACGCGACCGTTACCTGGTACTTTTTTACTGCCTGCCCGCTCTGCGCGCACCGAGGCCGTATCGGTTCCAATTACCTGGCCATCAGGGGTGAATTTTCCATCACCATAGGTGTCGACGGGCTCATCCTGATTAATGCTATCAATTGTGATTGTAACCGGATCACCATCGGGGTCGGTTACACCGATTATACCAATATCTACCCAATTGTGATTCGGTGGCCAGATAGTATCTATACTTGCTGCTGCTTGAGAACAATCGGGCGGCAGATTGCATTCAACTGTCAGGTCGTACAATATTGGAGAATCATTGATACCATCATTGTCATCATCGGTATATGTGCTTCGCTCAAAGGTCACCATCACTTTTAAATATTGACCTTCGCCCACTGTCAGCGGATCGCCGTTTGCCGTGACCTGGGACGATCCGAATGTTACCCCGTCCTCACTGGAGGAGACCTCCACCATAATCGAACTGTCGCCGGGCTCATCAGAAGCCCATTTCACTTTCACCGTCGTCCAGTCATTCAGGGCACACCCACTATCGTATATAATCGTCCAGGTGCCGGTGTCTGGAGGCGCGATCAGTGTGCTTCCAGTCATGTCGCTATAGTTATAGAGTAAACCACCGAGATTGACCGAAGTAAAATCAACCTTACCAACAGGTGTCCAACCATCTGCATCGAGAGGGTCTTTTGTGGGATCTATCCGATAAACCTTCCTACTGTTATAACCAGTAGCCCATATTTTTCCCTCCCTGTCTACAGCCACGCCTGTGGCCCAAGCATTCTCGGTTGGATCCAAGGTGACGTTGCCTATATATGTCCCGTCATTCAAAATATGTCCAACCGTATTGGAGCCCCCCTCAGCAATGGAGTGCGCAACCCAGACATCATCATTCCCGTCCACCACGCAGCCTTGTGCATTTTCCCAGCCGTGGGAAAAACCACCTAACCAAGTGCCATCTGGTTTATACTTGTTAATCAGGCCTCCACTTACCTGAGTGTTCCAGACATTTCCCTGGCTATCGATGCACAGCCCGTAGCTATCCGGTGAACTCTGGCCGGACCAATTCGTTCCAACAGCAGGTGGCCCGATTGAGTCTCCTGGAGGGTCACCGTTGGGGCCAGTCAATAAATTTGCGACGTCCCAGCGCAGAAGGTTGCGCGCAGACCAGATGACGCCGTTAGGATCTATTAGGCCCCCATACCCGCCGTAGCCAACCGAGGGTTCCGAACGGATGATGGTGCCGGAGCCGGGAACATCGTACCGCCCGCCTTGGACCAGGTCAAAAACCCGATTGCCGATTCCACTGACCCAAACATCGTTATTGGCGTCAACGGAGATGTGCCTAGTGCCTGTCGAGTTGACCTGGGTATAATGAGTAATACACTCGTCGTCAGCTGTCTCGACCCCACGAGTTCCTGAGGCATCGGTCCATGACTTTACGTCCCCGAGTCCGGTGGAGGTGTCGATGACTCCGTTGCCGTTGCGGTCCTCACACTGGCCGTTTTCCAGGAGACCGATATGCACGATTGTCCCAAATCCGTTCGAGACATCGTTACGGTTTGCCACCCAAACGCTGCCATCATTGTCAACCGTTGTCCGAGACGGGTTCCCCAGACCCTGACTTGAGGGTGTGGTGCGGTATTCACCCAGCACTGCTCCGGTATCGGTATCAATTTTGACAACGGTTCCCTTGGAAGATACGGCTACCCAAATAAATCCGAAAGGTGTTGCTTCACTGTCCAGTTGCAATTGGTCGTTGTTTGGATCCTCATGGTTAACGTTCACTAAGGTACCACCATCGAAGTCAGCATCTATAGTGTAGGTTTCATTTTCGCAGTTGCAGTCGTCAGCCCAAACCATTGGGGAAATGGTAAAAATTATCCATCCCAGCACAAGGGATATCGCCAGTAATTTGCTTTTCATATAATACCTCCTTATTATTAATTTAAACTGGTCAGTTAATTCTCTGGATTGAAACGTTCTTTTTAGATATGGTTGTAAATTTGAACAATCATAGGCATCATCTCCTTTCTCTTCTTCTTAAATTCAAAAAAACGGTTGCTCTTAATATGAGCAACCCGGCTGTCTTGTCTCCAAGACTCCGTATTATTCGTCCCATCGTTACGGATGGTTTGGCTTTAACTATCTGATCAACTATAATATGAATTGGATAAGATTTAGGAAATAGTCGTATCTATGTTGCTAAACATTTTGGGAAGAAGGACAGCAAGAACATGAAGGGATGTCTTTATATTCCAACGGTTACGATTCTAATATATTGCGGAAGCATAATCAAGCGAATATTTTTTTATTCTTTTATTGGATATCGAGATCCTTTTAAAATATTAAGTTCATTCAAATCTTTGAATCGTCAATCCTACAGATCAAAACTCCTGATCAGCTTCGTCTATTTCCATACCACCACAAACCCAACCTGTAAATCGGGTAACCTCCTAATTTTTTCATTTTTATTCTTCCCGGGTTGGATTGCTGGAGACTGGGGGATTAAAACTCCCTGCTAATCTATTAGCCTTTCTTTTTTCGTTTCTTTCCATTCAACGTGCACATTGTGATCTCTCATTCCACATACAACAACTATACGTTTGTCATGAGAAAAGTGCTGTTTTTTATAGTTCATTAGATCATCAACAAGCGATTTCCAATCTTTGGTTTTTAGCTCTGACCAGAATCCCGGTCTTGATTTTTCAAATTCTTGAAGAATGGGTTGGCAATCTTTATCATGGAATATTTGACCTATTGACCTGTTCCAGGCAGCATGTGAAAGGAGTAAGGCGGCATGTGCAGCCTCACTTGATGGTATAGCGTATGGTTCTTTTAAAACCGTTAAGGCCATTTCTTTCAAAATATCGGACATTTTCTTATGTTTCATAACGGAATAGCTCCATAAGAATAGTGATTTGTTTTTTGATTCATTTAATTGTTGAGCTAACCAATCCTACCCATTAAAACTCCGCCACATCCCGTCTGGAAGTCGCTGCTCACACAAAACATTGCAGTTGTTTTATCGCTTTCCAGATAAAACCTGCAGCCCAAGCATTATATCTATCATATCAGTGACATTATCACCGTCCATATCGGTAAGCTGAGAAATCGTTTTGTTTTTTTGTAATATAATCTCATCTTTAGCTGCCATAGCATTGGAAACAACCTGGTCAAGTTGGGTCTGTGTGTACATAGATGCTATCTGAGCATCTTTTTGAGCAATAACAGTGTTTTTAGCTTCTACAGCATTTGAAACCGCAAGGTCAAGTTGGGCTTGGGTGTATCCTGTCGATGTGTAATACGATTTATCTTTTTTGAAAGTATACTCAGTCAAATATTGAATGTTATTCACATATTCATACTCTTTAACCAAAAGGTTCTCGTTTGAGTATGACACGGTAACTGTACCGGAATCCCCACCCCTTAATGAAATATTAATTGTCAGTCCATCTGTACCTAAAGTGTAGAATCCACAGGAGTTTAGATTAACACCGTTACCGTCTATGTTAGTAATATACGCATCCATCACAAAACCTTTCTCTGTCATGGAAGCCCTACCCGAAAAAGATGTGGGTTGGAAAGTTAAACCACCACCGGTTACTTTTAAACTGGTTAAAGTATAATCACCTGGAAGGTCGTTTATGTTTACCGCATATGAAATGGATGGGGCTATTAATAGCATAGTAAATATAATTATTGTCTTTTTCATTATGATCGTTCTCCTTTTTCTTTCCTTTACCGATCAAAACTCCCCCAAACAAAAAGAACATACTTTCTCTTTTCCCATACCACTCCAAATCCAATCTGTAAATCGGGTAAACTCTTAGCTTCCATTTTTATTCTTCTCTGGTTGGATTGCTGTCAAATACCGCGAGCCGGATCGGATATTGGAAATATTGGCAACATGGTGGCGATAACCTTTCATATATTTAATTAAATCTTTGATTATCCGTTTATGTTGTTAGCTTTTGATTCTAAAATGTAAGAGATGCAGCTCTTTCTGATCCAATAAATACGTCAGCGCGAATATAGGATGACAAAAAGGTTTTTATTCTTGTGATGGTAGTTGATACTTTTTTATCTTCGAATACTCCCGAAGCGTCAGTAGAATTCGTAAAAACAGGAAGAGGTTTGTTAATAACCTCTATTCTATTAATATAAATTTTCACAACACCATTCCAACCTTTCATTGGGTCAAATTTTCCAGAAATTTGGTAAGGATCTCCAGCATAATTGACGGGGCGGTAAAATTGAGTCTGAGCTGTTGTAGCACAACCAACAAGCAGATTACTCATAAAAAAGATCCCAATAATCATAAAAAACATAGTCTTCTTTCTCATATATTACATCCTATTTTTTATTGTACGATTTACATTCAATGTTTCTGCACATTTTTTCAATCTGAAATGAAATAACCGCTATCTGCTTTTCGGTTAATACAGCTCTGTTTTTTGTGAGGAAATCAAAACTTTTCCCATTGCAGATCTTTAGTTCACTTGGTTTGGGGGGGAAATCTATAAACCATCCTGGAATAGCTAAAACTGGTGTCACATAATGTTGATCTCCGGTTGCTTGTTTTATCCAATTTTGAAGCCATTTTGCCTGCCGGGTTGTTTGAGAAACAGGTTCGGTTTCTGTCCACCCAGGGAAACGTAGTCTTTCCCCATCAAATAATAATTTCCAATTGTTATTTTCTGCTTTTTTTAATTTAGCTCTGCCTTTAGTTTCAACTGCAAAAATTCCTTGAGGCCCAACAGCAATATGATCAATATTAAAATTTTTTTGTGCTGGGAAATCATGAAATGTGTTGAAACCATATTTTGCAAGTTTCTGAAGGCTTTGGCCTATGGCAACTTCACATTCATATCCTATGCGTAAATGGTTACGTTGTTTGAATAGTTTATACAATTTTTTTCCAAAATAAAGCAAACCGCCGGTAATTATCAAACCCATAAGAATGAAATAGGTTATTCCCGGTTTCCAGTGGGAAAATGAATATTGTGTAATGCTGACTGAATATAGAATAATAGGAAAAATGCATAGGAAAAAAAAGTTTTCTAAGATGTCATTGGTACTTTTATCGATCTGAATTCTTAATGATTCTCCCGGGCTTCTTAATAAATCTATAGTCAGAGGTGATTTCTTTTTTCTGGTTTGATGTTTGAAAATATAAAAAATCAATAGCACTGGAACAAAACATGAAAATAGGAAGATCCACGCTGGCATTAGACTGAAAATCATTTCTTTTAAAGACATTTTAAATTTCTCTTAATCAATATAATTAACCCCCGAAAGTACAATTCAATAATCATTCAAATTTTTTTGATCTGGGTTGATCTCATACCACCCCATACCATTCCTGTAAATCCGGGTAAACCCTTAGGTTTCCATTTTTATTCTTCCCGGATTGGATTGCTGGAAGG
Organism: Desulfobacula sp.; assembly: GCF_030145145.1. Taxonomy (GTDB): domain Bacteria; phylum Desulfobacterota; class Desulfobacteria; order Desulfobacterales; family Desulfobacteraceae; genus Desulfobacula. The sequence continues at coordinate 2,647 of NZ_JAQYWD010000013.1, read as the reverse complement.
TGAGGTGGCCTCTCCTTCCGTACTGGCTTTGGGAACCATCTCAGTCATAGATTCTGAAAATATTGTTGACGGGGAATTCTTCAAGCTTTGTTCATTTGATTGCGATTGGTCAAATAGCTCTTTACTCAAATTTGAAACACTGATACTGATTTATGAACCAAATTTTTTTATCGGTGCATATCGGATAACATTGTAAATTGCATGATATTCAGATCTGCATAAATCACTGGTTATGTTTTAGGAATGAATAATGATTGATATTTTCTCAATGTTCTTGAATGGAGTTGTAGGATGGGGAGTTGGGTCAATTTTGGATACAATTACTAAGTGTTTTAGCTGTGGACAAAAAGACACCCGCCGAATTGGTAATATCCAATCGAATTATATTGAATGCAGCAACTGTCATAGAATCCATAACCAATTCACAAATGCCTGTGATTTTACAATTAATAGATCTACCAATGAAATTGGGCATGCGCTATTCACGCCAGGGCGTTACAAATGGGAGTGGAAAAAGAAAGGTTTTTTTGATGGAAGACAGTATCTGTATATCCCATTTGATATTAGGATTAAGGGGATGTGTGGTAGATCAATAATTATTGAAACAGAATTAAAGAGATATAATGATAGCCGGATAATAACTTCTCATTCTTCCATATTAAATCCTATCTATGATAACTCAACATGGACAGACTATTGGCATTCATTTGGTGTTGGCAATTTTAAACCTGAAGACAAAGGCATCGTCGCAGTCGATGCAAGAATAAGATCTGAATACAGAGACATATTATTCGAGGACAGACGGATTATTAAACCATGGAAATGATATCGTAAAAAAATAACATGGCTAATGTAGCCGACACAAAAAACCGCGCGGCTGATTAGCGGTTATGTTTTGAAAATATGAAGATATGAGTTGGACGAATGGATTAGAATTGAGCTGATAAGGAACAAACAGAATGTCATGCGATAAATGTAATTATTTAATAGATATAAGCGATTTATCTACACCATACGTGATAAGAACTTGTTCCAAATGTGGACGGAAAATCAACTTAAGAGAGCGCAGTGAAAATGGCCATGGAATAAAAGTTGAGAAAGGTGATAAATTCACAATTCCAAAAGGTTTCATAAATTTGTCAGCCAATCCATTAAAAAGTAACGCAGTTTTAACAAAGTATGGCCTGGCGTGGTTTTCGAAGCTTATCTTCATAGGCCAATTGGAAAAAGAACCTGAGAAGTTTTTCTCACGGCTAAAAGAAAACGATAAGTACTGTAACTCGATTCTTAAGGAATCGAGATTAATTGAAGATTTTGATATTGATAATCCCGATCACTCGGAAGATATTTTCAAAATATTAAAAGAAAACCAAAACACTTTGGAATGGTGGGCTCTTCTTTTTGGTATGTATAACTCCATAGCTGAAAAAGCAATAGAGCAAAATGACCCCATGAAAGCCGCCTGGGCGATGGCTTCAGCAGAGCGTTGTAGGTCAATGTGTGTTTTTAAGGACAATCTTGAAGAAGTTGTATGGATGGGTCACTCAGCCCGTAGAATAATTAATGTGATCAAAAAATGGCACGCGAACAAAGAAAATTCTAATGAGGAGTTCTGGCAAGTCGTATTCAACGAAAATCCTTACGTATTATCACAATTATTTTCAGTGCCAGTAATTTTCATTAAAGATAAAGCTTATGTGGGTGGCATGAATGTTGACCGACAAAATGCAAAGTTCGTAGATTATTTATATACAAATGAATCATCAAATGATGCAATTCTGGTTGAAATTAAAACACCTATGACAAAACTTGTTGGCACAAGGTATCGTAGAGGTGTGCATAAGCCCTCAAACGATCTTTCAGGTTCAATCGTTCAGGTACTAGACTATAGAAGAGAGTTGTCAAAAAACATAAAAGAAATAACAAATGGTACAGATCATAAAATAGATGTTTTTAACCCTCGATGTGTGGTTATAGTTGGAAATGCTTCGCGTGAATTAGATACGGAAAAAAAGAGAAAATCCTTTGAGCTTTTTAGAACAAGCCTGAAAGATGTGGAAGTAGTAACATTTGATGAAATTTTCAAAAAAGCAGAAACATTAGCAACATTGTTTAATTTAAAATGGGAAAATAAAAAAACATAACCTTTTGCTGTTAAGGCCGCGCGAAACGGTTGCTCGCCTCACAGCAGCACGTTAAACTATACGGACCTGAAATACCATCAAACGGTACCCTTTCAAATTCCCAAATCCTCCAGGTCACAAAAACTATTGGAGACGATAATTCTGATAAAGTCCGGTTCCGGTCAATACAAGTTATGCAGCGGGTTTTATTATGCTGTGGTTTGAATAATTTTAAATGAAGTGTGTACTGACAGGGAAAGTCCGGAGTTTTTTTGGTTCCAGGATACCGTGCTTAATAGCCAGAGGTAAACCCTATAAACTTTTTCGGCTTGATCTGTCAGATTGTTAAAAAGCTTATCAAGAATTGAACTGGTATCATTGATACTCTGAACGTCTTATGGTCATTGCGATATTGTGCGACAATTATCCTGTCCGGTTGACGACAATTAACTTGTCCGGTTAATCGTGATAAAACCCCGACACTAAAATTCATTTATAAATGGAGGTGTTAGCCCGGGTCGTGG
>NZ_JAQYWD010000048.1 GCF_030145145.1 Desulfobacula sp. | reverse complement strand
TGCAAAACTCTGAAATCCTCATGTACATTAGTACACTCCGGTTTCAGAGTTTCTTACGCCTTGCATATGGGCAACTTTTCGTCCAAACACGGGTTTCCGTTCAGGCACTAATTATGCTTAGCACTATTATAATATTCCGGGAAGAAGTGCAAGAATTGCTGGATCAATATCCCTTGACGCAGTTCATTTCATAATGATATCTAACGATAAAGCTAAGTCTTCACTTTATCTGATAATGGAGCCGAAACCTTCAGGAGAAAAATAATATGGAAATTGTTGGCATTGATGTCGGGTTTGGATTTACAAAAGCATATAATGGCAAAAATTCCGTCATCTTCAAATCCATCATTGGAGATGCCACGGATATCCAATTCCACTCTTCATTGGATGATGGATCTTCAAGCTCAAACCTGCATATTACCCTGGAAGACAAATCTTATTTTCTGGGCAGTTATGCCGAACGTCAATCCAATATTCGCGAATTCACCCTTGACCAGGAAAAACTGATTGAAGAATTTGTTAAAATCCTGGCCATTGCCGCTGCAGGGATTTGCACGGAGACCTCAGCCCCCATTCAGGTCGTATCCGGGTTACCGGTTGGATATTTGCGAAGAGACAGCAAACGATTAAAAGAAATGATCCTGGGCACCCACAACATTACCTTTCACCATAAAGACGGCCAGGATGTAAAAAAAAGAATTCACATTGATAAAATTCTTATCATCCCCCAACCCATTGGCTCTATTTTCAACCTCCTTTTTGATGACCAGGGACAAATAAAAGACCGGGAGCTGGCCACCCAAAAGATAGGCGTTGTTGACATTGGCTTCAAGACCACTGATTTCAGCATTTTCGACCACCTTCACTATATTGAAAGGGGGTCTTCCACTTTGGATACCGGTATTTCAAAATGTTTTTCCGTCATTGCCAACAAATTACGGCAGGAAACTAATATCAATATTGAACTCTATCGAATGTTTAAATTCGTTGAATCCGGAATGATCAAAATCCGGGGCAAAGAATATAATATTTCCAATCTGAAAAAACGGGTCTACACCCATGCGGCATCGGCCATTGCATCAGATCTTAACCGGCTGTGGGAAAACGAATGGGACATGGATACCATTCTTCTTTCCGGCGGCGGCAGTGTTGAATTGGCAGCGTATCTGACCCCGAATATCAACGGCAATATTATCCCCATTTACCCCAATGGGGATGCTCGGTTCAACAATGTCCGGGGGTATTGCAAATTCGGCAGATATAAATGGGGATATGCCAAATATATTTCCCAGCGACAGGCAGACCCAAAAAGTAAAGAAGACACTGCCGACGATAAAAACCAACCCGACCAGTCCCCGGATCCAAAAGACGCAACGGTTACCCCCCCGTCCAAGGGACTTTCCTGGCTGAAACGCCAAAGCTGACACCTGCAGGGACCCATGAACCAAACCGATTTAATCAAAATTTTATCTCTTGTGGCCAAAGGCGCCTTGACGGTTGAGGATGCCAAAACCCAGCTCAAACACCTGTCTTTTGAAACCATTGATTTTGCCCAGATTGATCATCACAGATCTCTAAGAAAAGGCTTTCCCGAAGTAATTTTCGGGCAGGGCAAAACAAGTGCGCACATCATCGGCATTCTGGAAAAAATGATCGTTCATGAGGATATCATTCTTGTGACCCGCCTGGACAAAGAAAAAGCCCATGCCATAAAAAGCGTCATTCCCGGGACCCAATATTTTGAAGACGCCAGACTCCTGTGGGTCAAGAGGAAGGAACCGACCATCACCGGGTTTGGTAAAATTCTGGTAATTTCTGCCGGGACATCGGATATTCCGGTTGCACGGGAGGCAATCTTAACCGCCCAGGCCATGGGCAATGATGTTGAATCCATCTTTGACGTGGGGGTTGCCGGCATTCACAGGCTGTTTGCCTTTCAGGAACAAATCATGACGGCTGCGGTCATCATTGTTGTGGCCGGGATGGAAGGGGCACTTCCCAGTGTGGTGGCAGGGATGGTCAAAGCCCCGGTGATTGCCGTTCCCACCAGTATTGGCTATGGGACAAGCTTCGGGGGAATTACCGCGCTCCTGGGGATGCTCAATTCCTGTAGTTCAAATATTGCCGTGGTCAATATTGACAATGGATTTGGGGCCGGGTTTATGGCTTCCTCCATTAACCATGTCTCCATCGCTGGATAATCGCATCGGCTCTCCAGGGAAAAAAGCATCCTTAAAATTGTCTTCTCAAGGCCAGTGCGGCCTCATTTTTGGGATCTATCCTGAGAATCTGGTTCAAATAATCATCTGCTTCAAGGATCTGTTGATTCCGGTAATATATTTTTGCAATTTGAAATTTTGCTTCAATATGGCCCCGGACTTGACGGTCAACTCGCATAAAACACATCAGCGCCTTATCCCAGTCACCTGCTTTCTGGCGAATCAGTCCGGTTTTATAGATCATCTCGTAATTTGACGGATTCTCCCGGATGGCCTGTTCCAGCAATTCCCGGGGATATTCAATCTCATTATGGGCCAGGCAGATATCGATAACCCTTTCCCGTACTGTATTCTGTTTGCTGGACCGGCTGATGATTTTTGAAAACATCTCCTGGGACAACTGCCTGAAACCGCTGATCATAAGCCGCTCAGCCAGATCCATTGCCGATTCATGATACTGGGTACTCAATGACAGGATCTCAAGGTAATATTTGCCGGCCTTTTCAAGGTCATTGGTATCCATATAATAATCGGCCAGGTGAACCCGGGTAATGGTATCCTGTTTGTTCACCAATGCCGCCTTTACCAGACATTTTTCTGCAATGGCAGGCTTCTGGATCTTAAAATGCAATAATCCCAGTTGGCGCAGGAGTCTGGAAGCCGATGGTTTATGGGTCAGGGCGATGCGGAGTTGTTCAATGGCGGATTCATAATCGCCTTCTTCCTCCAGGTCCCGGGCCTTTAATCGATGCTGGGTCGCAAGATCCGGATGATTGACCTTTTCCACAACTGCCTTAATTTTACCATCCAGAGAGGCAAGGGTTAACGGTTTCAACAGGTACCCATCTATTTCCGTTTCAGCCACCTGGGAAACAATATCCCGCTCTGCTTCAGCCGTCACCATAATCACCGGCAAATCTCTGAGCACTTTATCCTTTCGAATTGTCTCGAGCAGTTCAAATCCGTTCATAATCGGCATGCTCCAGTCAAGGATCGCCAGATCACATCTCTCGGTATTCAGTATTTCCAGGCCTTGTCTTCCGTTTTCTGCAAACCGTAAATTTTTTCCAATGGCCAGATTTTGAAGCATTTTTCGAATGGTTAACCGCATGCTTTTCATATCATCCACAACAAGGATCGACATGGTTTCAATATCGATCATAATTGTGCTTCCCTGATAAACCGGTTATACTCCGTTTGAAGACTCTCGAATGCTGGAGAGAATGCATCTGAACAATCGATCTTTGCCAGGGTTTCCATTTCCAACGCAGCCTTGCTCAACAAATCTGCATTGATATTGGCAGCAGACCCTTTCAAGGCATGGGCGTTTGACCTGACCTGTTCAACATTCTTTTGATTAACGGCATTCCCAATCCGCTCTATCAACACCGGGGCCTCCTGGAAAAAAGACGTTACGACAATGTCAATCAGTTCTTCATCTTCTCCAAATCTTTCAAACAATTTATCTTTATTAAAACACAGAATTTGTCCGGATGCACCACTGGATATTTCCGATGGCAAGGATGCCGGTGGGATAACCGGCACGGTGGGTTCTTTTCCCGGTTCCCGGAAAGGCGTTTTTTTGGAGGAAAGGGCCACGTCGACAAAATTTGACCGGATCTTTTGTGCCAGGATATCAGGGTCAACCGGTTTTGAAAGAAAATCATCCATTCCGGCATCAAAACATTTTTTCCGATCACTTTCAAATGCGTTCCCGGTCATGGCAATGATGGGAACATGATCCATTTTAAATACTTTTTCATTTTCCCTGATCTGGCGCGTTGCTTCAAACCCATCCAACACTGGCATCTGACAATCCATCAAAATCAGATCATATGGCTTTTCTTTATGTTTCTGGACAGCCTCCTGCCCATTTCTGGCGGCATCTGTTTGATATCCCTGTTTGGCAAGGACGGCTTTTGCCATCAAGATATTGGTTTCCATATCTTCTACGATGAGGATCTGCTGTAAATGTTTTTTTGTTTCAAGAATACTATACCGGGTGATAATCGGCAAATTCCCGGTATCGTCCTGTCCGGGACGGGATAATGCGGCTTTAATCCCATCTAAAAGAAGTGATTTTTCCACTGGTCCGCTTAAAAATGCTGAAAATCCGGCCTCTTCAAACCGTCTGGCATCTCCTTTTTTCCCGATGGATGACACCAGTATCAATTTTGTATCCTTAAGTTGCTGATCCTGTTTGATTTTCCTGGCAACGGTTTCCACCATCTGATCGCTTTCCTTGACTTCCATAATCATCAGGGGAAAAGGCATGTTTTCATTTTTAGCCCACCGCAGCATTTCAATGGCTTCCGTGTCATCAAAGGCCTGATCATAGTCTAGGGCCAATGAATTCATCGTGGTTTCTAACCGCTTTCCAAGGGTTATCCCCTCACTCAACACCAGAATCCTGCACGCATCAATATTCCGGTTAGAAAAATCAAAGGTGTGTTGCTTCTCCAGTTGTTTTTTTAACGGCAGGATGAACCAGAAGCTGGAACCGATCATATCAATACTTTCTGCACCGATTTTTCCGCCCATTTTTTCAACCAGCAATTTTGATATGGCCAATCCCAGGCCAGTGCCCCCATATTTTTTGGTGATGGACAGGTCCGCTTGGGTAAAGGATTCAAAAAGGGCATTTAATTGATTTTCTTTGATGCCAATGCCGGTATCTTCCACATTGAAATAAAGGTGTGCCCGGGTTTCATCCTCTGACTTCAAAGTGATGTTCAAGGTCACCTCTCCTGCATCTGTAAATTTGATGGCATTACCGGTCAGGTTGTTAATCACCTGGCGAATTCGACCGATATCCCCCTGCAAAAGACAGGGAACCTCGGGATGTATGGAATATGAAAAAATAATTCCCTTCTGCCGGGCCTGGAGTTCAGGAAGGGATACAATATCTTTTATGGCAATATCAAGGTCAAAATCCATGACATTCAGTTCAAGCTTACCGGCTTCAATTTTTGACAGATCAAGGATATCATTAACAATGGTTAATAATGCCCTGGCACTGTTATAGGCAATCTGAGAATATTCCCGTTGGTCTTCATCCAGATCCGAATCCAGTAACACATGTATCATACCGAGGATACCATTCATTGGATTTCTGATTTCATGACTCATATTGGCCAGGAATTCGTCTTTCACCTTCATGGCCTGATGGGTTTTTTCAGAAATCTGCCGGCACTCCTGCCGGGCATGGGCAAGCTGTATAGCGGTTTGCTCAGTATTTTTCACATACACGGTTATCATACCGAAAAAACAGCCTAAAATAGCTGACAGATTATAAAACCGATAAAGACTGATATTAACCAGGCGGTCACTGACAAAAAAACCGGCATTCACCCGTTGCTCAAAATAAAAACAACCGAACAGCAGAACCGCCACGACCAGATAAAAGGCTCTGACTTTTTTTTCTTTCAGAACCGTTGTCAGTAAAGGAATAAAAAACAGCAACATCATGGAGATGCTGAAAAAACCGCCTGTTTTGTAACACAGGCCTCCCAGATACACCACAAAGGCAGTATTCAATATAGGACCGGGAAGACGACTGCTGGTTTTTGCCAATCCATAGGCATTCAAAAGGGTTATGAAAATAACAAACCCGCTTAAGGCCAGCAGAGACACAGCCCCCAGTCTTAGAAACAAAGCAGACTGGATCATCATTAATCCGGAAAAAAGCAGAGAAAACGCTTTTAAATTATTGGAACCATAAATTTTCATACCAAACTTATATAGAAACCTTCTCTCAGTTGTCAATTTTATTTTGGAGAATATTTTTTTGAAAGAATTAATTTTTTTCTTGACTTAAACAAACTTTATATATAATAAATCTTATTTAAGTCGAGTAAAAAAATTATGAAATCAAATATGATAAACAATCTACTAGTCCTAATTATCGTGGAGGTCCTTATTGGCACCTCCCAGCGACAGGGCTCGTAGTGGCATAAACCTTAAATCAACTTTAAAAGCCGTTATCAGCCCCCACAGGGCAGATAACGGCTTTTTTGGTTTGGAGACCAACACCATGAGAAGCCATATTGCAACAAAAGGCATTGCCAGAGCACCCCACCGAAGCCTGTTCAAGGCCATGGGGTATACTGACAGAGAAATAAATCAACCCCTTATCGGTATTGCCAACTCAGCCAATGAGCTTATTCCCGGCCACATGCATCTGGATAATATTGTGAAAGCCGTCAAATCCGGTATCAGCATGGCTGGCGGGACCCCCATGGAATTTTCAACCATTGGGGTGTGTGACGGTATTGCCATGAACCACAAAGGGATGCACTACTCTCTGGCCTCCCGGGAGCTCATTGCAGACTCCATAGAAGTCACTGCCATGGCCCATCCGTTTGATGCCATTGTCATGGTACCCAATTGTGACAAAATTGTCCCGGGCATGCTCATGGCAGCGGCAAGGTTAAACATCCCTGCCATATTTATCAGCGGCGGCCCCATGCTCTCGGGAAAGCACCCGGATAAAAAAGATAAAAAAATCGACCTCATCACGGTATTTGAAGCGGTGGGGGCGGTCAAGTCCGGTAAAATGACCGAACAACAGCTTCTGGAAATTGAAAATGCCGCCTGCCCCACCTGTGGATCATGTGCCGGGATGTTTACGGCCAACTCCATGAATTGCCTGACCGAAGCCATTGGCATGGCACTTCCGGGAAATGGAACCATTCCCGAACCCATGTCTGAAAGAATTCGATTGGCCAAACAAGCCGGCATACAGATCATGGAATTGTTAAGCCAGGATATCACGCCGGATAAAATTTTAACCCGGCAGGCCTTTATGAATGCCCTTGTGGTGGACATGGCCCTGGGATGTTCCACCAATACCGTGCTTCATTTAAAGGCCCTTGCCCATGAAGCCCATGTAGAAATAGACTTGAACCTGATCAATGAGGTCAGCAAACAAACCCCCCATTTATGTGCGCTGAGCCCCGGGGGGGAACACCGCATTGAAGACTTGAATTTTGCCGGCGGTATCCCGGCTGTCATGCGGGAGCTGGCAGACCATAACAGGCTCCATATGGACTGTTTAACCGCCACCGGGAAAACCCTGGCCCAGAACCTTGAAACCGTCATAAAAAAAGACCAGCAGGTCATCCGGCCTGTGGAAACCCCCTATCACAAGGAAGGGGGCCTGGCCATCCTCTTTGGCAACCTTGCTCCGGAAGGCTGCGTGGTCAAACAATCTGCCGTCCTGGATGAAATGCTTCAACACCAGGGACCGGCCAGGGTGTTTGATTCTGAAGAACAGGCAACAGAGGCCATTCTCAACAACCGGATCAACCAAGGGGATGTCATTGTCATCCGGTATGAAGGACCTGCCGGGGGGCCGGGCATGCGGGAAATGTTGACACCCACCTCGGCCATTGCCGGCATGGGTCTTGACGGCACTGTCGCCCTGATTACCGATGGCAGGTTTTCCGGAGGATCCAAAGGGGCTTCCATCGGCCACATCTCGCCGGAAGCAACCGAGGGAGGGGTGATTGCCATTGTGGAAGAAACGGATCAGATTAAAATAGACATCCCAGGAAACACCATTGACCTTCTGGTTTCCCAGGAGACCATTGCAGACCGATTTTCCCGATGGAAAAAACCTGAGCCCAAAATCAAAACAGGCTATATGGCCCGGTACGCGGCAATGGTGAGCTCCGCCGGCAATGGCGCCATATTTAAAGATATTTTATAGGAGAAAAAAATGAAACTTACAGGTGCCCAGATTCTTATCAAAATGATAAAGGCAGAAGGGATTGATACTATTTTCGGATATCCCGGCGGCGCTGTCATTGACATTTATGATGCCATTGAAAAACAGGTTGGCCTCAAACACATTCTCGTCCGGCATGAACAAGGGGCTGTCCATGCCGCCGATGGCTATGCTAGGGCCAACCAGTCCGTTGGCGTGGCCCTGGTGACCTCGGGCCCCGGTGCCACCAACACTGTCACCGGCATCGCATCGGCACACTCCGACTCCATCCCCCTGGTGGTGTTTACCGGCCAGGTCCCAACGGGACTGATCGGGAACGATGCGTTCCAGGAAGTGGATATCGTGGGCATCACCAGACCCTGCACCAAACACAATTACCTTGTGAAAAGTGTCGACAAACTGGCGGCAACCATTAAAGAAGCCTTTCACCTGGCAAGATCCGGCAGACCGGGCCCGGTTCTGGTTGACCTTCCAAAAGATATTGTGCAGACCCAGGTTGAGTTTGAGGAACCCAGCAAGGTTTCTTTAAAATCCTATAAACCCAATTATACGCCCAACAAAAAGCAGCTCACCAAGGTGGTGGATCTGATCCGACAGGCCAAACGCCCGGTTATCTTTGCCGGTGGCGGTGTGATTCTGGCCCAGGCATCCGGGGAAATTACCCGCCTGGCCAAAATGGCCCAGATCCCTGTCACGGCATCCTTGATGGGACTGGGAGCCTTTCCCGGGTCTGACCCCTTATGGTTAGGTATGTTGGGCATGCACGGCACGTATCGGGCCAATATGAGCATCGGGCATTGTGACCTCATGCTCGCCGTGGGTGTCCGGTTTGACGACAGGGTCACCGGAAATATTGAAAAATTTGCACCGGATGCCCGGATTGTTCAGATTGATATTGATCCCACCTCTATCCATAAAAACATCGAAGTTCAATGCCCCATTGTCGGGGATTGCAAGGCAGCCCTGAAAGAAATCCTTCGATTGATGGACGACCAAAGCCCGGAGGCGTTTATAAACAACCGGCCGGAATGGCTGAACCAGATCGCGGAATGGAAAAGTACCATGCCGTTAAAATATGACCAGGGCAAGGATATTATCAAACCCCAGTTTGTCATTGAAAAACTGTATGAACTGACAAAGGGAGAGGCCATCATTACAACAGAAGTGGGCCAGAACCAGATGTGGGCCGCACAATATTATCACTTTGACAAGCCCAATCATTTTATTACATCCGGGGGCCTGGGGGTCATGGGGTTTGGATTGCCGGCTGCCATCGGTGCCAAAGCCGCCTGCCCGGACAAGCTGGTGGTTGATGTTGCCGGTGACGGATCCATTCAGATGAATATCCAGGAATTAATGACGGCCATTGAATCAAAAATCGATGTTAAAATTGTCATCCTGAACAATCGCTATTTGGGCATGGTCAGACAATGGCAGGAACTGTTTTATGAAAAAGTTTACTCGTCTACGAACATGGAAAATGCCCCTGATTTTGTAAAACTGGCCCAGGCTTATGGTGCAAAAGGATTAAAATGCACCCGGCCCGATGCAGTGGAAGCCACCCTGGCGGAAGGCCTGAACACGGATGGGACAGTGGTCATGGAATTTGTGGTGGACCGGGAAGAGTCGGTTTACCCCATGGTTCCGGCAGGTGCCAGCATCACAGAAATGCTCCTGGTGTAATAAAAATATGAAAAAGGATAACACGGATGAAAACAAACAGGTACTTACTCTCTATCCTCGTAGATGATGAACCCGGCGTTCTTTCAAGGATTGCCGGACTTTTTTCCGGGCGGGGATTTAACATTGACAGTTTGAGTGTTGCCACTACGGCTGAGCCGGATGTGTCAAGAATTACCATGGTGACCAAGTGTGAGCCCCATATTATTGAACAGATAAAAAAACAGCTGCACAAGCTGATCAATGTCATTACGGTCAATGATCTGACCGATAAAAAATATGTTCAGCGGCAGCTGGCATTAATCAAAGTCAATGCCCAGCCTGAAAAAAAAGCGGACATCCTGAGGATTGTGGATATTTTCCGATGCAAGATTGTTGATGTGGGCCTTTCCCATTACACCATAGAAGTATCCGGAGACAGTGACAAACATGAGGCCATCGTTTCCCTGTTAAAACCCATGGGAATCATTGAGATCGCTTCCACCGGGTCCATTGCCCTGGCACGGGAGCAAAACGGCAAGGCATAATCAGATTAACCGGTAAGAAGGAACAAACAGGACAACCAATGGAAAAAGCACTTTTATACGATACCACACTAAGGGATGGCATGCAGGGTGAAAGCATCTTCTTTTCCCCTGACGACAAGGTGAAAATAGCCAAACGCCTTGATGATGCAGGGATCCACTATATTGAAGGCGGATGGCCGGGATCAAATCCCGGGGCCCAGCATTTTTTCGAACTGGCAAAGGACATAGATTTCAAACATGCAAAAGTGACTGCATTCGGTTCCACCCGGCGACCGGGAACCACATGTGAACAGGATGCCAACCTCCAGGCCTTAATCGACAGTGAGGCGCCGGTGATCACCATTTTTGGAAAATCCTGGGACCTGCATGTTGAAGCGATCATGCAGAACACCCAATCGGAAAACCTGGCCATGATCAAAGAGAGTGTGGCGTATCTTTTAAGTCATGACCGGGAGGTTCTCTACGATGCAGAACATTTCTTTGACGGGTACAAAGCCAACCCGGACTATGCCTTGAAAACCCTTGAAGCTGCAGTTGCCGGCGGGACCAAATGCCTGGTGCTGTGTGACACCAATGGCGGGTCCATGCCCTGTGAAATCGATGACATTACCCGGGTGGTCATTGACCATTTTAAAAGGATCTCTGTGCCCGGCCTGATTTTCGGTATTCACTGCCACAACGATTGTGCCATGGCCGTTGCCAATTCCGTTAATGCGGTTCATGCAGGGGCCACCATGGTTCAGGGAACCATCAACGGATATGGTGAACGATGCGGCAATGCCGACCTGACAGCCATCATTCCCATCCTGGCCCTTAAAATGAACCGGGCGTGTATCTCCCCGGAAAACCTTGAAAAGCTGTTGAATCTGTCCCGGTTTATCTCGGAAACCGCCAATGTCCCTCCGGTTAATTCAAGACCCTTTGTGGGTAAAAGTGCCTTTGCACACAAAGGCGGGGTGCATGTCAGCGCCATCATGAAGAACCCCAAAGCCTATGAACACATGGCACCCGAACTGGTGGGCAATGTGCGGCGGGTCATTGTTTCCGAGCAGTCCGGCAAGAGCAACATTGAATACAAGGCCCGGGAACTCGGTGTAGAATTGGGGGAAAACGGTATCAACCGGCATCAGATTGTCTCCAGCATCAAGGAGCTTGAAGATGACGGGTTTGAATTTGATGCGGCAGAAGGCTCCTTAAAATTGATCATGGAAAAACTCACGGATCAGTTCGTCCCCTACTTTGAGCTTGAGTCGTTCCGGGTGGTGGTGGAAAAGGACAAGGAACGCCCCTGCTATTCCCATGCCATGATCAAACTCAGGATGGGACAGGAAACGGAAATCACTTCGGCCGAGGGCGACGGGCCGGTCAGTGCCCTGGATAATGCATTAAGAAAAGCCCTGGCCACCATATTTCCCCAGATCAATGACATGCGCCTGGTGGACTTCAAGGTCCGGGTCATCGACGGAAAGGATGGGACGGACGCTAAAGTCCGGGTTCTGATTGAATCCCGGGATGAAAACAATATTTTTTCAACCATTGGTGTTTCCGAAGACATTATCGAAGCAAGCTGGCAGGCATTGGCCGACAGTTTTCAATATAAACTTTCATTAGACAATAAAAACAAGGCGGAATAAGATGACAGACAACCCTATTATCATTTTTGACACCACGTTAAGAGATGGTGAACAATCCCCCGGCGCCAGCATGAACCAGGCGGAGAAACTGCGTATCGCCACCCAGCTTGAAACACTGGGGGTCAACGTTATTGAGGCAGGATTCCCCGCGGCATCAGAGGGGGATTTCCAAGCGGTCAAGGTTATTGCCGAAACCCTTAAAATCTCCCAGATTGCAGCGCTGTGCAGGGCCGGTGAAGCCGATATCAACCGGGGGTGGGAGGCCATCAAAAATGCAGTAAATCCAAGAATCCACACCTTTATTGCCACCTCTGACCTGCATATGAAGTACAAGCTCCAGATGAACCCGGATCAGGTTCTGGAACGGGCGATTAAATCCGTAAAACTGGCAGCCGCCTATACAGACAATGTGGAATTTTCTGCAGAAGACGGATCAAGATCTGACCCGGCATTTTTATGCAAGGTGTTTGAAGCCGTGATTGAAGCCGGTGCCACAACGGTGAACCTTCCGGACACGGTGGGATATGCCATCCCGGAAGAATATGCAGAACTTGTCAAATACGTCATTAAACATACGCCCAATATAGACAAGGCCATCTTAAGTGTTCATTGTCATAATGATCTGGGGTTGGCCACATCCAATACCCTTGCTGCCATAAAAGCCGGTGCCGGACAGGTGGAAGTCACCATCAACGGGATTGGAGAAAGGGCCGGGAATACCTCCCTTGAGGAAGTGGTCATGGCTTTGAAGACAAGACCCAATTTCTTTCCCCAGACCACGTCCATTGATACCACACGGATTTATCCCACCAGCCGCCTGGTCAGCATGATCACCGGCATCCTGGTCCAGCCCAACCGGGCCATCGTGGGGGCCAATGCCTTTGCCCATGAAGCCGGTATCCACCAGGATGGGGTTTTGAAAAACCCCATGACCTATGAAATCATGAAACCTGAAACCATTGGTCTCAGCAAAAGCAATTTGGTCCTGGGCAAACACTCCGGACGTCATGCCCTGAATTCCCATATCCAGGAGATGGGATACAATCTGTCCAAGGAAGAACTGGACAAAGTGTTTGAAAAATTCAAACGCCTGGCAGACAAGAAAAAGAGCATCCAGGATGAAGACATTGAAGCCTTGATCAATGAAGGGGTATTGAGAAGCTCCGAAGTCTTTACCCTGGAATATATCCATGTCTTATCCGGGAATACTGTCTTTCCCACAGCCAGTGTTCAGCTGAATATCAATGGTCGTCCGGTCCAGGGGGCAACAGAAGGAAATGGACCCATTGATGCGGTATACAATATCATATCCAAACTGACCGGCACCAAATCCGAGCTGTTGCGATTCACTATTTCTGCTTTGACAGAGGGCACGGACGCCCAGGGTGAGGTAACGGTCCGGCTGCAGGAAGACGGCATCGTGGCATTGGGCAAAGGAACGGACCCGGATATCATTACGGCCAGTGCCCTGGCTTACATCAACGGTTTAAACAGATTGGAATACTTAAAAGAACATCCGGTTGTAAAAATGGAAGACCTTTAACACATTACAAAAGTGCCCATTGAAGGCAGGGGTAACCTTCCCCTGCCTTTTTTATCTTGCCCCCTAAATGTCTTCTATCACATCCACAAAAAAATCTTTGACGTCATCAAGCAAGGTATTGATTTCCTCAATGTGATGGGTTTTTTCAATCCTTTTACTCAGGGTCCTTAATTCATACAGGCAGTTATTTCGGTATTCCTGATCACTTTCAAATGTATCAAACAGGCCAATCAATTTTCTGATCATTTTTTCTGTCGTTACTAAAGCGTTGGACCGTTGCACCGCCATTTTTTTTTGTTCAACCTGCTTATGGAAATCCTGCACATCAGTCAGCAGACGTTCCGCCTCGGTCACCAGAGGATAGGGATATGGTGATGTCATAATCTCGTTAAGCCTGCAAAACTTAGAAAAAATATGTTTGTCTTTTTTGATTTCCGTGAGGTTGATTTCAAAGGCCTGCATCTGGTCAACAAACACCTGCCAGAAGGACTGATCTTGATCGTAAAACGGTGTTAATACCGTGACTGTCTCTGCCAGTTTAACAATCCTGGATTGATACTTCAAACAGGCAAGAATCATCGAATAAGAGTCCTGCTTTTCCAAGATCTTATCCAGCAGGACAATACCGTTATTAATGTCCTTACTCCCGGGGAAAAAAGGTTGTTTTGCCTGAATCGCAAAGGATGTCAGGCTGGCCTGCCAGGTTTTCAGTTTCCCCACAAGGTAACGCGAAAATATATATTGATCATCCCCTTCCGGCAATGTTGATAAAACAGATCTGCCTATCTTCTGGGCCTGCCGGAATTTCCGGCCATCAACCTGCCTGTTGATGACAACAAAAACAGGATTACCCGGATTCTCCATCAACATCTTCTTTGTTTTCAGCGGGGAAAAAATCTGGTCCCTGGCAAAAAAATGAATCTTTAGTTCTTCAGCGAGCCAGAAAATAATCTGGAGGATTTCCGGCGCGGCAAGTTCATCCAACAGCTGGGGTGATGATATCAGATCATCGAGTGCCACCGGGCCGCCGGTTTGATATGCCTTTTCAATGAACGAAAAAACGGAGTCCAGATTTTTTGACATCCGGTCTTCAAACCCGAATGTCATCTGTCTTGGACCCAGTTCTACTTTTTTAACAACGATAAGGGAGATCATATTATTTTTTCTTGGAATTTCTATTCAATCGCCATCTCGTATATGCACATGTTAGCCATTTTATAAAAAACACACCAGATATGGCGTGGCTCTGCCGTCAATTGAGGAGGGATATGGGTAAGTTCTATTTTAAAATACGAGCCCAAAATTGGTGGCAGGAAACCGAATTTTGTATGGATCATGGTGCTATATCCCTGCCAGGGTCAATTGAATCTTCCGGGTCCTGGGACTGTTATCATGGTTGATGATCACCACCTGCTGCCAGGTGCCCAGGATCAATTTTCCTTCCAGTACCGGCAGGGTCAGGGAGGGGCCCATCAGGGCAGCCTGGACGTGGCTGTGGCCGTTGCCGTCATGCCAGGCCTGTTCATGGGCGTAAACCTGTCCCGGCGGAGCCAGGTCTGTGATGGATCGCTTCAGGTCGTCCACGACCCCGGGTTCGAATTCAATGGTGGTAACAGATCCGGTAGATCCGACCACAAAGACGTGGAGGGTACCGTTTCTGACGGGCGATGGAGACATCCAGCCCATGATTTGGCCAGTGATATTAACCATATCCGGACCGATCTCCATGCCCACAGTCAGGGTATGGGTTTTTACCGTATATTTTTCCATAAAAATTTGATACCAGTATTCAATGATTTTGTAAAGCGCAAGCTGATAATTCAACTTTCGGTCTTCTGCTCTGTTCAAACTGGCCGGGAAAGCCGGTCTTATTCAAATTTTATTTTTTTGATGGTGCAGAAACTGTCATAATAGGCTGCCTGCTTACCCATATCGGATATCACGGATGTCGTCAGATAATTTACCGCACCGCTTTTATGCCAGAACCCCTGGTAAATAAAAGCGATGTTATCACCAATGTCGTCATCCACACACAGCCGTGTCTTTAATTTTGCCGTCCCGGATATCACCACCACATATGCGTCCGCTTGAACAGCAAATCTTTCAGCTGTTTTTGGGTTCACGTAGACCACCGGCAGTTCATCGTTAAAGACAAATCCCTGGGAATGCATGGAATCTATGGTGTGGCAGGTGAGTAGCCGCAACGGAAACCGGTGTGTTCCGCCATACGGTTCCATAAAGGTTGGAAGCGGCGAAAGGCCGTCTTCTAATGCTTTTTCACTATACAGTTCAATTTTCCCGGACCGTGTTGCAAAAACCTTATCCTGCCAGGCAATCGCATCTGTTTCTATCCTCACACAGGCATCGGATAATTGGTCAAAATTCATATCAAGCTTATCCATCAAAGGGCGGACACTTTTTTTCAAATACGCCTCGGACGTCTTGAATCCAAGATTTTTCAATCCGATTTTTTGGGCCAATGCCAAATAAAATTCAAACTCCGACAGCATCCCTTCCGGCGGCTCAACTGCCTTTTGTGAAACATTTAACACCGGCGAATACATGGAGGTGGCAAAAAAATCCGTTTGCTCAAAAACAAAGGCTGCCGGTATCACAATATCCGCCTGCCTGGCCGTATCGGTCATGAAGTGGTCAAACACCACCTTGAACTCAACCCGGGAAAACTGTTTGACTGTTTTCTCAAGATCCGGACTCTGGGTCAGTGGATTTCCGCCGGAAACAAAGATGGCCTTGATCGGTGGATCATGGACTTCCTCTAAAAAATCCCCTAATTTTCCCACCGTGAACACTCGCTTCCGGGTTGCATAGACCTCACTTTTTTTTTCCACATCATACAGAAAGGGACTGAGGGATTTTGCCGCATAGTTAACCCCACAGCCTTTTTTCCCTATATTTCCCGTAATCGCGCCCAGGGCATCAATACACCGGACAGTATTACCCCCATTATGATACCGCTGCATGCCGAACCCGATATAAATGGCGGCTGTTTTTGCCCGGGCATAGCGCACGGCAAGATCTTGAATGGTGGCGGCGCTGATGCCGGTAATCGCTTCTGCTCTGTCCAGGGTAAATCCAGCAGCATAGGCTTTGAACCGACTGAATCCCAGAACATATTTTTCAATAAAGTCTCGATCATGGAGATCATTTTCAATAATAACGTTGGCCATGGCAAGGGCAAGGGCACCGTCAGTGGACGGTTTAATCCGGATATGATCATCAAAGGCCTTGGCAGTGGCTGTTTTCACCGGATCAATCACCCGGATGCAGCTGCCCCGTTTTTGTGCCTGTTTTAACAGGGTATACAGATGAATACTCGTATATTTAGGATTTCTCCCCCACACGAGGACGGTATCGGCTGTTAACACATCATCCGGGAAATGGCCTTTGGGACTGCCGAAATCATATTGCTGCGCGGCAATTCCAGCCCCCCAGCAAAGACTTCCTTCAGGTTGTGTGACCCCGCCAAAGCAGTTGAAAAATATGGTCTGGATCCTGTTTTTAACACCCCCATATCCGTCACTGGTATAATTTAAAATAGCGGCTGTTCCAAACTGTTGCTTGATGGATAAAAGTGTATCGGCAATCCTGTCAAAGACCTGGTCATAAGACGCTGGGATAAACTGACCGTTCTTTTTTATCAGCGGGTGTCGGATCCTGTCCGGGTGTTCCATCCTTTGAACAAGATTTTTCCCTTTTTTACAGACGAACCCCTTTGTAACCGGATGATATGGGTCCCCTTCCAGTTGAATGATCCGGTTGTTTTCCACCGTAGCAATAAACCGGCACAGATCCGTACAGTCCATCGGACAGGAAACCTTTACTTGTTTTTTCATACCCCCCCCTTTGTCGGCCGGTCGTCCCAGATAGCTGCCCCCCACTCACCCCCATAGACGTGAACTCCGTAAAATCCTGTTTAACTGAATCCCGGGGGTCTGTCAATACACGGTTAAAATCCCGGCCCGAAAATGGCTAACCGCACAGATCGCAATTTTTTTATTGTTTAAGATGCATAATAAGGTAAAATGTTAATTTTTATCAACCCATTGAATGAATCACGGAGCCAACACATGGAGACAAACTACAAGTTTAACCGAATGGAAATGGCCGGGTCGTTGGGAGATCTGGGAACCCTCCTTCCCATTGCCATTGGGATGAGCCTTGTGAATGGCTTGAATCCCATGGGTATTTTTTTGAGTGTCGGCCTTTTTTATATTCTTTCCGGAATTTATTTTAAAATCACCGTCCCGGTTCAACCCATGAAGGTTATCGGGGCCTATGCCATTGCAACAGGAATGACCGCCTCTCAAGTATCGGCATCCGGTTTGCTGGTGGGGTGTTTTCTTTTGCTCCTAGGGGCAACGAATGCCATCACGGTTGTTGGTAAATATGTGCCCAAGTCGGTTGTCCGGGGGGTCCAGTTATCCACAGGCGTTCTCCTGATGGCGCAAGGGGTCAGGTTCATCATCGGTACTTCAAAATTCCAACTCGTCCGGCAGGCCATGGAGCCCTATCTGACCCTGCAGGCCATCGGACCGGTCCCCATTGGTATCCTTATCGGAATTATCGGCGGGATTTTGACGTTATTGCTGCTGGAAAACAAACGATTCCCGGCTGGGCTTTTCATCGTGTCAGGCGGTATTGTTTTTGGGATACTTTTTGGGACCCACGACGGCATTCAAGAGGCCTTTCATCAACTGATGGGCGGGCTCAACCTGACAGGATCCCTTGATTTTACATTTCCCACAAGTGCTGACTTTACGTTTGCTTTACTTGCCCTTGTTCTGCCTCAAATCCCCATGACCCTCGGGAATGCTGTGATTGCTTATGCAGATCTTTCCCAGGAATATTTCCATGAAAAATCAACAAAAATAACGTATAAAACAGCATGTATCAGCATGGCCCTGGCAAACTTTATGAGTTTTTTTCTGGGTGGTATGCCGCTGTGTCATGGTGCCGGGGGCCTGGCAGCCCATTATCGCTTTGGTGCCCGCACGGCCGGCTCTAACATCATTATCGGATCAATTTTTGTCCTTTTCGCCATTTTATTTGGACCTCACCTGCTGTCACTTTTATATCTTATTCCCATGGCGGTTCTGGGGGTATTACTCCTGTTTGCCGGGAGTCAATTGTCATTGACCATTATTGACATAAAAGAACGAAAGGATTTGTTTGTTGCATTATTGATGTTAGGGATAACCCTGGCTTCAAATCTTGCCGCCGCCTTTATCGCAGGTATTGGGATTGCCTATGCGATAAAATCAAACAAATTAAATGTGTAATTTCAAGACAAAACCGGTTTGGATGTGTTCCATTGAACCGCTTTTGAACATTTGTTTCAAAGTTCAAAAGCGGTTTGGTTGAACGGACAGACTAAAAATGAAGCTTTTTTTCCAAACTTTTTCTAACATCTTCATCCCTGTAGGACAATACATTAACAGGAGACCGCTTGAACACTTTTTCAGCCACCGAGCCCATTATACTGGTTTTAAGACTGGAACGGCCCCTTGTTCCCATGACAACAAGATCCGGCGCTTCTTTGCGGATGACCGTTAAAATCTCATCCACCGGTTTTCCAACCTTGAACAATATTTTGACCTTATCCTTGTCAATGCTGGACGCATCTGCCATCTCATTCAGCCGCTGCTTCCTGTCTTTTCGAATGGTTTCAATATAGTGCTCCGCATCTACATCATAGCCCATGGAAACAATGGTCTCCACGGATTCAATATCCCTTGAATTGATAATGCTTAAAACAATCAGAATGGCATCATTCTTCACGGCCATTTGTGAAGCACAATCAAACACCCCCTGGGAATAATCTGTAAACGCAAGGGGAACAAGGATTTTTTCAATATTTTTCAATGACTTTCTCCTTTACATTGAATCAAAAGTCGCCAAATGCCTGCCGGACTTTCCGGGAGTTACCTTGAGGAATCCTAGGTCTCTGCATCAGATAAAGGATACCAAAAATGATCAGGGCAACCGGATAAACATAGTAGCGCTGTTCATGGGGCAGTCCAACCAGGGAGGCAATGGCATCCGGTCTCATGGCACAAACCGTCACACTTAAAAACAAGGGGGTTTCCCATATTTTGTTGCCGGCCACAAACCATCCCTGGGTCGCCGATGCAAAGGCAAAATTACCGATACACGCCATGACAAAAATCAAAATCCCCTGGGGCCAGGACGAAATATTGTGCAGGATCAAATCAGAATTGAAGATGAACATGAAGGGCAGGATGGCGGTTCGAATATCGTACATGAATCCCTGAAGGCCCGTGGCAATGGGCGGCGATTTTGCAATGGCGGCAGCCGCATACGCGGCAAGGCCCACCGGCGGGGTATCATCTGCCAGAATCCCAAAATAAAAACAGAACAAATGGGCACTCATTAACGGCACAAACCATTCCTGATTAGCGGCAATGGTGACGATGGCAGGGGCTGTCAAGGATGCCATGACAATATAGGTGGCCGTAGTGGGTAACCCCATTCCAATAATCAGGCTTGCCAGGGCCGTGATAACCAGCATGATGTAAACATTGCCCATGGAAATGACATCAATAATTTCGGTGATCAACCCGCCCAGACCCAAGGCGACAACACCGACAATGATGCCGGCTGCAGCCGTGGCAAGGGCCACTGAAACCATATTCCGGGCACCCGAGGCAAGGGCCGAGAAAATATCAACGATGGCCTTTTTTATGGCAGGACCAATGGGTTTTTTGGCAATATAGGCCTTGATGGGTTCCTGGAACAGCATCACCAGCGCCATCAGCCATATGGCATGAAATGCGGCAAGTTCAGGGGAGTGACGAACGATAACCAGCTCATACAGCAGCAATAAAATGGGAATCATAAAATGAATCCCGCTTAAAAACGTCTTGAAAAATACAGGGAGTTCATTCTTCGGCATCCCCCTTAGACCCAGTTTGGATGCCTCAATATGGGTAATATAGAACAATGCGGCATAGGAGGCAAACGCCGGGATGGCTGCTGCCTTGATCACCTCCACATAGGGCACATTGACATATTCGGCAATGATAAATGCTGCAGCGCCCATAATGGGCGGTGCCAGCTGTCCATCTGTACTGGCTGCCACCTCAACAGCTGCGGCCTTGGTGGCCGGATACCCTACCTTTTTCATCATGGGGATGGTAAAGGTGCCCGTTGTCACGATATTGGCAATACTGGACCCGGATACCATTCCGGTCAGCCCGCTTCCAAGAACGGCTGCCTTTGCAGGGCCGCCTTTAAAGCCGCCTAAAAGACTCAAGGCCAGTTGAATAAAGTAGTGACCGGCGCCTGCCCTGTCCAGCATGGCGCCAAACAGCACAAACAGAAAAACAATGGTGGCGGAAACATCCAGGGGAATACCATAAATACCCTCCGTGGACATGGTCATTTGACCCACAAAGCGATTTAACGACACACCCTTAAACGCGATGAGGTCCGGCATATACGGTCCAAAAAAAGCATACACACAAAAACAGATGGCAATGACAGGGAGCGCTGGCCCGATAACCCTTCTGGCGGCCTCGAGAAGCAATAAGGTCAACGTGATGCCAATGACGATATCCCGGGGAATCGGCGACCCATACCGCGTGGTTATCCCTTCGTAATCCAGCACCAGATAGAGGGCTGAAAGACAGGCGATAAGCGCAATAATATAATCAAAAACAGGAATTCTTTTCGTGGCGGA
Organism: Desulfobacula sp.; assembly: GCF_030145145.1. Classification (GTDB taxonomy): domain Bacteria; phylum Desulfobacterota; class Desulfobacteria; order Desulfobacterales; family Desulfobacteraceae; genus Desulfobacula. The sequence continues at coordinate 15,188 of NZ_JAQYWD010000048.1, read as the reverse complement.
TAAAAATCTCAACCCGAATTTTTTTTTCCTGAAAAGCGGAAAATTCAAAAAAACAATCAATAAGGCAAACCCAAGATGGATCGACCGGATATAGGTAGAGTCAAGAATCAGCCAGCTGGCTATAGACAACTGGAACAGGCTCCAGCTGACAGCAATGGTTGGAATCACCCATTTCTCACCCCCCCGGGGTTTTCTTGATATACCTTCTTCTTCCTCTGCCAGTCGCCTGGCCAGTTCCAAACCATCATCAATTTCCTGAACTTCAGTAGTGTTCATAATTTTCACCCGATTGAGAACAGCAGTGGAAAAGGCCTTGAACGATCCGGTCTTCTCCACTGCCCATACAGTTAAAAGCAGTTTAAAAGAGATTACCTATTTCAGACCGGCTTCTTTGTAGTATTTCATGGCACCGGAATGAATTGGAGCGGAAAGACCGGTCAGCATGTCTTCTTTTGTAAGACCGGCATAAGCTGGGTGCAATTTTGTAAATTGTTCAAAATTCTCAAACACTTCTTTTGTAATGGCATAAACCACGTCGTCCGGTACGTTGGCAGAGGTGACAAAGGTGGCTTTTACGCCAAATGTCGGGACGGCTGCTTCGGTATTGGCCGCACCTGGATAGTTTTTCATCAGCGTGGCAGCCTTTGCATAATAAGGATATTTTTCCAACAGGCTCTCGATATTTAAAATTGGAACAAATTTGACCTTGCGTGTCCCTGAAGTGGCTTCTTTATAATATCCGGAAGGATGTCCCACCGTATAAAATGCGGCATCAATCCTACTATCCTGAATCAATCCGGGGGCTTCGGCAGCTTTTAAGCTTTCCGCATGGAAATCGGTCTCCCAATTGATCCCGTTGGCCGCAAGCGCATCAATGGCATTCTGGCGATATCCGGATCCAAGATTACCAATATTGACCCTTTTCCCCTTGAGATCCGCAAGGCTGTTAATATTGGCGTCTACCGCCGCAATGAGGTCAACTGTTTCTGCATGGATGGAAAATACAGCGCGCAGGTCTTTTTGAGGGCCTTTATCGGCCCAGTCAGCAACCCCTTTTACCGCCTGGTACTGACGATCTGACTGCGCCACGCCAAAATCAAGGTCTCCGGCTAAAATGGCATTGATATTAAAAACAGAACCGCCGGTGGATTCAACAGTACATCGGATGCCATATTCTTTTCGCTTTTGATTAACGATCTTGGCAATGGCACCCCCTGTTGGATAGTATACCCCAGTAATTCCGCCCGTTCCAATGGTCACAAAGGTTGTTTTTGCCTGGACTTGAGTTACAGTGGTTCCCAGAAAAAGGACCGCTCCAAATAAAAGTGCTGTGGTTAGAATTAATACTTTTTTCATCTTTACCTCCTGATTTAAGTGTTAAAGATATAATTTAATGGCGCTATGTTAAATATTCCGCCTCCTTTCACTTCAGTTTGTTGAACAAGATTAATAAAAATTGACATTGCCTTTCCAGAGCGGATCGGACAACAGAAAGACCGTTTATAAAAGTTACAATCCTGCACCCTATTTGTAAAGTCTAAATCCTCACTTTTGCGGTCTTATTTTTTGAGTATGATCCTGGCATCCACAACATCCAGTCCTTTTTCATAGAGAATCACGGGGTTCAGGTCCATTTCCTCAATTTCAGGATAGGCTTCAATCAACTCAGAGCACATGGCGATTAATTTTTTCAATGCATTTTTATCATATCCTTTCTGACCCCTTACCCCATCTAAAAGGATAGAAGAACGGGTGTCTTCCAACATTTTCTTACAAGACGTCGGATTGACAGGCAATACCCAGAACGTCACATCCTTCATGATTTCAACCATGATCCCCCCCAGTCCATACATGATGACCGGGCCGAACTGTTCATCCACTTTGGTTCCGATAATGATTTCAAGTCCCTTTTGTGCCATTGGCGCTACAAGGACGCCCCTAATATCGGCATCCGGGTTATAGGCCATGGCATTTTTTATGATCTGCTGGTAGCCTTTTCTAATGTCACTTTCAGAACTCAGGTTCAGCATCACCCCGCAGGCATCGCTTTTATGCAGGATATCCGGCGAAACGATTTTTAATACAACGGCCTTGTTCATTTCCCGGGCAATTTCCCATGATTGATCTTCAGTTCGTGCCACCTGCCCCACCGAGGTCGGTGCGCCATGAAGCTGGATCAATCGTTTTGCCTCATGTTCTAACAGCCCATGACGGTTCTCCTTTTTTGCCGTTGCAATGATCTGATCGCCCTCTTTCTTTGCCTTGGCCCGCCAGTTAAACACAAAATTGGTTTTGGCATGATAGGATTTCAGATAACTCCCATATTTACATAGTGAGGCCACACATTTGCATGAAATATCCAGGGAATCATGAACCGGAATATCATAATGCCGCAGCAAATCCAGGGCATGGGACTCGTAGGAACTATAAAGTGAATGCACAATAATCGGTTTATTTTTCTTTTTTACCATGGCCCCGAATCGATGGGCTGCCGCCTCTTCTCCAAAGGCCAGGCTTTTTTCAAACCGGATACCATATCCGCCAAACAGCCCCACGACCAGAAGCCCCCCCACATTGGGATCCTTTAAAATAATTCTGGCACAATCTGCAAACAGGCTGGGATCTGCATCTGTCCCGCCGGCCACATCAACAGGGTTCACAACGGATGCCGACTCGGGAAGAATTTTTCTTAAATTTTCTTGGGTTTTGTCAGATAATTCCGGCAGATGGATGCCATAATCCGTCAAAAGGTCTGCGGCAATGGTGGCATGCCCCCCGCCATCGGCCAGAATGGCAATAGAATTGGTCTTAATGGGTGGCTGGCTTGAAAGGGTTTCCGCTACGGGGAAAAGCTCATCTGAATTCTCAATAACAATAATGCCGGCACGCCCATAGGCCCGATTTGCCACTTCGCTCATTCCTGCCAGAGAGCCGGTATGTGACCCAGCCGACTTTTTACCTGGGGCGGACCGACCGCTCTTTAAAAGGATAATCGGTTTTTTAATACTTGTTTTATGGGCTTCCTGGAGAAATTTTCGCCCCTCACTCATTCCCTCGACATATATGAGAATGGATCGGGTGTCCGGGTCATTCCTGAAAAATTCAAGGTACTCATGGAACTTGACATCCGACTCGTTCCCAACACCGACATAATAGGTAAACCCCTCGTGCTTGCGGATGGTGGCCTCTGTAATGAGGGTCAACGCCATATTTCCGCTCTGGCAGAGCAGGGCAATATTTCCTTTGGGAACGTTCTGGATGCCCACAAGGTTCATATTGGTTTTAAGATTTATCATGCCCGACGTATTGGGTCCGATCAATCTGACACCCGTCTGTTTTGCCACGGTGACAACTTCGCTCTCAAGCGCTTTCCCCTTGGCACCCAGTTCCCTGAAACCGCCAGCAATGATGACGGCACCGGCAACCTTCTTTTCACCGCATTTTCGTAAAATATCCGGAATTGTCCTGGCAGGGGTTGTAATCAAGGCAAGATCAATGGGGGCTTCAATTTGGGAAATATCTTTATAGCACTGAATGCCCAAAATCATCTCCTCTTTTGGGTTTACCGGATAAATCTTCCCTTCATACCCATCTGCCAGAAGTGTTTTAATGGCCTGAAAACCCCGCTTTGTTTTATTTTTTGACGCACCGATAATGGCAACGGATTTGGCATTGAGAACGTTCTCTAACATTTTATTTCCTTTGATTATTTTTTTCGATTCTCGAAATCATCTAAAGACTGTTCCCGTTCTTTGGAAGAAACACAGGCCAGACAGGCTTCAATCTCATACTCCATCAATGCCTCAAGGCTGCACTCTCCCTGCGCCATGAGAAAACCCTTTTTAATAAGCTTCAAAGAAAAAGCGGAGTTGGCAACAATTTTGTTTGCCATGGCAAAGGCTTCATCCATTAACCTGTCAAGGGGAACCGCTCGATTGACCAATCCAATTTTTTGCGCCTCTTCCCCGGTAATATTTTCTGCGGTAAAGAGAAGTTCCCTTGCCTTGCCCGGACCCACAAGATCCTGCACAAGCCGGAATGCCCCCCCGGTAACAGAAGAGGTTACCTTTGCCTCAGGAGATCCGATCAAAGCTTCCTCGGCCGCAATCCGGATATCACAGGCCAGGGCAAGTTCATACCCCGATCCCAGTGCATACCCGTTAATGGCCGCAATGGTGGGTTTTTCAAACCGAATGATTTTCCGCGATACTTCCTGCAGCGATTCAAGGTATCTTCGATACGCCTCAATGCTTCTGTCTTTTGAATCCTTAAGGTCTGCTCCGGTAGAAAATGCCCGGCCCTCACCTGTAAAGATCAAGGCCTTTATTGAATGATCCTGTTTTGCGCTGTCAAGGGCATCCTGCATCTCAATCCAGAGCTGTCGATTCATGGCATTGAGGACCTTGGGCCGATTGAGCCGAATCAGGCCAACCTGATCTTTTTTTTCATAAATAATGCATTCATAATCCATGGCATTCACCTTTCATTATTATTTTTACTGATTTGAATTCAATATGGTTTGAGTTATTTCGTCAACTCTTTTCTTTATAAAAAAGGCACTTTCAGCCCACGAAACCCGTTAAGGCGCCGTTTTCAGTCACTGGATGTGGATGCGATCCGTTTATCCGCATGGCCCACAGCTGTATCGCAATAAACCATATAAGAAACTTCGACTATTACGAATTAACTCAGCTTTCGGGGGTGGCCATTTGTGCTTGGGTCAGGCTTTCTTTAAAGCTGAAGACCGAGAGTTGAGGAATTAACAAACCAGCAGTCGCGCCAGAGCCAGTGATGTGAAAGAAGGGGGTATAGCAGAATAAAGATATTTCAAGCCCCCTGCCCTGCCAGGCCATATAACCTGTGGAAAACCCATTTTATGGTGAGTTGAAATACCTTTATTCAGGTTCGATCAAACAATCAATTGTTCATTCCTGGAACAATAATTCTGGATTGCTCCGCTTTTTTCTGCTGTGCCTGCTGAGCCTGCATCTGTTTGAAACTCTCTACCACTTTCTGGGTTTCAGCTTCCATGGCTTTCGGAAACAGGTCCATGGCATCTTCAAGTGTCTTGGCCTCAAGGATGGCCTGGATCGGGATAGGACCCTGGGGAGTGGAAAGCTGGGTTCGTCCCAGGAAAATAGGCTCCCGGCTGGTGTCTTCCGATCCGTCAACGTGCACCGGCACCATTCGCTGTATATTGGCAATCTTGAGATCTGTGACGGATTCTTCCCGATAGAGGTTTTTTTTGTCCACTACAAAATCCAGTTTGCCGGGTTGTCCAATGTTGCTGTTCATATGCTGTCTCCGGTTTTAAAGTTAAAAAAAAAGAACCCTGATTATGTCATCAGGATTCTTCTTCATTCTTATCGTTTTTTCAGCATAATCGCAAGGAAAGATTCATTTTTCCATCCGTTGCCCCGGATAACCATCGCGGCCGGGAACTGACAAACGCATCTGGTTTTATCGGTTAATCCGTTTTTAAAACAGAAAGAAATGCTGATTGAGGGATTTCCACCGACCCGACCATTTTCATCCGTTTTTTGCCTTTTTTCTGTTTTTCAAGCAGTTTTCGCTTCCTTGAAATATCCCCGCCATAACATTTGGCGGTTACATCTTTCCTGAAAGCCGATATGGTTTCCCGGGAAATAATTTTCCCGCCGATCGCACCCTGAATGGGAATTTTAAACTGCTGTCGCGGAATTTCTTCCCTTAATTTCTTGCAGGCATTCCTGGCCCTGGCTTCGGCTTTATCCCGATGTATCAGCTGAGACAGAGCATCCACCCGCTCTCCATTGATAATAAAATCAAGCCTTACAAGGTCTGTCTCCTGGTATCCGGCAATTTCATAATCAAAGGACCCATATCCCTGGGTCACACTTTTGAGTCGGTCATAAAACTCATATACCACCTCGGCCAGCGGCAGTTCAAACTTCATTTCCATGCGGTTACTGGTCAGGTACTGGTAGTTTTTGCTGACCCCCCGAAATTCGTGGCAGACCTGCATGACATTCCCCATATATTTGTCCGGCACAATAATGGCAGCGTTAATAAACGGTTCCCGAACGTGGGAAATTTCCGCCGGATCAGGATACTGAACCGGGTTATCAATAATTTTTACCGTACCATCCGTATAGGTGATCTCATACTGGACCGAAGGCGATGTCAGAATAAGGGAGACATCGTATTCCCTTTCAAGCCGTTCCTGAACGACTTCAAGATGCAGCAGTCCTAAAAATCCACACCGGTATCCAAACCCAAGGGCTGCGGAACTGTCTTTTTCATAAATCAAGGAGGCATCATTGAGCTTAAGTTTTTCCAACGCATCAGTAAGTTCCTCATAATCATCAGATGCCACCGGATACATGGAGGAAAACACCACCGGTGTCGGTTCCCGAAAGCCCTCAAGGGGTTTGTCACAGCGTCTGCTGGCCATGGTAACCGTATCACCGGTTTTCACATCACTGATATTTTTAATACCCGCAATAAAGTAGCCCACCTGCCCTGCAACCAGTTCCTCTTGAGGATGCCGCAGGATCTGGAAGAATCCCACCTCTTCAACTTTATACTGGGCATCATTGGACATGAACTGGATTCTATCCCCTTTTTTAATGGTGCCTTCAAAAATCCTGAAATGGACAATGGTCCCCCGGAAGGCATCATAATGAGAATCAAATATCAGGGCCTTGAAAACAGAATCCTCCGATGAAACAGGGGGGGGAATTTTTCTGACAACGGCCTCAAATATTTTATCAACCCCCATACCGGTCTTGGCAGACACCATCAATACATCATCAGCGCTCAGCCCAAGGTCCTCCTCAATCTGATCTTTGGCCAAGTCGATTTCAGCAGACGGCAGGTCGATTTTATTGATCACCGGTATAATTTCCAGATCGTGCTCCATGGCAAGATATAAATTTGCCAGGGTCTGAGCTTCAACCCCCTGACTGGCATCCACCAGTATCAACGCCCCTTCGCAGGCGGCCAGGGCCCTGGATACCTCGTATGAAAAATCCACATGCCCTGGTGTGTCAATAAGGTTTAACAGGTATTGTGTGCCATCTTCCGCCGTATAGGGAAGAGACACGGTCTGACTTTTAATCGTAATGCCCCTTTCCCTTTCAATATCCATTGAATCCAGTATTTGGTCTTTCATATCCCTGTCCGAAATAATGCCGGAAAGTTGAATCAATCTGTCTGACAGGGTAGACTTTCCATGATCAATATGGGCGATAATGCTGAAATTTCGAATATTCTTTATCTGTTGCTTCAATTTTACTCCAAACTAATATATTGACAAACACCACGTATCCCGATAAGTTTTATGTTATATTTATCAATTGAGTTGAAAATAGTCAAGAAAAGCTCGCATTAGAGACCATAACCATGGAGAAAACAGGTGCCCTATTCTATCCTTATCGTTGATGACGACATCGCCATTAAAGAGTCTGTTGAATCGTACCTGAAAATTTCTAGTTATACGGTTAGAACTGCCTTGAATGCAGATGACGCATTAAAAATCCTGGAGTCCTTTGAAGCAGATGTTGTCCTGACGGATATCCGGATGCGTGGCATGGACGGACTGGCACTCACCCGGAAGATAAAAGAAATGTATAATACGGATGTCATGGTCATGACCGGCTACAGCGCCAAATATTCCTATGAAAAAGCGGTTCAGGCAGGTGCCAGCGACTTTATTTTCAAACCCTTTCGCTTTGAAGAACTTGATTTGCGAATCAAAAGGGTTTTAAGGGAAGCTGAATTTAAAAAAGAACGATTAAAGCTTTTAAAGGAACTTGAAAAACTGGCCATTACCGACGCATTAACCGGACTGCATAACTCGCGACACTTTTTCTCCCAAATAAAAACGGAGATCAAGCGGTATAACCGGTATTCCCGTTCCCTCTCATTGCTCATTCTAGATATTGATTTTTTCAAAGTCTATAACGATACCTGGGGACATCTTGAAGGTGACAAGGTGCTGATGGGAATTGGAAAAATCATTGATTCCTGCATGAGATCCATGGATACAGCCTATCGGTATGGCGGTGAAGAGTTTGCCATCCTGTTGCCGGAAACCCGTCTCCAAAAGGCCTGTGTGGTGGGTGCAAGGATAAAAGACAGCATTAGTTCTCATCTCTTTGAACCGGAACCGGGTATTCAACGATCGGTCACTGTCAGTATTGGTGCCACCGAACTTGCGGAAGGAGAAAATCTTAGATCCTTTATCGGCCGGACGGATAAAGCCCTTTATAAATCAAAGGAAACCGGCCGGAACAAATTAACCTATATCATTCCAGAACCCAACACCCCTTAACCCTGGCCACTTGGATTCCGGCCAGGATAAAAGATTCTTTGGCAACAATGACTCCCTTGCCGGAGACCGATCAGGACAAAATTGATTCGGTTGTAATATCACCCAGTCCCGAATCTTCAAACAGGGCCAGCTTGATTATATTGTCTATTGTATTGCCCGTCATTTCATTATCTTTATTCGGTTAAGGTTTTCCTTTAGTTTGTTATTTTTTTCCTCCAGATCGACGTACTGGGAGTTTACTTTCTGAATGACATCTTCCGGTGCCTTTTCAAGAAAACTTTCATTGTTTAATCTTTTCTGGACAGCCAAAAGTTCTTTGGTATTTTTTTCAAGTTCTTTTTCAATCCGGCGAATCTCCTTATCAAAATCAATCACCCCTTCAAGGGAGACAAAACAAGTGGTATCCCCAATAACAGATGATGCACAGGAAGAAGGGATGTTATCCGCGTCACAGAAATAAAAGCTTTCCAGGGAGGCCAGATTCACAATCATGGATTTATTTTCAGCAATAATGATTTTTTCTTTTTCATCCGTTGTATAGGCAAGGACTTTTATTCGCATGGACAGCTGAATATTCATCTCGCTTCTAATATTCCGGATACCGGAAATCAGACCAAAAACAAACTCCATATCCTTTTCAACGGTTTCATCCCTGAGGGTTTCATACGCTTGTTCATTATACGGGTATGTCGCGGAGAGAATAGAGCCATTGGTGGTCGGCAGGATGCTGTAAATTTCTTCGGTCACAAAGGGCACAAACGGGTGGAGCATGATCAGAATATCTTCCAGGACTTTTGACAGAACACTTCTGGCGCAATCTCTTCTTTGGACGCCCTCTTTCTCATAAAGTGACGGTTTGGCGGTTTCCAGAAACCAATCGCAAAACTCATGCCATACAAACTGGTATAAGGCTGATGCTGCTTCATTAAACCGATACGTTTCAATGCCGTCTTTCACCGCCAGGGAGGTATGGGCACATCGGGAAAGAATCCATTTTTCAGACAACGAAAGCTTTTTATGCTCTATGGTAACATCTTTTGGCGTAATGTGCATAAGGGCAAAACGAGAAGCATTCCAAAGTTTGTTCACAAAGTGTCGGTATCCTTCCACCCGCGATTCAGACATTTTAACATCCCGTCCCTGGGCGGCAAAGACTGCCAGGGTAAATCGGAATGCATCCGCACCATGTTCATCAATCACCTTTAACGGATCAATAACGTTCCCCACGGATTTACTCATCTTTTTTCCATGCTCATCCCTTACCAGGGCATGGATATAGACATCATTAAAGGGGACTTCATCCATAAAATGAATCCCCATCATCATCATCCTGGCAACCCAGAAGAAGAGAATATCAAAACCGGTTACCAGCACATTGGTGGGATAAAATGTTTTTAAAAGATCCGTATCATTGGGCCACCCCATGGTTGAAAACGGCCAGAGCGCGCTTGAGAACCAAGTGTCCAGGACATCTGGTTCCTGGGCAATCTCAGTGGACCCACAGGCCGGGCAGCACGTCGGATCAGTCTCTTCGACCATCACTTCATTACAGGCCGGGCATTTCCATACCGGGATTCTGTGACCCCACCAGATCTGACGTGAAATACACCAATCCCGGATATTATCCATCCATTCAAAATAAGTTTTTGACCAGGTTTCAGGGATAATACGGGTTTTTCCAGAACGAACAGCATCCGATGCTTCTTTGGCCAGGGGAGCGACCTTGACAAACCATTGTTTTGAAATGGAGGGTTCAACAACGGTTTTGCACCGGTAACAATGTCCCACGCTATGCTTCAAAGGCTCTTGTTTCACCAGCAGCTTCAGTTCCTTAAGGGCTTCAAGCGCCTGCTGCCGACATTCAAACCGATCAAGCCCCTTGAATCGACCGGCACCGTCAAGCATTAATCCGTCATCATCAATGACTTTTAACTTTTCAAGTCCATGTTTTTCTCCCAGGTTAAAATCATTGGGATCATGGGCAGGCGTGACCTTTAACGCACCGGTTCCAAACTGGGTATCCACATACTCATCCCGGATAATCGGGATGGCCCTGTCTGTCAACGGCAGCATTACATGGGTCTCTTCAAGATCCTTAAACCGTTCATCATGTGGGTTGACCGCTACGGCTGTATCCCCAAACAACGTTTCAGGACGGGTAGTGGCAACTGTCAGTCCCTGTTTTTTGTTCACAAAAGGATATCGGATATAATACAGATACGCATCTTTTTCTTCATGCTCGACTTCAAGATCTGCAAGGGCGGTTTTGCATCGGGGACACCAGTTGATAATATACTGGCCTTCATAAATCAGTCCTTCTTTATACAATCGTACAAACACCTTGCGGACTGCATCGGAAAGGCCTTCATCCATGGTGAACCGCTCACGTTCCCAGTCACAGGAAGCACCCAGTCTCTTGAGTTGATGGATAATGGCACCGCCGGATTTTTCGCGCCATTTCCAAACCTGTTGGATAAATGCCTCCCGACCCAACTGATCTCTTGTCTGCCCCTTTGCAGCCAGATCTCTTTCAACCACATTCTGGGTAGCAATTCCGGCATGGTCTGTTCCCGGCATCCAGAGGACGTTATACCCCAAAAGCCGTTTGTATCGGCACATGATATCCTGAATAACATTATTCAAGGCATGGCCCATGTGAAGTACACCTGTGACATTGGGCGGTGGAATCACAATTGAAAAGGCAGGTTTGTCGCTTTTATCTTCCGCTTTAAAAAATCCATTATCAAGCCAGTAGGCATACCATTTTTCTTCAATGCCCGATGGCTCATATCCTTTATCCAGAGAACCGGAACCCATAAATCAACTCCTCAAACCCATATTAATGAAAAAGGGGATCATTCGATGAATCCCCATAACCTTTTTTATCTATAAAATTGCCAGAACTCAGACGTTTTACATCTGATCAAGATCTTTGAGCAAACGTTTCTTGATCCTGGCAATTTCCTGTTCAACCACTCGTTCCATGACCTCAAACAAAAGGGTATCAATTTTTTCGGCAAATTTTTTCTCAATGACCCGTTCCAAAGCAGCCGCTATCTGTTCCTGGGTCACACTCGATTCCCAGGCAGGTTCAATTGTTTCAATAGGCGCCATCGGCACTTCGTCCGCTGGTGAATCTATTTCAATTTCAAACCCTTCGTTGAAATCAATTTCATCTTCTATTTCAAAATTTTCTTCATCTTTAACCGGCGTTTCTTCAACAATGCCCAGATCAAGGTCGATAGTCCCTTCTTCAACAATATCCGTCAATTCAATCAGATCTTCTTGTGTTGCCGGGTCAAGCCCCTCCTCAACGATATCCGTCAGTTCGATGATATCCTCATCTGTCTTATCCATACCCAAAATATCATCATCCCAATCTGTCATAAAGGCCTCACTTTATTAGATATTAAAAACAATACCCTTTTCGATATCCTTAGAACGTCAAAAAATACCAAAGCCAGATCAAAGTGTCAACCAATTAAACTAGCGGGAACCGTTGGCAGACATAGATAAAAAACTCGTTTACAATATCATTGCTTTGTTTTAAAAAATCATATGATGCAAAAATTCATTATTCCAAAAATTGATGACATTCCTTCAAAAGCGACTATCCATGGCCAGGATGCAAAACACATTGCACGGGTTCTCAGGCTGAGCCCGGGAGATCCCATCGAAGTCACGGATGGTGATGGCAGGGACTATACAGCGCAGATTGAGTCCATCTCGCCGGGAAATATAGACATTTCAATTCTGAACAGATATGACTCATTAACAGAATCTCCCCTTCAGATCACCCTGTGCTCAGGTATGCTGAAAGACAAAAAAATGGATCTGGTCATCAAACATGTGACCCAACTGGGCATCGGTCAGTGGATCCCCTTTTTTTGCGAACGCTCGATTCCCACCCCGGATGCAAAACGGATGGAAAAACGACATTTACGGTGGCAGACCATTGCAGGAGAATCTTTGAAACAGTGCCGGAGGAGTCTGCTTCCGAAAATATCAGCACCATTGAGCTTTGAAAAGCTGATAGATCATTCTGCTGCCTATGAATTAAAAATTGCTTTCTGGGAAAAGGCCACACAAAAACTTGGTTCACTGAAAAAAAATCCAGCCAATATTATCATTTTAATCGGCCCGGAAGGCGGGTTCTCAGAAACTGAAATAAACTTGGCAACAGAAAAAGGCTTTCTATCCTATTCTCTTGGACCCAGGATTTTAAGAGCTGAAACCGCTGCCATTTCAAGCTGCACATTGATTCAGCACATCCTGGGGGACATCTAAAATCAAAACTTTTTGAATATTTTTCAAACATTTTCCTTGACAGGACAGGCCAAAAAGAATACAAACCGTTCTGTTGTTGAGCCCAGGTAGCTCAGTCGGTAGAGCAGGGGACTGAAAATCCCCGTGTCAGCAGTTCAATTCTGTTCCTGGGCACCAGATTCAAAAGGCCTTTCAGTGATTTTCATTGAAAGGCCTTTTTCTTTCAGTATCACCGTGTGAGACTTTGTGTGAGACTTTTTTTATTTTTGATCTCATTTTCATAAGACCTTCTCCATTTTCTGATGGCGTTGTCACTGACACCGTATTTCCTGCCTGTACCGGCATATCCTAATTTTTCGATCTCTTGACATAAGATCTCATACTCAGGACGCTCAACTTTACGTTGCCAGTATTCTTTATGCTTGTTGATAGGGTTGCCTGATACTGTGGACTGGTCAGCCGAATAAAGCTTTAGATTTCCAAGATTTTCCATTGCCTTTCTTTCAGCCTCACCTATCGAATGCAGATAACCTTCGGTTGTCTTCCGGTTTGTGTGACCCAGAATACGTTGGATTACCCCAATAGGCGCATAGGAACAACACATTAGGGATATCTAAACCATCCGTAGGCGGATGGTTTGTAAAAAAGATTAATTTGCCGATTGACCGAAACAACTTCACGCGGTATGTAATTCGTGAAATTTGCACCTAAGGAGGATTTGTATTTGGCACTGACAAAAGCAGAAATTGTTGAACGAGTATCAGAGAAAATCAATCTCAACTCATCCGAAACAAAAGACACTGTCGAAGCTTTACTTGAAATAATGAAATCCACTCTGGCATCCGGAGAAGACGTTATGATTTCAGGATTTGGAAAATTCCAGGTAAATCAAAAGGCGCCCAGGAAAGGAAGGAACCCGGCCACTGGTCATGATATGATGTTGGGTGGGAGGAAAGTTGTGACGTTTAAGTGTGCGGGCAAACTTCGGGACCGAATCAATGGATAAAGTTGATCCCAAAGCTTATAGCCTGCCTCCTCGAACTGTTTTATTGAAGGATAATCACAATAATTTTGTCCTTTTTATCGACAGAAAAAGTCGAATCATAATGAAAGATGCCTCCGTTATCCTTGAGAAAGCAGGAAAAATCAAAAGAATTACTCCAGATGCCACAATCACTTTAGAAACAACAGCCCCAGTATGCAGCAAGTCAACTAAATTTTTGACTGATAATGGCATTGATGTCATTTTAAAAGAATAATGCAACCAGTCATTCCAGATAAAAAGGAATTCATCGCTCTTACAACCATTAAAATGCCTTATGGTAAATACAAAGGATTTCGCTTTGTTGATCTTCCAGATCCCTATCTTGTTTGGTTTTCACAAAAAGGATTTCCAGAAGGAAAGCTGGGCCAGATATTACAGTCAAGGGCAAAGATCCAGCAGGCCGTTTTTTCGCGCCAACCTGGAAAATGGTCATGGGGTCAAAAGAAAAAAAATCTCTTGGGATGAATATCGGCAGATGTATCGAAAGCTGATGCAAAATTCTTATCTGGAGCATCGGAATATCTGGGATGAGATTTTAAGCCGGGATGAAGTAACCCTTGTATGCTTTTGTAAAACTGGGTCGGATTGTCATCGATATCTTTTAGCCGAGTATCTGGAAAAACTTGGAGCAGAATATATGGGAGAAAGGGTTTAGTGACATCTGAAAGAGATTGGTCAGTATACCTGTTGCAATGCTATGATCGCTGGAGATAGGATCGAAATCCGTGGTTTCTGTTCCTTTTTTCTCAAACAATATATAGGGTGAAGCGATAGAAATCCTTTGCCCGGAATTAAAAAAGTGTAAAATTACTGGTATTGAATAGCAGGAACGATAACTCTGATACTTTTATTCAAACCATTGTCCAACAACGTCAAACCAAATCCATTCTGTCGTCTTAATGTCTCAAAATTATCTATTTGCTAAGGTTTTATATCTGGCTTATCCCATCATTAATCCCGAAAACGACCATCATATAACGGCCTGAAAATATCCTGAAATTAAAGGTTGTGCAATGGACGATAACTTCTTCAGCATATCACCTCTTCCGACAACCAAACAAACCTGGATTAAATCTGATCAATCTTGGTGGAATTGGTTCTGGTTAATACTGTGTTGGTTATGGCTTTGCTGGTTAGCGCTCATGCACATGAAATTAAATCTGTGAAAGCCTTCGAGCTTTGGTTGGAAATGGTTAAGATCGGCTGTGTTTTTTATATGTTGAATATGGAAGAATTGCCGGGGATGATACCCTCGGCCCATATGATGGAATTGAAAATTCGATTTTTAAAAACCTGACATACCATATATAGGGGTGCTCAAATTTTGTTTGGACTGAGTCCTCGATGATCAAGTTTTTTGAGTCCGCACTCAAGATATTGCAAAATGCAAAACTTTTATGTTTAAGATCAATCATATCCGGAATCATCTGCTTGTTCGATTAATGTGTGAAACCGGGGCAAGAATCAATGAAATTGCCAATATCTGTGTTGGTGATATAAAACTCAAAGAAAAAGCTATTCTTTTATCTTGGTCAAAAACTACACCAAGACCAGTTTTTTTCA
>NZ_JAQYWD010000012.1 GCF_030145145.1 Desulfobacula sp. | reverse complement strand
AGTAAACATAAATGATTGCCTGATGTAAGAAATTCGGGCAAGTTATCATGGACTCTTGCAAAGTCATATTTAAGCATTCTTATCAGTATAACCAATTGAAATTATAAGTACAAAATTTTTTGATCTCCAATTTTTATGGGGCCATCAGTTTTGGAATAACAGGTTTGATTTTCCAATAATATTCAGCTTACAATAAGCAAATCAGTTACTGTATTTAAATTTTTCAATTTCAATAAAATTCCAAGCGCCTGTGAGGCGAAAATTTTGATAAAAACTATGCGGCCTTGCACTCACACTTGGAAAATTTTATGACTAATTCGATTCTGTAACAGCCTGACGCCAGCACAAAATGAAGGTAGTCAAAAAAAAATACTACAAATTATGGAATTATAAACAGACTGTGATAGCAGCGTGTTGAAAAATACTGGGTTGAAATGTTTCTTTGTGGGTTGAAAATTATAGACGGAGTGCAATTTTGGGAGTATTAAACAACCTCAAATTTCAGATGCTAAGCGCACTAATTGATGTTTATCGCGGAGAATGGGAAAAAAAATTGAAGTTCGAAAATGGTGTTGAGTGGTGGTAGAGGATTCCATTTATGTTGAGAAGAACAGCTTATGCATGTATCTTTCTTTTCTTATTGATTTTTAGATAATTTTATCGGATAAGGCTTGCGACGTCAATAGGGAGATTTCTTGGTTATTTTAAAGCAAACCGGAAATAAAAATACTATTGGCTTAAAGACAATTTTTATTTTTAGGGTTGAAATTGAATGTTATTTCTTAAAGAACCAAATCTATTTATCATTGGAGCGATGAAATCAGGGACAAGTTCATTACATCTATACCTGAATGAGCATCCGGATATCTTTATGTGCCAGCCAAAAGAGCCATCTTATTTTGTGGAGAGTAACCAGTTAAAAGCATATTGGAAAAACATGTGGGAAAAGGGATATTGGAAAAGCATAGAAGACTACCAGGCGCTTTTTAAAGATGCCAACTCATCAAAGATTATAGGGGAATCGAGCACCACTTATTCTAAATATCCCAGATTGACAGGTGTTGCCAAGAATATTAAAGCTTTTAACCCAGAAGCAAAATTAATTTATATTATGAGAGATCCCATTGAGAGGACTATCAGTCACTATTGGCATAATGTCAGATGGGAAGGGGAAACAAAAAAACCTCTCACTGCGATTAAAATAAATTCTCATTATAGAGAAGTTAGTATGTATGCGTTGCAGCTGAAGCAATATCTAAAATTTTTTGATATAGAACAAATCTACACAATTACAATTGAAGAGTTTCAATCAAACACTGAGAAAAACATACAACAAATATTCGAATGGCTTGGTGTTGAAAAGAGTTTTATCCCTGTGGGATTAAACAAGAAAGATCATGTCACACCAGATAAAATTCGTCAAACCAGAGGTATGGGAATTTTAAATAAATTCCGGCATTCTTTGGTTTGGGAGTCAATCAACCATTTTTTTCCAAAAAAAATCAAACAATTTGCAAGGCAGATTTCTGATCCACCAGTAATAAAAAGCGATGTCGATGTGGGTGAAGTTGTCGAATTTTTAAGACCAATGCAAATAAAGGAAACCGAGGAACTGGAAAGCTTGCTTGGTAAAAAATTCCCTGAGTGGAAAACGCTTTACAATAGGACAGCAAAAAAAGCTTAATTACCGAATGAGAATAAAACCAAAATTTTCAATTATCATACCTGTATACAACGGCTCGGGTTCAATAAAACATGCAATTGATTCAATTCTAATTCAGAGCTATAAAGCGCATGAAATAATAGTTGTAGACGATGGTTCCGATGATAATGTTGAATCGGTTCTACTGGAGTACAACTCGAAAATCGTAAAATATTATTACCAGGAAAACAAAGGTGTTTCCTCTGCGAGAAACAAAGGGGTTGATTTGGCAACAGGAGACTGGATTTGTTTTTTGGATGCCGATGATTGGTATTATAAAGACCGATTGCTGTTGCATGTTCAATTGATTAATAAATATCCTGATCTTGATTTTATGTCAGGAAATTTTGACTATATTGATGTTGATGGAAATCATCTCGGAACTTCTATGGGAAATACACCTGCAGGCGTAAAATTGTTGAATGATGCAGGACCCGATATCGATATCCTTCTGAAAAGCAACGATGTGATTTCATTCATTGAACACCCATTTGGTGACACGAGAACTTTAAGTGTTAAAAAAAAAATTATTAAAAAAATCGGCGGGTTCCCGGTTGAATTTTCAATATGCGAAGACGTTCATTTTTTAATTCGTTTATGCGCCTACTGTCAAACTGGAGGTATTATATGCTATCCAATTGCCGCCTATTTAGTTCATGACCACGGGTTGATCCGTTCTGATAAGCTAAGAGCTCAGCGTGAAACCCTGGCAGCGCTGCTATCATTACGACAAAATGACATTATACATAATAATAAAAATGCGGTTAAAGGTGTAAAATTGGCTATAAGAAGAGCACGACTGGATTTAGCCTATACATTTTTAAAAAAAAATATGAGGGAGAAGGCTATTAGAGCAGTTTTACCTCTAATAATTCAAAATCCAAAATTGCAGTCAATAAAAGATATCCTATCAGTAATACGCGGATAAGATTCATTCAAATATTACTCACGAAACTGATGCAAGAGCTATTGTCCAGTTTTTCGAACAAAAAAGGTAAATTTCGTATTGAATAAGAAAAATTTGCAAAAGGGATCAAAGTCAATCCTTGTTTTGACGGAACTCTTTTTACCTACGAAAGGTGGAACGGCAGTCTGGTTTGACAAAGTCTATCGGCTTTTGGGCGGGAAAGCCATTCATATTGTAACGGCGAATGTCTCTGGTGCGGATGCCCATGATAAGTACCATGAAAACACGATTCATCGTATCGACCTTTCGCGGTTCGCATGGTTGAAACCTGAGTCATTGGTCATGTATTTGAAATTGCTGTGGGCCTCCATTCGGCTTGGGCTAAAATATCGGTTCCAGATAGTTCATGCCGGTCGCGTCCTTCCGGAGGGGCTTGTTGGATTTTTTGCTGCAAGGGTGTTTAAAATCCCTTTGGTTATTTATGCGCACGGTGAAGAAATTACAACGTGGCGGCAACCGGTTAAATTAAGTGTGATGAAATATGTATACAGGCAGGCAGACGGTGTCATTGCCAATAGTGAGTTTACAAAACAGGAGCTGCTAAAAATAGGGGTTACTGAATCCAGAATCATAAATCTTTCACCAGGTGTGGATGTTCAGCACTTCAAGCCGGGATTGGTAACGGAAGACCTTAAAAAAAAGATTGGAGTTGGCGACAACAATAAGTTATTGCTATCTGTGGGGCGGTTAAGCCGACGGAAAGGTTTTGATCATACAATAAAGGCTTTATCCTGTTTAAGGAAAAAAGGGTTGGATGTTCACTATGCTATTGTAGGGATAGGAAAGGATAAACCCTATCTTGAGCAGTTAGCTCAAGATAATGGGGTGGTGAAACAGGTTCATTTTCTTGGTCACGTGAGCGAAGAAGACCTGCCACGATGGTACAATGCTGCAGATCTCTTTGTGATGCCGAATCGTGAAATAAATGGGGATACCGAAGGGTTCGGCATGGTGTTTCTTGAGGCCAATGCCTGCGGTAAACCCGTGATTGCCGGAATAGCCGGCGGCACAGGTGGTGCAGTGTTGGATGGAAAGACCGGTTTTAGAATAGATGGTACCCGTGTGGATGAATTGACAGATCATATTTGCAAGTTGCTGACGGACCAGACCCTGGCTCGGGAACTTGGGCAAAATGGTTTAAACCGGGTTCAGAATTCTTTCTCTTGGCAGTCTATAGCAGCAAAGACAGCTAAAATTAATTGCGCCATCGTGAAGGATAGAAAATAGATGCGAGATCTACTGGTTCTTGCCATAACTTCTGTCTCCATCTATCTGGGTCTGTTTAGACCCTGGATGGGGGTATTAGCCTTAGCACTGTTTACATTTGGTAATCCACATCGGTATGCATGGGGATACACAAGATCCATGCCTTTGTATTTTATGGTATTTGTCTCTGTGATTATAGGAATGGTCTTTAATGGAAAGGACAGGCAGCCATTCCCCTGGACCCGGGAGACAGCTCTTTTCATGGTGTTATTATCCTGGTTTACTTTAACGACTTATTTGTCTCCCGATATTCCTTATGCAGCCAAAGACCAATGGATAAAGGTCATGAAAATATACATCAGTATTTTTCCAACCTTCTGGATGATCAATACCAAGGACAAAATGAAGTGGTTGATTATAATCATTACGGTTAGTTTTGGTTTTATAGGTTTTAAAGGGGGGGTTTTTGCGATCGCAAACGGATTTTCTTACAGGGTTCAGGGACCTGGGGGTACTTTTTATGCCGGGAACAATGAAATCGGCCTTGCACTGAATATGACCCTGCCCCTGATTCTTTTAGCCGCTGGGCAGTTTGAAAGGAAGATTATAAAAATTTCGTTTCATACTGTTTTTTTCTTTTCGATATGCGCCATAATAAGTACCTGGTCACGGGGGGCAATGGTAACTCTATTTGTGGTGTTATCTGCGATAATTTTAAGCAGCAAAAAAAAAATACGCATTGTTGGGCTGTTTTTAGCAGCTTCACTGGTGATAGCAACTTTGCCCTCTGAAAAATTAAGATCTATCTTGCCTTCGGAATGGTTCGACAGAATGGATACCATTAAGACATATGAAGAGGATTCTTCTGCAATGAGTAGAATTTATGCCTGGAAGTACGGGATCAGAAGAGCCAATCAAAGCCCGTTAACCGGAGGTGGCTTTGAAACGTATCAAATAAACGGCACAGATGTTCATAGTGCCTATTTCGAGATACTGGGAGAACATGGCTATTTTGCCCTGATCATATGGCTCTCCCTTCTTTTTGGGACAATGTTCGCTCTTGAAAGATTGCGATCCCAGGCAAGGTATATCCAGGGCTATCTCTGGATCAAAGATTATGCCAGGGCGGTTCAGATATCATTGCTGGGGTATGCGGTGGGTGGTGCTTTTCTAGGGGTGGCTTACTGGGATTATTTTTACCACCTGGTGTCATTGTGTGTTTTGATGAAGGTTTTTCTTTATCGCGGTATTGCTGAACAGAGATTGGCTTCATGAAAATAGCGAAAGGCTAACTATTATGGGAAAAGGTATTATATTAATAGCACCCGAGTCCCCACCTTTTGGCGGTATGGCAACCCAGGCTTGTTTGTTGAAAGAAGGACTTACCAGAGAGAATATTCAAGTTTTTTTTGTTCCAACAAATAAATCCCCAAAGCTGTTTTCGGAAAAACTGTGGTTGCTTCCCGTATTCAGAACTGTTGGCAAGGTTTTTATTTATGTGGCAGGAATATTACGTTCGCTGAAATATTGCAGTAGTATTCATATTCTGGCCTGCTCGCATTTGTATTTTTATTTGAATGTTATACCGGCTATTGTTATCGGTAGAATCTATAAAAAAAGAGTGGTGGTTAACTATCGCGGTGGTGAAGCCGAATCTTTTTTCAAGGGATTTGCCGGGCATTTTTTAAACGTGTTCAAGCTATCAGACTCATTTATTGTTCCAAGCGGTTACTTGAAATCAATATTTGGAGAATTTGGTATTCAGGTAAAAGTGATACCGAATATTGCACAGATAGATAAGTTCCATTTTTCACCGCCTCACTATAAACATCATATTAAATTTATCTGTACTAGAAATTTTGAAGCCTATTACGATATCTTGACACTTATCAAAAGTTTTCAACTGGTTAGAAATGATCTTCCCACCGTATCTTTGACACTAATCGGTGACGGGTCATTAAAACAGGACATTCAGGATTGTGTGAAACGATCAGGCCTTACAGGGTGTGTCAAGTTTTTAGGAAAGGTAGATTCACAGGATATGCCGTATTATCTTTCCTGTCATGACATATATGTAAATTCCTCAGTTGTGGACAACTATCCGATTTCTATTTTAGAGGCATTCTCAAGCGGGCTTCCGGTCATTTCCACTTCAGCAGGTGGTATCCCCTATCTGATTGAAAATGATATAACAGGTATTCTTGTGGCCCCAAAAGACTATAAGGCCCTTGCCAGAAAGATGATCGACCTGGCAAACGACCCGGAGCTTGGAAGAAATCTGGCCGAAAATGCCAGGCGTATCGCTGATGACCATTCCTGGTCAAAGATTTGGTCAGCGCTTAAAAAAATATACGGCTGAGAGCATTATAATTTTATTTGAAGCAGGTTTCTACAACTTTGAAAGGAATAGAACTTTGTGCGGAATTACTGGAATATTTAATTTTGAAAATAAGGGTATTGATGCAGATACGCTTGTTCGAATGACCCGGACCCTTTTTCATCGGGGGCCGGATGAGGAAGGTTTTTTTGTAAATACACAGAATGCTGGGCTGGGAACTTGGAACAAAGAGAAAGTTGCCTGGAGATATTGTTCGGGGCAGGGTAATGTCGGTCTTGGTCACAGGCGCTTGAGTATTATTGATCTTGCTACCGGGCAGCAGCCTTTGTGTAATGAAGACGGCAGCATTTGGATCACGTTTAATGGTGAAATATACAACTTTCAGGAATTAAAACGGGACCTGGAGTCTAAAGGCCATCAATTTCGTACAAACTCAGATACCGAAACGATTGTCCATGCCTATGAAGAGTGGGGAACAAACGCCATAGAAAAACTTAGGGGAATGTTTGCATTTGCCATATGGGATGAAAATAAAAAGCAGCTTCTTTTGGCCCGCGACCGGGTGGGGAAAAAACCGTTGTATTATCTTGATGATCCCAAAAGACTGATCTTTGGGTCCGAGATAAAGGCTATTTTAGAAGTAAAGGACGTTTCAAGATCGGTTGACTATACAGCTCTTTATGACTATCTTTCCTTGCTTTATGTCCCAGCCCCAAAAACCATTTTTAAATCAATTAAAAAATTACCGGCAGGGCATTGGGCTATTGTTACTGCTGATTCAATACAGGTTGAATCATACTGGGATTTGTCTTTTTACCCTGATATGAATATCAGTGAGTCACAAATGACAGATGATTTGCTCAATATATTAGATGAAGCAACAAAAATTCGAATGATAAGTGAAGTACCGCTTGGGGCCTTCTTGTCCGGTGGGGTTGATTCTTCAGCGATCGTCGCATTGATGGCAAAAAGATCAAGTGAACCCGTTAAGACCAATTCAATTTCTTTTAGTGTGGCAAAATATAATGAAGCGCAATATGCCAAAAAAGTAGCAGACCTTTTTAAAACCGATCACCATGAATTCCATGTGACTCCAGAAGCGGTCTCCGTTATTGAAAAACTGGCTTGGCACTATGATGAACCGTTTGCAGATTCTTCTGCTGTGCCGACATATTATGTGTCTGAAATAGCACGTAAAAATGTTACGGTCTCCCTGTCCGGTGATGGCGGTGATGAGAATTTTGCCGGCTACAGGCGATATTATTTTGACATGAGGGAAAATTTTGTTCGAAGTCTTGTGCCGGAGAGGCTGAGACAGGTAGTTTTCGGAACAATAGGGAATCTCTATCCAAAAGCTGACTATCTTCCTCAGGTTTTCAGAGGGAAAGCATTTATATCAAATATTGCTCGAGATCCTGTTGATGCATATTATTTTTCAGTCAGTTCAATGTATGGACAAGAAAAACGTCAGTTGGTACATCCTGATATCTTGAATGAAATAGGCGATTACAGAACCCGTGATCTGTTCTATGATATTTACAAAAAAGCACCTGCCAAGGATCATCTTTCGAAAATACAATACCTGGATATTAAAACCTATCTCTGTGATGATATACTGACCAAAGTAGACCGGGCCAGCATGGCGGTATCTCTTGAGGTCAGGTGTCCGATATTGGATCATGTTTTCATGGAATATGTAGCGAAAATCCCATCAAAGTATAAACTGGTTGGAAAAGATGGGAAGTATATTTTCAAAAAAACTTTAAAAAAGTATCTTCCCGACGACATCCTGTATCGAAAAAAAATGGGTTTTGGCGTCCCGGTTGAAGAGTGGTTGAGAAAAGATTTAAAGGAATATGGCGGTAATTTAGTATTAAAAGGAGAAGCAAGCAAACTCTATTTGCAAAAAAACATGCTGGATAAATTTTGGAGCGAGCATCAAAAGGGATTGAGAAACCGGTCAACAGAACTTTGGATAATAATGATGTTGAACCTGTGGCACCGAGATTTCGCTGTATAACGATACTGCATGGCAAAATGGAATAAATCAAATATTTGTTTGATTATAAAACAGGAGTTTATATTAAAGTCTTCAAAATAGTATTTTTAATCTTTATTGGGTGCTGTCTTTTTTTGATACCAATATGTCATGCAGGATTAACAAAATTCAAGGCTGGCCCGGATCAAGTTCTTGTCCTGTATAATGAAGACTATGATATTGATGTGGATGGTTCTTTGCCCGGGCAGGATTCAAAGGAAGTAGCTCAGTATTATATTGACAGACACACTGATCCTGAGACTGGTAAAAAACCGTATCTGCTGGGACTGAAGTGCAGACATGGAAAAAAGCATTTAAATGATTGGGTGATCAGGGAAAAAAGCAATGATAATAAAAACGGTATAGAATATACACGAGGAAAGGGAGGCCCTCAATTAAACGAGTGGGCTCGTGATTCCCGTTTCGTTGAGTTAAATATTCAACAGCAGGCTGTACCTGTTGATTGGGAAACTATTGATATTTCCTGCCGATCTGAAAAGACAAAAACAGAAATCAAAATAGCCCCCAAAATATCAGGTCTTCCCGCGCGAAAGGGCAGGCAGACTGTTTATCCGGAGATCAAAGAAGGTGGGGGACGTTGCTACCGATTTAATGCAAAAGAAATATTCAGTGGAACTGTATGGGTCTTTGTAAAAGTAAAGGATCATGCCGGAAAAGTCGTTAAGAATCTTAAACTGAAGTATTATGATACAGAGGATTTCAAGTTTTCTATCCTGGGGCAGGATGAGGTGCCTGATGAACTCCATTTTCAGGAAGATGTTGCCATTCCGGTAAAGGAGTTTCTCGAAGATAATGATAATATATTGCCGGACGGGACAGTGCTAAAGGAGCATATCCTATATATCGTGATCTGCCATGGACTTCCATTTTCGTGTGAAGGTGTTTTCGGTATTGAAAGAGGTGTGACGTCAAAGCAGAGTAATCATGGCGATTTAGGATCACTTGAGCAGCGGTTGCAGACATTGTACTATGAATGGGGAACTAAAATTATTCCTCCTGTTATATCAATGTACATGTCAGGAGGGCCGGACAGTAAAGCGGGGGTGAAAAATCATAGGATCACCAGTGCCATGCGGTATCCCATGACCGGTAATCGATGGAATCCCTATATGCACCCGGATACATATTCTTTTCTTAGTAAAAAAGATGCTGCTTTCATTGACTTGCCACCTTTGCCGTTAAAAAGAAAACAACTGCCCCAATACTTTTTTGCCTATGGTGTGAGCAGACTGGACGGTCAAGGTCCTACAGAGGCCAAAAGGCAGATTGACTACTCTCTGTATGGTTCAAAATATCTACATCCTGATATGGATATAGCCGTACGAAAACTGCAGAAAAAAGAGGATGCTGGCAACCTGACGGATCAATATGAAAAAATAGACCAGGATAATGTCTGGGGTGTTTCTGAAGAAGAGGCGTTAGGTTTTAGAGTCCTTTCTTATTACGGGGGGCAAGGGATACCGTTTCTGGGAAGATCTCTTGAGGATCATTATCAGATTGAAAGTCCTCTTGAAAAGACGGATAAACCAAAATGGTCGGGTTACTATCCTGGCGGCATGGATAGAGCCGTGTACAGTGGCAACGGGTGGAATATGGGGCGTGGGGCTTCAATCTGGAGACAGGTGGATAATGGGGTCACGATCAGTGCCTGCGGCGGGCCTGCATACGGTGGCGGTCCCCATATTACAAACGCTACGTTCTGGGACAACAGGATTTTACTGCGTTATTTGCTCAGGGGAAGGGATCTAGGTGAGTGCTTTCTTTTATCAACTTTATATGTGAACTGGTCTACATCATTAGTGGGAGATCCCCTTTATCACCCGGATTTATCGCAGACAATTGTTGATAAAGCTTCACCACGTGTCAGATCTAAAGATGATATTAAAATCAAACTAATCCCTGTAATGGGAGAATATACCGGCCAGCTCACAATACCAATTGTCTCTACGAAAGAAAGGCCCGAGGTTGTGACCCTTGAATTATATTATTGGGAAAAAGACAGCAGAAAAGAAAATGTGAGTACATGGCCCATCTATTCAACCCGGCCCAAAGCTATTTTAAGAAATCTTGAACCGGATACAATTTATTTCTATAGGCCAGTTCTTAGGGATCCTTATGGAAATGTTGCTGATGTAAGTAAAGGCTTTGGGCCTCTTCAATTTAAAACAGGAAGTAAACCAGAAACAGAGATGTTAACCAGAAATGGGAAAAAGAGCGATAAGCATTGGCAAATAAATCTTTTGAAGCGAAAATTTTTTTCAGAATCAGGAACTTTGGAAGTGATGTATTCCTCAACGTCAGATGGTATATTACCTGTTGTTCGTTCGAAGGAAATTCAGGTTGGAGCGATGCCAGGGGCATCCAGCCATCCCTTTAAAATAGGAGGGCCATCAAGAGGACGAAAAAAAAAGGCACCTACCCCAAAGGGAGATGACATTACCATGATTTTGCGCTGGCGGCGTTTCCCTCTAACACGAGAATTGTTGTTCAAGGCCAAAAATGGAAAAGAATTCACATATGCAGCAGATGTCAGAACACCCTGGGTGAAAATGACCTTAAAAGACCCCATCAGAGTCAGTGAGCAAAAACATATTAAAATTCATTCCGTCAAATTGTTTAATGATGCTTTCCCGGCATCTGAGGGTGCCTGTGCGTTAAGTGTTAGCAAATTTGATACTGCATCCTGGGCAGAGGCACACCGATAAAAAAATTTTGATTAGATCACTTTATGGTAAAAATAAAAATTGTTCACATTGTTTATTCTTTTGGAATCGGCGGGCTTGAGAAAGGGATTACCACCCTTATTAATCATGGGTCATCGGAGTTTGAACATATCATTGTCAGTCTGACGGGTTCTGGAGAATCAAAAGGGCTTCTTACCAGAAAGACAAAAATTTTTTTATTAAATAAGAGAGATGGAAATTCACCTAAGTTTATCTGGGAACTTTCAAAGCTCTTGCGGCAAATCAAGCCAGATATTGTCCATACACGCAACTGGAGCGGTATGGACGGGATTTTTGCAGCAAAGCTTGCAGGTGTTAAGACCATTATCCATGGTGAGCATGGATGGGATATGTTTGACCCTTTTGGCTCCAGTATGAAAAGAAGACTTATCCGAAGGTTTTCATCAACACTGGTTCAGGATTATACTTGCGTATCAAAGCAATTAAAAAACTGGCTATTAAATGATGTTAAAATCGGAAAAGAAGTTACACAAATATATAATGGAATAGATACAGTAAAACATCATCCAGCAAAATTGAATGAAAAAAATGCAATAAAACAGCAGCTTGGTTTTTCGAAGGACAATTTTATTGTCGGAATTGTCGGCCGGTTGGATGCCATAAAAAACCATTCCAATTTATTCAAGGCTTTCAAAATAGTTATACAAAAAAATCCCTTTGCAAGACTTGTGATAGTGGGTGATGGAAATGAAATGCAGCGACTTACATCAGAAAGTTTTCAAAACATTGTATTTTTAGGATATAGACCAGACACAGATGTTTTGATGAGAAGCTTTGATTTGTTTGTACTGCCGTCATTTAATGAAGGAATATCCAATACTATTCTTGAAGCCATGGCTTGCGGATTGCCGGTTATTGCATCGGATGCCGGTGGCAATCCTGAGCTGGTTGAGGATGGGGAAACTGGTTTCCTAATAGATCCCGATGACCTTGAGCAGATAGCTGATAAGATTATTAAATATATTAAAGAGCCTTCCCTGATGGATCAGCATGGAGAAACAGGAAGGAAGAAAACAATTGATAATTTTTCCATTGCTTCCATGGTCGATAATTATGAATCGGTATATAAAACTGTTTTTTTACCATAATGTCTTTTGCAAGTCATATTAGACATAAATTTAACGGCAGCAGAAAAGCATGGGGGAAAATGTTATGAAAAGCAGTCTTAAAACAGGCAGAAAAATTTTTTCCAGGCATTTGGTATTTCCAATCCATGAAAGTCTTGTTCACAGACCGACATTCTCCTATCTCAAGGAATTGGAAAAAACTCAGTGGTTTTCCAGGGATGAAATAGAAACGTATCAAATGGACAAATTGAAAACACTTCTCCAAGTGGCTCATGATCATTGCCCCTGGCACAAGGAAAGGATTCAAGAAGCGGGGTTAGTGATAGACCGGAAGAATGTTATAACATATTCAGATTTAGAACAATTGCCCCTCATGAAAAAGGAGGATGCTCAAAAAAATAGAGACGCTATGGTATGGAAAAAGGTGCCTGGAGGAGCATATTTATACAACACGGGCGGGTCCAGCGGGAAGCCCCTTATTTTTTATTATGGTCGTCAGCGCCAGGCATCCGATACGGCAGGCCGATTTCGGGCCCATCGCTGGTGGGGAGTGGAGGTGGGTGATCCGGAAGTCTGGCTTTGGGGGGCACCTGTTGAGCTCAATAAAACTGATAATATCAAGGCGGTTCGTGATCGATTTCTGAATCAGCTTTTTTTGAACGCTTTTGAAATGACACTTGAAAAAATAGACAGCTATATTCAGGCAATATGTTCCTTTAAACCGGTCTGTATTTATGGGTATGCCACAAGCCTTGCCCTTTTGGCTGCCAGAGCGCGTGACCAAAAGGTTGATATGAAACTGCCCGGGCTCAAGGTAATCTTTTCCACGGGTGAGCCAACATACCCTCATCAAAGGAAGACCCTTGAAGAGGTTTTCGGTGTGCCTGTAGCCTGCGAGTTTGGAAGCCGTGATATTGGCTTTACTGCACATGAAAGTCCAAATGGACAGATGCTGCTTTTGAGTGAGAGCCATATCCTGGAGGTGCTTGATCAGCAAGGGGTACCTGTTGCTTCAGGCCAGATCGGTGAAGCGGTAATTACAGGCCTCTGCTCCCAGGCACAGCCGTTTATCAGGTATAAAACAGGCGATATGGTAAAATACACTGAAGAAACCTGCCGGGAAGGAAGGGGACTGCATGTCATTGGGCAAGTGGCGGGTCGTTCTACTGACTTTGTTGTTGCCCCGGACGGCAGGATTATGCATGCTCTTGCTGTTATCTATGTCCTCAGGGCAACGGAAGGCGTTGGTGAATTCAAGTTCATCCAGCACAAAATTGATGAGGTTGAGATACTAATTGTTCGAAACCGGAATTGGAATGGAAATGCTGGTGAGAAAATTATATCAGGGTTACATGCGCGCATGGGGGATAGTGTAAGTATAAATATAAGATTTGTTGATAAAATTCCTGCAGAAGCTTCCGGCAAACATCGTTACGTTGTCAGTCACGTTCCCCTTCCAGCAGAACTGAGCGTTACCGGACAACAATAATGAGCAGGAGAGATTATATTTAATGAAAGTTTCGGATATTCTCAATTTATTTTTTCGGTATAGACCCTGGTTACCCTATCATTTTAAATTGATTGCTTCAAGCCTGGCAGGTACCTCCAGACAACCGGAATATGATAATGGAATCCATCTCAATGCAGTAATTGACTGGTTGTGCCGTGCCCAGGACAAGCGGAATGAACAAAAGGACACGGGTGGCGTTTCTGCCGGGTGGAGTCTTGAGGATGGCTGGCTTCCGGGATATCCTGAGACCAGCGGATATATTGTGGAAACATTTGTTGCTGCCGCGGAATTATTGAATCGACCGGAATTTTTAGATCGTGCACAACGTATCCTGAACTGGGAGATGTCCATTCAAAATAATGATGGATCCTTCCCCGGGCATTTTGGAGAGCCTGGCAGCAGGCCTGTGATTTTTAATACCGGTCAGATCATGCATGGCATGGTTGCAGGGTACCTTAAGTTTGGCAGAAATGAATGTCTTGAGGCTGCGTTGGATGCAGGCAGATGGATGATTGGGAAACAGGATAGCGATGGATGCTGGAGAAGCAGCGTGCACAACAATATTCCTCACACTTATAACACGCGGGCTGCCTGGGCTCTGCTGAGGACCGGTCTGATTGCGAATGAATCTTTTTTTGTTCGTGCTGCTGTAAAAAATCTTGAATGGGCTCTGGCTCAACAGGGGGAAAACGGATGGTTCAGGAATAATGCTTTTGAAAAAGGACGCAATCCATTTACCCATACCATTGCCTATGCAATAAGGGGGGTGCTGGAAAGCGGCATCCTGCTGGAAGATGAACAGTATTTGGACGCATCAAGAAAGGGGGCTCATGCCCTGGCCGGTGTTCTCCATGACGACGGACGGTTGAACGGTACTTTTGATGAAAACTGGCATTCTAATGATAATTACTGTTGCCTGACCGGCTTGGCACAGGTCGGAATTATATGGACCCGGCTTGATCAGGTATCGGGTAGCAATGAATTCTCACAGCAAATCAAGCGGGCCATCGTCTATCTGAAAAAGAATCATAGGATTGATGGTTCCGGGAAGCCTGAAGATGGTGGTGTTGCAGGTTCTGTGCCTTTCTGGGGTGACTACTCAAGATTTGAGTATCCCAACTGGGCGGCTAAATTTTTTGCTGACCTTCTGATAATGGATATGTCCGATGCAATTATTCCATAAACAAGTGGTTGAATTGAATTTGATCAGATATTGAACCACTCAAGTTAATTATCTTGTACGAAAAAAAGATGGAGAATAAAGATGTCCAACCTATCAATGATAATTTTGTGTGGAAGCTCTCCAAGGCATATCCATGTGGCGAACCGGCTGTGTAAGGCCGCGAAACCACTTGCCATCATTCAGGAGGCAGGAGGAGAACAGAGGGGAAAGAAATTACAAAAGCTGTTAAAAAATCCTCCGCTTTTAAAAAACAAGGTTTGGAGATGGATCCGGGACAGAAAAAGATATGCAGGGGGAAAGGAAGCCAGATTTTTTTTCGGAAACCATAAACCGGAACTTGACAGGCCGGACCTTCTCATAAATGTACCCCATATCAATCACTCTGATGTACTCGAAATTGCAGATCGCCTGCAACCGGATGTGATAGCCGTGTTCGGTACGTCCCTGATCAAGGGAGAACTCCTCAATAGAGGGCGGCTCGGGATTGTTAATCTCCATGGTGGTTTGTCACCCTTTTATCGGGGGGCGGACTGTACTTTCTGGGCACTTTATAACAGAGAGCCTGACCAGGTTGGATGTACGCTCCATTTCATCGACCCAGGTATTGACACAGGCAATCTCATTGCCCATGTCTGTCCGGAAGTTAAAGAAGAAGATGATGAACTGACCCTTTTCTGGCGGGCCATATGGGAGAGTGCAGAGGTTTATGCTGAACTTTTTGACCGTCTTGAAAAAGGCGAAAGGTTTGGAGAAGTTCAGTCTAACAAAGGACGTCTTTACCAGGTGAAAGATAGGGAATTTGTCCACGAAAAAGAACTGGACGAATTCATGAGACAAGGGGTGTTAAAAGGGCTTGATTTGCCTTTAAGAGTCAAGTGGTTCAACCGTTTGAAATAAAAC
Organism: Desulfobacula sp.; assembly: GCF_030145145.1. Lineage (GTDB taxonomy): Bacteria > Desulfobacterota > Desulfobacteria > Desulfobacterales > Desulfobacteraceae > Desulfobacula. The sequence continues at coordinate 112,781 of NZ_JAQYWD010000012.1, read as the reverse complement.
AATGATTTTTTCGAACAATGAGTCAAAATTCAAATTTTCTATTCCTTTAATATGGCTGCTATTTATCATATATGGCAGTTTTATTCCATTCCGTATCCGATCAATATCTTTAATTGATGCCTTATACCAGTTCAAACATATTCCTTTCCTTGATTTAGAAATTACATCAAGATCGGACTGGGTCGCTAATATCCTTCTCTATACCCCTCTTGGGTTCTTTTTACTTGGGTGGATCTCAAAAAAAGCAAATTCTTTTTATAAAAAGGGCTTAGCTTTCTTCACGGTTTTTCTTTTTTGTATCCTAACGGCCACATCGGTTGAATTTTTTCAAATATTTATTTCTCCAAGGACAGTCTCTCTAAATGATTTGATTGCAGAAACACTTGGATCTTTATTTGGGATTCTTTTATGGTTTTTTTCAGGACCAAAGATTATCAATCTCTGGTTTTCTGCAAAAAGTAATTCCCGGGCAGAAGTGGCATTAAATGCCTTCTTTTTCTTATACGTTGTTTCTCTTTTAGGGATCACTCTTTTCCCATTTGATTTTCTTGTTTCTGCTCAAGAAATGAAATGGAAATATGAGGCTTGGAAAATGCAGTCCTTTTTATTGAATGTCAATGTCAGTACTGTTTTCATCATAAAAACAATGGTTGAGGCAGCTATCTTTACTCCCATCGGTGGATTGATCGGATTAAAATTCCGACACACCAATGTTAAAATAGTATTGTTTTTAACTATTTTGGCTTCTTTTTCTATAGGATTTCTAATCGAGTTGCTGCAATTTTTTACGGCTTCTGGTGTATCACAGGGGTTTTCAGTTTTAGTTAGGATTTCAGGTGCTTTTATAGGTTTGGCTATAGTTAAAAGTAGCTTTTTGAATTATTGGGAATGGTTCAGGCCTTATGTGCGATATTTGATTTTAATGATTTTTCCAATATATTTTGTGCTTATCTTAAAATTAAGCGGTTGGTCAAAAAACGGTTGGCTGACTATCCATGAAAGTTTTTCAACTTTTGATTTTCATATGCTGCTGCCATTTTATTTTCATTATTTTTCCACAGAGACAAGAGCGGTGCTCAGTTTATTGTTAAATTTTGGCATATATATACCCGTTGGCTTTTCGTGCTGGCTCGTCTATTTTTCAAACAACGGGTATAAAAAACGGTATATTGTTGTGTCTGTTTTCATTTCAATGGTTCTATCTTTGTTCACTGAAACAGGAAAGCTCTTCCAAAAAGGACTCCACCCGGATTTTACGAATGTATTGATTGCTGCAGTCTCCGCATTCATTGTATTTAAATTGTCTGATAGGCTTTTTTCTGTATTGTATGACGTATTTAATGAATAAACTTTTTTCAATGTTCATTGCAGCCATTATTGTGGTTGTCTGCGTTTACTATCCATTTAATGGATTATTATTTTTTTTTGTATTATTTACATATGGTTTGCTTTTATGGCTCTTTCCATTTATATGGATGTTTGCTGTGCCTGCTTTTTTACCCATACTGGATTTTTCACCTGTTACAGGACTTCAATTTTTTAATGAATTTGATATCATTGTTTTATCGACAGTTTTGGTATTGAATCTGAGGAACCCAAAAATTTCTGAATGCTTACCTTTTCCAAAAGGTTCAAAACTCTGTATTTCTTTTCTATCTATTTGTTATATCATGAGCACAATAAAGGGGATTTTTCCATTAGAATCTTTGGAGATGAATAGTTTTACTAATTATTACAGCCGATATGTTAGTTTTAAATTTGTAAAAGGATATATTGAAGCATTAATGATGTTACCGATAATCCGGTATGGTATTAAAGATACTTTAAATATAAAAAAATATCTAATTCCTGGTTTGCTGACGGGATTTTCAGGAGTCGTTTTTTTTGCGCTGTGGGAACGGCAACTTTTTTCTGGGCTATTGAATTTTACAAATGATTATCGCATCACATCAACTTTTTTTGAAATGAATACAGGCGGTGCATTTATAGATGGTTATTTATCAATGATTTTACCTATTGTTTTTTCATGTTTTTTTTTCTGGAGAAGACCTGTTTCGAAACTGATCGGCTTGGGATTATTTGGAGCTGGATTATATACCTTGTTAGTAACATTTTCCAGAATCTGTTATGCTTCATTTCTGATATCAATGATACCTTTGACAACAGGAATAGCTGTATTTTATAGAAAAAAATGGAAAGCTGCTATTTATGGCAGTATCATTATGTTGATAACGGTATCCATTATGATACCGGTCCTTAAGGGTGGCTATATTAAAGCACGGTTTGCCCAATTATCCAAAAGTATTGATACCAGAAGTCTTCACTGGAAGGAAGCCATAAAGAAAATGGATACAAATGCACGGACAGTTTTTTGGGGAATGGGGCCTGGTACTTATCCTAAAGCATATTTCGAAAATCCCGACAATAAAAAACCAGGATTTTATCAATTTGTAAGCCAGGATGAAAATGAATTTTTAAGATTATTTCCAGGCGATTCTTTGTATTTTGGTCAAAGGATTTCCATCGAACCTAATATGGAATATATATTAACGTTTGATGCGAGGTCCAAGAATAAAAAAGCCAGATTAACTTTTCCGATTTGTGAGAAATCCATTTTGCATTCATTTAAATGCAATTGGAAAACAATTGGCATTGTTAATGAAGGAGACAATTGGGGCAGTTATAGAATTTCTTATCCTGAGTTTGAAATGGGGCAGGGACGAATATATCAAAAAAGACCAATTGAATTCGCGTTATATAATGGCCATGGAGCGGTGCCAATTGACGTTGATAATGTCAGGCTAACAGATAATGATGGAAAAAATATCATAAGAAATGGCGATTTTACTCATGGTAATGATTTCTGGTTTTTCAGCACTGACAATCATTTGCCCTGGCACATAAAAAATATATGGATTAGTCAGTTTTTTGAACTGGGAATCGTAGGTTTAATTGTGTTCACTGTATTTGTTTTGTTTGTTATGATTCATCTGATTCAGGGTATTTTAAAAAAAGATATGCTTTCATTGATATTGTTTTCATCTTTTTGTGGGTTTTTCGTTGTTGGATTTGTCGGTAGTCTTTTCGATTCCCCCCGGATTTTATTCCTTTTTTATTTTATTTCTTTTGTATCTATATTTTATTCAAACTCGGTTAATCGGGATACGTTTAAAATATAAAAATTTGTAAAAGGGAAAAAGATTTTGAAATTCCACGGACGAATGAGCTGTTGATAAATGGTTTCAAAATATATGAAAAATTGAACATATTGTAAAAGGCTTTTAAAAAAAATGATTGAAAGTATAAATGTCACAGTTTCAATGACCGATTCGATTCCAAGGGATGCATCCGGTAAATACCGATATGTGGTATCAAACGTTGCGTCTTTTAAATAACAATAGGAAAATATGGCTCAGTTATATTTTTGTAATTTGGCTTCTGTTTATACCTTCCGGGTTTGCTGCGACCTATGAATTTGGTGATGACAAGCCATATTCCCATCTTAGAGAGTTTGACTGGGATAGGTTACGCCCTGGAGACTTTGTCAATATTTACAGAAAAAATAAACCTTATAAGGAAAAGCTTGTCCTTAACTGTTCAGGCACTCGAAGAAAACCAATAACGATTCGGGGTATCCCGGATAAAAACGGGGATTTACCTGTCATTGATGGTTCCGGGGCCGTGCATTTTCAAAAACTGTGTGAATATAGTCATTACAGCAGAGGCTTGATTGTTATAGGCGACTGCAACCCTTCAAATTATATCATTATCGAAAATTTTGAATTAAAAAATGCCAACAATAAAAGCAGTTATCATCTGAATAATTTAACTCAGCGTTACACAAAAAATGCTGCCGGTATATTTTTATGGAAAGGCAAATATCTGAAAATAAAAAACTGCATTATTCATTCCTGCGGTATGGGGATCTTAACCAATACCTATCCCAATACGGATCGGTTTTACTTGGGATACAGCCGCATTTATAATAATGGAGATTTCACCCGGGAGGCCTGGGGACATAATGTTTATATTCAGGCACGCAAAACAATGATTGAGTTTAATCAGTTTGGAGAGCTTGTTTCAGATGGAAACAATATAAAGGACAGGAGCAATGTTACGGTTATCCGGTACAACTGGATTGCCGGCGGTATGAGCCGTCAGATTGATTTGGTTGAAAGCCATAAATATAGAGTCCAAGATGCATTTGTATACGGCAATTTTATTACCCATGGGGAAAGCATCAGAAATCCAAAAATGATTCTTTTTGGAGGCGATATAGGGGGAAGCCGCTCAGGCAAACTTTATTTTTTTAATAATACGGTCATTTCGAAGATAAATACAGATGAGGGATTTCTATTTGTAAATCAGCCTGATTGTAAAGCTATTCTTAAAAATAATGTCATGCTCGGCAGAAAAAAAATATGGTTTGGCAGTGGACAGGTCATCGGCATTAAAAATTTGTTTTCGTATGGCGCAGAAACCAAAGATTTTTTACAAAGTTATTTTGGCGGTTTTGAACAATTTTCAAGAAATACTGATTTTGCTTTTCAACCCGCAAGAGGTTCTTTGCTGATTAATACGGGTGTAAGAAAGCTGCCTGCAAAGGTAAAATTTGTTCCTTCACCTCTCGCCAAGGCAGTTTTGCGACCTAATGACGGTGCAATAGATATTGGTGCGTTTGAATATATTAGAAAATAAACGAAAGAATTTTTGTCTTCTGCTTGTTTTAATTTTCTGGTCATTGAACAGCACATCCCATGCGGTTACTGATTCGCCGGGTTTTAAAATTTTTATCTGGCCTTATCAAACAGATGTTTTAACAGATTATGACGTATACAGGGATCTGGGGCTTTCTGGGTTCCAGATTGACAGGGGAGCAGGCCAGCATCAGCGAATTCGTCTGTCAATTGAAAAAGATTTTCCCTATTATGCCGGCCACGTGGCAGATAAAGGATATCTATACCTTAAGAACAACCACAAAGATAGGATTACTGGCAAGAACAGCCTTCTGGAGCGGCCATTTTCTCTCGGTGATCCAAAGGTTATTAAACAAATAAAGGCACACATCCTTAAGAATATATCAGATTTAAAAAACGGCAACGTCATTGCCTATGCCCTGGATGATGAAATTTCATTGGGCACATTTGTAAATCCGTCAGATGTTGATGTGTCATCTGTTTCTTTGGAATGGTTCAGAAAATGGCTCAAGGAAGAATATATAACGATAGAGGCGTTAAATAGACAATGGGATACGGATTTTAAATCTTTTTCAGGGGTTTTCCCGCAGGGGTTTGAGCAGGTTCGTAAAAATTTATCAAATAAGCGTTTTTCAGGCTGGAATCTTTCGCCCTGGATGGATTTTCGGCAGTTTATGGATTTTCAGTTTTCAACCGTGCTGTCTGAGCTTGTTGAATATGCCAATACGATAGATCCGGTTACACCTGTCGGGTTTGTGGGTGGGCAGGCCCCGTCAGCCTGGGGCGGATATGACTATGGCAGGCTTACCCGGGCCGTGCAATGGATGGAAGCGTATGATATCCACGGGACAAATGAGATCCTGCGATCTTTCTGGCGTGATCCCAAAAGACTCAAAATGCGTACTTTTTTTTCATCAAATAATGTGAAAATAGATTCCTGGTTTTTGTGGTATAATCTGCTTCACGGGGTTCAGGCGGTGATTGCCTGGCCTGAAGGGTGGTTTGAGACAATTGATGGGAAGAGACAGCCGTCGGATCATATTCAGTCGCTTAAAAAGATTTTTAAAACAGTTCAGGGGGAAATCAGCAACAGCATTGTAAACAGGAATTCATTATTTTCCGCAGATCCCATTGGAATTTATTACTCCCATCCGAGTGTTCAGGCGGGGTGGGCCATGGATGCCCTTGTCCATGGGAAAACCTGGCCCAAGCGACTGAGTTCCATTGATAACGAGAATCAGTCTTCAGGCGTTCTTCGAAAAGTTTGGTGCAAAACACTGGAGGATTTGGGGTTTCAATATGATTTTATCAATTATCTGGATGTGAAAGAATCAAAAATCAATTTGAACCAGCAGTTTAAACTTATAATTCTGCCAAAAACCATCTGCCTGTCTCAAAAGGAAGCAGATGTTTTCAGACAATTTGTAGAAAATGGCGGGGTGCTTGTTGCCGATTATGTATGCGGCATATTTGATGGGCATGGCAGATGGCGGAAAACTGGCTTATTGGATGATATGTTTGGTATTCAGCGGAAGGATACGGCAGGATACCTGAATGGAAAGGGTATAACTGAAATCAATGCAGAAAGATATAAAGCCCCTTTTAATGAAAGATTTAGTTATTACAACGGGGCTTTCGAGTATAAGCGTATGGTGATTTTTGAACGGGGTACTAAAAAACGAGATAATCAGATGCGAAAAAACAACAATGGACCGGATGTTGTCATCAAAAATAATTACAAGAAGGGATCTACCTATTATCTTAATCTCAGCCCCATAAAATACTGGGGTTCTCAAAACAGATTCTCCGGGTTTGGAGAAAATTGGCGGATGATGATATCAACGATTTTGGAATCAGCTGGATTAAAGCCCCGGGTAAGCGTTTTGGCAGCAGATGGATCCAAGATGATGGAATCATTGTTCTGGCAAAATGGAGAAACGATTTATCTGGGGATTATTAAAAATCCTTCAGACAATTTTGAGCAGATAAACGGAGAGCCCACAAAAATAACACTATCATTTAACAAAGAGGTTCTTTTAAAGAATTTGAGAAGCAAAAGAGAATTCCAAAGAAAGAAAGTGTTTGAAGATATCTTTTCCCCCTGGGAGGGCAATTTGTATGAAGTTAACTTTCAAGACGCCAATAACTGACTTAAATACTAATGCTAACCAATTTTTAATGAATTTTCTATGCCCTTGAATGAGGGGCAATACTTTTTTTCAAGCCCGGTCAACATGATTTTTACCATGTCCGGATTGGTTTTCATCAAATCTTTTTCAATTTCATCAATAATGCCAAGGTATGGGATTCTTTGACCATGATAGAATACAGGCGCTCCGATCTGGTGAAAAAGAAAACCATATTTTTTTAAAGCATAAAAAATTTTTTTTTCTGTAATCATGTACCAGTGGGAGATACCACGTCTCCGACTTTCATGGTACATGACCTGATAAAGCCCCAATACAATTATTGGGTTTTTCCTTCCTTTCATTTCTTCCGGGATGGATCCATCATCCGGCAGGACCCCGCCCTCTCGTTCCTTAAGATAGGATTCCACGCCATACATCCCGTCTTCTTTCCTTCTTCTAAGATCTCTGCTTACCGTCAGTCTTGAAATTTCACCAATTTTTGACCGGTCAGGTTTCTCACCGATAAACGTTGTTTCAACGGCATGTTCAATGGGAAAGCCTTTGTCAGAATCCAGCACCAGTCTAATGGTTCCAACAACTGAATCGTTTTTATTCAAACAGGCAAAATGGACGGATTCCTTTTCATAATCATCGGTTTCAAACCCATCCGGGTGGTCATCCTTATTTTCAAATCCAAATTCATCGACATAAACCTCATATCGCATCCTGAAAGTGTCTTTGAGGACATCCTCGTTATCAACCAGGCCGAACCGGAAATTACCGTATGTGATATAATTTTCATTCATTTAAAAAGCAGTCCTGTTTTGGATTGACTGTTAAAGGCATATTCGATACAAAGTTTACTGCGTTTAATTTGCTAATTTTTTTCTTTTTTGTCAAGAAACTTATTGCAGGAATTTGAGATAAAATTTAATGATCCCAATGAATCACCATGCGTTCTGTTAAAACAGCCATATTAACCTTCATTACCCACCATCACATTCTATCGCTGCTTATTTCCTTAGCCGTCTTTATTCCGCTTCTTGTACATGTCCCAAAAATAAAAACAGTGAGCAGTATTGATGAATTCAAGCTTCATGACCACCCGGATTCTATTTTTTATGACAAGTTTAAAATGACATTTGGAAATGATGAATTTTTTGTGATAGCTTTTGAAGCGGATACCATATTTTCAACAGAAACCTTGACGATGCTTTTGAACATCACCGATGACCTGGAATTACTCCAAGAAGTAAGAGAGGTAAAAAGTTTAGCCAATATAGAGGATCTAAAGGGAAGTGAAGACTATTTTGAAGTCAGCAGATTTCTTGATGAAATTCCAATAAGTCCAGAAAAGCTCAATACCCTAAAAAAGAAAGCCGTTTCGAACAAACTCTATGTGTCAAATCTCATCTCCCCTGATGCCAAAATAGCCGCGATTATCGTCTATACATATGATAGACCCGATGATGCAGAATATCGGAAAAAATTAATACGAAAAACAAATGCGGTACTTGATACATACCGCAATCAAAAGATAGCGTTTTACCTGGCCGGTTCCACAACACTGAATAACGATATCAGCTTGTACATGGAAAAAGACACTGCGGTTTTCATTCCAGTGACGTATGTTTTCATAACGATTTTTATATGGATTTTTTTTAGAAATATCCGATTAACCGCGATTGCGGTTTTAAATATCTCAATCTGCCTTGGTTCAACCATGGGGCTTTTGGCCATCTGTGGCATTACCCTTAACAATGTAACGGCCATCATTCCCCCATTAATAATGGCCTTGGCCCTTTCTGATACCGTGCATATTTTTTCCCACCTGGAAAAGAAACGGTTGAAGTTATACCCCCATAAAAAAGATGCTTTATTTTCGGTCTTATCTGATGTGTTTGCACCCTGTTTTTTAACGACCCTTACGACTGCTGTGGGGTTTGCATCCCTTATGACCAGTGAACTTGCACCCATAAGGAATTTTGGTTTTGTTTCAAGTTGTGGAATGCTGTTTGAATTCTTTTTTTCTTTTCTGTTTTTACCGCCGCTTTTCTTTTTTTTCAGTTCGGATAAAATTTTCACAATTGATAGTGACGGCAGCGGTCTAAGCATTTTTTTATCAAATCTTGGCAAAAAGGTTCAAGCTCATTCCAAACAGATTGTGATTGTAGGGGGTATGATTTGTGTGATTTCCGTTATATTTGCAAAAAAAATAGATGTTGAGACTGATTTTGTGAAATATTTTAAAAAAGAAAGTCCGGTTCGAGCATCCTTTGATTTTGTAGAAAGAAAAATGAGTGGTGTCGGTTCTCTGGACATAGCATTCTCATCCAAAGAATTGGATGCGTTTAAAGAACCGGCCAATTTAAAAATTATAGAAGCCGTGCAGAACTATCTTGATTCTCTGGAAGACGTTGATGTTACCTGTTCTCTGGTCGATTTTATGAAAGATATGAATGAATCGTTTCATAACGAAAATCATGCGTATTACACCCTTCCAGACAAACGGCAGCTGATATCACAGTATTTGCTTTTGTACGATTCAGAGGATATTGAAGATTTTGTGAATGTGTCATATGACCAGGCAAGAATTTCAGCCCGCCTTTCTACCCGAAGTTCTTCACAAAAGCGACACCTTATCAATACCATAAAAAACTATATAGAGACCTCTTTTTTAGAAACGGATATTGACATCAGACTGACGGGCAAAGCGATTCAAGAAGTGGGTATCATTGATTCCCTTGTAAGGGGTCAAGTAACCAGTCTTGTCCTTGCGTCATTGATCATTGGTCTTTGCATGTTTGTCGTTTTCAGGTCGTTCCTTTTAGGCATCATCTGTTTTATGCCCAACTTATTTCCACTGATCATCAATTTCGGCATAATGGGCGCTTGTCAGATCCCGTTGAATACAGCCACCTCTCTTATCTCTGCCGTAGCCCTGGGTATTGTTGTTGATGATACCGTCCATTTTATTTCGGCGTACCGGTTACAGCGGGAAAAACGAAAGTCAGTGGTTGATTCAGTTCAAACAGCCATCCTAGGAAAGGGCAGGGCAATTATTGCGACGACCCTTATTCTTTCCATGGGGTTTTTAATCCTTGGGTTCAGCAGTTTTGTCCCAACACTTCAGTTTGGAATATTAACCACCATCATTATGCTGACGGCAGTTGTGGGAGATTTAGTGTGGCTCCCTGCTATTTTTTTGTTTAAAAAATAACTTTTTCTGTGGTAGGTTCTTTTTTGATTTTGTAAATTACATGTTTAACTTTTGGGGAATATACATATGAATTTAAAAGTCGACTTATTTAAAAATGTGATTGGCAGTGAAAACATCATAACAGAAGTTGAAGGACTAAAAAGATACCATTGTACCACTATCCCGGAAAAAAGGCGTATTGATGCAGTTTTAAAACCCGGGAATAAAGAAGAAATTTGTGAAATCCTTAAAATTGCCAATCAGAACCATATAGCCCTTTATCCGATTAGTACGGGCAACAATTGGGGGTATGGTTCGGCTATTCCCGTGAAAGACAATAATGTCATCCTTGACCTGGGTAGACTGAACCGGATTATTGAGGTCAATACAGAGCTTGCCTATGCCGTGATAGAACCTGGTGTGACCCAGGAGCAGTTATATACCTATCTGAAAGAGAAAAAAACCGGATTAATAATGGACCCTACAGGCTCCGGACCCAGTTGCAGTGTTTTGGGGAACACCCTGGAACGGGGGTATGGCATTACACCCTATGGAGACCATTTCAATGCTGCCTGTGGAATGGAGATTGTTCTGGCAGACGGGGAGATATTAAGAACCGGTTTTGGTCATTTTTCGAATTCAAAAGTAACCCGGGTTTTCAAGTATGGCACAGGGCCATACCTTGACGGTATGTTTACACAGTCAAATTTGGGGATTGTAATCAGTATCGGTGTCTGGTTAATGCCGGAACCTGAACATTTTGAAGTGTGTTTTTTTGGAAGTGATGAAAAAGATGCCCTGGGTGAATTTGTAGCGGCCACAAGATGGCTTCTTTTGAATCAGGTGGTGAAAGGGTCCATCAATATAATGCATAGAAACCGAATTCTGACCTTGATGATGCCATATCCCTGGGATGAGATGAACCAGAGGATACCGTTGGATGATAGTATCAGCAGGCAGATAGCAAAGCAAAGGGATATCTGTGAATGGAATGGGGTGGTGGCACTGTATGGCACCCGGGAAGAAGTCTTGGCCTCAAAAAAAGTGATCAAACGGGTTTTGCGTGGCAAAACAAAACGGATAAATTTTGTTTCAGAACAATTATTGAACCTGGTTGAAAAATACCAGTGGATTATGGGACCCATCGGGCGAATGATCGGTATGGATATCAAAGAGCTGATAAAGGTGCTCAGGCCTTCCCTGGATTTGATGAAAGGCAAACCCGGTGAGGTGTCTCTGCCGACACCCTATTGGCGGTCAAAAAAAGAAATGCCCGAAGCAAATATTAATCCTGCCCGGGACAATTGCGGGATCATCTGGCTGGCACCCGTGGTTCCGTTAACGAAAGAGGATGCCGAAGATTATATATCGATTATTACACCCATTTTGAATGAATATGGATTTGAGGTCTGTATTACATTTACCGCTGTGACGGCCAGGGCCTTTGACTGCACACTGCCAATTTTATATGATAAAGCAGATGAACAGGAGACAAATCGAGCGATCGAATGCCATAAAAAGGCGCTTAAGGCCTGCATGAAAAATGGCTATATCCCCTACAGATTCGGGGTGCAATCCATGGATGATATCGTTGATGCGGATGATGTTTTCTGGAAGGTTGCCGGGAAAATAAAAGAGTCACTTGATCCAAACGGAATCTTTTCACCGAAAAGATATTCTTTGAGATGATTTGTTTGAAAAAACGAATATTCGTAAAGAATTGCTCTCTTGGCCAATCAGTGTCTTCTATAATGATCTCAGGTTTGTTTGATAATTTTTAAAGGGGATCACGGTCAATCGGAACGGAACCAAACATCCATCTGAACATCTGGTAGTCTTTTAAGGTTATTCCGGATAGCGAGGCAGATGATATTTTAGAAATTTTATTGTCCATGATTTTATCCGATTCAATCAAATGAACCTGATACAGCTTCATAAGCCTGGAGCATGAGTGAAATACCTTTTTTCCGAAAAGATGATCCAGGTAACTGCTGAGTTCCGCAAAAGAAAAGGAAGCTATCAATGAATTTGTCGAGTCGCGTTTGAATTTTTCAGGTGACTTTGGTGTAAAGACTTCCGGAAAGTTAACGGCGGTGCGTTTAAGCTTCGGTCGAACATGATCAAAGGCCCAGATGGAACAATTATATTGATGATGGGCAGCAGACAATTCATTTAAACATTTTTTCAGATACTGGATTGAGGGGAGATGATGGAATGCAAAGATTGAACTGATGACATCAACATTGGACGGGATCAAACTGTTGAAACTTGTCATGTCTCCAATAGAAAGCGTTATCCTATCGTCAAGACCCGCGGCTTCAATTGCCGCATTCCCGATTTTTATCATTTCTTCGGAGAGTTCCAGCCCAATTATTGTAATATCTTTTCTTAAATTTGCCAGATAGACGAGGTATTGGCCGGAACCTGATCCCAGGTCAAGCACAGTGCCGTTCAATGGGACAAGACGGCTTGTTGCAAGGGCATTAAAGTGATAGATAGGAATAAGCGGACCATCCATTTTTCCCTGGTTGTGAAAAAATTTGACATTCTCTTCTCTTTCCATCAGGAGATCCGGTTCAGGTTTCCTTTGAAGTTGCGTCCGGCACATCAGCTCGGGGATCAGGAGATCCAAAATTCCATAGAGTTTATTAACAGTTTTGATCATAATTTTGTTATAGCCCCTGTAAAAAAATCAAACAATCTTTTTGCTCAGCCATTCCGTAAAGGGGATGAGAAATCTACGGGCCAGGAGGCCAACGCTGATCCACATGGTGATGAACCAGTAGGGAATTCCCAGCATGTCCGGATCCGGATACCACCAGTTCCCGGAAAAAACGCCAAACACTTCGATGATGAATCCAAGAACCAATGCATAACCGGCATAATACAGATCATAGCGCTCATGGAACATTGTCAAAAGCACAGCAGTGGTTAAAAAACTGAAAATGGTCAACAGGTTTGAATTCTGGGCGAAAATAGAAAAACAAGCGCCCGTTATCAACAAACCCAAAATTGCTTTTATTTCCAATTTTTTGGATTCACTCGGTTCGTTGATAAATCGTTTTATGTGCAGGTAATAGAACCCCCACATGAAAGGTTCATAATAGGGCATGAGAAGAAAGTCCTTGTGTGTGAATGAAAAGCCCCCGCTTTTTAGGACAGAATAATTTTGTCCTACAATAAACAAAGAGCCAATAATGAACATGAGGATTTCCGTCCTGTCAAAGGGCCTGAACAGGAAAAACCAGAGAATGAGTAGGATAAACAGGATGGCCAGTGAGTGGTTTATCGCAAATATAATGGCCAGGGTTGGAACCAAACTGAAGAGGCTGATTGCCTGTGTGCGGGGGAAAAGTATCTGTGTATAGGGCATGCGTCAAGTCCATTTCCATTTTAAAATTGATCGAATATGATCTTCATATCAGGAATTCAGAACAAAAAAAAGGTAAATATTCGGCTTAGTCATTCATGAGTCAAGTTTTCAGCAAAGCTTTAAAATTTTTATCAATGGGATATACCCAGATATCTTTAATGGGAACACTAATTGCTTTAAATTAAATCTCGGGCTCTGCCCGAGCGACCCTAAAAGGTTCAACCTGGGGTGATGAAAATCAGTTGAAAAGCCGAAAAAATGCTTTTGAATAAAGTTTCCATAATTATTCCCTTCAAAAAAGTGATTTACGATCATTTTTAAAATCATAATAAAATTTTATAGACAGCTTCATCTCTTTATGTTAGGAGGACAGTAGGTCCCTATAATATGAGGAAATATGATGGATACTCCAGAGCTAAAATCGGACATAGCAGAAAAAGAATACAAAAGTCCAAAGTGGAAGCTGATTAGATTTTTTGAAAGCAGTAGAGACAAGTGGAAAATCAAAGCAAAAGATGCAAAATACCAAATCAAACTGCTCCGCAAAAGAGTTAAATATTTAGAGCAAAACAAAAGAGAATTCAAGAAACGTTCAAGAAATCTTGAGATTGAGGTTCAGCAAATGAAGGATAAAGAAAAAAAATTGTTGGCTGAAATAGATCGGTTAAAAAAAATCTTTGATTCCGGGAAATACGGAATCCCTAAGACAGTTTGAAAAAAAACCGAGCTTTCATACCTTTTCTTCCGGTCATGCATATTTGTTTATTTCCCTGGTCCTTAATGCCTGTACAAGCTTAAGAGGAGCGGAACGGACCTTACTATTATTATCCACATTTTTGAACATTAATTACACGGCACCCTCATGGTATTCAGGGCGTATTTGGTTTTTACGTCTCGGTTACTACAAACTTAACCGGGCAAAAGAGATAGCCGATGACTGGATATGGATTGTCGACCATTCGGTTCAATGGGGCAAAGAAAAATGTCTGGCAATATTGGGAATCAGGCAAAGCCAACTCCCGGATGCCGAAACTATTCTTTGTCATGAAGATGTTGAGCCCTTAGCATTGTTTCCCGTAACCAAATCAAATGGTGATGTGGTTTATGAACAACTTCAAGAAACGATCTCGAAAACAGGTGTTCCAAAACAGATTATCAGTGATCATGGAACAGATGTCAAATCTGGAATCGAACGATTCTGTCAAAAATTTACCGATACAGTCTTTGTGTATGATATTACCCATAAGGCTGCCACAGTATTAAAACGGGAACTAAGTACCGATGATAAGTGGAATGCATTTACCAGACTTGCAACAAGCACACGAAAAAAAGTGCAGCAAACGCAACTGGCGGCCATCGCACCTCCAAATCAAAGGAGTAAGGCCCGATATATGAATGTAGAACCCTTGGTTAAATGGGGTTTGGATAAGCTTTGTTTACTGGATAGTCCCGATGGTTTTTCAGGTCTTGAATGTTCAAGAAATCATATAACCCACAAATTGGGGTGGTTGACCAATTTCAGAAGAGACCTTGTAGAATGGAAGGAACTTATCCGTATTGTCAAAGAGGCTGAATCCTTTATTAAGTTTCAAGGGATCTACCGTAATTGCCATGTTGATTTGATGATGCTTCCAACATTTAAGGGCAAAACGTTCAGGGCCATGCGGATAAGAACAGAGTTGCTTGATTTTGTTGAGCAAGAATCAAAAAAAGCCGGCAAAGATGAAAGACTGCTTGGTACATCAGAAATCATAGAATCCGTTTTTGGAAAAATGAAACGGCTTGAACATGATCAGGCAAAAAGTGGATTCACCGTTTTTATTTTAAGTCTTGCTACCATTGTTTCGAAAACCACAACAGAGGTTGTTCACAAGGCGTTGGAAACAGTACCCACAAAGAAAATCCACGAATGGTTCAAAGATAATATTGGCAAATCAGTCCAGGCTAAAAGAATGCAGGTAAATGATTGGATCAAAGAACAGGAACAAAAAAAGGAACAAAAATTCGTGTTTTAACTATGGGAATTTTCATCACCCCAGGTTCAACCGTTCCGGCGAGAGAAAAGTGTGGTAAAGGTTCTTCCCCTGGAAAGCCCCTAAAGGAGCAAGAGGAAGAACCTATGAGAGATTGGCAATAATTATCACATGTAAAATGGGACTACCATGTGGTCTTTGTAACAAAGTACAGGCACCAAACCATATAAGGAAAATTGAGAAGGAAAATAGGAGGCATCATCCGGGATCTTTGTCGTCAGAAGGGAGTAGAACTTCATGAAGGGCATGCCATGCGAGATCATGTTCGCCTTTGTCTGAGCATACCTCCAAAGTACAGTGGTTCCAATACAATTGGATTCATTAAGGGCAAAAGCGCCATACGGATTCATCGAGAGCTACTTGGGACCAAAAAAATGACTGGGTTGAGTTTTTGGGCAAAGGGCTATTGTGCCAGCACGGTAGGGCTCGATGAGGAAACCATAAGAAAATATATTAGAGGGCAAGATCAGAAACACTAACGTTTAAATAGCCCCTTAGGGGCTTTCCTACAACAATGCCCCCTTCGAGGGGGCTTCTTCATCATACCTCCTGCGATGCAGGAGGTTGGTGATTGTAAAAATGCTCGTAAATCATTTTTTGAGAGGGAATAATTATGGGAACTCTATTCAAAAGCATCTTTTCAACTTTTCAACTTTTCATCACCCCAGTTCCTAATCTACATACCATTCCTTCACATCCATTACATCCATGTTAGAAAAGGCGTATGGCTGACCATACGCCTTTTCCTAGTTCATAGTGTTTGAGTTGGTCTTGAGCTTACGAATCCATCTTGCGTCGGCTAATGCCCGCAAACCCGAGCAGGCCTAATCCCAGAAGGAGCATGGTGGTGGGCTCGGGGATGGCGGCGGTGTATGTTTTACCAGGATCGGTGCTTAATGCCCCCAAAATAATTTGATTATTAGGATCATCCCAACTCGGAAGCTCAGAGTAATTGGTTCTTAGACGAACGTCGAGCCGCTCACTCGGATTAGCAAGCGAGCTACCCGGATCATCGACACCACCATCCAGTTCTGCCCAGAACCAGTTGCCGTTAAGAATATCCGTCCAAGCGCCTGTCACACTTTCGTCGACTTGGGCCAAAGCTTCCGCAGTGCCATTAATAGCATTAAAGACATTACCAATAACAGAAACGAGCGAGTTAACATTATCATTATCGATTCTACCTGGCACTAAGTTGAGACGAGCCAGTAAGGTGCCACTTGTGAAGTTCGCGACAGTAGCGGCATCAGGGCGAGCATTACCACTTCCTGCCATATCCGCTGCGGTGATGAAGTCGCTTCCCGCATCCTGCCAGTAAAGATCCATGACACCTCCCGAGGCAGTGGTACCCGACGTTATTCGAATGTCGTAGAATACACCATAAATTTGACCTTCGGTACCACCAACGCCATCGTCGGACCAAATGACGGGGCCTGTGCCTAAATCCCAATTAGGTGTCGCCACGCCTGATGATTGTATGCTGGTCATGTTAAAAACCCCCCAGTTGCCGTCAGTCTGGCCATCAAGGCCCAAACCGATGCTACCTGGGACCGTTATGCTGTTAGCTCCGGAAACATCAATTTGTTCCAGGTTGCCAAACTGGAATGTAATAGGCGTTTTACTCGGCAACATATAGGGGACTGCCTGTGCACCAATGGCGATTCCAAACACTAATAAAAACGTGATGGATAAGATTAATAAAAGTTTTTTCATTTTTACATCTCCTTATAATTTAAATAGTCTGTATTTTTGGTGACACCTTACTTAATTAGAGATCATCACCAAATTTCACCTAAGCCTTTTGTTTCTGTATTTTTTTAATCACCTCCTTTTCAATAATAATTTTAAATATACTCATTTGCTTTTAAAGTTTAATACCTATGCAACCATAATGCCATGGTAGAAAAATATAAAAAAATAATATCTGTTTATATTGTTGATTGGTGGAAAACATTTTAAAATAAAGGTATTGAATGGAAAATTTATCCCCGTGATTCATCATAAATCATAATGAACGATTTTATTATAAGGTGAAATGAGCAAAAGAGTTCACAATATTATGAAAAATATTACATAGATTGCATGAGTTTTTTCCATAACGACAATTCGTATAATGTGGAAGCTGCCAGGCAGGGCTTTTCTTCAACGGATAGTAAATTCCGGGGGAAGAATTGAGTGTGAATGTGGCCTTAGCAGGATGCGTACCGATCTGCTTGTGATCTGCTGGAACAAAGGGGATCGTGATATTCAGAAAAGCATTATAGAACTAAAGATTTTATATAACGCCCATGCCCTGACGGACACAACAAAACATGAAAGTTATGAGAGGTGAGTAATGAGTATTGAGGGAGGCATAACTTCTCACTACTCAAAATTCATAACGCACTACTTTCATATAAAGCCTTGAAAAAACTATTTAGCAAGGGCTTACGCAGACAGCCAGATATATGGAAAAGTGTGGTAGTTCGGACGGTCATCTTGTGAAATTCAATAGAGGGGATGATATCTCCTGGGATGAAAAAATTTTTTTGGAAAAAAAATTACAAAGGCCGGGATATTACGGACAATGGGTCAGGCTTGCGTTATTGACACTTTTGTCGATGTCTGCCCTTAATTGTTCAGGCTTTGGTCAAAAGCACAATAACACAAGCCTGACCCGGTTTAGTTATAGATTTAATGAGAATTGCTGAAAATCATTGATCCCTATGCCTGTTGATGGTATTCAGGATATCATGATTTTGTGATCCATCATGTTGAACCACTTGGAACAAATACAAAGGATAGTGAACCTGAGGATAACATGAAAAAAGAAAAAAACACACCTTCTCCGCCGCAAATGAGCCCCTATATTTTTACTATTTTATTGTTCGGGTTTGGGTTGTGGTGTTTCTGGGACGGTTGGCTGACCACTGATCCTGAGATGCTTGCCCATGCAACTTTCAACAAGGTATTAAGTGCTATTTTGCTTCCCTGGGGGATTTATGATTTTTTTAAGTTAAGAAAGAGACAAAAAAACAAGAAACAACCTGAAGATAATTAACTCAACTTTCGGAGCTGGTCATTTTTATATGGGGTCAGGCTTTCCTTATTGCATTTTTTAACTGCCTGGTCGTGAAATAGTGATAAAAAATACAATAAGAAAAGCCTGACCCCGTCCACTAAAGCTAAAGACCGAAAGTAGAGTAAATAATGTGTGAGCATGGTTAATTGCGGAAAAAACCAATCACTTCCTCCAACCTAATGATTTGAAATTATTAAAAATTTGTTATGATCGAGTATTTTTTTGTTGATAAATATAAAAAATACTGTTAAATTTCCATGCTTAAAATTTAATTATAAGGCATTCTTTGATTTATGAATTCACAACAAATAGATAGAACCCTTTTAAAGGAAATTACGAAACGCAGAACCTTTGCCATTATCAGCCATCCAGATGCCGGTAAGACAACGTTGACAGAAAAATTATTATTGTTTGGCGGTGCTATCCAGCAGGCCGGGGCCGTGAAGTCCAGAAAAATTGCCCGGGCGGCCACCAGTGATTTTCTGTCCATTGAACAGGAGAGAGGGATCAGTGTGTCGTCTTCTGTGATGAAGTTTGCCTATAAAGGGTATGAGATCAATCTTCTGGATACGCCGGGGCATAAGGATTTTTCTGAAGATACCTACCGGGTACTGACGGCGGTGGACTGTGCGGTCATGATCATTGACAATGCCAAGGGGGTGGAGCCCCAGACCCAGAAATTGATGGAAGTCTGCCGCATGCGCAATACGCCCATTATTACCTTTATTAATAAACTGGACCGGGAAGGCCTTGAGCCCCTGGATATTTTTGAAGACATTGAAGACAAGCTGCAGATTGAGTGTGTTCCGTTGAGCTGGCCCATTGGCATGGGCAAGCGGTTTAAGGGGGTGTATAACCTTGAACGAAAAGAACTGGGCGTTTTTTCACCCGGGTACACGCCCCGGGATGATGACGGGGTGTTGATTGATGATCTGTCGGATACACGACTGGATGAATTGATATCCCCAAGCCAGGCGCAACAGCTCAGGGACGATATTGATTTGATTAACGGTGCATCTGATCCCTTTGACCTTGAGTTGTATTTGAACGGGACCCAGACCCCTGTTTTTTTTGGGTCTGCCATTAATAATTTCGGGGTGAAAGAGATGCTGGATGCCTTTGTAAAAATCGCCCCCCCACCCGGTAAACGGTCCACGGCCACAAGGGATGTGGACCCCCAGGAGCAAGATTTTTCCGGGTTCACCTTTAAAATACAGGCCAATATGGACCCGGAGCACCGGGATCGGATTGCGTTTTTCCGGATCTGCTCGGGGAAATTTACCAAGGGCATGAAGGTCCGGCACCATCGAATCGGCAAAGACATTAAAATTTCCAATGCCACCATTTTCATGGCCCAGGAACGAAACAATATTGAAGAAGCCTATCCCGGTGATATCATCGGGATCCACAATCATGGCACCATTAAAATCGGGGATACGTTTACCACCAAAGAACCCTTGAAGTTTTTAGGGATTCCCAATTTTGCACCCGAGCATTTCCGGCGGGTGATCTTAAAAGATCCGTTAAAGGCAAAGGCGTTGAACAAGGGGTTGATTCAGCTGGCAGAAGAGGGCACCATCCAGGTGTTTCGGCCGTTGCAGGGGAATATGCATATCATTGGTGCCGTGGGCGTGCTGCAGTTTGAGGTGACCATGGCACGGCTGAAAGCCGAATATAATGTGAGCGCGGCGTATGAAACCATTGACTTGTCCGTTGCCCGGTGGGTGAGCTGTGAGGATGAAAAAATTTTAAAAGCATTTAAAAAGAAAAATGAATCCAGACTGACACTGGATTCTGAAGGATGGCTCACTTTTTTGACGACCAGCGAATATCAGCTGGGATTTGCCATGGAAGAGTGGCCCCAGATCGAATTCCATAAAACCAGAGAGCATAATTGAGCAACCGTTTAGACTAAAGGAAAAACAAATGACAGATCAACGAATTTTCAATTTCAATGCCGGTCCTGCTGCGTTACCTTTACAGGTTCTGGAAGACATACAATCCTCTTTTTTAAATTTTAACGGCTCGGGCATGTCCATTACGGAAATCAGTCACCGGTCGTCTTATTTTGATGAGGTGATCAATGATGCCATTGCCCGGGCAAAACGGCTGCTGAAACTGGATGACCGGTTTCATGTGCTGTTCGTACAGGGCGGGGCATCCCTGCAGTTTGCCATGATCCCCATGAATTTTCTGTCCGGTGATGATATCGCAGATTATGTCAATACCGGCACCTGGTCCACCAAAGCCATCAAAGAAGCCCAGATTCAACAAAAGAACCATCGGGTTGTGGCCTCTTCGGAAGACAGGGATTTCTCCTATATTCCAACGGATATCCCGTTTTCTAAGGGCGCCAAATATGTTCACCTGACGTCCAATAATACCATTAAGGGCACCCAGTTTCAGGAGTTTCCCGATACCAACGGCGTGCCCATTGTGTGTGACATGTCATCGGATATTTTTTCCCGCCCCTTGGATATGGACAAATTCGGGATGATTTATGCCGGGGCCCAGAAGAACCTGGGGCCGTCCGGGACCTGCATGGTGATCCTCCGGAAGGACCTGCTGGAAGGGGCCAATGCAGACCTGCCCTCCATGTTGACGTATGACACCTATGCCGCTAAAAATTCCATGTATAACACCCCGCCCTGTTTTGGGATCTATACCATTGATCTGGTGTTGAAATGGATTGAAGAACAGATGGGGGGACTGGCGCAGATGGAAGCTTACAATATCAAAAAAGCCGGGCTGCTGTATGACTTTATCGAGGCCGGTTCCTTTTACCGCACCACGGCCCAGGCGGATTCCAGATCGTTGATGAATGTCACGTTCCGGTTGCCCAGCGAAGACCTGGAAAAACTATTTGTGGCCCAGGCCACGGCGAGCGGACTTGGCGGACTCAAAGGGCATCGGTCTGTGGGCGGATGCCGGGCGTCCATATACAATGCCGCCACCATGGAGAGCATTACCGCGCTAGTTCAATTTATGGAATCTTTTGCAAAGGAGAACAAGTAATGAAAGTATTGATCAGTGATAATATGGGGCAGGCGGGCATTGAGATTTTTGAAAACCAGGACGGCATTGAACTGGATGTGAAAACCGGGCTGACCCCGGATGAGTTAAAGGAGATTATCGGCCAATATGACGGGCTGGCCATCCGGAGTGCCACAAAGGTTACCCAAGAGATCCTTGAAGCGGCGACCAATCTTAAAGTAATTGCCAGGGCCGGGATCGGTCTTGATAATGTGGATATTGACGAGGCCACAAAACACGGTGTGGTGGTAATGAACACCCCGGGTGGCAATACCGTGACCACAGCGGAACATGCCATTGCCATGATGATGGCAATGACCCGGAACATCCCCCGGGGCACCCAGTCCCTGAAAACAGGGAAATGGGACAAAAAACTGCTCCAGGGACGGGAAATCAGCAACAAGGTGTTCGGCGTGATCGGGTTTGGGAATATCGGCTCCATTGCGGCAAGCCTTGCCAAAGGATTGCGCATGAAAGTTATTGTCTTTGATCCCAACATCTCTTCCGAGCACATTGAAAAAGCAGGGTTTGAATATGTCACCCTGGATGAATTGTTCCAGCGATCAGACTATATCACCATCCATGTGCCCAAGATGGATGCCACCATTGATCTGTTGGATGCCGAGGCCTTTGCCAAAATGAAAGACGGTGTCATGGTCATGAATTGTGCCCGGGGCGGGATCATTAATGAGGCTGCCCTGTATGATGCCATTGTTTCCGGCAAGGTGGCCGGGGCTGCCCTGGATGTGTTTTCCACAGAACCTCCCGGAGACAATCCCTTGCTGACCCTTGACCAGGTCATTGCCACTCCCCATCTCGGGGCCTCCACCAAGGAAGCCCAGACCAATGTGGCCGTGGCTGCCGCCAACCAGATTATTGCCTATCTGCTCCACGATACAATTATTAATGCGGTGAATGCCCCTTCGGTGACCGGTGAAGTACTGAAACAGCTGAAACCCTTTCTATATCTATCTGAAAAAATGGGGATCATGCAGGCCCAGATTACCAAGGGCGGGATCAAGTCCATTGACATCGAATATATTGGCAAATTTCCGGATCTGGATATGAAACCCGTTACCATTGCCGGGATTAAAGGCTTGCTCACCCAGTTTGTTCAACATGAGGTCAATTCGGTGAATGCCATTTCCCTGGCCAATGAAATGGGCATTAAAATTTCAGAATCCACATCCAAGGAAGCAGGGAATTTTTTAAATCTTATCCGCATCACAACGGTATCAGAAACAGAGACCAATATCCTTGAAGGGACCATTTTCGGCAAAGATGATGCCAGAATTGTCCGGATTAATAAATTCCGGCTGGAAGTGATTCCCGAGGGACACCTGGCCTTGATCCATAATCTGGACAAACCCGGATCCATCGGTTCAATGGGGGTTACCCTGGGCAAGCACCATATCAATATATCCCGTATGATGGTGGGAAGAGAGGATGACGGGGATAGAAATATTATTTTCCTGACAACGGACACGCCGGTTCCCCCTGAAGTGGTCAAGGAAATTGCAGACCTGGAACTTGTGGTCAGTATGCAAACCTTTGAATTGTAGCCCGATCGTGTAGAAATGCTGGATCCAACAAGAAAGATACCCTATAACTACACCTCGGCCGACGATGATCAGATTATCACCCATCTTTTTGGATCTAAGCTGTGCACTGTCATTCGGGCCCTTGATCGCAAACAGGAGAGTGGCAGATCCTCCAGACTCCTTCACCGGGTTATGGGGGATCTGTTTGTTATCCAGAGAAATCCGTTTCTTTTCCAGGAACTGGTGGAACGTCCAACGCTCAAAAAGCGATTGTTCAATGAACTGGAAACCGATCTGGCCGTCATTGAACAGACTGCCAGACAAGCCGACGTTCTAGTGGTGCTTGATCGCTGTAAGTTTGAAATGAATCGGCTGTTAACGAAGATCAACACCATCGGGTCTGATCAGAAGATGCTCTTAAAACAGCTGTCCCCCATCATTGGCAACGATAATATTTATGTTGATCCGTTTACGCTGACGGCCCATGCCACGGATGCCACGGACTGGCGACGGTTCACGCCGGTTGCGGTGCTGCGTCCGGACAAAGAATCCCAGGTGCCACGGCTTGTCAAAATCATTGAACAATTGGGCTTTCATATCATCCCCCGGGGGGCCGGCACCGGCCTCACCGGCGGGGCAACGCCGCTGACCCCTTCCTGTGTCATGATCAATACGGAAAAGTTGAATCACATCTCCGACATTGAGCATGAAAGGATAAAAGACAACACTCCCTATGCTGCCATCACACTGGGGGCCGGGGTGATCACCCAGGATGCCATTGACGTGGCCAACAAGAACGGGTTTATCTTTGCCACAGATCCCACCAGCGCCTGGGCCTGCACCATTGGGGGGAATTTGTCGGAAAATGCCGGTGGGAAAAAAGCGGTATTGTTTGGTACGGCCATTGATAATGTGCTGTCCTATAACATCACCATGCCCGATGGGATCGCCTACACGGTTAAGCGGCGCGACCATCCGTTACGGAAAACCCTACCCCGGGATCGGGTTGTATTTGATATTTATTCTCCTGATGGACAATTGGTTCAGACCATTGGCTTGCGGGCAGATCAACTGCGCAAAAAAGGGCTGGGCAAAGATGTGACCAATAAGACCTTGAACGGGCTTTTGGGACTTCAAAAAGAGGGATGTGACGGGATTATCACTTCTGCCAGGTTTATCCTCTATCCTGAATTTCAATTTAAACAGACCTGCTGCATTGAGTTTTTTGGCAACGATATGAGCCAGGCAGGACAAGTCATTGCCGATATTTCCCGGGCATTCTCCAACCAGGACCCGGCATTGATGGCCTTGGAGCATTTTGATGAAGAATACGTCAAGGCCATCCAGTACAAGACCAAAACATCCGTGGGCACCCGGCTGATTGCCGTGCTGCTGGTGGATATGGTGTCCAATGACAAGGAACGCTTGCAGGCCGGGGCTAAAACCCTTGAAGCGATTCTCGACCCCTATGACAAGACCGGGTTGACCATGGCCAGGGACGAGACCCAGGCCCAGCGGTTCTGGCAGGACAGGAAGCGCCTGGGGGCCATCGCAGCCCATACCAACGCATTTAAATTGAATGAAGACATTGTCTTGCCCATTGATGCATTGGCTGAGTTTGCACGGTTCGTGGACCAGTATAATCTTCAAGAGAAAAAATTCAACCAGACCCAGGTGATCCTGAACATTGTTGCCTACCTGGATACGGCCGTGCCCCTGGCAGATCCCGAACTGCTGCAGAAACGGGTAGGGCAGGCCAAGGACCTGGCCTACCGTACCCGGAAAAAACTGGAGATAGCGTCCCGGGATGCGTTGGAGGCCGGGATTCATACGAAAAATTTCTACACGGAGGTCATTGCCAGTTTACGCGGCTATACCCTGGTCATTGACATTGTGACCCGGATTTATGAACAGACAAAGGCAAGGCTGATTGTCATTGCCACCCATATGCATGCCGGTGATGGAAACGTCCATGTCAATATACCGGTGCTGTCCAATGACCGCCAGATGATGGAACGGGCCCATCAAACGGCCGACCACATCATGGAAAAGGCGGTTCGATTGAACGGGGTGGTTTCCGGCGAACACGGCATCGGCATCACAAAGGTTAAATATCTGGACCAGGCGAGCATCGATCGGTTTACCAACTACCGGAAAAGCATTGATCCCAACGGACTCATGAATCCTGGCAAGCTGCTTGATCCGGACATTATTCAAAAAGTGTTTACCCCCTCTTTTAACCTGCTGGAACTTGAGGCCAGGATTTTAAACCACGGGTCGTTGTCAGACCTGGCCATGGAGATTGCCCATTGTGTCCGGTGCGGCAGGTGCAAACCCAAATGTCCGGTGTTTTACCCGGCTAAAAATATGTTTTTCCACCCGAGAAATAAAAATCTGTCCCTGGGATCGTTGATTGAGGCCTTGCTGTACATTACCCAGAGAACCCAGTCCACCGGGTTTGAGATATTAAAAAAGATTGAACAGATCGCGGATCATTGTACCATCTGCCACAAGTGTTTTAAGGAATGCCCGGTCAATATCGATTCCGGCCGCATTGCCATCAAAGAACGGGAGATACTTGAAAACAGGGGATTTAAGCATACGGCCCTGGGCACCCGATTTACCCTGGGCTTTCTTTCCTGTAAAAACAACCATCTCAATCCGGTATTGAGGACCGCTTTTCTGGGGATGGGGGGCCGTGTCCAGCGCACGGTAACAAAGGGGGTATCACCGTTGAAAAGACACACGGGTCTGGGTCAAAAACGATGGTTTCAACTGCTCCAATCCCCTGTGGCGAAACCGGATGCAAAACCGTTGCGGGCTGTTTTACCGGATACCGGTAATCATCAAGCCGTTGTTCTGGAACCGGAAGGACCGGCGCATGCCACTGTCGTTTATTTTCCCGGATGCGGCAGTGAACGGGTGTTTTCAAAGATCTCCATGGCATCCATTTTTCTGTTGCTGGAAAATCAGACCCGGGTGATTTTACCCCCGTCTAACCTGTGCTGCGGGTATCCCTTTCTTGTCAATGGCAAACGGTCCGACCATGACCGGATGACCCTGGAAAATATCATTGTTCTGAGCCAGATACGGGACATGTTCCAGGATTTGACCATTGATGCCTGTATTGTCAGTTGCGGCACCTGTATGGAAGCCCTCAATGATATGGATGCAGCCGGCATATTTGAGTGTGCGGTTCAAGATATTTCAGACTATGTGCTCAAACGGGATGATTCCCTGGTGTTTCATGAAGATTACCTGTACCATGAGCCGTGTCATGATTCTTTAAAGGACACGGCCATGGACGTATTAAAGCGGCATTGCAGGGACAATATCATTCAACAGGTTCCCTACTGCTGCTCAGAGGCGGGTACCCTGGCACTTTCCCGGCCGGATATTACCAATGGCATGCTGGAACGAAAGAAAAATGCCCTGGAAAAAGAAATTCTGAAAAAGCAAACCGATCAACAAGAAAATGGGCCATCAACGTTTCATAAAATATTAACCAATTGTCCGTCCTGCCTCCAGGGACTGGGTCGACATCAACGAATAACTCCCGTCCATCTGGCCCAGGAACTGGCGTTCCTTAAAGGCGGGGAAAACTGGGAAAAAAAATTCAATACCCTAGTTCGGAACAATGAGGTGGTCACGTTTTAATATGAACCTGGTGCTTTTGGAAACAAAGGATTTTATCGACCCGGACCGTGTGGTTATCACGGGCAGGCGGTTTGAGCATTTGATGTCCGTCAACAAGATCAAGGATCGTGATCAGTTGGTGTGCGGCCTTTTAAATGATCGAATCGGTACGGGGCGGATTACCCGGATATCAGATGATTCCCTTGAAATGACTGTTCGTCTGGATACGGATCCGCCAAAGCCCTTGCCGTTAATCCTTGTTTTGGCCCTTCCCAGACCGAAAATGCTCAAACGGATCATTGAGAGTGTCACCAGCCTGGGGGTGAAGCAGATTTATCTGATCAATTCATGGCGAGTGGAAAAAAGTTTCTGGCAAAGCCCCTGGCTGAATGCGGATCATCTGAGAGATCAGATGGTCCTGGGTCTGGAACAAAGCCGGGATACAATATTGCCCCAAATTTACCAACGGCGGTTTTTTACCCGGTTTGTCACCGAAGAACTGCCAATGATGTCAACGGACCGGTTGTGTATCACCGCCCATCCGAAAACGTCAACCCTTTGTCCTTCAAGTGTAGACAGGGAGACAATCCTTGTGATCGGACCCGAAGGGGGGTTTATTGATATTGAAGTGGACACATTGGAAAAACAGGGGTTTTTATCCTGTCACATCGGACCCAGAATCCTGCGGGTTGAAACCGCAGTGACTTATTTGATTTCAAGGCTGTGTGCTTAAAAATGACCATTAAATGAAGACCAAAAGAATCCTAAAGGAACACAAAATGAACGCTAAAAAGAAAATCGATAAAGAACGACAGATGTCCTATGACAGTTTACCGCCCAGTATTAAAGAAAGCCTGACCGAAGAAGAAAAAGACCTTTTTTTGCATGCCGAACAATGGCCGGATTCGCTGTTTGAAAAACTGGAAGAATTTATTATCAAAGAATAATTTTATTCCGGGGACACCTCTTTTATTCCGGGGACACCTTACCTAATTATTAAGGGATTTATTAGCCTGTAACAGATATATGGAATTATATCTGTTTGGTTTGAGGGAAACCGGCCGGGAAGGGTATTTGGAGATTTGAAGTTTATGTTCTGTCTTGGGATAGAAATTGTCTTATGTGTAAATGTTTAATACCCTTGTATCCTTGCCCCATCATTTCATCCATTGATACAACAATCTTTGGATGATTATCCCTGATCATGGATAAATTGCCAAATTCCCTTGCATGAACTTTTTGATCTGTTATGCGATATACAACCTGGACGTAGAGCTTTTCATCTCCTCTGGTGCAGACAAAATCAATTTCCTTGTCTTTAAGTTTGCCGGTGTGAACTGAATATCCTGATATTTTGAGATGAAGGAAGACTAAATTCTCAAGGATTTTATTAATATCGTTCTGGTGATATCCTCTTACGGCATGTCGAAGCCCTATATCTTCAAAATAGTATTTTTCTCCGATTTCAAATATTTTTTTCCCTTGAATATCAGCTCTTTGAACTTTAAAAATGAAAAAAGCATTTGAAAGATATGAAAGATAATTCAACACAACATTGGGAGAAATATTGATTTTTTGTGATTTTAAAAAATCACTGATTTTCTTTGCTGAAACCAAGCTTCCAGTGTTATCTGCAAGATACTCAACCAATCGTTCAAGGAAAGCAGTATTGCGTACACTATGCCTGGCTATAATGTCTTTATACAAAATTGTTTTATAAATATTGTTTAAATAGTCATAAATTATATGATCTTCAAGTTTGAGATGTATAAGAAAGGGAAGTCCACCATATTTAATGTATTTTAACAGAGCATTATGACTGTCTTCAAGTTTGTGAAAAATTAAAAATTCATCGTAAGACAAGCAGAATATTTCAAATTCCAAATATCTTCCGGCAAGGTGTGTCGCTATTTCGCTGGAAAGAAGATTTGCATTACTTCCTGTACAATATATATCATATCCACCTTCAGCCAGAAGGCTGCGAACTGCTCGTTCAAAGTTCTGAATTTCCTGGATTTCATCTATGAAAACATAGTTGTTACGTTTTTTATCCGTTTTTTTATGGATATAATCAAGTAACTCGACAGCATTCTTAATGAATTCAAAATCATGCATCTCTTTATTTATATAAATAATATGGTGACGTTCATCAATATTTTTGATGTGATCAATGAGTTGGAAAAGCATATAACTTTTTCCGACCCGCCTTTGACCCACCAGTATTTTAATGATGTCCTTATTTATAAATGGCGCTATTTTATTGATGTAGCCTTCTCGTTTTATGTAATCTCTTATCACAGATACCCACTTTAGTTTAGGTGTTGCTGCTTGGTATTAGAAATAAAATAGTTTTAAGTATAAATAAAACTATTGATTATAAATGTCAAATATTTAATCATATAATTTGGGAAACACCTTACCCAATTATTGACGACAGCTATAATCTTTTAATTTTAATTCGGTTCAATTCCAATTCGGGAAACATCTTACTTAATTGTGACGGTGTTGGATAGCCCTTGAAGAAAAGTTTATTCTCCATACATATCCGTTATAAGCTTTCTTAATTGAGCGGCGGTGGTGTTTGACAGGGTGTCGAGTTTCTTTTTCAATCTCTGTTTGCTAATGGTGCGTATTTGATCCACTGCGATTTCAGCCTTTTTATTTGCACAGGTGATCTGGAGACGGGTTCTCCATTGTGGGTGAAGTTTTGAGGTTAAAGGGCATACAACAACCGTTTCTAAATGTGTGTTCATTTCATCCTGGCTGATGATGACAACAGGACGCGGTTTTTTAATTTCGCTTCCTATTGTGGGATTGAGGTCAGCAAAATATATTGCATACCTTTTAATATTCAAAGTCTTCATCTTCTAGTCCGTCAAGAAGTACGTTGTCAAAATTGCCCCACTCTTCTTTCTCATTGGCCATTGCTTTATAGGTATCTTCCCAGGAAAGTTTATTATCGTCTTTCTTCCTAAGCAGCAGTCCTTTGTCTGTTTCTTCAAGCAAAAGAGAGTTGTGAAAACCATATTTTTGAAGGAGTGTTTTGGGGATGCGAACTCCCTTGGAATTTCCAATAGGGATAAGTTTAATATCCCTTGTACGGATTTGTTTTTCCATGATTAATTTTCCTAAAATTAGTGTTAATTGAAGATGTAACTATTGTAATTACATCTATGGGTAAAGTCAATTATTGTTTTCATTTCAATTCGGGGGACCGTACTCAATTATCGACGACAGCTATAGGATTTGATTCCTTTTTAATGTGGGACGAAAAGCAAGGGCAAGTAGCGCCGGGAATTCCCCATCATGTAAACCAGACGTTCTAAAATTCAAAACCGTATGGGGCTGAGAATTGCTGCTATCCATCAATAAAACTTGCATAAAAACTCAATTTTTCATAAGTTTGATATATTAAGTCAACCGTTTAGTTGTTTGGATATACTCATGCGTTTTTTTAATACGGCCGGGCCTTGTAAAAGCAAAAAGCATTATACGATTCCTCCGCTTGAGCGGTTTGATCTTGATGATATTTTAATGCTCATTGACCAGGAAAAGTATTTTGTCCTTCATGCACCCCGGCAGACAGGAAAAACAACCTGTATGCTTGCCTTGATGGAGCACCTTAACCAAGCGGGTAAATATCATGCGCTATATATGAATGTGGAAGCTGCCCAGGCAGTAAGGGAAGATGTTGTAGCTGGAATTCATACAATCGTAGCAGATCTAAGTTCCAGAGCTATAAATATTTTAAATGATGATTTCATAGACAAAATACGACCTCGGGTGTTTGAAACGAATAATGCGTTTTCAGCATTAAATGAAATTTTAAGTTTATGGGCAGCAAACAGCTCCAGGCCAGTCGTTTTGATAATCGATGAGATTGATTCCCTTGTGGGGGATACGTTGATTTCGGTTTTAAGGCAGATAAGATCAGGGTATGACAAGCGGCCGGCAAATTTTCCCCAATCCATTATTCTCTGCGGTGTCAGGGATGTCAGGGATTACAGGATCCATTCAGACAAAGATAAATCAGTGATAACAGGGGGCAGTGCATTTAATATAAAGGCTGAGTCATTAAGACTTGGAGATTTTACTAAGAATGAGGTTGAATCTCTTTTGACTCAGCATACAAACGAGACCGGGCAGACGTTTACCAGAGCTGCAGTGGACCGTATCTGGGCGTATACTTTGGGGCAGCCCTGGCTTGTATCTGCCTTAGCCTATGAGGTCTGTTTTAAATTAAAAGAGGGTAGGGACCGGTCAACCCCTATCGCTGAGGATATGATAACCCAGGCAAAGGAGTCGCTTATTCTCAGGAGGGAAACCCATCTTGACCAGCTTGCAGACAAACTGAAAGAGGAGCGGGTGCGAAGTGTTGTGGAACCGGTTCTCATGGGTATGCCCGGGGCATCAAATATCTCAGTTGATGATCTGGACTATGTGTATGATCTGGGTCTTATCCGGCGGAAACCCCATGTGGCAATCAGTAATCCAATATATACTGAGATTATACCTCGTATGCTGGTGGCGACAACCCAGGAAATGATGAGTTTTGAAACTCTCTGGTATGTAAAAGCGGATGGCAGCCTTGATACGAATAAGCTTTTGATTGAGTTTCAGGAATTTTTCAGGGAGCATTCCGAGCACTGGATTGAACGGTTCAGCTATAAAGAGGCCGGTCCTCAGCTTTTGCTCCAGGCTTTTCTTCAAAGGATAGTAAATTCCGGGGGAAGAATTGAGCGTGAATATGGCCTTGGCAGGATGCGTACCGATCTGCTTGTGATCTGGAACAAAGGGAATCGTGATATTCAAAAAACCATCATAGAACTTAAGATTTTATATAAAAGCCTTGAAAAGACCATTGAGCAGGGTCTTGCGCAGACAGCCAGGTATATGGAAAGGTGTGGCAGTTCGGACGGTCATCTTGTAATATTCAATAGGGGTGATGATATTTCCTGGGATGAAAAAATTTTTTCGGAAAAAAGAAATTACAAAGGCCGGGATATTATGGTCTGGGGCATGTGATTTTATTCGGGGACACCTTATTTAATTATTGACAAAAGCCAGAATATCTGATTCATTCTCAGTATGGCCCGAATCGCAAGAGCAGTCGCGCCGGGAATTCCCCATCATGTAACGCAGCGGGGAAACAGGCGCCAGCAGACATTTTTCAACGATGAAGACTACCAATCCTATTTGGAGTTGATGTCAGAATGGTGCATGAAACATCAAGTTGAAATCTGGTGTTATTGCCTTATGCCAAATCACATTCATCTAATTGCTGTGCCTGAAACAAAGGATGGATTGAACCTTGCGATAGGTGAAGCCCACAGACGCTATACAAGACGAATCAATTTCCGGGAAGGATGGCGTGGTCATTTATGGCAGGGGAGATTTTCATCCTTTATCATGGACGAAAAGTATTTGTTCTCATGTGCAAAATATATAGAATTAAATCCAGTCCGGGCTGGTTTGGTTAAAAGACCTGAGGAGTGGTGTTGGAGCAGTGCTGGTCCGCATCTGAACGGCAAGGATAATATCCTTGTGAAAACAAAACCATTGCTGGAACTGGTAAATAAACCCTGGGAAAATTTTTTAGATCTTGATGTCCATGCGTCTGAAATAGAAGTGTTTAGGAAACATGAACGAACCGGGCGGCCATTAGGAGTCGATTCTTTTATTGATAGAATTGAGCTCCTCTTGGATCGAAAACTCAAACCTGAAAAACCCGGGCCTAAAAAGAAAGATAAGTAAAGTGTCCCCCTAATAAAAGTGTCCCCCTAATAAACCAAAGGAGTCCATCAAATATGGAAGATATTCGTTGGAAGCAGCGGTTTAAGAATTTTAAAAAAGCCTATCAGCAATTTTCGGATGCTGTCTTAGTTGTTGACAAACTCTCTGTCCTGGAAAAAGAAGGAATGGTTCAGAGATTTGAATATACGTTTGAGTTAGCCTGGAAAACACTCAAGGATTTTCTTGAAGCTAAAAATGTGGATGTAAAATATCCAAGGGAGGTTATTAAGAAAGCCTTTGAATACGAAATAATTGAGGATGGAGAAACCTGGCTTGAAATGCTGGAACAAAGAAATTTGATGGCACATACCTATAGTGATGAAATTTTTACCAAAGCGGTTCAAATGATTTGTGGAAAATATTATCAGGCCATTGAACAGGTCTACGCGTTTTTATTAAAAGAATAATGTTTGGCATAGAAAAACATATCATTAAAATGATCCTGTCGGAAATGTCAAATCACAGCGAAGTGTGTGATATCATCATTTTTGGATCCCGGGCAAAAGGAAATTTTAAAAAAGGATCTGATATAGATCTTGCGATAAAAGGAAAGAATATTTCCTTTGAGTTGGTTGCCGGATTAAAAACCAGTTTTAACCAAAAATTGTTAATCCCTTATCATGTTGATATTGTTCATTATGAATCGATTTCAAATAAAGATTTGATCGATCATATTGATCGGATTGGAATTAGCTTACTCCGCTAATCTGTAATCTGCTTTTAATCTGGGGACACTTTACATAATTATTGACAAAAGCCAGAATATCTGATTCATTCTCAGTATGGCCCGAATCGCAAGAGCAGTCGCGCCGGGAATTCCCCATCATGTAACGCAGCGGGGAAACAGGCGCCAGCAGATATTTTTCAGCGATGAAGACTACCAATCCTATTGATGTTCATACCTCTGAAATAGAAGTGTTCAGGAAACATGAACGAACCGGGCGGCCATTAGGAGTCGATTCTTTTATTGATAGAATTGAGCTCCTCTTGGATCGAAAACTCAAACCTGAAAAACCCGGGCCTAAAAAGAAAGATAAGTAAAGTGTCCCCGAATATTAAAAGTGTCCCCGAATATTAAAAAAAGATAAGTAAAGTGTCCCCGTATTTTAAGAGGTCGAGGGATTTTGATGGTGGGATGTTAAGAAAATTTTTGTAATTTTCCGTGATCTCCTCTATTTTTTTTCGGGCATGGTCCCCTCCCAGGGACAAATCAATATAGCACAGCTCATTTGAAAACGAACAAATAATCCGCTGGCGTTCCTCAATGGTCAGTCTGTCGCTGACACCCTTAAAATCTGTGATTGGTTTCATGGCATTCAGGATAGCTGCGGGCAGGTTCCATTTTGATACGACAAATCGTCCCAGGGCGCTGTAGGACTGGCCAATGATGGATTTGGATGCCTGTTCCCTGGACAGGTTGTTTTCCTCTGCGCACAATTCGATACGGATATAGACCTCCGGTGAAAATAAGGCCACCAGATATTCACCAAAATCATACAGCATGGTACTGATTTGAATGGTTTCGGCATCTTTGATACCGTTGTCCAAGGCAATTTGACGGGCAATGATGCTTCGTTGCAGGGCTTTGTGTGTTTTGGCCTTTAAGGTCTTAATGTTTGCCATCTCCTGTAAGAGGGCATAAATTTTAAGCGTGGTTGCTGCCAGTTTTATTTCTTCTGTGCCCAGGATGATCATGGCTTCTGAAATTGTTGCCATTGTTTTGTGTGGGACCTGATCATAAAATGAAGAATTGACAAGTTTCAACAACTGGGTTGTCAGGGCCCCATCCATTGAAATAACATCGGCTATGTCCCGGGTAGAAGCGTACTTCATTTTCAAAATATTATTCACATCTTTGATCTGGGCTGAAAAGGATAAAAAAGACTCGTTTTCAAGCATTTTTTCTGAAATGCTTTTAACAAAGGCTTTGTAATCTATTTTGTCTTTGTTCAAATTGAAATGACTTTGAAAAAAAGAGGGGGTTCCAGCTTTGGATAAATCGATCAAATCCAGATCAATACCGGCATGGGGGGCTGTATCATCGGTCATTATCTCTCCACAATAAAAACAAAACTTGAAAAACCCTTGTATTCGACACTATAATAACGCAACTTTCGGAGTCGTCCATTAAAGCTAAAGACCAAAAGTTGAGAAAATAATAGCCTTTTTTTTTGCTCTTTTCAATGGGTTTGTATTACCACAAAGGTATGGGTATCGATACGGCAAAAAACATATTGATTGATTTGAAAACGCAGGTTGAGAACAACCGATCTGCCTTCTCCAATTATAACATGGTCCGGATGAGGGAGGCTGTTCGCCATTTGACCGGAAAGAAATTAGAACTTTTTATAAAAATACCGTTTCTGTTGCACATCAATTCATCGGGATACCCCGGTTTTACCGGCACTGGGGTTTGTGCCCATGGAATCTGGAACTTCGAAAAAACAGGGTTTTATAAAGAGGGGATGAAAAACAACCTTTTTCCCAAAACGGTGATTGACGATAATCACATCGATACCCCGGCCATTCTTGGATTCTATCATATTGGCAGCATCGGCACCTTTACCCAGTCCCGGGGGTCGGATTTTGATTACTGGGTGATCATCGATAAAAAGAAATTTTCCAAAGACCGCTATGGTCGCTTTGAAAAAAAACTGGATAGCCTGTCAAGATACTGCAGGGAAGCCTATGATCAGGAAGTCACCTTTTTTATAATGGATCAAAGGGACATTAAACATAATTGTTATGCCCCGTTTAAGGGTGAGGAGACGTTTACTGCACCAAAGATATTTTTAAAGGAAGAATTTTACAGAACATTTTTAATGATTGCCGGTAAAATCCCTGTCTGGTCTGTTTTACCGACATTGGCGGAACTGTCAACCCATGCCGCATTAAATGCAGACGGCATTACCGCACAGATCTTATCCATGTACGATGATTTGATCGATCTGGGACAGATAAGCGCCATCCCCGTTGAAGAGGTGCTAAAAGGTCTTTTGTGGCATATTTCCAAATCCAGATCCGATCCGATTAAGGCCCTTATCAAAGCCACAATGATTTATTGTTATGGGTTCAGCCGGATATTACCCCCTGTTTTATTGTGTGAAAAGATAAAACAGGGGTATTCAACAGCCGGGATTGATGATTATGGGGTTGATCCCTATAAAGCGCTTTTTGACCAGATTCTCGAATTTCATGCGGTTGAAGACCCCAACGGCATTAACCTGATAAAGAATGCCATTTTTTTAAGATTATGCGGGTATCCCAATGTAAAAATGCCGGATAAAAATACCCCAAAATCGTTGTTGCTGGATCGATATATCCGCACCTGGAATTTGAATAAGCACCAGGTGACAAAGCTGTTATCCCATTCAAACTGGGCTGAGTCGGAAAAATTGCTCTTGGAAAAAACCTGTATTCAGCGGTTGGCCCAAATGGTGAATCACGCCATTAAGAAAACCGGCAATATCCATCATCGGCTGGAAACCGGGCCTGAAAAAAAAAACTGGGTCCTGTTAAAAAATAAAACACGGGAACGGTTGCGAAAAAGTGCCAACAAAATCCCTGAGTGTTCAACCTATTTAAAACGAAGCCCTGTCGCGTGCCTGGATATGATAAAAAAAACAAGGGCATGGGACCTGGACGTTCAGACAAAAGACGGTCAACGTGTCCATGGGCTTTATCAACATCCCCACTTCCTGGGGGTCTTGGGATGGATTTTAGAAAATCAGCTCTACCGAAGACAGACGGCATCTTTGAATTTTCAAGGGGATTCGCCGCTGTTGGCATCCAGTGACCGCCCCCTGGACGCGGATGCATTATATATGGCATTTCAGCCATTAAAGCCGTTGTCAGATAAAGGGTATGAACGGGATGCATCCTGGTCAAAGATGATGATTTTATTGTTCTATACTGCATCGCATATCCATAAGGCGGAGTTCCTGATTTCCAATACCTGGGGCGAGCTGTTCCTTGATCACATCGCGTTTGCCCCAACAGTCAATCGAGACATCTGCTGCCATGAAATGGCGGCCCTCATGGGCAAATACGCAGACACGTCTTTACGGTTTTTCATCTATCAATTTTCCAATACCTATGATCCAAAGATTGTGTATCAACTTAAAAAAGCATATAGTGATCGGGTTTGTTTGGAGACAAATTCCGGGAGCAAAAAGATAAAACCATATTTAGACAGGTTATAGGGTGTTGGATGGAGAAGCAGCAGATTCTGTTAGTTGACGATGACAAAACCACATTATCCCAGTTGGAAACCATTGTCAGTACATTTGGGTTTGATCAGGTGTTGCCGGCCAATGGCGGCGGCAGTGCCTGGGGAATTTTAAAAAACAGGCAGATTGATTGTGTCATTGCCGCCTATGAAATGAAAGAAATGTCCGGTCTTGCATTGCTTAAAATTATCCGCCAGGAAGACAGCTTTGCTGATATTCCCTTTTTTCTGACTGACAAGGCGTTTACAAAAATGAAAGTCATGAAGGCCGGACAGACCGGCGTAACCGGCCTTTTTGTGATACCGTTTGATGAAAAAAAAATGCGCAGCAAGATACAGTCTGCCCTTGAAAATATTGTTTCACCGGTGATCCAGAAGGCCCGGGAAACATTTGATGCCGGACTTCGATTCATACAGGAGAAGGAATATGATAAGGCTATAGAGGTCTTTACCGCACTGATCAGTCAAAAAGAAAATCCAGAATACTATTTTAATATCGGGTACATTAAAACAGCTCAGGGAAAACATCTGGAAGCCATTGAGGCGTTTTCCATGGCCACCCGGCTGGACCGGCTTTTTGCCAAAGCATATGAAGAAATGGGACGGGTATATCGGCTCATGGGGGATTTTGCAAAGGCAGAAGAGGTGATGCACCTGGCCGCTGAAATATATATGGATACGGATAAAATCGGCGCTGCAGAAGGGGTTCTCAATGAACTGCTTGAATCGGGTACAACCTCTTTAAATGTATTTAATACCCTTGGGGTGCTGTATCGAAAAAAAGGAGATTCACAAACCGCATTAAACCAGTACAAAAAGGCCTTAAAGGTCCATCCGGATGAACCCTATATCTATTATAATATTGGACGGCTCTACCTGGATATGAAAGACGCTACAGCGGCAAAACGGTTTTTTCAAAAGGCCATTGAAAAAGATGGGGAATTTGAAGAGGCAAAACAGGTTATAAAGGCCATTGATCTGGGTATTGTATAGTCGTTTAAAATTGGTATGAAATATTAAAAAACAGCAGATCGTTATCTTTAAACCGTCCCAGCCATGTATCCGTGTCTCCTGCGAACAGACCGGCGCCAATACGGCATTCAAGGTTGGTGATGTAGGTGTATTTGAACTGTGGGGAGAGGTACCATTCATTGGTGTTCATGGTCTTTGAAAATTCCAGGCTGGCTTCCAGCCAGTCTGAAATAATATTCCGGCTGATTTCTCCCAGAAAGGTATACGTGTTCCGATCAAAATACAGGATTTCAGGCGTGTAATCGGCAATATGTTTGTGAACAAACTGCAGGTTAAGGTATACATCTCCCCGGGTTGTATAGTCAGATCCGATGATATAAATGACCGTGGGGGTTCTTATGGAGGTCAGTGAGGATGTCAGGAAAGATTCATTTTCCTGCCAGGCCGCTTCCCCCCTTATCCCAAAATCCCCAAGCGTGGTTTCAAATTCAAAACCGGCGATAGTGGTTCTTTTATATTCAACTTCAATACTTTCATTGGTTGGAATGGCACCGCCCAATACTGAGGCCAGGTTTTCCGGTGAAAAACTACCATCTACCCGGATGTTTTTTACGGGAAAGCTTTTAAAATAAGGCGTATCCTCGTTTGTTCTGTGAAAGGTCAGTCCAAGATCTGCAGCGCCGATGGTGGTGGTCAGTCTCAGGCCGAATTCAGCGTCTGTTTCCGGATCTTTTTCATGCACCTGCAGGTCATTAAAGTAGGTTTTCAAGGCCTGGGGAAGGGCAGTACGGTCTATTTCTTTTTTTATATGTCCGAATACCGACCAGTTGGTTTGAAAGTAATCAATTTTTGATTCTTCGAAAATGGGAATAAAAACCCCTTCCAGCGTAAACTTGTCAAAAAAGAAACTAAGGTCCGCCATCCAGACGGGGATTTTCTGGTCTTCATATTCAGGGAGGATAAATTCTCGCATATCCTGGGGATTCAGGGTGTCAACAGGGCTTATCTGGTCTGTTTTTCCCCAGCGGATGATCTGCCGGCCAATGGAAACGCCAAAATGATGATCCGTATATTGCCATTTGGCTTCCCAAAGATCGAGGTCATAATCATCTGTTTTATCCTCACTTCCAAAGAATATATAGTCGGAAATAGCGGATACGGTGAGCATGTTTTTGTATTTACTTTCTAAAATGAGTCTGTTTCTCAGGCTGATGTTATTTTCGACTGCCGTATCCTGTTGGGTTTGAAAGGTGGTTCTCATGTGCAGCGCACCTGACAGGTCAAGATCAGAGGCTTCTGGAGCAGGTTCAGCGGGACTGAAAAGATCATCCGGTATTGTATCATCAAATGATATAGCAGGGGCTTTGTTTGACGAGGGTTCCGTGTTTTCAGAGAGGAGGAAAACCGGTTTTATGGTTGATTCACCAGCAAAAGACGTTGTTGACATCACCAGGGAGATGAGAAGAACGGCAAATAAAAGGACACCACATGATTTTTGGGCAGTAACAATGAAATGAAGCAATAAACGAGACATATTAGTAATTTTCAAGACTTTTTCTATTGATCATATTTTTATCAATGTCACCATTATACCGTATATTATCAATATTTAAATAGGTTTTATGACCCTTTTTATGGTCTTCCATGCTCACGGTTAATTCTGTCCAGAATTCCTGAACCCGATCCAGTTTGAGCACCTTGTATGTTTTGATATGCCTTCCCTTTTGATCAAAATATTCGGCAGATACCGCTACACGGGACTGCTTTTCAACCCGGCTTACAATTAAACTGTACTGGGACTCTGTTCCTTTCTTGGGACGGCTTTCCAAAACATAACAGTCTAAATGATTCACTTGTTCACTTCCGGTAATTTGATAGGTGTAATCGTCCACAGGATGACGTTCCATATCTTCATAGGTGAAGTCACTGTTGACAAACCGGCTGGATTTCTGGGAACTGACAATTCTCCGGGTTCTTTTCAGGCCGGGCAGATACAGGAATTGTTCGGTTTCCCATCCCGGTTTTTCAATGGTTAAAAAGCCTGTGCCGTCTATATCGGCAGGTGTTGTGAACCGGATGATCTGCCGCTCAAGATTTCCCTCCAACAACCGTATCGTTGTAAACTGACGGGTCCGTTTATGCCCATTTTTACTGATAAGCACCATTTGTGCGGATGAAACGGAATTTTTCCCTCTGTCCCGGTCAAAGATTTGTTGGGCCAGCATTTCTCCTGTCATCTCCTGGGCAGTTGCATACGCAGAAGAAAAAACCAATAAACCAATGAACCATACAAGTGATTTAACATTCATCATTGATATCCTGTTCAATTGTTAAGAACTCAACTTTCGGACTTTAGCTTTAATCAACGGGGTCAGGCTTTTTTTATTGGAGGCTGAATCTTTTATCAGGCTCCATGCTTTTTATCACTATTTCATAACCAGACGGTTAAAAAGTGCCATAAGGAAAGCCTGACCCCATGTAAAAATGACCAACTCCGAAAGTTGAGTTAAAAAAGTGTATAAAACTTACCTGTAAATTTTAAAAATCGCAACATAATTTCATGGTTACGGGGTCAGGCTTGCGTTATTGATACTTTGGCACGTTTGGACCCCTGAGCGTTCGGGTTGTGGTCAAAAGTGCAATAACACAAGCCTGACCCCGTTTTGGTCAAGTGTTTCAACTGCCTGCACTTTGCTTTTTTGCTTCCAGCACCTCCCACCGGTCATAAAGGGTCTGCACCTGTTCCTGGGTCTGTTTGAGCAGAGAACAATAGTGGCCCATTCGTTCAGGTTGACGGATAATGTCTGGATCTTGAATTTTCATGGTCAGGCCATCCACCTCCTCTTCTGCTGCCAGGATTTTTTCTTCGATATGGTCTAACTCGTATTTATCATTATAGGAAAACCCCATGGGGGTCGCTTGTTTTTTTTCTTTTGTCTGCTGGACTTTTTTCGGTTTTTCCCTGAGGGTGCTGCGATAGGTCATGATCTGCTGAACGTCTTTGAAAAATTTGGCTTCTGCAACAGGATCAAAATATAAAATCCGGTGGCAGACCGCGTCCATCAGGTAACGGTCATGGGACACGATGATCACGGCGCCGGGAAATTGCCGTATACTGTCTTCAAGGACTTCCAGGGACAAAATATCAAGATCATTGGTGGGCTCATCCAGCAGAAGGATATCACAAGGGGTCAACATGATATTGGCAATGATAATTCTTGCTTTTTCACCGCCGGAAAGGCTTTTTACCGGCATATCCAGTTGGTCCGGCATAAACAGAAACCGTTTTGCCCAGGTAACGATATGGATGGACCGGCCTTTATAATTGACACTGTCGCCACCGCCCGGGTTAAGGGCCTGTTTCAAGGTGGATTGAAGATTTAATGTTGAACGGGTTTGATCAAATACGGCAATTTTTAAATCTTGTGCCCATTCGATCTTGCCCTCGTCCGGCAGGATCTTTTTTTCGAGTATGGATAAAAACGTCGACTTGCCACTGCCGTTTTCTCCAACGATCCCCAGGCAGAAACCAGGGCCGATCTCAAAGGTAATGTTAGAAAACAAGGGTTTCCCATTGATGGTTTTCTTGAGGTTATAGGCGCGTAAAAGGGCTTTGGTCTGTCTGCCGGTGGCATGAAAGTCAATATTTACCGTGGCAGTGGTTTGCGTTCGGCTTTTCAGTGCCATCAGTTCCATTTTGAGTTCCCGGGCCTGCTCAATGCGGTATTTCGCCTTGGTACTTCTGGCTTTTGCCCCTTGTTTGAGCCATTCATCCTCCCGTCTCATTTTGCTGGATAAAGAGGCCTGTTTTTTCTGTTGGGCAGTTAAAAATTTTTGTCTCTCTTGTTCAAATTTTTTATATTTACCGTTTATTTTAAAATATCCGGGCGCGTAATACCTGCCGATTTCCATGATATTTAAACAGGTATTTTCAAGAAAGGTCCGATCATGACTGATCACAATAAATGAAAACCGGGCAGTCGTTAAAATGTCTTCCAGCCATAAAATACCATTGATATCAAGGTGATTGGTCGGCTCGTCCAACAAAAGAATGTCGGGTTTGCCACACAGGGCCCGGGTAATGGCCAGTCTCTTTTTCCATCCGCCGGACAAGTTGTTTGACAATAGGGTTGTATCGGTAAACCCCCCTTTGCCCAATGCGCTTTGCACCCGTTTATGGCGCTCTTTATCATCCAGGGAAATGGCGTTTATACTGTCGTACAAAATTTGTTCCACGGTGAGATCCGGATCAAATTGATCTTCCTGGGGCAGATAGATAAACCGCAAGCCCGATTTGGTCATCACCTCACCCGTGTCCGGCTGGATTTGACCGGCAATGAGCTTTAACAACGTGGATTTGCCCGAGCCATTCATTCCGATCAGTCCAAGCTGTTCATTTAATTTAAAATCAATGGACAATTCCTGAAAAAGGGTGTCATCTCCATAGGTTTTTGAAATATTTTTCAGGCTGAAAATATGACTCATGATGCATCTTTATTGGTTTGATTGTTCATATGCCGATAGACCCGGATCATTTTAATTAAAAAAGTAACCATCAGGGTTAAGCTGATCAATATGACAAAGTTTGCGGCAAAAAATGTCATTATAAAGCTGAAAGGATCCTTTAAAGAATAGGCACCAACGAAAAGATCAATGCCAAAGACCAGAAAAAAAATTGAGACCAGCGTCATGAAAATCTGAAGCAGCCACCACGTATATTTCATAAAACTACATTTTCCTTTTATCCTGTTTCATAAAGCTAAAATCAGGGGCAAGTCTACCGTGTTGGCTTCAAAAAATCAAATCCATTTATAAATCCTTTGATTTGTGTTGCCAATATCTTATAATGCCGGTAGGTTTTAAATGGGTAAGGTCGGTGTATCGGGAGAAAAAAGAACAGGGGGCATTATGAGGGTTCTGGTTGTTGAAGATGATATAAAGATTGCCCAATTTATTCAAAAAGGGCTTAAATCATCGGGGTTTGCTGTTGATCATGCCCCAACGGGAAACCAGGGGCTTGAAAGGGCGCTGCAAGACCCCTATGATGTAATGATTGTGGATATCATGCTGCCGGAAATGGACGGCATTTCCTTAATTAAAAAAATCCGGCAGGAGCGAAAGAATACCCCTGTTATAATATTGAGTGCCAGGGACCGGGTGGATGACCGGGTAAAAGGCCTTCAGGCAGGGGCAGATGATTACCTGACCAAACCGTTTGCGTTTTCAGAACTGCTGGCAAGGATACAGGCCCTTATCCGGCGGGCCGGAAATGTTACGGATCCCGTGATGCTCGCCTATGCGGATTTAAGCATTGATATCCTGAAACGCCAGGTCAAAAGAGATGACCAGCTCATAGAAGTGCAGCCCCTTGAATTTTCACTTCTGGAGTATCTGCTGCGGAACAGGGAACGGGTGGTTTCAAAAACCATGATCATGGAACATGTCTGGAATTATAATTTTGATCCCATGACCAATGTTGTTGAAGCCAGGATTTGCAGGCTGAGAGACAAGATTGATAAAGGATTTGAGCCCAAATTGATTCATACGGTTCGGGGGGCGGGGTATGTGCTGAAAGTTTAATGACTCAACTTTCGGACTTTAGCTTTAATCGACGGGGTCAGGCTTTTTTTATTGTGCTTTTTATCACTATTTCATAACCAGATGGGTAAAAAGTGCCATAAAGAAAGCCTGACCCCATGTAAAAATGGTCAACCCCGAAAGTTGAGACAATAACACAAGCCTGACCCCATGTAAAAATGACCCACTCCGAAAGTTGAGTTAATGAAAAATAAAATGATCCATACCATCGCCTTTAGATTAACCCTGTGGTTCACTGGCATTTTTACCATCTGTTCCAGTGTTGCCTTTGTTTTGTTTTATTTTTTGGCCTCTCAAACGCTTCAGACGCAGATTGACCAGGAACTCCTGGACAATGCTGCTAAATTCTCTGCTGTTATTCACCGAAACGGATTGATGGGGGCAAGGGAACTGGCGGTGGTGGAAGCCCAGACAGCAGGAGAAAAACTGATGTTTTTCAGACTTGTCTATCCCACCGGTGAAGTGTTTGCCTCTTCTCACATGTCTTATTGGAAAGATGCCCATGTCCGCCAGTCTGCGCTGAGACAGCTGATCCTCAACAAAAATAACCTGTTTGAAACCATTCTCATTCCGTCAACCCGGAAACGAGCCAGGATTCTCTATAGTTATGTTGCCACCAATGTCATTTTACAAACCGGCATTGCCATGGAGTCCTCTGCCAGGTTTTTAACGGCGTTTAAAAAGGTGTTTGTGGGGGCCATGGGGTTTATTATTATTTTCTCCGCCATTTCCGGCTGGTTGCTGGTTCGAAAAACCTTGTCCGGTGTGAAGACCATCGCCAGCACCGCTCAAACGATTACCGGCAGCAACCTTGACGCCCGGGTGGCTGGAACCGGCAACAAGGATGAGCTGGATCATCTGGC
The DNA here is from genome assembly GCF_030145145.1 of Desulfobacula sp. GTDB lineage: Bacteria > Desulfobacterota > Desulfobacteria > Desulfobacterales > Desulfobacteraceae > Desulfobacula. The sequence continues at coordinate 68,625 of NZ_JAQYWD010000012.1, read as the reverse complement.
AAATACATTCAACTCAATGCTGGATAGAATAGGGGCGCTGGTAAAAAGCATTCGGGAAATGAGTGATAATATTGCCCATGATTTAAAAACGCCCATTGCACGAATCCGGGGATTTGCCGAACTGGCCCTTGTTCATGAAGAAAGTATGGAAAACTATCGGTCCATGGCCGCCAATACCATTGAAGAATCAGACCGTGTTCTGGATATGATCAATACCATGCTGGTGATCTCAAAGGCTGAAGCAGGAGGAGGGGATTTTAAATTTAAAAAAACCAATCTTTCCACAATGATCCGGGACGCATGTGAGCTGTTTGCCCCCCTTGCCGAAGATAAACAGATTGCTTTTGATCAAATTATCCAGGATCAGATCTATTGTGTTGCCGATATTAAAATGCTGCAAAGGGCATTTTCCAATCTGTTGGACAATGCCATCAAATATACACCGGAGAAGGGTCGGATACGGGTTATTGCCGCGTTAAAGGATCATCAGGCCGTCATCAAAATTGAGGACACGGGCATTGGGATTGCACCGGAATATGTTGAGAAAATATTTGAACGGTTCTACAGGGCCGAGTCCTCCAGAACCAGTGCCGGAACAGGGCTGGGTCTGAGCCTTGCCCGGACCATCGTCCGGCAGCACAACGGCAATATTTATGTGTCCGGCCGCCAGGGCAAAGGTGCCGTGTTTGTAATGACATTACCAACTTGTAATATTGAGGTCATTTAATTGTCATGTTTGTGTGTTATTCTTACGATTAGTTAGTGTTTGGGCGAAAACTTACCCATCTGCTGCGTTGCTGCAAAATTTTGCCTAATTATATAGGATCGGGCCTCATGTACTATAGTACACTCCGGTTTCAAAATTTCTTGCGCCTTGCATATGGGCAACTTTTCACCCAAAAACGGAATTTTAGGTTAGGCACTATTTAGCGTCAGTAACATGGGTGTTAATTATTTAAGGGAGGGTAGGATGAAACAGATACATAAACTTTTGATCGGTGTGATAATATTTAGCCTGCTGGCTTTTCCGGTGATGGCAAAAACCAGTGACGTACCTGTCAAAATGGTACCGGCAAGTTTTGCTGAGCTTGCCAAACAGGCAAAACCGGGTGTTGTAAACATTCAGACGGTAAAAAATATTGAAGGTGGTGGAAGGGTGTATAAACACTTTTTTGGCCAGCCCTTTGGCGGGAACAGAGATTCTTTCGAAGATTTTTTTGCGCCTTTTTTCAATCAAAGGCCCCAAAACAGAAAGGAAAGCAGCCTGGGATCTGGTTTTATTATCAGCAAAGACGGGTATATTGTCACCAACAACCATGTGATTGCCGGTGCAGATCAAATCAAGGTTATCCTGCATGATAAGGCGGAATATGATGCGACCCTCATCGGAACGGATCCCATGACGGATCTGGCATTGATTAAAATTGAGGCAAAAAATTTGATGCCCTTACACTTCGGCAGTTCTTCAAAAACAGATGTTGGGGCATGGGTGGTGGCCATCGGCAGTCCGTTCGGGCTTGAGCAGACCGTAACCGCAGGGATTGTCAGCGCAAAAGGCAGAATCATCGGTTCCGGTCCCTATGATGATTTTATTCAGACCGATGCCTCTATTAACCCCGGTAATTCCGGTGGTCCGTTGCTGAACCTTGCGGGTGAAGTCATTGGCATCAATACCGCCATCATCAGATCCGGCCAGGGAATCGGGTTTGCCATTCCTTCGGATCTGGCCACCGGTGTGATTGATCAACTGACAGAGCAGAAAACGGTCTCCCGGGGATGGATGGGGGTGGCCATTCAAAATGTAACGGAACAGCTGGCAGAATATTACGGTATTAAAGAAACCCAGGGCGTATTTGTTGCCAAAGTGTATGAGGGTGATCCTGCAGATAATGCCGGGATTATGGTGGGAGATGTCATCATTCTGATCAATGATAAAAAAATTGAATCCTCCCGGGATTTGACATTAACCATTGCCAGCTCATCAGTGGGGGAAACGGTTAAGGTCAAACTGATCCGGGACGGTAAAGAAAAAATGGTAAAAGTTAAACTTGGCAAGCGGCCGGATCAAGACCCTGAGACAATGGAAATAATTGATGGGTATGATCCTTTTGGGTTCAAACTAAAACAGCTGGATTCAGACATGGCCGGAAAACTGGGGTATCCTGAAAATATCAAAGGCCTTATTGTGATGGACATCGAAGCCAACAGTCTGGCATCAAAAACAATGGTCCGTCAGGGAGACCTGCTCATGGAAGTGAACCATCATAAAATCGTCAGCCTTGAAACATATCAGCAATATTTGCAAAAAATAAAGAAAGGCGATCTGGTTCAGCATCTGTTCAGGAGAGGGAACAGCCATGTGTTTGTTGTGAGTTTTGAAAAACCCTAGCGCATACTTGAAACAGACGGTTGAATAGAGACGTTAAATGGGGGCATTAGACAGAATTTTAGAACTCGATACATTTGAGAGCCGGTATATTGATATTGGCACTAAAGTTTATCTGGAAACAGAAGAAGGGCGGTTTTCTGTCACCAGTATCTTTGTTGGTATGCTCACCGATGAATTCATGATCATTACCCCGCCTAAGGGAGATAACGCGATTAAAGACAAGTTGTTTCCCGGCAGGAAAATGGTGGTCAAATACCTGTATGATGGATCCATATATGCCTTTCAAACCAGCGTGATAGAAATGATCACCACCCCCATCAGTGCCCTGGTTATCCATTTTCCCAAAGGGGTTCAACAAAGAGAGTTAAGGGTTGCGAAACGGAATAATGTTGTGATTCCCGGCAGGATAGAAATCAATAAGACCGGGTTTGACGTGCTTGTGAACGATATCAATAAAAATGGATGTCGATTTAAATATCGGGATAATACAAAAAAAATAGCATTGAGAGAAGGGGATTTTTTAAGACTTTACTGCCGGTTTCCCGGCGTTTCTGATGAAATAGGTGCCATGGCATGTGTTCGAAATGTTAGAAAGGAGCAGGGCCAAGTCTTCATTGGGCTGGAGTTCCAGGATATGACCAAAACCTTTTTAACCCCTTTGATTCATTTTTTATACACGATCAAAGAATTTATATAACGCTTTAATGGACGGGGTCAGGCTTTTTTTATGGTGCTTTTTATCATTATTTCATGACCAGACAGGTAAAAAGTGCCATAAAGAAAGCCTGACCCCATGTAAAATGGCCAACTCCGAAAGTTGAGTGATATAAAAATTGACCAAATCTAAAAGACTTGGGTCTGAAAATAAAAAAAGCCCCTGTGATCACAGTGGCTTGATTTTGCTTTGGTGGAGCTGAGGGGGATCGAACCCCTGACCTTACGGCTGCCAGCCGTACGCTCTCCCAGCTGAGCTACAGCCCCACATCCAAAAGCACTACTTAGATAATAGATTGAATCTATTGTGTCAACAAAAAACTGATAAAAAATTAAAAGTCATGGGTTGAATTAATAAAATATTGACACAGGCTTTTGTGAAAAGCTACTATGCATAGTTTGTTTAATCATAATTTTATTTTACTGGAGAGTTAAGGAGAAAGTGATGCTGCGTTACTTGCGTGAAAACACCGGAAACTGGATCATTAAATTATTTCTTGGGATTATTGTCATTGTGTTTGTGTTTCTCGGTGTGGGGTCCTTTGGGTCCAAACGGAATGATTCCATTGCAACCATTAACGACAAACCCATTACCATAAAGGAATACCAGCAGGCCTATAAGACAATGGTGGATCAAATGAGGTCTCGATTCGGGAAAAACCTGAATGATGATATCCTGAAAGCACTCAATGTAAAACAACAGGCCCTTGACTCCTTAATTGACCAAAAAATAATTTTAGCTGAAGCGGATAAACTGGACATTACCGTTTCTGATACGGAACTTCAACAAAATCTGGTCTCGATTAAAGCATTCCAGAAAGAGGGGCGCTTTGATTTAGATCAATACAAAAAAGTATTAAATATGAATTCATTAAATCCTGAAATTTTTGAACAACTCCAGATCGATTCAATGCGACAGCAGAAAATTAAAGATCTGGTGTTAAGTGCCGTGAATGTATCAGACCTTGAAGCAAGGGACTGGTATGTGTTTCAAAATAAAAAAGTAGCGGTTAACTATCTGTTGTTTGCGCCTGAAGCCTATGCGGATATTCATCCGGATGAAAATCAGATCAAAACATTTTATACGGCGCATACCGATCAATATAAATCCGAAACTAAAATCCAGGCAGTGTATTTAAAATTTTCTCCAGACGAGTATAAAGCGGCTGTCAACATCACTGATGCCAATATTAAAGAATATTACGAGCAATATCCGGAACTATTTCTAACCCCTGAAAAGGTTGAAGCCCGGCATATCTTGATTAAAGTTGGTGAAGATGCCGATGAAGAGACCGTTGCACAAACCCAAAAACGCGCACAGGATATCTATGAAATGGCTGTTAAGGGTCAGGAATTTGAGCAGCTTGCAAAACAATATTCCGAAGGCCCTTCAAAAGACACGGGGGGATATCTCGGGGTATTTGAAAAACAAAGCATGGTGAAACCATTTGCTGATAAAGCCTTTGCCATGAAGCCGGATGAAATCTCCACCCCGGTGAGAACGCAGTTCGGGTGGCATATCATTAAAGTGATCGCCCGATTTGATGCTGCCACCCAGACCCTGGCTGAGAGTTCAGCAAAAATAAAAAAAGAACTTGAACAAAAGGAATTGCAGAATCTGGCGTATTATAAAGCAGGGGAAGCATTTGATGCAGTGATTGACGGGGATGATTTAGAACAAGTTGCCCTTATCGCTAATAAAAAGATCCTGACGACCAAAGAATTCACCCTGGCGGGAGAAGGGCTTGATATGACAGATCCTGCGGGTTTTGCAAAAACGGCTTTTGAACTTCCCCTGGATGATATCAGTGATGTCATAGACTTGGGTGGTGTGTATTATTTGATCAAAGTGTTCAAAAAGATTGATCCGGTTGTTCAGGAACTTGATCTGGTGAAAGACAGGGTGATCAAAGAACTGACCGCAAAGCTGCAACACGAACGGGCAAAAGAAGCGGCTCAATTAACCCTTGCCAAAGCGGTTGATGCACAAACACTGGATCTGGCCGGCAAGGATCATTCGCTAACCGTCAAGTCCACAGAATTATTCACCAGAAACGCGACCATTGAAGACGTGGGAAGTTCTCCTGAATTTATTCGGGCAAGCTTTTCTTTAAATGAAACCAATAAAATTTATCCGGAAACAATTGAAACCCCGGCCGGGTTTTATCTTATCGGTTTTAAAGAACAGGCATTACCGGAAGAATCTGAAATTTCAGAAAATTTTAAACGTGTAAAAGAGGAAGTTACCTGGAGAAAACAGGGAGAATCTTTTCAGGCATGGATGAAAGAAGTGAAAAAACACTATACGATCAATTATGATCCTGAAATGTTGAATTAAGGGCACCAATGATCCACCGTACCTGTTCTGTCAATGCGGCCAGGATATTGTTTTTCGGCCTCTTGTGCCTGTTTGCCTGTGCCCCGAAACATCCGATTGTTGCGCCGCCCATTAATGGCAGCCAAATCGATCCTGGTATTGTTTACGGCACGCTTCCCAATGGATTTCAATATGTCCTCATGGGGAATTCCCTGCCAGAAGACAAGGTGAGTATTCATCTGAATGTTTTTGCCGGTTCAATGAATGAGACAGATGACCAGCAGGGGGTTGCCCATTATCTGGAACACCTTTTGTTTAATGGATCAGCGCATTTTAAGCCCGGAGAATTAATCGAATATTTTCAAAGCATTGGCATGGACTTTGGTGCAGATGCCAATGCCAGTACCGGTTTTTTCAATACCGTGTATGATCTGTCTTTGCCCAAAGCAGATTATCAGCATCTGGACAAGGCGTTTGTTGTTATCCAGGACTATGCCCGGGGCGCCAGTCTCCTGGAAACCGAAGTGGATCGGGAACGCGGTATTATCCTGGCTGAAAAACGGGAGCGGGACTCTGTCGATTACCGGACCTTTAAAAAAACCCTGGAATTTGAACTGCCAGGTTCATTGTTTAATCAAAGATTTCCCATCGGGATTGACACCCTCCTGAAAACAGCAGATCGAGACTTGTTAAAAGCCTATTATGACCAGTGGTATCGACCGGATAACATGGTCTTGATTGTTGTGGGGGATATTGAGACCCAAACCGTTTTGCCCATGATCGAAAAAAGATTTTCCCGACTGAGGCCCCATGGCTTTTTCGTAAACAAACCCGTATCTGTCCAATGGAAAGATCATCAGGGAATAAAACCGTTTTATTATCATGAACCTGAAGCCGGCAGCACGGAGATTACAATCGAAACCATTTCCTGGGAACCCTTTGACAGGGAAACCGTGGATATCCTGAAACAAAGAATGTTAAGGCATATTGCCAATGCCATGGTACAAAATCGATTGTCGCGACGGATCAGCAAGCAGACTGCCGATTTTTCGGATGCGTCCATTTTTTCAGGATCATTTTTGCACCATATGGCAGTGTCTGCTATCCGTGCGACATGTGAACCTGATAAATGGGAAAAAGTGCTGGGTCAGATTGAAACGACCTTGCGGCAGGCCCTGGAATATGGGTTCACTCAACAGGAACTGGACAGGGTGACCGCTGATGTTCTGTCGTCACTTGAACAGCGGCAAGCTCAGGCAGCTTCCCAAAAGAGCTCGGATCTTTCCCGTCAAATTTTAACCACCATTAATCAAAGGGGATTGCTTTTATCGGCCGAACAAAAGAAAGCGATCCTGGAACCCTATATTCAATCGATTTCATTACAGCAGGTTCATGGGGCATTCAAAGCGCTATGGTCACAAGATCACCGGCTTATCCTCATCACCGGCAATGCCGATATCCATACAAAAGAACCGGAAGCCACCATCCGGGATGTCTATCAGGCCAGTCTCAATACACCGGTCACACGGATTGAAGACGGGGAAGCCAAAATATTCCCCTATCTGGAATTGCCCGCTTCTGTTCAGGGAATCCGGTCAAGACAAGATGATGTGAACGGTCTTGGCATTACCCGCCTTGAGTTTCAAAATAATATTCGATTGACGTTAAAACAAACAGATCATAAGCAGAATGAAGTTCTTTTTAATGTTTGTTTTGGAGACGGAAAGAAATCTGAACCGCTGTCAACACCTGGTTTAAGCCGTTTGAGTGAGGCGGTTATCAAGACAAGTGGCCTTGGAACACTTGATATGGACGAACTGGAAGAAGCCCTGGCCGGCAAAGAGACCCGTATCGGGTTTGAAATCAAGGAGAATTATTTTTCTTTGTCCGGTTCCAGCACCTCAAACGAAGCCGCCCTGGTTTTTCAACTCATCTATCATTATTTGAATGATCCCGGATACCGGCAGACCGCTTTGGACCTGGCAAAGCGGCTTTATAAACAAAGCTATGACAGCCATGTCCGGACCCCCGAAGGGATCATGCACATAAAAGGGGATGCTTTTCTTGCCGGAAAGGACCCCCGGTTTGGGATGCCGCAACCTGAGATAATTAATCCGTATACCCTGGACGATATTCAGCATTGGCTGACCCCCTATTTTCAAACGGCGCCGGTTGATATCTCCATTGTGGGGGATTTTGATCTTGAAACCATGATTCAACTGGCCTCACCATATATCGGTGCATTTAACGAAAGGGAAAAATTTTCGATTCAAGGGACCCGCCCGGAAAAAATTTATTTCCCAAAAGGGGAACAGCTTGAACTGAAAATAGATACAAAAATTGATACCGGTGTTGTTCATGTCGCATTTTTAACGGATGATTACTGGGATATTATGCAAACACGCCGTCTGTCGATTTTATCCAGAGTGTTTTCAGAACGGCTGCGACGTGTCATAAGAGAAGACCTGGGTGAAACCTATTCTCCCTATGCATATAATGATCCCTCAAAGAATTTTAATGGCTATGGCGTGTTACATGTGGTGGCCGCTGTCAAGTCTGAAAGTCATCAATTTGTTTACCGGAAAATTAAAGAGATTGTCCAAGACATGACCTCAACCGGTATTTCAAAAAAAGAGGCCGGCCTTGCCTTAAAACCGGTTTTAAATCACCTGAAGGTCCTTCAGAAGAACAATGGCTACTGGTTAAATGCTGTAATGGCCAATGCATCAAAGTATCCACAAAAATTTAACTGGGCCAACACTATGATGGCAGACTATACGAGTATCACCCATGCGGATTTAACCGCCCTTGCAAAAAAATATCTGTCAATGGATAACAGTGCATTGATTACGATTGAACCATCAATATGACAAGTGGGCGAAGTTATTACCAAGTCCAGTTTTTCGATAGATTGGTCAGAGAATCAAAGGAAAAAAAACAGTTAAAAGGCGGGCATCTTTATTGTTGTTGGGGAAGTTTGTCTATTTGATCAGAAACATTGTTTCTAAGGTAATAATCCAGGTCAAACAATTGTTTAAAACTTAAGTCCTTAAACTGAACGTGCCTTTTCCTTACCTTCATTGAACTGAATGAGGGGGCATTGGTCAGTTCATAATCGGCAATGGTTTTAAAAGGGAGATCCCCCACATAATATCCCATACTGCTCAAAAAAATCGATTCTTCCTGTTGGGTTTCGTTATCTGCATCCCCATTGCCGGTATCAATATACTTAAAGGCAAGGCCTCCCATGCTGATATCAATAATCTGTCCTAACTTGTGAGAATTGGGACTTATGGCAGCGTAGGCGCCTTCCACGGCTTTGTAACGTTTGTTTTTTCGTCTTTCAACGGTTCTTTTCCTACCTACCATAATCAATTTTTCCTTAGTTCATATTCACATCTTTAAAAAAAGATTCAAAACTCAAAACGATAGATGCACAAATTATACCAGTAAAAAAGTCCATTGTCTTTTGCAGTATATTTTATGAATACTTATGATATCTGCCAGGGGAAATCAAGATATCTATGGGGTTTTTGCTCGTTTTTTCAAAAGGAGGTCAATGGACGGGGGATATTTTTGAATTTTGACAGGGTATAAACAGATTAACGGAAAAAATAGTTATAATATTAGGTATTAAATTTCTTAAAAAGTTACATTTTTTTCCTCGAATTGTTTTAACACCCTGTTTTTTCTTGCATTATCCGGTGAAAAAACCCTGCCACTCATGACAAGATAAACCCCCGGGGGTAAGGTTTGAACGGCGGCAACCGCAGAACCAACATTAAAGATGGCGTCACTGGACGTAAATTTAGCCGGCTCCATGGCGCCGGTGAGAACAATGACTTTGTTTTTAATGTCAGCAAGTACTTTTGCTGTTTCAATCATGGTGTCAGTGCCGTGGGTAATGATAATTCTATCATGGGGATCCCCTTGCACCGCCTGGTGGATGATGGATCGGTCTTGATCCGTCATATCAAGGGAATCTTTTCTCAACAGGGAAGATACATCATAGTCAAAATTTACCCGGGCACACTTTAAAATATCATGAATGCTGGATTCTCCGATTTCATATTTACTCAACGCATCAAAGTATACTTTATCAATGGTTCCCCCGACAGCAATAAATTTAATTTTCATTTATATCCTCTCTAATCTCTTGTTTTGATGTTATAAAATGGTTCACCGTTGATCGACACACATCATACGTAAACCCCCTGTAGCGTAAAAACCCGGTCATTTTTTTTTTAAATTTTTCCACATCAAGTGTTTGCCAGGTTTTTATTTTACGCCTTACCGATGCGAATGCCAGATCCTGGTCATCATAGGGCAATAGAATTTTATCGATGATCGAAGAGCAGATTCCCTTTTTTTTGAGGTCATATCGAAAGGCAAATTTCGATTTTGCTTTGTATTTTACCTTTGTTTCTACAAAAAGTCTGGCAAAATTTTCATCATTTAAATAATTTTTTTTGACTAAAATTTGAATAATTTCCAGAGCAATATCTTCACTAAATCCTTTTTTTTTTATGTATTCCTGCATTTGATAAATGGTTCTGGGTTGATAGCTCAGATGGGCTATCGCCATATTTAAAGGCTGTTTGATTTGTTCAGCAGGGTCAAGAAAATCATTCATGGTGGTTATGATCCGTCTCCTGTTAGTTTATCCCATAATTTAACAGGTGTGTTTAAAATAGTGGCCATCATATTGATAAGGCCGGTCCCCACTGCGGAAGGATGTAACGGGATCACCACTGGATCGGAAAGGGTTCCACTGGCTTTCATGGGAACCGATATAAGACGATTGCCCAGCAGTGTACTGACAATGGGGATTTTCTCGATGATGCGATCAATGGTTTTAAACGGCGCCACAAGACAGGTCAGATCCATTTCATCCTTTACCGGATCGATCCAGCCGCTGAAGATCAGCATCATATCCTGTCCATCAATAATGGCTTTGGTCAGGTAAATTCTATGGTCCTTGATGTCCGCTTCAATGGTAATCTTTTTATACGCAAACCCTTGTTGTGTCACATCGGGCAGGGTTCCCTCGAAAACCGTTGAAAAATTTAACACCGACAGAATTCGTGAAAGAAGTGTCCATTTGTAAATACGCCCTTCCTCCGCGGTTAATGTAAATGACCCGCCCAAAGGGGCTGCGTTCTTTTTTTTTGGGCCATGGGACACCAACGTGCCGGACAGAGAATACCGACCCTCCATAAAGGCATTTTTTTGAAGCAGACAGGTCAACAGGGTCTGAATATTGGCGTTATCGTGGGCTTCAAAAGCAACGGTGGCATCCATCCCGTCTTTTTCCAAATTCATATCCCCGGTTACCTTTACATCACATAAAAACGCATTGTCCAGTCGGATATGAGACTGGTCTTTGTTTAAAGACACCTTGCTGTCAATTTGGGTAAGGGTCAGGTCTTTAATAGTCAGTGTATCGGCTTTAAAATTGATCCTGCCAGCGGGTAACAGCCGGGGTTCCCATGGGAAGCGCCTGGACGGGGAAACCAGTGAATTTAACGATACCTGCTGGGTGATGATATTTAAATGAGCCGCTGCATCCATATAGATTCGTACGGGCTTTCCTTGTGTAACGGCATTCATTTGCTTTGCCCAGAAACTGGCGGGCATCACGATTTTGTTGATGGTTTCTGTGTGGAGCATTCCGGTAAAATCAAACAAGGGTTTTTCAAGGTCGTGAGAAACCGTTATCAAGCCCTTTGAGACGTCCTGGTCAAAAAAGCGTATGGTGTCGAAGCGCAGTGACGCTGCTGTTTTACCCGTTAGATCAATGGTCAGCCTGGGTCCGGCAGGGAACATAAGATCACTGGTGAAAAAACAGTGGTTTGGGTTGGTTTGAAAATGACCGTTTTCCAGGTAGAACGGAACCAGAAGGCTATCCAGATATTTTTTATCAATCAAGGGGTGTAACCAAGAAAGATCACTTATTTTCATTTGAATGTCTTTCAAACTCAAAAAGTCTTCTGACAATCGATATTGACAGGACAGATTTTCCATTTGTCGTTGATCTGGCACTGTTGTCACATTGATGCCCAGACCGGTACCGATGACGTCATAGGTCCACAGGTCCGATGTTAAAAGCGGTCCGGATAGATCCATTGATGTTATCTGCAGGTTACCGCTGGCTGTTTTGACGGGAGAAAGCATGTCCCGGGTTTTTTTATAGGACATCAACCAGGGGATGATTGTCTCCAGGTCAAGAACCCCAGTGCCCGATTGGATGGTGATCCAGGGGGCTTCTTTCATATCAATTACCGCATCCAGATCATCAATCCTGGCGCCATTAATCCCGCCTTTGACATGACTGAGTTGAAGGGTAGCGGGGGTATATCCAAGTGTTATCGTATCAAGGGAAATGGCGCCGGGAATACGATCATAGAAACCCGTGACGGAAAAATCACCTGTTTGGACGTGAACATTAAGGTCATGGGCGCCTGGGGCCAGCGAAAGATTCAATTGGGTAGTTGCGCGTCCGACAACATCGTTAACCCGTAATAATTCCCGGGATAAAAGCGTGCCGGGTAAAAGTGAGATCAAGGTTTGCGGCATCATTGAAAGATCAATATCAAGCAAAAATTCCCCTTCAAACGGGTGGTCATCATAATTTAAAAGGTCTACAAAGAGTTGTCCTTTTTTGATGTCCGAGTTTTGAATCACCGCTGTGCTGGTGGTAATATCAAGACGGCCGTTTTCGATTCGGGCTTCTCCAGATACCTGGGATGCTGCCAGATCTGTCTTCGGAATATTTACCCACCCGTCTTCAAGCGTTCCCTCAAGTTTAAAATGCTCGCCATGAAACAAATCTTTCAACGAACGGCTCTGGAAAAAGACCGTGACCGTGGGAACCATTCCCCTGGGTAGAATTTCAAACAGGGTTTGGGTGATGGCATTGTCCTTGAAAACCGCTGAAGACATTTCTCGTGCCTCATCGATATGGATCTGGGTTCCGGTGAATTGCAGTTTGGTTTGGTGGTGGACCCGATCGTTTGAAAAATGAATGCCAATCTTCCCTTTGGGGTAATTTACGGCAAATGGCGGGATATCAATTTGATACCGCTTTTCCGACAGGTTAAAGACTGCCTTAATGCGGTTTGCGTCCATCAGGATATCATTAGTTTCTGATGTCAGCGTTGGAGAAATCCCCTCACACTGCCCGTGGATTTCATTGTTTGGGGTGATGGTTGCCCTTATTTCCAATTGATCAAGTGCAATGGTATCTAAATCAAGATATGAATCAAAATCGGCAAAAGAACGTTCGGATGACTGGTATTTGATCCCTTTTAGGGTTGCATGGAAACGGCTCTCTTCTTCTTTTGACAGATAAAAATCCCCATCCATCCATTTAAAGAACGGGGATATCAGGTGGTTGACCGTCAGGTTGACAGATGTCTGGTCTTCGGGTAAAAACTCAAATATTTTTTTTACCCCCGAAAGATCCTTGAAAATGGAAACATCAATGGGTGCCGGGGCGTGTTTTTTGTTCAGGATACTGGATTGAATCCGGGGATGATCCAGTGTTATTTGACGGATATGAAGTCTACCCCGTAAAAGCGCCTGGATATCCATATCAACTGTTAAGACATCAATGGTGATCGTTGTTCGTTTGTCATAGGCGAAATGAACCTTATCGATCATAAGGCTTGCCCGGGGAAATACGGTAAGAAAAAACGTTGACGCGTGAATAGGGATTCCTGTTTTTTCATAAACAACAGAAGCGATTCTATTTTTTATATACGCCGTATTGACGAGGGGATTAATAAACAAAAGAATCGATAAGAATAGAATAAGACTGAAAAAAATGCCGTAAAAAACAGGTCGTTTCATCCCAATTTTCAGCAAAGATATCATACCATTGGGTCAATGGCACGGGTTAAAAAACCCCCGTGCCGTAGAAGGTTATTTTCCTGAACGATCAGCTGCGGCTTGTGATTTCAACAATATGAAATCCAAAATTTGTTTTAACGGGTCCATGGGGGATGCCGACGGCTTCATTAAAAACCACGGTATCAAACTCAGGTACCATTTGACCCGGGCCAAATTCCCCCAGATCTCCCCCATTTCTTCCGGAAGGACATTTAGAGTGTTTTTGGGCCAATTCACCAAAGTCTTCGCCCTTCTTTATTCGATCAATCAGTTCAGTACAAAAGTCTTCTTTTTCAACAAGTATGTGTCTAGCACTGGCTTTTGCCATTTGTTTCTCCTTTAATGTTATCATGTCAACTCCTGGGAGTTGTAGTAAATCATCTGGTAATTTTCAAGTGATAATGAAGATTGCCGCCATTACCATGAAAAATTAAATTCATGGGAAAGATCAATAAAGTCTGCCATTACAAGATGGGTTTGATTCATCAAGATCTCTTTGAAGTCCTTGATTTCTGTATCTTCCTGTTCAAGTTTTTCCAGGGGGGCTTTGTCCCTGGACCTCAAATAATTATTTTCAATATCCAGTTCCAATTGTTCATATGTTTTTTTCCTTGATTTTCGCACATCCAGATTTAATGAGAGCGTTGTTTGATTGTTTATTTTAGCGGCAAGTTCTATTTTTTTCTTAAGATAGGTCAACCCCGGGTCCTTCAGCGATCTTTCCTGATAATCGGCATCTAATCGTTTGTTCATCGCATAAAGTGACCGATAGGCCTTATAGAATGTTTTGACGGTTTGATCCCAGGGCAGGGCGCCATCCAAAGAACTTTCACCGGTATCTTTAATGTTATAGAGCTGGGGATAATTCAAATCCGGTACAATCCCCAGATTTTGAGTGCTTTCCCCGGATACCCGATAAAATTTTGCACTGGTCAGTTTGAGTTTTCCTTCTCCCAGTGGCTGTAATTCCTGAACAGTCCCCTTGCCAAAACTTCTGGTACCGACAATCACGCCGCGATGATAATCTTTAATGGCCCCGGCAAAAATTTCCGACGCCGAGGCACTCATCCGATTCATTAACACGATAAGGGGGCCGTCATATGCCATGGTCGGGTCATCATCATATAATCGTGTAATCCGGTATTTGGACTTGATTTGAACCATTGGACCGGATTTAATAAACAGCCCGGTCAGTTGCTTGGCTTCTTTCAGGGACCCGCCACCATTGTCCCTTAAATCAACAATCAATCCGTCAATATTTTCTCGTTTTAATTCAGCCAATAATTTTTTAACATCTTTTGTTGTGCTTTTATAGTCTTTGTCTCCCCTGTGATACGCATTAAAATCAATATAAAAATTGGGAATCTCAATCACGCCGATTTTCAATGGGCCGGTATGATGATCAAGGGTGATAATGCTTTTCTGGGCAGATTGTTCTTCTAATTTAACCCGGTCTCGTTTTATTTGAATGGTCTGGGTTGAATTGCTTTTTTTAGCAGGGATGATCTTTAGTCGTACCACGGTATTTTTGGGGCCTCTGATCAGTTTGACCACATCATCAATCCGCTGCCCTATGGTATCTTTAATTTCCCCTGTTTCGCCTTGTCCCACACCAATAATTTTATCTCCGGGCATGAGCAGGTTAGATTTGTCAGCAGGTCCTTTAGAAATTAACCGCACAATTTTGGTATATTCATATTCGTTTTGAAGGACGGCGCCGATCCCTTCCAGGGATAAACTCATATGGATATCAAAATCCTCGGAAGCCCTGGGGGGAAAAAACTGGGTATGCGGATCAAAACTGGCCGTAACACTATTGATGAAAATTTGAAAAATATCATTTGAATTGGTTTGCAATAATCGGTTCAACCGGCTTGAATAGATTTTGTCAAGCGTCTGGCGGATGGACGTTTTTTCCTGATCATCCAGGATCATGGAAATAATATGATTTTTCAGATCATTTTTCCATAGGGCATAAAGCGCCTGCTTATTGGGTTTCCATTGCCGCAGGTCATGGTCTAAGATGATGACGTCGTTTTTGCTGAAATCAAACACGTTTTCCCAATCTGCTATCAGGGTGGAAATATACGTCAGCCGTTCCCGGGATCTTGCCATGTATAGATTAAATATCTCGAAACCCGTATTCAGGTTTCCTCTTTTCAGTTGATCATCCAGTCGAAATTGAGATTGTTTTAATTGGTTCATATCTTCCAGGGTGAACAACAATTTTCCCGGATCCAGCAGTTTTATATATCGATCCAGAATCATCGAAGACATTGCATTATCCAGATTTTTTTCAAGATAATGATATTGTTCAAGGGCGCGGATGATTTTTACACATTGCGACGCGTGTTCCGGCTTCGGTTTGAGGGGGGTACCCGTATCTGCCCCTGAACAGGTTGCGGATGGCAAAAAGAGGAACACGCATAAAAGGGGTGTCAGCAGTCTCGACCATCTCATACGATCAGTCTTTAAAGGTTTCATCGTTTTCAATATCCTTTGGCGTTTCAAAACTTATTTTTCCTATTTTACCGGACCGAAGTTCACGAATCAAGACTTCAGATGCTTTGTGTAAATTCACGTGGCCCCCTTTTTTTAAATGGCCTCTGGCAGTCCCTATCTTTTCGATCAATGTGAGTTCATCTGTGGGTAAGGTTTCCAGAAAAGGAAACCGCCCCATCAACAAATCAGGATAACGTTCAATTAAAAGGGCAGCGGTAAAAAATGCAATGTCGGTATAATCAATGGCTGTATCGGATATGGCACCGCTGGCTGCCAGGATATAGGCTCTTTGCCTGGGCGCTATCACCGGCCATAATATTCCGGGTGTATCATACATATCAATGTTATTGTTTAAACTGGTTCGTTGCTGCTGCCGGGTGATGGCCGGCTCATTCCCTGTCTTGGCAATTTTTTTCCCTGCCAGGGTATTTAAAATAGTGGATTTGCCTGTGTTGGGGATACCCAATACCATGACCTTTAATTTTCTGGCCCTGTTTCGATCAGTATGGTTCACACAATACTTTAATACCGCATTGGCATCTGATTTTTGAGTGCCGCAAATGGCAATGGCAGGCACTTGTTTTGTTTCAAAATATTTCAGCCATAAGGCGGTTTGTTCAGGATCTGCCAGATCGGTTTTGTTCAAGACTTTTATTCGAAATTTACCCGTACAGATTTTATTTACAAAGGGATTGGCACTGGCATGGGGGAGTCTTGCGTCTAAAATTTCTAAAACAGCATCCACTTTCGATATGGCCTTTTTAAGCTGTTTTTCCGTTTCAAGCATATGCCCGGGAAACCATTGAATCGTCATTTTATTGATGTCTTTTCCTTGAATGGGGTAATTTCATGTTTTTTCCGGTACATCCGTCTCCATATGATATGGATTTATCCAAAATTTTCAAGTAGTTTCTTTTGAAGGGACAAAGGGGTTGCCATAATTCCCTGTTCAGGGAAATTCAATGCTCCTTTGAAATCACAGACGCTTCCACCGGCCTGTTCAACGATAAATACCCCTGCGGCAATATCATACACATTTAAATTCATTTCCCAAAAACCGTCAAGCCTGCCGCATGCCACATAGCAAAGGTCAATGGCGGCTGAACCATACCGTCGAATGTCTCTTAACTGGGGAACAATCCGGTTGAAATAGGGTAGATTGTTTTTTTCAAGGTTTGCTCTCAAACATGCAAATCCCGTTGCCATGACAGCATTGATCAGCTGGTCGGTTTTTGAAACACAAATTGGCTCATCGTTTAAAAAAGCCCCCCCGCCTTTATCCGCATAGAACAGCTCATCCATACAGGGGACATAAACTGCACCACAGATCGTTTGACCCTGGTGCTGCACAGCGATACTGACGGCATAAAACGGCTGTTGATGGAAAAAGGAAGTGGTTCCGTCTATGGGATCAATTATCCAGAGGTAATCTGACGAAAAATGGGTCCGTCCTGTTTCCTCTCCCAAAATATCATGGGAGGGATATGCGGTTCTAATCTGGTGAACGATAAAATTTTCAACTTTTTTATCGGTAAGGGTGACCAGATCTTTTTGGTTTTTGAATGCCACATCTGAAAGCGTTAAAAGCGGTTGCTCTTTCATGCAGATCGCCCCTGCCTGTCGAATAAGAACTTTTAAAAAGGAGATCATTGCCTCACCTGAATGTTATATGAAAGTAATGCGTTATGAGTTTTGAGTAGTGAGTAGTTATGCCTCCCTCAATACTCATGACTCACCTCTCATAACGTTCATATTTTGCTGTGCCCGTCAGGGCATGGCAGTTATGTGAATAACGGTTTTGGGAAGTATGGCATATCAGGGACGTCTTTTCAAAGGAAAACGCCCCATGTCATCAATTCCCATGAATGGTGCATTGACTTTGAAATTTGATTTTGAGATGATTCTTTAACCAAAATTTTTTAACATCTGGATATGGCTATGACATTTAAGACTTCCTGTATTGCTGGCTTTATTTTAATCCTGGGGGCGGCGGTTTTCCCTTTTCTGTGTTCCGGCACAGAGCCATTGCGGTCTCAGCCCGTCCAACAGGCGTTCCCTTCATTAATGGAAAGTATTCAATTTAAAACAAATATTCAATATTGTAACGTTAACATTCCCCTGGAACATCAGGATATAAAAGAAAGACTTGAAAAAGAGATGTTACTGGCCGTGTGGGATCGACCCCAGGTGATTCTCTGGATGAAACGGGCGGGAAAATATTTCCCCCATGTGGAAGATATTTTACACCACCATGGGTTACCCCTTGATTTGAAATATGTTCCCCTCATTGAAAGCGCATTAAGGCCCCATGCCGGTTCTGCCAAAGGTGCTGTGGGGTATTGGCAGTTTTTAAAGTCCACGGGTAAACGACATGGCCTCAGGATTGATTCCCAGGTGGATGAACGACGGAATATTTTTAAATCAACCCATGCGGCCTGTGACTATATAAAGGCGTTAAAGACCCAGTTTGGATCCTACCTGCTGGCGCTGTCTGCTTATAATATGGGCGAATATGGATTGAAAGGTGAAATCGAACTTCAAAAAAGCAATGATTTTTTTTCATTGTATCTTCCGCTGGAAACGCAACGGTATATCTTTAAACTTATTTGTGCCAAATTAATTCTTGAAAATCCCGCATCATACGGATTCTTTTTGGAAAAATCAGACCTATACCCTGTTTTTGCATTTGATCGCGTCACGTTCACATCCGGTGCTGAACTTCCCATCTCATTCATTGCCCAGGTTGCCGGGTTACCCTTTAAAACAATTAAAGATTACAACCCGGAATTGCGGGGGTATTACCTGGGAAAAGGGAAACGTCATATCCTGGTACCCAAAGGAACCGCAAAAGGATTTAACGACCGGTTTTCAGCATATTATAAACACTGGAAAAAAACAGCTAACACAAAATTTCACACAGTTAAACGTGGCGAAAATCTGACGGGGATTGCCAAAGCATATCAGATCTCTCTTTTTTCTTTGTTAAAATCAAATAATCTTTCTGTAAACGGTAAAATTTATCCAGGTGACAGGCTGTTGATTGAATAGGATTACGAGGGGATCTCGGTGGAATCTTGTTTGGACGTCTCTTTTTTGGGTTTTTGTTGCTTTTTAAAACAGATTTTGTCCTCTCGTATGATGGCACAAAGCTTTGGGTTATGCAATTCTCTGCAGGTTGCGTGATTATAGAGCGGGCATTCCGGGTATTGTTTAGACATTTCTAATCCTTTTTAATGGTATCCCCAAAGAATGGAATATACTACCCTAATTTGAAGAAGCTTTCAACCCATTTTCCATGAGGTACCGGTCAGATATGCACAGGGAAGAGAGACAAAAGAGAAATTCCATCAATTCCGGGACTGAAATGGGTTGGTTAAAGCCGCCTAAATGAGGGCCGGTATTTAAAACGATATCCTGGTCGCCTTTTTTAATATGAGCCGGCAGGGAGGTGTCATATCCCCGGGAAATTAAAAAATCATGAAACTCAGTTTCCGTCATGTTGTCTTGATCCCGGATCCGAAGGGTTTCTTCCATGTGATGGTCCATCCCCATGGTTTCAATGAGACGGTCGATCAAACGGTCATCAAAAAATTGGTTGATGGTCTTTAAGGGAACACCGGTCATGCCTTGATAATAAAGACGCACAATATCCTGGAACAGTTCTGAAAACACGGACCTGTCAAAAAGGCTCCGGGTATCAATCGGGTGACCGTTTTCATCCCATCCGAGTCGTTCCGGGGCTTTGTTTCGAAAAACACTTCCCACAACCAGCACAAAGCCTAAAATGTGTTCTCCAATAAAATGGTGTAGTTTTTTGGTATCTTTAATGGCTATCAAATGTTCAAAATCCCTTAAACCGGATTTTGCAAAATTCGGAAACTGGCTGGATTCAAGCCATTTGTCCAGCCTGCCGCCCTGTTCCCAGACGTAGACGCCGTGATCATCACGCCGGGATTGCTGGACCCGGTTATGAAATAAAGGAATAAGGGCGGTATGGATAATCCCTTGGGACGTTAACTTTCCCAGAAGCCATGCATTTCGCCTGAATATTTCTTTCACAGCCATGCGTTGGTCTTTAAAAAAATCCGGGGCATTGGGATAAAAGAAATAATCTTTTTCTGCGATAAAAACAATGGCCAGATATTCTTTTGATATATGGGGGTTTTCCCGGATGACATTCGGCAGATGGGTTAACTTAAACAAGGCCGTATTGTTGATGCAGACAGGAATAGGGATTTTAAATGTCGACTGCCGGCAGGGGGGATTGTCCCTTAAAAAATGAAGCCAATGGGATTCCATGATGAGGTCAGCCCCATTTTCTTTTGATCGGGCAAATTTAATACAAGCGATGTGTCCATTGGGCATCTCGCCCCTGAGGGTTCTGCCATGCCAGTGAAAAGCGGTGATATCCAGATCCTCCAGCTGACACAACAAGGTATCAAATGATACGTCCACCCGGTCATTCAGGTTTATGGCCTGGATATCCGGGCCGGTGATGGTTAAGGGCAAAGATCCAAGCGCTTCTGAAACCGCTCGATGTTTTTTCCCGTGACTTGAGAGTAAGAGTTCCTGAAGTTTAAAAATGCTAAACCCGGCCAAAGGGTGTGTCCTGTCAAAGGACAGATGGATCAGGGCACAGGCCGTCTCTTTATACAGGAAATAGGCTTGTCGTTTGGCAGCGTACCGGTTGGATTGAATCAGCATCAAGAGTGCTGTGACGGTTTGTTCGGTGATGGATTCCGGTGTTTTTTTTATGTGAGAAAAAAGATATTGAACGGCCAGATACGCTGCGGAAAACCCAATGGTTTGATGTAACAGCTGATGTTCCGTCTGAAGTCGACCTTCTTGTTTGTCTGCAAATGATATCAAAAGAACCCGGCACTCACCCTCTATTGGTCCAGAGATTCTTGTTCAATCTTAACGGCATCAGATGAATCAATATTGATTTGTGGTTCTGGTTTAAAAAGGGGGGGTGTTTTCTGGGGTGGCGTTTTGGGCGAAGACGTGTTCATCAACAGGTCAAGATCTTTTTGAAGCCGGGATATATTGGCAGTAAGTTTTCGATTCAAGACGTCTACCTGCGCATCAATCGTCTTTATATGATGGTCTAAATCGGTTTTTAATGGCGTTAACCGCTCATCAAGTGTGGCAGATGAGAGGGTCTCCTGTTCCAACCGGTTATATTTCTTCACCAGAAGACTTAACTCTTTTTGAAGCGCTCCGATTTGCTCGTCATAGTGGGAAAGCTCCAAAAGTCTGACATCAAATTCTTCTTTAAACAGGGTGATCTCGTTTTTTATCTGCTGTGATGTGGTATCAAACAGGGTTTGATTTTTTTTTATGGTGGAAAGGGTTTCTTTGTTGATCCTTTCAAAGGTCTGAAGGGTTGTTTTGTCTTGATTCGCGTTGTTGGCAACCTGCTTGCTAAGTTTATCGAACTGGTCGGCAATAGATTTCGCATCTGCTTTTGAATGGGTTAGTTTTACCATCTGGCCTTCAAGTGAAGTCGTTTTCGTGTTCAATACCGGCAGCTGATTATCAAGATCATACCGGTTCCTTGCTATTTTTACATCCAGGGCATTTAATTTTTCTTCTACTTGTTGAGAAACCCTTTCCACCTGGCTTTGTTTGGTCTGATCCACATCCACCATACGTTCGGTGATATCAAGGTAGGCAAAGATAAAAATAGCACCGATCAGGCAGGGAATAATGATGGAAATAATGGTGACCCGGTTGGAAAGCTTATCGATTTTCAGGGTATTGATTTCTTCGTGATACGCTGATGCTGGGATGTCTCTGTCACTCATTTTCCCGGCCTTTTTCCCCGTATCGAAATTCGGATGATCAGGTCTGAAATCTTTTAAATTCATTGAATCCATTTTTATATGTTAGTTATTCCCATTCAATGGTTCCGGGAGGCTTTGAAGTGATATCAAAAACGACGCGATTAATATGGTCGACTTCATTGATAATCCTGTTGGAAATCTGACCTAAAAGGTCATGGGGTAATTTAGCCCAGTCCGCCGTCATGGCATCATTGCTGGTGACAGCCCGGATGGCAATACAATTGGCAAAGGTTCTTTTATCTCCCATCACGCCCACACTTTTTATGGGCAGCAGAACCGCAAAAGACTGCCATAATTTTCTATAAAGTCCGGCAGCTTTTATTTCTTCAAGCAAAACAGCGTCTGCCGCCCTTATAATTTCAAGTCGTTCCGGGGTGATCTCTCCCATGATTCTGATGGCCAGTCCCGGCCCGGGAAAAGGCTGCCGCCATATCAGATCCTCAATAATCCCCAGTTCGGCGCCGAGTTTCCTGACTTCATCTTTAAAAAGAAGCTGCAGGGGTTCGATGAGTTTCAGCTTCATTTTTTCCGGTAACCCCCCGACATTGTGATGGGATTTGATGATGTCAGTGGGTCCCCCAAAGGCGGATTTGGATTCAATAATATCCGGGTACAAGGTTCCCTGTCCCAGGAACTCGGCACCATCTATTTTTTTTGCTTCAGCATCAAACACGTCTATAAAAAGGGTCCCGATAATTTTTCGTTTTTTTTCAGGATCTGTCACACCTTTTAATGCGGTTAAAAATTTATCTGCTGCATCAACAAAGCGGATATTTAAATCCAGGTTGGCAATCAGGCTTTTTTCAAGTGTTTCTCTTTCGTTTTTTCTCAACAGCCCGTTGTCAACAAAAATACAAAATAGATTTTTGCCAATGGCTTTATGAATAAGGGTCGCGGCAACGGATGAATCCACACCGCCGGAAAGCCCCATAATAACTTTTTTGTCGCCAACGGCTGCTTTAATCTGGGCAATGGCGCCATCAGAAAATGATTGCATCGTCCAGTTTTCCTGGCACTGGCAGACATCAAATAGAAAATGACGGATCATCAATGCGCCGTTTATTGAGTGTTCAACCTCAGGGTGAAGCTGGAGCCCGTAAAATTTTTTTTCATGATTTGCAATGGCAGCGATGGCCGTATTTTTGGTGGAAGCGGTAACCACAAAATTATCCGGCAATTCCAGGGCAGAATCCCCATGACTCATCCAGCATTGAAACCCGGTGTCCATATCTTTGAATAAAGGGTCGGGTTCCTTGATATCAAGGCTTGCAAACCCATATTCCCGCTTGGCCGCTTTTTTGATCGTCCCGCCCAGGGTATGGACCATGTAATGCATCCCGTAACAGATCCCAAGGATGGGGATCCCAAGATCGAAAAGGGATCGGTCCATACGGGGGCTGTTTTCTTCATATATGCTGGAAGGGCCTCCGGAAAGAATAATGCCTTTTGGATTGAGGGCCTTTATCTTGTCAACGGAAATATTTGAGGGTTCTACCTGGCAATAAACGTTGTTTTCTCTAACCCTTCTGGCAATCAACTGGTTAAATTGTGAACCGAAATCAATAACGATGATCATAACACTTTCCCTGTATTGATAAAATTTCTAAATCATATTTTTTCCTATAATACAGACAAAAAAGCAAGTTGTTTTTATCTGGTGCCGCAATTCTCATCATAAAACGCAATGGTCGCCTGACCCGGTTTAGTTATTGCCATAATGAGAATTGGTGTATCCGGAGGTTGCCAATTGGCCCCTAATATGATTAAAGAGAAGGAAATGATGGCAACAATTATATTCGAAAGATAAATGAGGAGCATTACATGTATTTAGCAAGTGATTTAAAAAAGGGGTTAAAGTTTGAAATAGATGGTGAACCCTATATCGTTATTGGATTTGAATTTAAAAAACCCGGCAAAGGGCAGTCCCTTTATAAATGCAAATTAAAAAATATGATTACGGGTAACTTGTTCGAACGGACCTATCGATCCGGTGACAAGTTTAAGCGAGCGGATCTTGAAGAACAGGAAATGGAATATCTATATTCGGATAAAGACAGTTATTGTTTTATGAATACCGCCAACTATGAACAGCATTTCCTGAACAAAGACCAGGTAGGGGATGCAACAGATTTGCTTAAGGATAATACCGTCTGTACCATTCTCTTGTATAATGGCCTGCCCATTGGGATTACCCTGCCCAATTTTATCAATTTGCAGGTGGTGGAATCAGAACCCTGGGCAAAAGGGGATACCGCCACCGGAAGCACCAAACCGGCAATCCTTGAAACCGGATTAGAAGTCCAGGTGCCCCCCTTTATAGACCAGGGACAGATGATAAAAATTGATACCCGGACCCGAGAATATGTCGAAAGGGTTAATGAATAAAAAGGGTAAATAACCGGGTCGGATTTTTTATATCGGTTCTTTGAAATTACACTTCCGGTTGGGGCATTTTAAAAATTTTCCTTCCTTTTTGGTCTCTTTTTCCACCAGATAGGGTGAGTTGCAATCCGGACAAACCCTGTCAACCGGTTTGTCCCATGATGCAAAGGTGCAATCCGGATAGGTTGAGCAGCCAAAAAAGATTTTTCCTCTTTTGGTCTTTTTTTCCACAATGGTTCCCTGGCAATTGGTTTCAGGGCATTTTACGCCGATATCCTTGCCACTGAATTCCCCATTGACGGATTCGGTATGCTTACACTCCGGATATCCGGTACAGGCGAGGAAGGGGCCGAAACGGCCTTCTTTTTGAACCATGGGTTTACCACATTTGATGCAGTCTTTGACCTTGGTATTATCAATGATTTTTTCAACAATTGAAATATTGCCGCGTTCATCTCGAAGATAATTGCTGGTAAATGAACACTCTGGATATCCGGTACAGGCAAGGAAATGACCGTTTTTGCCAATTTTGATATTCAATGGCTTTTCACAGGACGGACACGTCAAGCCTGTCTCAATGCCAACCCCTTTGACACTGGTCATGTGTTCACTTGCCGCATCCAGGTATGTCTTGAAGGACGTGTAAAAATCAGTTAACAGCTGCACTTCTTCTAAGTTACCGGTTTCAACATCGTCAAGGTTGGTTTCCATCTGGGCGGTGAAAGAGATATTTAAAACCGTTGGAAAAGAAGCGACCAACAGATCGTTGACAATAAACCCGAGTTCACTGGGAATAAAATACCGATTCACAAGGTCCACATATCCTTTATCCCGGATCACGGACAGGATAGACGCATAGGTACTGGGTCGACCAATACCGTTTTTTTCAAGCTCTTTGACAAGGGATGCCTCGGAAAATCGTGGGGGTGGCTTTGTAAAATGCTGTTTGGGAATAATTCCCAATGTTTCCAGCAGGGTGCCTTCTTTGGCATCCGGCAGCGCCTGTATGTCTTTCCCATTTGCTTCCTCATCCTGGGAATACAGCGTCATGAAACCCGGAAACCGCACGGTTGAACCGCTGACTGAAAACAGGTATGTCTCGGTTGCCTGAATCAAGATGGTCTTCTGGTCTATGATGGCCTGGGCCATTTGTGATGCCACAAACCGTTTCCATATCAGGTCATAGAGTTTGAACTGATCCGGTGATAGAAATTTTTTAAGGTTTTCAGGTGTGTGAAAAACCGAAGTGGGACGAATGGCTTCATGGGCATCCTGGACCTTGTTTTTGTTTTTAAAGGACCGGGGGGTGGTCAATGCATATTCTTCTCCCAGGTTTTGCAGGATAAATGACTGTGCTTCCTGGGCGGCATCCGGTGCGATTCTGATGGAATCGGTCCGCATATAGGTGATCAGGCCTTCCGGGCCTTCTGTTCCAATCTCAATGCCTTCATAGAGCTGCTGGGCAACCACCATGGTTTTTCGTGCTGAAAATCTAAGCTGGTTAATGGCATCCTGTTGAAGTTTGCTGGTAATAAAGGGGGGTAAGGGGTTTCGCTTGATGGTTTTGGTCTTTATTTCATGAATAACAAACTGGGCGGCTTCAAGATCTTTTAAAATACCTGTGGCCTGCTTCTCGTTAATGATTTTGGCTTTTTTATTGTTAATCTTAATGAGGCTGGCATTAAACTGAGGGGGCGCTTCTGAAACAAGGTCTGCTGTAATCGTCCAAAATTCTTCCGGAATAAATTTTCGAATATCTCTTTCCCGGTCACAAATAATTTTAACCGCAACAGACTGAACCCTTCCTGCACTTAATCCTCTCTGGACTTTTTGCCATAGCAACGGAGAAATCTGATACCCCACCAGCCGATCCAGTTTTCTTCTTGCCTGTTGCGCATCATATTTGTGAACATCCGGTACCAGGGTCTGCTGTAATGCCTCTTGAATGCCTTTTTTCGTTAACTCATGAATAAGAACACGATGAAACACCCGGTCTTTTTTCTTTAAAATATCCATGATGTGGAAGGCAATGGCTTCCCCTTCACGATCCGGATCCGGTGCAAGATAGACTTCATCCGCATCCTTGGCCAGTTTCTTTAAATTAGCGATCACTTTTGATTTGTCTTTTATGTTGACATATTGGGCTTTAAAATTTTTTTCAAGATCAATCCCAAGGGTTTTAACGGGAAGGTCCCTTATATGGCCGGCACTGGCAGCTACATTGAATTCTTTTCCCACATATTTTTTCAGGGTTTTAATTTTGGTTGGAGACTCGACGATAATTAGGGGTTTGCTCAATGGTATTCCTCCGAGATCGAATAATAATTGCCCTGATGGCGTGTCACTTTACCTTCCAGTTCCAAATCCAGTAATTGTGATGTCACCTGGGAACTGTCCATTCCGCTTTTCTCGATCAAAACATCGATATGGACAGGGTAGGGGTCAAGAAAATTCATCATTAAAGATGGATGCTGTTTGAATTTTTCATGGTGGGTTGTCGGTTTTAAAGGGGTCGCTGGACGGGTTTCTCGTTTTTTATGAACAAAATGATGGAGTTCATCCATCACATCCATTTCGGTTTCAACTAGTTTGGCCCCTTGTTTTAACAGCGAATGGGTGCCTTCGCTTTTTTTTGATGTGATGCTTCCGGGAACTGCAAATACTTCACGGTTATATTCACCGGCCAGTCGAGCCGTGATCAAAGATCCACTTCTTCTGGCAGCTTCAACAACAATGCTGCCACAGGACAGCCCGGCAATAATCCGGTTTCGAATGGGAAAATTTGAGGGTAATGGATGGGTATTGATTCTGAATTCTGAAAAAACAGTGCCGGTTTCCGCAATGGCCTGGAACAGGCCCTGATTTTCCCTGGGATATATCTTATTCAATCCGGACCCCATCACAGCGATGGTTTTCCCGTTTGCTTTTAAGGCACCCTTGTGGGCCATGGTATCAATTCCCCTTGCCAGCCCACTGACAATCTGAAATCCGTTTATGGCCAATTTATAGGAAAGATTCTCAGAGGTACTTAAGCCATAGGCGGTTGCCGTCCTTGAGCCGATAACAGAGATACTCGGCGCGGTGTTATCAAGGATGCCCAGGTAGGTCAAAAAAGGGGGAGGGTCTGGAATTTGTTTGAGTAACGCAGGATAGGCCGCATCTGTCAAGGTTACAATTTGAATATGGTTGCTTAAAATAAGATCTAATTCTTTTTTTGCCCTGGAAAGCGCTGCTGTATGATGGAGAATGCCGGTTAAAATCCTTGAAGAGAGGGTGTTCACCCGTTGAAGTTGATTTTCAGATGCCTTTAAAACGTTTTCCGGGGAGTTAAATTCATGGATGAGACGTTTATACAGGGTATTGCCCAAAAACGGAATTTCCCGCAACGTAAACCAAGGTAGATATTTTTCAAAGGACGTCTGCATGTTTAAAATGGATATTATTCAAATTTTTCCAGTTTTTCCTGGGCTTTTTCTGCGGCCGAAGAAAAAGGATATTTTTTTAAGACTTGTTTTAAATAGTGATTTGCCCGATTGGCATCTGCCAGGGATAAATATGAATAGCCTAATTTTAGCAGTGCATCCGGGGTTTTATCTGATGTTGGATATTTTAGTTCCAGATCTTTGAACACAGAAATGGCGCGGTGATACTCTCCCAGAGAATAGTAACACTCCCCCAGCCAGTAGACGGCGTTGTCGGCCAGGTGGTCCTGGGGATAGGTGTTGATAAACTCAGTGAACAGGTCTGCCGCCGTTTCATAGTTTCCCTCAATTAAAACGTTTCTTGCTTTTTTATACAGCGATGTCGGGTTGACAGAGGGGGCGGTATACCGGGCAGCGGACGGTTTTTTTTCCAGGGCGGATATCTTTTTTTCCATGGTCAAAAGGGTTTCTTCAAGCGTTTCCAAGGTGGTATTTTTGTTTTCCATTTGAACGACCAATTCTGCCTGGCCCTGCTTGACTGCTGAGAGTTCCGATTCCAGCCTGGATATCCGGGTCTCAGCGGCCGTTTTCTTTTCAAGGTTTCCTGCGGGTCCATCCGTTGAATGGATAGCACCGCAGGAAACAAAGAAAATTGTTGACATCAACAGAAAAACAAGGTGACACAAATGAGATTTGAAATCAATCATTCCCTTACCTTTTGGTGGCGGCCAGAACAATAGGGCTTGCCACAAATATGGAAGAATACGTGCCGATAAGGACACCGATAATCATGGCGAAGGCAAAATTATGGATGATTTCTCCCCCCAGAAAGTAAAGCGCCAGCAGAACGATCAACGTGGTTGTTGATGTTAAAATTGTTCTGGAAAGGGTTTCATTGATGCTTTTATTAAACAGCACTGACAATTTGTCCGTTGTTTTGATCCCTTTCAGGTTTTCCCGGATCCGGTCAAAGACAATAATGGTATCATTCAATGAGTACCCGATAATGGTCAACAGGGCGGCAATAATCGGCAAAGAAAAATCCAGGTTTAAAATTGAGAATACCCCCACCGTGATCAACACATCGTGCAGGAGAGCCACAATGGCACCCATGGCATATCTGAATTGTAATACCCAGAACAAGGCTAGAGAGATCACCAACGCGGCTGCGATGAGCACACCAATACCGACATTGAATATGGACAGAAAATAAACAGCAGTCATTAATGACCCGGCAGTAACACCGGAGATCATCCATTTTAATTCAAACCTGCCGGAAATATAGATGGTGATAAATAACAGGGAATAAAAAATAGCCAAAAGGGCTTTGTTCCTTAAGTCCTGGCCGATCTGGGGGCCAACCATCTCCACCCTTCGGATTTCAGGCACAATCCCGGTGGCTGCTTTGACCGCATCAGATATGGATTGAGACAATCCTTTACTGGTCATTTCCAGGTTGCTGGTCCGGATGAGATATTCATGGTCCATATCCTGTCCAAAGTTCTGTACGGAAGCATCTTTAAAGCCGATATTGGATATGGCGGATCGGATGTCGCCAATGGGGACCGATTCTGAAAATTTGAGCTGGATGATGGTCCCCCCCACAAAATCGATGCCATAGTTGGGTCCCTTATGAACAATGAGGGACCCGATGCTCAGGAGGATCAGGGCAATGGATAAAACAAATCCGATTTTTCGTTTACCGATAAAGTCTATGTTAATACCAGACTTGATAAGTTGCATTATGGTTTTCCTTTATATACTTAATTTTGACGATACTTTGTTCTTGAGAACAAAATCAAAAATGTTTTTTGAAAGGACCAGGGCCGTAAAAAGACTTGCCACAATTCCCAGGCAAAGGGTAACGGCAAATCCCTTGATCGCACCGGTACCAAACTGGTAAAGCACCAGGGCGGCAATCAGGGTGGTCACATTGGCATCCAGAATTGTCAGGGTTGCACGGTCAAATCCGGCATGAACTGATGCCAGGGCTGTTTTCCCGGACTTGAGTTCTTCTCTGATCCTTTCATAAATAATCACATTGGCATCAACCGCCATACCGATGGTCAGAATGATACCGGCTATTCCGGGCAGCGTTAAGGTGGCCTGGAACGCTGCAAGTCCACCACCAATAAGAATGATATTGATAATCAGTGCCAGATCCGCAATCAAACCGGAACCCTTATAATAAATCGCCATGAACAGGATCACAAGCAGTCCGCCAACCGCCATTGAAACAAGCCCGGTACGGATGGAATCAGACCCCAGTGTGGGACCCACGGTCCGTTCTTCAATGATATTCACCGGTGCCGGCAAAGAACCGGCTCTCAGGGCAATGGCCAGATCTTTTGCTTCATTCAAAGTAAAGTTACCGGTTATTCGGGCTTTTCCCCCGGCAATCCTGTCCTGGATGACCGGTGCGGAATACACCGATTGATCCAGGACAATGGCCAGGCGTTTATGGATATTTTCCCCGGTGACACGGTCAAAAATTCTGGCCCCTTTTCGATCAAATTCAATCCCCACCTGGGGTTGTTGAAATTGGTCAAACTCGACCCTGGCATCGGTTAATAGACTGCCATCCAAAAGGACTCTTTTTTTGATTAAAAAAGGAATTTTAGTGGATGTGCCGGATGCGGGATTGTATTTGTTTTGATAAAGAACCTCATCTCCCACGGGAGGGGTTCCTTTTAAGGCCAGATTAACATCTGCATCATCATCCACCAGTTGGAATGTCAATTGGGCGGTTTTTCCGATAAGACTTTTTGCCCTTTCAGGGTCCTTGATCCCCGGCAGCTGCAAAAGAATTCTGTTTTCACCCTGTATACGGATATCGGGCTCACTTACCCCAAACTCATCAATCCTGTTGCGGATGGTTTCAAGGGCCTGTTCCGTGGCCATTTTCTTAATGGAGGCAACCTCTTTTTCCGGCAAGGCCAATTTAAAGGAAATGATATTGTTGCTGGTTTGAGGTCGTTGGGTGATCAAATTTTTAAAGTTTTTTGAAAGAACTGTCTCAAAGCCGGATTTGTTTTTATCCCCTTGAAATTTAGCAAGAATAGAGTTGTCATTCAGACGGGAAATTCCCAAATGCTTCACACCTTCATTTCTAATCTCTTTTTTAATCTCTTGTATGGTTCTTTCCACCTCTGCTTCAACTGCTTTGATATTTTGAACTTCAAGTACAAGATGCATTCCTCCCTGGAGATCCAGCCCCAGATTGATTTTTTTATGGGGCCAGCAATTAAAGAAGGTCGGAAGCAAACAGACAACGGCTGTCAAAACAACAATAAGAATCAATACAGTTTTAACGGTAAATGGTTTCAAATCGAATTACTCCTAATGGATTTATTTTTTTTTATCTTCTTTCTGTACCGGTTGCGTATCAGAAATTACCGCAGCAACATTTCCCCGGGAAATTTTTATTTTTACCTTTTCAGCAATTTCAAGCCCGATGGTCGTGTCATCTAGACTTTGGATCGTTCCATAAATACCACCCGATGTAACGATTCTAACGCCTTTTTTTAAATTTGCGATCATTTCCCTGTGCTCCTTGGCCTTTTTTTGCTGGGGTCGAATCAAAAGGAAATAAAAAATGGCAAATAAAATAATAATCGGTAAGAAACCGGCTATTCCACCCGCTTGTCCACCTGTTTGTCCCATTGCATAAGCAGTACTAATCAAAGCAAATCCTCCTTAAAATAAATAAAATACATAGTTATGATTTTTTTGCAGGAATCCAGATGGTTTTTCCATCAAAGTGGATTCTGTTTATATTATGATAGTCAACTTCCTGGAGAAGCGAAAATATCTCCTCCATATTGTAAACGACAATTTTACTCAGCGGCTCAACCAGGTCAATGTCTGAGTCCACCTTTTTTTCAATAAGATTGTAAATAATCACCAGGGTTTCGGAAAACTTTAAAATTTTCCCGATCCCGGAACTCATGCCTTTATCAATGGGTTCATCTGCCTCTGCTGAAACTATTATCCCCTGATGCTCATAAAATTCTTTTAAAATATTAAAATGAATATTCCATATATTATCCCCGGGCCGAATCACATAAATCCCGTAGGATTTTATCTGTTGCGGCAGGACAGCCCCGGATTCATGGATGCGTTCCTGGAAAACAGCTCCCTCTTTAACAAAGGCTTTTTCCAGGATATCTCTCATGGAAATTTGCGTATCACCAATTTGAACGGTCTCATCAGACCTGACAATCATGTCAAGACTTTTTTTGATTCCCAGGGGTGCTTTGCGGGATGCCATGAGGTGCTTGAGTTTTTTGTCTTCATTAAGATGGTTATAATCAATGGTCGGCATAACAACAATATCCCCTTGAACGATGCCGTCTTCATTCGTCGTCATGTCTGTTTTATTGTCCCCGGGTTTTTTCACTGCCCCGATTTCATTTTTCAGGGATAGCAGGGGCTTTTCTCGAAACTTATTCACATACAGGGTCCTGAAAAAAAACACCCCAAGCAAAACCACGGCAATCGTTATGAAACCTCTTTTGCTATTATTTTTTTTCGGGCGCATAGGGTTTACAGTTTTTCTTAAGATTAAAATTGATTCAGATACACAATAGAACCATTTATGTCAAGAAAGGTCTTCAATCAGTATGGGAGTTGACCCTGATTTGGCTTTCCCCGGAAACCATATGGGGATCGCCCTCAATGGTAATGGATACCTTTCTTTTCGATTCAATTTCAGTGAGTTCCTCTCTTTTTTTGTTTAACAGATACCCGGCCACTTCATGGGGGACAATACCGGTTGCTTCCTTGATGTCAGGTTTTAAGGTTTTCAAGTTCAACTGCCGTAAAAAAGCCAGTCCCTGGGTTTCCACTGAAGGGATCTGACCCCTGCCTTTACAATGCCGGCACGTCTCATGGCTTCCAAAAGTGATGGAGTGCCGGATCCGTTGCCGGGACATTTCCAATAATCCAAATTTGGTGATGCCGCCCACTTTTGTTTTAGCCTTATCTGATTTTAAATGTTTTTTCAGGGTTTTCGTGATATCTGCCTTGTGTCCGCTTTCCCTCATATCGATAAAATCAACCACAATCAATCCGCCCATATCCCGAAGTCTCAATTGCCGGGCAACTTCCTCACAGGCCTCAAGGTTTGTATGATAAGCGGTTTCTTCAATGTTTTTCTTTTTAGTGGATTTTCCTGAGTTTACATCAATGGACACCAGGGCTTCTGTTTGTTCAATGACAAGGGATCCGCCTGATTTAAGGGTCGCTTCTTTTTTATAAATAGATGCGATCTGGTCTTCCACCTGATATTTGGTAAAGATGGGTTTTTCACCCTTGAATTGTTTGACTATTTTTTTTTGTTTCGGAGCGATCACACTGATGAACTCTTGTACTTCTTTAAAAATTTCAGGACTGTCAATCAGGATTTCTTTGACATCAGACGTAAAATAATCCCTTAAAGATCTCACGGCAAGGGTCTGCTCCTGGTAGAGCAATGACGGGGCAGTGTTTTTGATGGCGGTTTTGTCAATGTTGTTCCATACCCGCATCAAATACTTTAAATCCGCTGTTAACAGGGTTTTCGTGGAATTTTCACCGGCCGTCCGAACGATCATGCCAAATCCTGGGGGGATCTTCATTGTTTTTATGATATTGGCGAGTCGTTTTCTTTCATCCTCATCACCGATTTTTCGGGAAACCCCTTTTGTGGCGTTTCCCGGCATGAGTACCGATAACCTTCCCGGCAGCGAGATAAAGGTTGTCAGCATGGCCCCTTTCTGACTGATCGGGTCCTTTGTCACTTGAACAATCAGTTCCTGTCCTTTTTTGATGAGCTTAAACAGGGCTTTTTCACCCGCCTCTACATCTTGAAAATAGTCTGTATGGATTTCATTTTTTTGAAGAAACCCATTCTTGGGCGCGCCATAATCCACGAAGACAGCCTGAAGACTGGGTTCAACTCTTGTCACAATCCCTTTATAAATATTGCCTTGTGTGACTTGTTTGGCTGTCGTTTCAATATGAAATTGTTCCAGTTTGTTATCTTTTAGCGCGACAATTCTGTGTTCATCAGAATCTAAAGCATTGATCAGAATTTTTTGTGTCATTGATTTTTCTCTTGAATCATTGGTTTTATACTTTGTTAATTGCCGTTTCAATTAGCAGTGTTGCCGTTTTAAGTAGTAAATTGAACGAGGCAAGTCAATTTTTTTATTTTGTTGATCACCAAAATTGTGCTTTCGCAAGATATCTTTAATGAAAAAGGGTCCTGGTCCTTAGTGAATATCTTTTTGTTTGAGAATGTCAAAATAGGTAAGAATCCGTGCAATATATTGAACCGGCTCCCACCCCCTTGCAAAACCATATCGGGTCTTTTCATAGTATTTTGATTTTGATAATAATGGCAGCGTTGTCTTTAAATTTTGCCATTTTGTTTCATCCATCCCCATGTCTCTGGCAATCTGAATGGCATCCAGCACGTGTCCGTAGCCGATATTGTAACTGGCCAGAGCAAACAGAATCTTTTCATAATCATCTTTAAGATAATCGAATTTTTTTACCATTTTATCAAGATATTTTATTCCGGCCTTAATGCTTTGTGAAGGGATCAGTCGATCTTCGATCCCCATTTCTTCTGCTGTGTCCATTGTGAGTTGCATCAACCCCCTGACGTTTGTAAAGCTTTTTGCGTTGGAATTAAAATGGGATTCCTGGTAAATAGCAGCTGCCATAAGTCTCCAGTCAAAATTATATTTCATGGACTCTTCGATAATTATTTTTTTGTATCTGGGCAGCCGGGTCCGGATCCTTTGATGAAATTTTTTCAAATCAAAGGGGTCTATGTTTTCAATGTCGGCATAATATTTGTCGGATATCTGTTTTAACAGGCCGGTTTGATTGGCATACAGAAAAAATTTATTCATCTGCTCCAGCAGGTGTGAATCCTTTTTGTTGACCGCCCAGGCAAGGTGTTCTTTTTTCTGCAAAGGAATCCCGACGCGGATATCCGGATAATGTCGTTGATTCAGATAGGCAACCGTATTGTTGGCAATGGTAAATTTTATTTGCCGGGTGTTGACCATACGGATCAATTCTTCCGTGGGGAGATTGTTATGAAGAATATAATTAAATTTGACACCCGATGTTTCAATTTCCTTGAGTCGAGAATGATAAGAGGTTCCCCGGCGGACATGCACGATCCTATTGGCAAGATCTTCAATATTCTTGGGATTTAAAATGAGTTTGTGGTGAATGATGCGCTGTTGAACGGTCATATAGGGAATTGAAAAATTGACCTTTTCAAGTTTTTCCTTTGTTATGGCAAGTCCTGATGCGATAAAATCACCCTTTCCCTGCTCAAGAAAGGGCACCATATTGTTCCAGCCCGGGGTAATAATATCAAGATCAACATTGAGAAAGTTGGCAAATTCCCTGGCAAGGTCATACTCAAATCCGGAAGGATCACCGTTATACTGGTAATAGGTATTGATGCCATTCGTTGTGATCAGCCGGAGGGCTCCTGTTTTTTTTATCTTTTCCACACTGTCGCGATAGGGATTAAAGTCCTTATGATGGATTTTTACACATAAAAAAATAAAAAAAGAGCATAACCCTAACAGGAGGATTAAAATAAAATAATTAACAAAAAATTTTTTCATTTTTTATGATTACCCGTTTCAATGGGCACAATGTCAACACGATCGACGGTTTGGTATCCCCGGGGGAGTTTTTTGCCCCGATGGCCCCTCATGCCTGTATAATCCATTTGATTTCCAGGGGTTAATTTGAGTGAGTGCTTACCGGAATGGATGATCAGATTCGCGTTTGATGGTAATATCTTAAGAAACTGAAGTCTTTCGGGATCTGTTGAATGGCGTTCTTTTTTCGGGATAGAGATAATTTTATTCCCCTGTCCTTTTTTCAGGTAGGGCAGAAGGTTCAAGGCAAATATCAAGAGCCTTCCCTTGGATGTGATTGAAGCGATGTTGTCTGTTTCAAGGGCAACAACCCTTTCAGGTGTTAATAATTCATGATTTTTTTTCAAAGAGATAATGGCTTTGCCATTTTTATACTGGGTTAGAAAATCGGCAAATTTAATGATAAACCCATACCCGCTGTCAGAGGCGACCAGAAAATGGTGGTGATCTTCGCCTGATACCATAAATTTGATATGGGCATTGGGTGTGATGGACAGGTGACCGGTCAGCGGCTCGCCATTCCCCCTTGCCGACGGCAGTGAATGGGCGAACAACCGGTAGCTTCTGCCGGTACTGTCTAAGAAAACAATGGGTTTGTCGCTTCTGGTCCTTAAATACCCTAACAGCGCATCACCGGATTTAAACTTAACGGTTGCCGGATTAATCTCATGGCCTTTGGCCGATCGAATCCAGCCATTTTTTGATAAAATGACGGTGACCGGTTCAATGTCCATGACATCGGTAACTGAAAATTTTTCTGCTTCTTTGCGCTTTTTTATGGGGGATCGTCTTTTGTCCCCATATTTTTTTGCATCGGATCGGATGTTGTCTTTTATATAGGCTTTAAATGCGGTTTCATTGCCCAGGATTTTTTCAAGGGTTTCCCTTTGGGATACCAGGTCCTGTTTTTCAGACTGCAGTTTTATTTCTTCTAATCTGGCCAGCTGGCGCAGCCGGATTTCCAGAATGGCCACTGCCTGGCGCTCCGTCAATGAAAAGGCCTTGATCAGGTCTTTTTTGGGATGGTCAGATCCCCTGATAATTTTAATCACTTCATCCAGATTCAGGAATGCGATAAGAAAACCGTCCAAGATATGCAGACGATCTAAAAGGTTTTCCAGCCGGAACGTCAATTTTTTTCTGACGGTCTCTGCCCTGAATTCAAGCCAT
The DNA here is from genome assembly GCF_030145145.1 of Desulfobacula sp. Classification (GTDB taxonomy): domain Bacteria; phylum Desulfobacterota; class Desulfobacteria; order Desulfobacterales; family Desulfobacteraceae; genus Desulfobacula. Next base: position 32,317 of record NZ_JAQYWD010000012.1, on the reverse strand, counting down.
TCTGTCAGCAAATCCAGCAGATTTTTAACCTGGGGCCGGCCGTTGATGCCAATCATATTCATGTTAACGGAGTATGATTTTTCAAGATCAGTGGTGGCAAACAGATGATCGGTCAGTGCACTGACATCAATCTTACCTGATTTTGGTATCACCACAAGCCGCGTGGGGTCTTCGTGGTCGGACTCATCCCTGATATCAATGACCATGGGCAGTTTTTTGGCTTCCATCTGGGCGGCAATCTGTTCATAGATTTTTTCCGTGGAAGCATGATGGGGCAGGGCCGTAAAAATAATTTCCGAATCTTCCACATGGAATTTGGCCCGCATCTTTATCCTTCCGTACCCTGTCCTGTAACTCTCCATAATTTCCGAAATCGGGGTGATGATTTCAGCATCTGTCGGGAAGTCAGGACCTTTGATAAAGTGACAGATATCTGCCAGGTCTGCGTCTTCATTATCGATTAAATGGATCAGGGCCTTTGACACTTCCCGCAGATTATGGGGCAGAAGATTGGTGGCCATCCCCACGGCAATGCCGGTGGACCCATTCAGTAAAATATTGGGCAGCCGGGCCGGAAGAAGTGTGGGCTCTTTGAGGGTTCCGTCAAAATTCGGCACCCAGTCAACCGTTCCCTGATCCAGTTCTTGAAGAAAAATCTGGGCATACGGTGATAACCTGGATTCGGTATACCGCATGGCGGCAAAGGATTTTGGATCATTGGGATCTCCCCAGTTCCCCTGACCCTCCACCAGGGGATATCTCAAAGAAAACGGCTGGGCCAGCAAAACCATGGCCTCGTAGCAGGCGGAATCTCCGTGGGGGTGAAATTTACCCAGTACATCCCCCACGGTTCTGGCCGATTTTTTAAACTTGGCAGTGGACAATAACCCCAATTGACTCATGGCATAAATAATCCTGCGCTGGACCGGTTTTAAGCCGTCACCAATATGGGGCAGGGCACGGTCCAGGATGACATACATGGAGTAGTTTAAATACGCTTTCTGGGTAAATTCCTGAAACGGCATGGTTTCATGGTCTTCAATCGCAGATGGCAGAAGGTCTTTCATTATTCAATCTCTTTTATATTGCCGTTGGTTTCGATCCATATTTTTCTGTCTTTGGATCTTTTTTTGCCCAGGAGCATATCCATGATGGCATACACCTCTTTGACAGATGCTTCGCAACCATCATCTACGGATAACTGGACAAGTCGCCGGGAATCCGGTGAAATGGTCGTCTCTTTCAACTGTGCCGGATTCATCTCGCCCAACCCTTTAAATCGTTGGATATTAATTTTGCCATGCCTTTTGCGTCGATTGATCCGTTTGATAATATTCTCTTTTTCCGAATCATCCAGCGCATAAAAAACTTCTTTGCCCACATCTATCCGGTATAATGGCGGCATGGCAATATACACATGTCCCTGGCTTACAATTTGGGGGAAATGTCTTAAAAACAAGGCACACATCAGCGTGGCAATATGCAGTCCATCAGAATCCGCATCCGCCAGAATACAGATTCGATTATACCTGAGTTTGGAAATGTCATCAGATCCGGGTATCACACCTAAAACCTGGGAAATATCCCTGATTTCCCGGGATTGAAAAATGGCGGAAGAATCGATATCCCAGGTATTTAATATTTTACCCCGCAACGGCATAATGGCTTGAAACCGCCGATCTCTTGCCTGCTTTGCCGAGCCGCCGGCAGAATCTCCCTCCACAAAAAACAATTCCCGTCGTGCCTGGTCAACACTGGTGCAGTCTGACAATTTGGCCGGCAGTGTAATGCCGTTTGAGGCCCTTTTTTTTGTGACCTGTTTGGCTTTTTTGAGCCGTGTTTTTGCATTTTCAATGGCCAGGGTGGCCAGCTTTTCCCCTTCCTCGATATGTTGATTCAACCATAAACTGAACGTATCTCTGATCTGGATATTCACAAGATTGGCACAATGACGGGAGGACAGCCTTTCTTTTGTCTGCCCTGAAAACTGGGCATCGGACAGTTTGACAGACAGGATATAGCTGACACTGTCCCAGATATCTTCGGGCGCCAGGAACAAGCCTTTGGGCAGGAGGGACCTGAATTTGCAAAACTCTCTGACAGACTCTAACAGGCCTGATCTGAAACCGTTGACATGGGTTCCCCCCAGACTTGTCGGAATCAGGTTAACATAACTTTCCTGGGGGTTCTGGCCCACGTCCAGGGTCCAGGTAACCGCCCACAGAAGGTGGATATCCTCTCCATGAAGTTCACCGGTAAACGGCGCAGAAAAAATACATTTTTTTTCTTTTAATGTTTCATTGAGATACGCATCAATGCCATGATCATATTCCCAGGTTTCTTTTTCACCGGATGCTTCATCATAAAAGCTTGTGGCAAGCCCCTTACAGAGAATGGCTTTTGATTTCAAGGCTTTTTTCAAGGCGGTTTTTGAAAAAAAAGGGGTGTCAAAATAAGACACGTCAGGATAGAACTGAAGCGAGGTTCCGGAGTTTGACTTACCAATGGATCTGACAATGGTCAGTTCTTCGGTTTTAATCCCGTTTTCGAACCCAATACGGTATTCCTGCCCGTCTCGTTTTATATGGATGATCAACCGTATGGACAAGGCATTGACAACAGACACCCCGACACCGTGCAGTCCGCCTGAATAACTATAATCTTTGTTGGAAAATTTTGCGCCGGCATGAAGTTTGGACATGATCAATTCCACACCGGATATGTTTTCTTCCGGATGAATATCCACGGGCATCCCCCGCCCATTATCCGAAACAACAATGGATTGATCTGTTTTCAGCACCACATCAATCCGGGTGGCATATCCTGCTATGGCTTCATCCACACCATTGTCAATAACTTCAAACGCCAGGTGATCCGGACTGGACGTGTCGGTATACATCCCGGGCCTTCTTTTGACCGGATCCAGTCCTTTTAGGACTTCAATGGATTCAGCGTTGTAAACAGATGCTGTTTTTTTATTTTCAGTGCTCGGCTCAAATAATTTCATAAATTATTCTGTTGTGATATAAAAGTTAATTAACAATATAAAATTTCAAACAACCCCTATAGCATTTTTATTGGTAAATGTAAAAATAGGAAAATTATAGCCATCATGGACTTTTTAGTCAAAGATTTCGATTTCAACCGGTTTGAACCCCAATGGGAAAAATTATCTGAAGAAGAAAAGGCCATTGTTGTCAAAAAAGTGGGGAATTTAGATCCAAGACATGCCATTCTGCCTATATTGGCGGGGATCTCATCCTACCATTTTTATCTGAGAAATAATGCCAGAAAAAGCCTTGAGGTCCTCCAGGATGACATTCGTAGACTGTTATCCGCCCCTTCTGATACCCTGGAATGGTTGGAAGGTGCAAAAGCGTCTGCCTCAATCTGTGCCAGGATATCGGCGCATATCCATCCGGAAATGCACTTCAATGATCTGAGTTATTTTTATAGAACCTTACTTGAATTTGATGGTAAAGGGGCGTTCTTTGCGTACAAGCTTGTCTACAGGGGAAAGGTCAGTGTGACGGCCATGGAAAAAATTATTTTCACGGTTTCTGAACCTGCCCGTCTATCTTTTGTGGATCAATATCTTCAAACCGAGCCAAGTGTCCGAATGAAATTCAATGTCTCGTTTATACGGATTTTAAGATCCCTTAAGCAACGAAAACCCGTTGTTGAATTCTATGCCGGACTTTTTGATCGACAAAGGGATGTGGATCCGTTTTTAGGGAATATCAATGCGGATTTACGAGATCCTGATCAGATCATTTCCAATGAACTCCGGTCTCGGTCAAGTGACATCGCCATTACTGGGCTCAAAGCACTTGCCATGATGGTGACTAAAATTCCCCCGGAGATATTGATCAATATTCTGACAGCACAGAACGACAAAAACGTTAGACTGGCCATTTATCAGATTGTTGAAAATTCTTCCATGGGAATGTATCCTGAACTGTTTTCTCCGATGATGGACCTGTTGTATACCTGTGATCAACATGAAGCCTTTGCCGCTTTCAAAGCAATGGTTGTATCGGGGAAATTGCCGTTGTATACCCTGTTGGAAACCATAAAGAAACAATACCCCACCCTTATGCCGGTTATCCAGAATGAAATGGCCGCTTTATCCAGAATATCCTTTTTCATTATCCAGGATATTGCCCTGAACAAAGAAAAATATAGAACCGCCAACGTTGAGGTAAATCTTGCCTGTATCCTGGGCATGATTAAAAAAAGGCCGGAGCGGGTTGTCAAGATCTTAAAGAAATATGGGACCGATCCTAAAAATTCTTTGCGGAAGGATATCAACCGGTTCATAGAAAAAACAAAACACCAGCTCTCAAAGGAAAAACAGAGTATTGAAACCGAATTTGATGCCTTTGTCCAGGGGGTCAAACAGGAATCAAAAATAAACAAAGGCTTTATGCAGAATTTTTTTTTAAGCCCGGTTGAAAAAAAGATAGAGGCCCTTAAAAACAAAACCCTGTCAAATGCCATTGATTTTGAAAATGAAACCATTCAAGATGTTGATCTTTCAGCCGGGGGGTTTTTTTCTGCCTCTCTTTTTTTCAGTAACTGCCGAATGCATAATTGTGATTTGTCCAAGGCATCCTTTTCCGGGGTTTTTTTCAAGAATAGCCTTTTTTACAATATTGATATGCGGGATGCGCAATTTGATGGTGTTAATTTTGATAATGCCGTTTTCATCAATGTTAATGCCCAGAGAGCCACGTTTAAAAACTGCAGTTTTCAACAGGTGTCTATTTATAATTGCAATTTCAATGGTGCCGGGATGATGGACGTATCGTTCTTGAGCGCCATTATTTCAAAAACCTCTTTTAATCAGACAAATCTTTCCTGCGCCTGTTTTGCGTATTCAAAGATTTCAGCGGTATCGTTTGTCAATTCAAATGTTGAACAGGCTGATTTTTCAGGTGTGGGTGCACGGTTTTGCAGATTTCCTCCCACGGCAAGATCCCTTCTTCAAAACAGTGATATGGATTGCAATGCCAGAGAATTCCAGTTGTCTTTAACGGACATGCCGCCATTGGATGAAACGATTGTCGCGCAGATAAATCTGCTGATTTTCTGTGAATTCATTCATTATGGGGAGATGAAGTTTGTGAGACAAAATCAGCTCAGCCTGTTGACGGCGTTTGATGTTTTTAAGACCAAACAAGCGGATTTGTTTCAACTCATCCCGTTTTTACTTCATGAAAATATTGGGTTTCCCAATACACCATCCTTCCATGATGAAACCCCCCATGGCATCTGCGATTATATGCCAAGCCTTGAAGCCCAGGATATCTTAAAAAAATATATCCGCCTGGATACGATCCTTGTCAGACGCAGTCAGCATCCTTCAATTGAAGGCCTTTTTACCATTGGGAGTACCGGTTCCATTGCCCAGACATCAGACTCAGATATCGATTACTGGGTCTGTATCAATGAGGATAATTTCAGCCCCAGGGGGCTTGAATTATTTAAACAAAAACTGGATACACTCGAGCGCATGGCCGGGTATCAGTTTAACACCAAGGTGACGTTCTTTTTAGTGGACATTTTCAAAGCAAGGAATAATGATTTTGGAGGGTCAACCGTTGAAAGCTCAGGTTCTGCTCAAACAAGACTTTTAAAAGAAGAATTTTACCGTACCATGATTTATATTGCTGGGAAATTACCCCTATGGGCTGTATTACCCACGACCATCAGTCTCCATTATTATAATAGTGTTTTAAAAAATGTTTCAAGTTTTCCAGATCTTGGCAGATATATTGATTTGGGAGATATCCATGCCATATCAACGAGTGAATATGTTGGTGCATCCATATGGCAGATGTTTAAATGGCTGAAAAGTCCCTTTAAATCCGTGATCAAAATGTCCCTTCTTGAAAAATATATTTATGAGTATGGTAAATCGTCATTGCTCTGCAATCAATATAAGGATGAATGGATGAATTCCGGCACCCATTTAAAACTGGCCCAGAATGATGCCTACTATATATTGATAGAAAATTTAATCACGTATTACCAGACAGCAGGAGATGCGTCGTCGGTTCATCTTTTACTGACCTGTTTTTTTCTCAAACTTGAGATTTCACAAGAGGCCCAGATTGAGAATACGGTTTTTGGCCTTAGAAAAATACTGCTTGAAAAATGCCTGACCAAATGGGGCTGGAATAAAGACAAAATTTTTGAAATCGGGAGTTTTAAAACCTGGGCATATAGTGATATCGCAACACTTTCCAATACCATTAAAACCTATATGCTTAAAACGTATAAAATCGTAAATAATGCATTTGAAAGACGGTTCCATGACCAGTCAAGAATCAGTCCTGAAGATCGGACAGTCCTGGGACGAAAAGTGTTGATTGAATTTTCAAAACAACCGGGTAAAGTTGAAAAGGTGCTGCTCATATCCCGAAGTGACCGGCATTTTAATGGGTTACAGCTTAACTATTTTAAACGTGAGAACGGCATCGGGTCCTGGGCCCTATTGCACAAAAAGTCCAGGACACTGAATCACCAGGAAGATGTTTTGATCAAGACAGAAACCATTGAAGAAATTGGTGCCTGGTTGATCAACAATTGTCTTTATAATGCGAGTACCATTCTTAATCTGGTCCCCAATCCCACAGAAGTGACCATTGATGATATCCGCAAACTCTATAATGTCATGCATGATTTTTTCAGCCCTGTACTCGAACGCGTGATCGGTTTTGATGAGTTGTTAAAGAAAAATACAATGGTCTGCCTGTTTATTTCCATCAATTTTTATGCCCCCCGGCAACAACGAAACGTGTCTGAATATACCGCTGTTTATTTGAACTCATGGGGAGAAATGTTTTGCAGGTCCTATTCTTCGGATCAGGGGGTGTTAACAATGGAGCAGGCAAAAAAACATATCATGACCACCATTGGGGTCAAAAAACTGCCGAAAAACACTGCTTTTTATTTTTCAAAAGGGATTGCCAGATAACCGTTAGCTTGTTTGGGAGTCATTAAAATCCATCACCACCTTGATAATATCCTCTGGATCATCCAGCAGATGAAAAAGGTCCAGGTCTTTTTCGGAAATCATTTTTTCTGTTAAAAATTTATCTGTTATCCATTGGATAAGGCCTTGCCAGTAGTCTTTCCCCACAAGGATGACCGGGAATTTTTTGATCCGTTTCGTCTGGATCAACGTAATGGTTTCAAACAACTCATCAAGGGTTCCAAATCCCCCCGGCATAATAATGAAAGCCTGGGCATATTTTAAAAACATCACCTTTCTGACAAAAAAATACTTGAATTCAATTTGTTTGTTCGCATAGGGATTGGGTGCTTGTTCAAACGGAAGCGTAATATTCAATCCCACTGAAGTTGCATTTTCTGCTGCAGCGCCTTTGTTGGCAGCCTCCATAATGCCACCGCCGCCACCCGTGATGACTGCGTACCCATTTTGGGCAAACAATGCAGCAAGGTTTTCAGCTTTTTTATAGTACGGGTGTTGTGCATCCGTTCTTGAAGACCCGAAAATAGAGACTGCCCGACCCAGATGATACAACTCGTCAATGCCTTCGACAAATTCTCCCATAATTTTGAACAACCGCCAGGACTCACCGGGTTTAAAATCATTAATGGGATATTTCCCGTTGGGATATAGTTTTTCCATGTTGATAATTTCAATAACCTTCTTATATTTAAAATCGTTAAAGTAACAGACGCTTACAAGCCAATGGCATATGTATTCATTGACCGATAAATCAAGGACCTACCATACATTAAGATAGCTGTCAATTATACACCTTTTAATTGCTGCTTTTCTCTACATTGACATTTTCAGGGAAAAGCGATAAAGAAAAGGAAAAAAAATTCAGAGAAAGAACAACAGTGAAAAACAGCGGAACAATTACTCGCAAAACATCGGTTATAAATGAACTTGGCATGCATGCCAGACCGGCATCCAAAATTGCACAAATGGCTGAATTGGCTCACTCGGACGTATGGCTGTGTGTCAACTCAACAAAAGTTGATGCAACCAGTATTATTGATATCCTGACCCTGTGTGCTGTGAAAGGAACTCAGATTGTGATCGAAATTGAAAATCAAGCGGACAGTGTGGTACTTGATCAGATTGTTGATTTTTTTGAAACCGGTTTTGGGGAAGTAGAAAGATGAGCATTTCAACGTCAAGGCAGATAAGTATCAAAGGGATCAGTGGTTCACCGGGTATCTGCATTGGTAAGGCATATGTCGTTGATAGAGAAGGGGTTAATCTCACGAAACGATATCCAATCAGTGATGCCCTGGTACCCAAAGAGATCGACAGGTTCAAACATGCGGTGTTAAAAGCAAAAAATGACCATGCCAAGGTCATTGAATCCCTTGAGGATGATATCGGTGAAAATTTGAATATCCTTGAGACGCACATGGTGCTTTTTAAAGATAAAATGCTCTATGGCAAGACCATCGATACCATTACCAATGAAAAAATAAATGCTGAATGGGCGTTAAGAAAGGTCTCAAGAAAAGTCAAAGCCATGTTTCAGCAAATCGATGATCAATATCTGCAGGCCCGAGTAAATGATATTGTCCAGGTTTCAGACAAGATTATGTCGTATCTTGTTGGTGCCGAGGATATTAAGATTTCTGATATAAACAAGCGTGTGATTATTGTTGCCCATGATTTATCGCCTGCTGATGCCAGTCAAATACAGCTTGAACGGATCAAAGGATTTGTTACGGACCGTGGTGGCAAAGATTCCCATACCAGTATTATCGCCAAATCCTTGAAAATTCCGTCCGTGTTAGGATTAGGCCGGGCAACCATCAATGTTAGAAATGATGATATTTTAATTGTTGATGGCTCTTCCGGGATATTGATCATTAATCCGGAAGAAGATACGCTTTTCAAATATGAAGCACGTCTGGCAAGGTTTGAACAATACAGAGCCGGCTTGGAAAGAGATAGTCATCTGCCGTCTGTCACAAAAGACGGCATTTTAATAAACCTGATGGCCAATATTGAACTGGTAGAAGAGGTTGTTGCCGTCAAAGACTATGGCGCAATTGATATCGGCCTTTTCCGGACCGAATTTTTATACCTTGATTTAAAGCGGTTCCCCACAGAAGATGAACTTTTATGCAAATACAAGGAACTGGTCGAATTAATGAGTCCGCAAAGTGTCACCATCAGGACACTTGACATTAATGGTGACAAGGTTAACCCGTATCTGTCTATAGTTGAAGAGGCCAACCCTTCCCTGGGATTGCGGGCGGTAAGGTTCTGCCTTGAAAATGAGGATGTTTTTATTACCCAGCTGAAAGCCATTTTAAGGGCAGCTGCCTTTGGAAATATCAAATTGTTGATTCCAATGATTTCTTGTGTCGAAGAAATTATTCAAGTTAAACAGGTCATGAATAAAGCGATCCTTGAACTGGAACGGGAAGATAAAATTTTTAATAAGGATATCCCCCTTGGTGCCATGATTGAGGTGCCGTCTGCGGTCATTATCGCAGAAAGCCTGGCAGATCATGTGGATTTCTTCAGTATTGGAACAAACGACCTGATTCAATATACCATGGCCATTGACCGGCGGAACAGAAGGGTTGCTCATCTTTATCAGGCATTAAATCCAGCGGTATTAAAAATGATAAAAATGGCCTATGATGCAGCAAAGAAAAAAGGAATTGACTTTGTCATGTGCGGAGAAATGGCCGGAGATCCTATGAATCTGCCCGTTCTTGTGGGTATGGGATTGACTAATTTTTCCATGAACTCTGCCGCCATTCCAGCCGTTAAAAAAATAATTCGTGATCTTGATACTAAAAAAGCGAAAAAGAGCGTAAAAAAAATCATGACACTCAAAACCGTGCAGGAAATATCTGATTTTATTTCACAGGAATATAAAGAGATACTTCCTTTTCAAGAGGCGGATGAAACCATATGAATTCAGAATATACGAAACTCATTGCCACCAATAAAAAAGCCTGGCACAACTATGCCATTGAGTCGGAATATGAAGCAGGAATCGTTCTGCTAGGGAGCGAAGTTAAATCGATTCGGCAGGGAAAAGTCAGTTTCCAGGATGCCTATGCCGATATTAAAAATGGGGAACTTTTTTTAAGGCAATTGCATATCTCACCCTACAAAGAAGCATACTATACCAATCATGAGCCCTTGAGAACAAGAAAGCTATTGCTTCACGGATATGAGATTAAAAGAATCTGGTCAAAGATCAAACAAAAGGGATATACCCTGATTCCCTTAAAAATATATTTTAAAAATGATAAAATTAAGGTTCTCATCGGTCTTGGCAGGGGTAAAAAATTATTTGACAAAAGAGAAACCATTAAGAAAAAAGATATGAAGCGTGACCTTGACAGGGAAAGAAAAAAACAATCCTTCTGAAAGACAAACAAGCTGGAGTCATTATTTATTTCCGAGCCCCTAACCTTCAATATTGACTTTTTACGTTTTTAGGCTTATTATTTAATAACAATTGATCTTTTACAATTTGGGGGCGAAATGGCTTCGACGGAGATTCTGAGGCCCATGGTAGCATACCGAGTCTTTTGTCAGCTCGTAAACTTGGCAAAGCATAAACATAATCGCAGATGATTATAATTACGCTGTAGCTGCGTAGAGCAGCTTCCGTCCTGCTGAAATTTTTCTTGCAGATTTCAGGTCAGGGCGTCGACTTTGCAAGATCGCTTTTTAAGGGTTTCTGAACCTTAAAGGCTAAACTTTTCAGACTATACTGTTTTGTATCCATCTCAAAGGAGACAATTCAATGAATATAAATTTTGAGATAAGTATGTAGAAGCCTAGGTTGATTGTTTTCGGACGCGGGTTCAACTCCCGCCGCCTCCACCAATTTTTATCAATAAAATCAATAACTTAAAAAAAACATTGGTTGCTCTGGTAGAATACTGGTAGAATTTCAAATTTATTAAAACTTGTAAAAAAACATTAAGACCCAAGATTGACAAGGGTCTTTTCTGTTTTTTATGGTTAAATGTCAAAAATTCATTACACAGCACTATTCTGTGGCCTCCGGTATCGTATCATCACCTGATAATGTCATTGTAAATGCTTTTTCAAGCCCATTGCCATCATCTGGGGCAGGGATGTGATTGTAATAATGTTCAACAATCATCTTCGTTGTAGTATGCCCGACCTGTTTTTGGACAAACCCCATCCGTTCATTATTATCCAGGGAATTTGTAATATAGGATGACCGGGTATCTTTACAACTGCTGCCTGATGATAGACCAGCTTTTAACAACGTAGGTTTGAACACATGAATGTTCACACTGTGCTGGTGAATGTTGCGACCGAACCTATTCAAGAAAACAAACTCGGATTTACCAAAAGTATGTTCCTTCTGTATTTGAAGAGCTTTCGTTGCCATCGGTGATAATTTCACAAACCTGACAGAACTTTTTGTTTTTGGCTCTTTGTATTCTCCTCTGACAAGGGTTTTACGGATATGAACTCTGCCGTCCTTAAAGTGGACTCTCTTCCATTTCAAGGCGGCTGCCTCACCGAATCGTACCCCAGTGAAAAACAAAAACATAAACAGCGGTTTGTAATATACCGGCACTGCTTCCAGAAAAGTTTTAATTTCATCAAGGTTCAAAGGGTGCTTTTCTGATATTTCCTTTTTAATACCATCAACATCATCCATCGGATTGGAATCAATCAACTTGTGCTTCAAGGAAAACTTCATCACATCCCTAAACGGAGTCAGAATATTAATTTTTCTTTTGCCACTACATTTGAGCCGACTGATAAATCGTTCAATATCAAGACCAGTGATTGATGCTATGGACTTGTTCCCAAATTTTGGAAGTACGTGAGCGTTCATATCCTTTTTATATTCTTCCATTGTTGATTTGGATATTTTATTTTTGACCACTCTACTGCTACCTCACCAAAAACTTTTTTTTTCTGGGTCTTCAACCGGAATGTCTCTGTCGGTAATTTTACCGTTGACGGCTATATCAAGGAGATACTCATCTCGTTTTCTTCTTGCTTCAAGAACAGAGGTTGTTTCCAAAGAAAATTTATATGGTTTGTTAAGACCTCTAACCTTTTTTTTAAAATTCCAGATTCCACTTTTGCTTTCTTGATACAGATGTTTATTTAATTTTTAATTGAGGCGACATCTATCCTGACACAGGGGGATCTTATCCGTATGAAAAATTGCGGTTACAAAAAAATTGGAGAGATTAAACGAATACAAAATACAGTTAACCAGGTTGTCAAAATAATTCAATCCCAAAACGCTATGGAAATGACTGATTTTAAATCAATGATAAAGTTTGATAAAAAGACGCGGGAATTGTTTGATATCGGAGATGCCGTCGATCCAACAAAACCTTTCCTTTCACTTGACGTCTGGATTTTAAGTATTTCAAAAAAATCAAAGAGAAATAAAAACGTCTTTATGTTACGCATGGGAATGCTTGGAAAACTACCCCAAACATATGAACAAATAGCTTTGAAATATGATATTTCAAGAGAACGCGTAAGAATGATTGTTAAAAAATTAAAGATGACAGGTCTTAGACCCATTTACGGAATTCGGCTTGATCCTTTGATTGAACAAACAGAGCGGATCGTTAGATCATCAGGTGGTAAAATTGCATTTTCAGATTTAATCACTCGTTTATTAGAGAAAGGACCCCAAGGAGAATTGTTGAAAGATGCCGTCCCATTTATAGAATATTTAAAAGAATTTCCGCAGTGGAAAAAAACAGGCTTGAAAATAAAGAATGGTTATATCGTGATTGAATCCAATTTGGATTTTTAATGATGGCACCGGTTTTTTTATTTTAAATTTTGAAAAATCTCTTTTTGAGTTTAATAGGGTTCCATAATCTGAAATAGGAGACTTCATGTACCTTTCTGAAGAAAAACGAACAGAGATCCGGGAATGCATTGAAAAATATTACATAGGGCTAACTGCGTGAGATTTTAGATGGGATTTGTGGGACCTCTTTGTGACTCTCTACAAAAAGGCAGGGCCAATCTGGCACTCTTCTTCTGATGGGGATATGAATTATTTAGATTATACCCCTGAGGAGGTTTTGAATGCTTTAACCACAGAGGATAAAAATTGGATCAAAGAATTGTATGATTCATTTGTTTTTCGGCGTATCAAAAAAAGGTATATTGAAATTTATGGTGAACTGAAGACTGTAAAAGATGTTGAATCACGCAGTAAGCTTCTTGCTGAATCCCATACTTTTCTTGATCAACTTGAATAGAACAAATAAAATTTCAAGAAACAGAAAAGAGTAGAAATAAATCTGATCAGCAAAAATTTAAGAGGCAAGATCATAATGAAAAAAATATCGGTTACAATACCCACACAGTTTTAAATGCAGTACCTCAACTTCAGTGGCAAAATAATGGTATTTGGAAAAAACTTGAACAACTCTGAAACGATTGGGCAGATAAATATGACCAGGCCTGGGTGATATAAGGCCCTGTCTTTTTTGATAAATCCCCAGCAATGTGGTTGGGTCAAGATGGTGAAAATAAAGAGCGATACCGGATGCATTGTTTAAAATAGTGATCAGAGAAACTGGCAACCATGACAAGGTTGAAACTTTGTCGTTTATCATTCCAAATATTTTGCCGAAATCCAAAGCAAATCTGAATCATTTCCTGACTTCAATTGACAGAATTGAAGGTCTCACAGGGCTTGATTTTTTAACCGTTCTGGATAGTGAGATTGAGGGCAGGGTGGAAGAAAAACTATCTCAAAGCATTGATTGGTAAGGAAGTTCAGTTAAGCACATTATTATTTTTCAGGAGATTATAAATGAAAAGATCAATAGGAGCCAAAACCATAGTTTACCCCGCACCTGTCCTTATAGTAGCCACATACGATAAGGATGGGAAAGCCAATGCTATGACCGCCGCTTGGGGTGGTATTTGTTGTTCCAAGCCGCCATGCGTAACTGTGTCATTGCGTAAAGCCACATACAGCTATGATTGTATTGTTCAAAGCAAGGCATACACTTTGAATATCCCATCTCAGAAATATGTTAAAGAGGCCGATTACATTTGGGTGGCTGAAGAAGCTTTGGCTATAAGCCTTTGTTGTGCAGTAGTTGCCGGCCATGATTTCAAAAAAGGGGTTTCGTTATCGGTAAATCATTCTGTTGACAGTGATTCAACCGGGTCAATTACAGGAAATATTTTAGGTGCATTATATGGGCTTGATATTATTCCTGAGAATTGGCTGATGGACCTTGAACATAAAGATTTGATAGTAGAAATAGACGGAGACCTGTTTGATCAATTTGGATGAAAAGGTTAACAGAACGTTGTAATCGTTATCTGAGTGCGGACTCAAAAAATGATGGAAAAAATCGCTAAAATAGTTAAGAAGATACAACGTTCCAGGGAGGAGTAATTATGCTGTCAAAGGCTGGGCTTCATATCGCTGTCACGGTCGAGCATGCGGCTTCCTTTACAGATCCATCTGAAAGTCGGACAGGTGTTTTTGGGCATATTCAAGGTGGGTTCCAGATCGAAAAAAGAGGGTGATAATATCTTTATCCAACATTCCCTGTTCTCCCATTCTTTGAAGGATCGCTTCTGCCTGGCTTAATGTCATGGGGCTTTTATAGGGACGGTCCGGGGCCGAGAGGGCTTCAAAAATATCGGCAATGGCTAAAATTCTTGCCTGGATCGTCAGGTTTTCTTTTGTCAGGTGCAATGGATATCCTGATCCGTCAAGTTTTTCATGGTGTGCGCCGGCAATGGAAGGGATGTGGGCCAGTTTCTTGGGCCAGGGGAGTTGGTTTAACATTTTTTCAGTCAAATCTGCATGGTTGTTAATGATGTCCCTTTCTGCGGCGGTTAAGGTCCCCTCTAAAATACACAGATTTTCAAATTCATTTTCAGTCAGGTAGGGCACGTCTTTGCCGGAAACATGACAGGATTTTTTATTGATGGCTGCTAACGCGTCAAAATGTTCTTCTTCCAGGCGTTTTTTGCTTGCATTGATAAACGAAAGGGTTTCAAATTCTGTTTCCAGGACCTGGATTTTTTCATTATAAATCGTATCAATCCGGGCCAGTTCCATTTGTTTTTCGGTTTGATCGAAAAGGGCCAGTTTGGTTTGTGCCGCCATGAGTTTCTGCTGGGTTTTAAACAATTCCCATCGTGTTTCAATCAGTTCTATTTTGTCATGAACCGTTTCTAATCTTGAGGATTTATCAATGATATGGTCGGGTGTGCTTATTTTCCCGGTGTCATGCATTAACGCGGCGATCCTGAGTTCATCCATTTGATCCGGGGAAAGACAGAACTTTTTAAATACGGTTGGATCCTGGTTTATTTTTTGGGCGATCATCATACTGAGTTCTGTGACGCGCTGGATATGACCGCCGGTATGTTTTGATTTTTCATCTATTAATACGGCAATGGCATTGATAAATGCCTCAAACAATGCCTTCATTTCAAGAATGAGCGTCTGCTGGGTTAAAATTACAGAGGCCTGGCTGGCCAAGGCCACTGCTTTTTCCTGGTCCTCACTGCTGAAGGGGATGATGCTGTTGGATGGCAGGTCTTTTGCATTAATCAACTGCAGAATGCCGATAATTTCATCCTCATGATTTCTCATGGGAATGACGATCATGGACTGACTTTTGTAGTGCAAGGCAGCATCGAATTTTTTGGTTCCCTCAAAATCAAATTTTTTGGTGGTGTAAACATTTTTTATATTCACAATTTCCCCGGTATGAAACACGTATGAGGAAACATTGGACAGGTTAGGGGCATGGTTGTCATCATATAAAGGGACGCTGGGGAGATCTATTGCACTGCCCCCTTTTTTGATATTCAATGATTCGTTATGGATTACATTGAAATCTAAATTTTGGCTTGTTTGATCAACCAGGTAAAGGGTGCCGCCATCTGCTTTGGTAAACCGTCGGGCAATGGTAAGGATCATTTCAAGGAGATTGTTGATATTTTTTCCCGTACCAATGGCCTTGCCAATGGCGGTCAATTCCGATATTTCCCTTGCCTGCTCTTGAAGGTGAAGACTCAGTTCATCAATAAAGTTTTCAATGACAATATTGATCCTGGGGTTTTTAGAAAATTTTTTATTGTCAGCCATTTTATATCCTTAAAGCGGGTTAACCATGGTGATCAAAGTAGATTAAAATACCAAAAAAAGAAAAATGAAACAAGAAAAGAAAAATATAACGGGCAGCCTCGATCTTCTTGCTATTTACCGTTGATTATGGCATTTAATAAGATTTAAATAATGAAATAGCAACGCCCTATACAGGATATTTTCACAAGGAGTAAGTCTAATGGAGGAGCGGTATCAACCGGAATTGGTAGAACCTAAATGGCAGGCATACTGGAAAGAAAACCACGTTTTTAAGGTCACTGAAGACCCCTCAAAAGAAAAATATTACCTGCTCGAGATGTTTCCTTACCCGTCCGGTAAAATACATATCGGTCATGTGCGCAATTATACCATTGGTGATGTGGTGGTCCGGTACAAACGGATGAAAGGGTTTAACGTTCTCCATCCCATGGGGTGGGATGCCTTTGGCATGCCCGCTGAAAATGCCGCCATTGATAACAATACCCATCCGGCAGCCTGGACATATGACAATATCAGCGCCATGCGGGTGCAGCTTAAAAAGATGGGATTTTCCTATGATTGGGACCGTGAAATCGCCACCTGCCGGCCGGAATATTATAAATGGGAGCAATGGCTTTTCCTTAAAATGCTGGAAAAAGGCATGGCCTATCGCAAAGAATCCTATGTGAACTGGTGTGAGAAATGCCAGACGGTTCTTGCCAATGAACAGGTTGAACAGGACAAGTGCTGGCGATGCTCCCAGACGGTTCAGCAGAAAAAGCTGTGGCAATGGTTTTTCAAGATTACAGATTATGCCCAGGACCTTCTGGTCCATTGTGATCAACTGCCTGGTTGGCCGGATAAAGTAACGGTCATGCAGAAAAACTGGATTGGTCGAAGCGTTGGGTCGGAATTGAAATTTAAGATTGATGGCCGAAATGAGGATATCGTGGTGTTTACCACACGGCCGGACACCGTTTTTGGGGCCACCTTCATGTGCCTTGCCCCGGAGCATCCCCTGGTTGAAAGCCTATCAAAGGGGAACAAACAGCAAGATGAGGTCGCGGCCTTTGTTCAAAAGGTCTCCCGCCAGGAAAGATCTGCCGAGGGACTGGAAAAATATGAAAAAGAAGGGGTTTTCACCGGTGCATATTGTATCAATCCGGCAACGGAACAAAAGATTCCCGTGTATACAGCCAATTTTGTGTTGATGGAATATGGGACCGGCGCCATCATGTCGGTACCGGCAGGGGATCAGCGGGACTTTGATTTTGCCCGGAAATACGGGCTTGACATCAGGATCGTGGTCCAACCCGAAGGGGAGACCCTTGATGCAAATACCATGTCTGAAGCCTACACCGGTGCCGGTATCATGGTGAATTCCGGTGAATTCAATGGGCTGGACAGTAAAGCAGCCATGGACATCATGACCGACTGGCTGGAACAAAAGGGCCGGGGAAAGAAAACCATTTCCTATCGATTAAGGGACTGGGGCATTTCCAGGCAACGATACTGGGGCGCACCGATTCCGGTGATCCATTGCCCGGATTGTGGTGTGGTTCCGGTTCCCGAGGCGGATCTTCCCATCCGACTTCCTGAAGAGGCGAATCTCCTTGCCAAAGGGGGGTCACCCCTGTCGACCCTTGCGTATTTTGCAACGGTGACCTGCCCTGAATGCGGCAGGCAGGATGCGAAAAGAGACACCGATACCATGGACACGTTTGTTGAATCATCATGGTATTATCTAAGATATTGTTCTCCCCGGTATGATGACGGCATGTTTGACCCAAAGGCCGTAAGGTATTGGGCCCCCGTGGACCAGTACATCGGTGGGGTGGAACACGCTGTGCTTCATTTATTATACTCCCGGTATTTTATGCGGGTGCTGCATACCCTTGGGATGATCGATTTTAAAGAACCGTTTACCCGGCTCCTCACCCAGGGAATGGTGTGCAAGGAGACCATGACCTGTCCTGAACATGGGTATCTTTTCCCGGAAGAAGCCGTGAAAACCGCTGACGGAAATCTTGTGTGCACCCGGTGCAACCAGGATGTGGCAGTGGGACGGGTGATCAAAATGTCCAAATCCAAGAAAAACGTTGTGGACCCCAATGAATTGCTTGAAAAATACGGGGCCGATGTGACCCGGTTGTTCTCTTTGTTTGCGGCGCCTCCGGAAAGGGATCTGGAATGGAGTGAGGATGGGGTTGAAGGCAGCAATCGATTTGTAAACCGGGTGTGGCGGCTTGTCCTGGAATGGCTGGAAAAAATTGAAGATTCCAAGCCATTTGCCGGCCCAGCTTCCGATCTTAGCTCAGAACCGGCAAAAGCGCTTTATATCAAGGCAAACCAGACCATACAAAAGGTGACGGAAGATATTGATAAAAGTTTTCATTTTAATACGGCCATCTCCGCGGTCATGGAGCTGGTAAATGAGATGTATGCCATTGATGCCGAGGCAACAGACACTGAGATGAAAACCGTGATCCGGTTCAGCCTCGAGAATATCCTTTTGCTGCTGTCCCCCATTATTCCGCACTTTTGTGAAGAACTGTTTGAACGACTGGGTAAGACCGGTTCAATCCTTGAGCACCCCTGGCCGGATTACAGAAAAGACTCGCTTAAAACCGATGAAGTCCTGGTGGTGGTCCAGATCAACGGGAAACTTCGATCTAAATTTACCATGGGTGTTGGCGCAAAAGAGGCGGTGATCAAGGAAATGGCCCTGGCCGATGAAAAGATTAAAAAACATATGGGGGACAAACCTCCCAAAAAGGTGATTGTCATCATAAAGAAACAGACACTTGTGAATATTGTGGTGTGATATGAATCGGTTAAACAGGATTTTATGGGGAGGGCTGGTGTGCGGACTTGTGTTTTTTGCATCCTGTGGTTACCAGTTTGAAGGGGGCGGATACCTTCACCAGGATGTGACACGGGTTGGGGTGACCATTCTGAAAAATAACAGCTCTGAAACAGGGGCCGGCATCACTTTTACCAATGCATTCATTGAGGAAATCCTTGAACGGACCGATACAACGGTTGTTGACCCGTCCCGGGCAACGGTCGTGCTGGAAGGCACCATCAAGTCCATCACCTTTTCAACCTTGTCCCGGTCAACCACCGAGTCTGTTGTGGGCAGGCGGGCGTGGGCCACCGTTGATGTGAAACTGATCCGCACGGATGGAGAGGTGATCTGGTCTGTCAAGGATTTTACGTCCCATGAAGACTATACAGTATCTGAAGACAAGGTCGAGGATGAACAAAACAAACGAGAGGCAGTCGCTAAAATTGCCACCAGGACTGCTGAAAAACTGGTCAGTAAACTGCTGACCAATTTTTAACCGGAAAAGAATAGAAAAGAATAAAGACAGGATTTGCAGGGTTACTCAAGTAAATCCTGTCTTAACGGGTATACCCTAAAGCAAACGATGCAATTTTTAGGTGTTCATGAATTTGAATAGTCGTGAAATTTTTCTGGAAGCCGTTTTTTTATGGAGAACGCCTTTTTTAGCGGCTTTTTGAATTGCTGACTGCGTTTTTCTCATGATCTCATCTTTATTCTCACTATTGTCTTCTTTTGCGGCACGAACCTTTTTTTCCAGGTTTTTGAGCGTGGTTTTTACAGATCTGTTTCTAAGCCGTCTTACCTGACTCTGTTTAGCCCGTTTTTTTGCAGATTTATGGTTAGCCAAGTTGGTATAGCTCCTTATATAAGTGGATTAAATTTAAAATTTTTACCATATTTCAAATTCGATAACATATAGGGTTTATTGGTTTTTGTCAAGGAAAACTTGTGAGAAAGATATTTAAAAAAACCGCATTGCTCAGCGGTTTAACGTTTTTCAGCCGGGTGCTCGGGGTTGTCCGGGATGCCCTTATTGCCATGTGTTTTGGGACATCTTCCCAGAGTGATGCGTTTTTTGTCGCGTTCAGACCCTTTGACCTGGTCCGAAAATTGTTTTCCGAAGGGATTTTGAGTATGTCCTTTGTGCCGGTTTTTTCTGAGACAATGGAACGGAAAGGCAAATCAAGGGCCGTTGCTTTAGGGTTTTCTTTTTTTTGTTTTCTTTCCCTGGCCGGTGTTCTGGTGGTATTGGCCGGGATCGTTTTTGCCCCGCTGGTGATCAAGATCATTGCCCCGGGATTCAGGGCAGACCCGGTTCAATATGACCTGACAATTTTATTGTTAAAATTGATGCTGCCGTATTTCTGGCTGGTTCTCATTACCGCACTGTGCATGGGGGTGTTAAATGCCGTGGGGAATTTTGGTGTTCCCGCCAGTGCCCCCATTGTGTTTAATCTGGTGGTGATCGTATTTACCCTGCTTGTCGACCATTATTTTAAAATTCCCGTGATGGGACTGGCCGTGGGTGTGACCATTGGCGGGGTGCTTCAGCTGGCCATCCAGATCCCTTTTATGATTCGCCTGGGCATGTTAAATCCCGCTTTTTTTTCTTTTTTTCAACCGGAAATGGTGACGGTCCTTCGAACAATGATACCGTGTATGATCGGGGCGGCATCTTATCAGGTCAATATCATGGTGGCCTCATTTTTCGCGTCAACCCTGGATGACGGCAGCGTGTCATTTCTCTATTATGCCGATCGGCTGGTACAGTTTCCCATGGCCCTTTTTGCGGTTTCCGCGGCAACGGTTTTTTTACCCGCGTTATCCAGAAAAGCGGTGAAGGGGCAACTGGATGACATTGCCGTTTTATTTTCCAACGGGGTAAAGCTGGTGCTGTTTATCACCATCCCGGCAATGGCGGGATTGATGGCCCTGGGTGAAAACATTGTTGCCGTGTTGTTCGGCCATGGGGCCTTTAATGACCTGGCCGTTCAACAGACAGCAGACAGCCTGTTTTTTCTGGTGTCAGGCTTGTGGGCCTTCACCGGGGTAAGGCTGTTTGTTACCTTGTACTATGCCCTGTCGTGTATCAAAATTCCCTTTTATTCCGGCATCCTGGCCATGGGGATGAACCTGGTCCTGTGTCCGCTGCTGGTGGATTGTCTGGGGCTCCGGGGGCTTGCCCTGTCTGTTTCCCTGTCTGCCATGGCAGGGTTTGTTTTTTTGTTTGTCAATATTCCGGGAATCGTGAGGATTGATAAAACCCAGATCATTGTTTCTGCTTGCAGATCCGTTTTTTTATCTGCTATAATGTTTATTTTTGTTCGACAGGCAGCGGGCCTTATCGTGATGGAAAAAGCCAATGGGTTTTGGTTTGGAGCCGGTGTGATCGGCTGTATCGGTTTTGGAATGGTGGTGTATTGGAGTGTAAACTGCCTTGTGTCGAGTCCTGAACTCAAGATGCTGAAACAAGGGATAGGGCGGGAATAACAGATGACACGCATGGAAAAAACAGGACTTTACGCCTCCCTGGTCATTCTCCTGGCAGTCTTGTGCCTGATTGTCTTTTCAAAGAACGGGCTGTTAGACTATAAGGTGTTAAGGGGTAAGGAACGGGCCATCCAGGATCAGATACGGGTCATTGACCTTGAAAATCAAAACCTGGAAAATGAAATTCAACGGTTGAAAACCGATATGGATTATATTAAACATGTGGCAAAGCATGAACATGATATGGCAGAATCAGATGAACTCATCTTCAAAGACAAATCCGCCAGGAAAAAGGAAATACCATGACACAGGATATACAAACGCTGGAACTGGCAAAGCTTTATGAGCGCCAGGGATATGTTAAAGAGGCCTTGGAAACGTATACCGTTCTGGACGACCGGGAACCGTCCATTGAAACACGAGCCGGTTTAGACCGGATGGAAAAAAGGATGGAAAAAAAAGAACCGTCCGTCTCTCCCGACAGCCCCCTGTCCCAGGTTTTTGAAAAATGGGTGAAACTGCTGGTTCTGCAACACCGGGTGGATACAATGAAAAAAATGGCTGCCCAGCGGTTGTCTGTATGACCCGAAAAGACGTGACAGGTATCTTTTTGCTGGTGTCCTTTGCGCTGGTAACGGCCTTTTTCTATCACTCGTTTCTTTCCCCGGGAATGGCCTTGCAGGGTCAATGGGACCCTGACCAGGGGGTGGTCAAAGCGGTTCCAACCCGGGATGCGGACAGCAGCATGGAGATACTGAATCCGGATGTCGTCCGCCAGATGGTTCAAAAAAAAGAGTGGATTATTCTGGATGTCAGGCCCGGGGAGATCTATGATCAAGGTCACCTGCCCCATGCCGTATCTTTTCCCCTCATGGCGTTTGATGAGGCCCTGCCCCAATTCTTAACGTCAACCCAACGGTCATCTGACATTCTGGTGTATTGCGCCAGCATTGAGTGCACCGACAGTCATACTGTTGCCGGGCGGTTGAAAAATCTGGGGTATACGAGTGTCAAGGTGTTTTCAGGCGGATTCCGGCAATGGCAGGAAAAGGGGTATGAAATAGAGAAAAATGAAGACTGAAGTTTCAACAATGCTTGTGTTTATCATCAAGCTGGTGCTGGGGATCACCTTTATTTATGCCAGCTGGCATAAGATTGAAGATCCTGCCGGATTTGCCAGGATCATATATGGATATGGGATTTTTCCGGGTGCCAGTATCAATCTCATGGCCATGACCCTTCCCTTTATCGAACTGGTGGCCGGGTTCAGTTTGATTATGGGGGTATATCCCCGGTCGGCGCTTTTGATCATCAATGCATTGCTTGCCGGGTTTATCCTTGTCATTGGATTTAACCTGCTGCGGGGTCATCAATTTGATTGCGGCTGTTTTTCCATCCCCAGTCAGGGTCATGCCGCATCAAACATTTTTCTGCTGGTCCGGGATGTCTTCCTGCTGGGATTTGGGATGGTGGCATGGCGATTCATCAGGGCATCCTGACAATGCGGAATCCCAGGCTGTTTCGTTTAACCCCCGGCTTATAATAACTTCTGTAAGCACTTCGTTGATATTTGCTTGTCTGGTACCATCCCCCGCCCCGGATGATTCTGCGGTCTCCGGTTTTATTCAAGGGGTCCACAATATTATCCGTGTAAGTCGTTGTGACAACACCGACCTTGGCTCTCCAGAAACTACGCCACTTGCAGGCATCCAGGACCCATTCCTGGACATTGCCGTGCATATCGTAAAGGCCCCAGCGGTTGGGGGCTCGGGTTTTGACAGGATGGGGTTTAAAATCCCGGGGGGGATCTGTCAGTCCTGAATTGTAGCAATACCATGCCATCTTAAAAAGGGCGGGTTCGGGGTCATTGCAGGAAACCGTGGTAATGGGACCGCCGGCAAACGCCTCGTCGGAGCCTGCCCGACACGCATATTCCCACTCCGCTTCCGTTGGCAAACGATACTTCTGGGTTCCCTCCCATTCGTTTAATACCCGGATAAATTCCATGCAGTCGTTCCAGGAAACCGTATCCACTGGAAAGGTTTTGCCCAGGGCGGAGAAGGATGACGGGTTAAATCCCACCAGTTTTTTCCATTGTCCCTGGGTGACTTCTGTTTCTCCCATATAAAACGCTTTTGAAAGGACAACCCGGTGGCGCTTCTCATTCCACTGGCGACCGGGTTCGGATTCCGGGCTTCCCATTAAAAAGTTTCCCCGGGGAATGAGGACAAACCGCATCCCCAGTTTATTGGTATAGACCTGTGTCTGGGCAAAAACCAACGGATTCAAACACGCCAACAAAGCAACAAAAATACCAATGACAACAAATTTAACATAAAGGTTCATGACCGCATCCTCAGTAGTGTGCACCCCAAGTATTGTCCAGGACTCTATCATACAACGGATCGGTTGTTCAACACTGAAAGTCTGCATTTTTTATGTTTACAGGTTGAAAATAACGGTTAAAATGATATGAAGTGAACAGATGAAACACCAAAGCCAATGACCGAACGTTGGATAAAAAAAATAAAGCAGGAGTGTTGCCATGACCCCCAAAGAAAAACCCGGATCCCCCCTAAAGACCCCAAAGATCAGCAAAGAAAAGCCATCCAAAGCCCGGGGCAGCCAGAAACGGATGGATACGGTGCTGTTAAAAAAAAATGAATTTGCCTTGATTCTGGTGGGGGCCCTGGTATTGACCCTGGTGATATTTTTCCTTTTTTTCAAATCCCCCGGTCCAACATCTGAATCGCTTCAAAAAAATTCGTCAAATGTCTTGGTTGCAGATCTTGAAAAGCGGATGGACAGACTGGAAAACGCCCTTGAAACCCGGGAACCGTCCCTGGGGTCGGCAGATGATGCCGCAGCAAAGGAGCGGGGCGATATGGACACGCTGAAGGGTCGGATGACACGGCTTGAAACGGCTTTTTCAGTGAAATTCGATTCCATCACCGAACGAATGGGGAGCATTGAACAACAGATATCCCGGATAAACCGCAACCCCATTGCGGCAGTGCCGCCAAAACAAACACCCCCCCCTGTCATACCGGTAAAAAAGTCGTTAAAAAAAGAGCCGGCATCGGCGTTGTTGCATACCGTGCAAAAGGGAGAAACCTTGTATCAGATCAGCAAGCAGTATAACACCAGTGTTGAAACCTTGCGAAAACTGAATCAACTGTCCGCTACGGCGAAAATTTATCCGGGAAATACCATTCGGATTCGTAACTGATTCAACTGCTCTTCAGCTTTAATGGCAGGGTTTTTTTTTATGGTGCTTTTTTTCCTGATTCCATGACCCGATGGGTAAAAAGTGCCATAAAGAAAGCCTGACCCCAGGCATATTGTGGTTTTGAGCGCAGCCGGAACCGGTTTGGTTATCGCCATAATGAGAATTGCTGATGGTGAAAAAATAGGTTTGACAATTGTTTATATTTTTATATAATCAATACTATTCCATTTCTTGATTTTGTTCTGCGTTTCAAAGATCTGATGTTCTTTTCCCGCTTTTTTATTAATTTTTTCATTGATTACAGGAGGGTATTATGAGTGACAGTGTTTACAAAATTATTGATCTTGTCGGTTCAAGCCAGACATCCTGGGAAGATGCAGCCACGAGCGCCATTGCAAAGGCTTCAGCGTCATTAAAAGATTTAAGGATTGCAGAAGTTCAGAAACTGGACATTAAAATTGAAGCCGGCAAGCCCGCACAATTCAGGACAAATCTGCGGTTGTCATTTAAGTACAAGGGTTAGGGAAGGTGTTATTGACCAGCAATTCTCATTTTGGTATTTTCGTGAAGGGGTCAGGCTTGTTTTATTGTGCTTTTTATACAAATCGATTCTTGAAGGGGCTAAAAGCGCCATAAAGCAAGCCTGACCCCATCCTGATGTTTCATAGTTAGAATTGCTGGTTATGAACCCGGGTGATAAACGCGTTGACCTTTTTTAAATCTTTTATGCCATAGGCTTTTTCAACACCGGAGGAGACATCCACCCCGGCCGGGTGAGCAGCCCGGATGGCCTGGCAGATGTTGTCAGGATGCAGACCGCCGGCAATCACCACCGGTGGGGTTGTCGCCGCGTCAAGGGCGTGTTCATAGGTCCAGGATTCTGCGTTCCCGCCGGGCAGGGGGCCTTTTCCATATTCAACCAATACAAAGGAAGCGGTTTCGTATTGGGGGGCCTGGCTTAAAAAAGGGGGTTTTGCTGCAAACAGCGCTTTAATGACCCACAGGTTTTCTTTTAACAGGCAGTTGACAAGTTCAGGGGGTTCATTGCCATGCAATTGAACCCCCTTTAACCGGCACTCATGGACGGTTTCCATGATCGTATCATAGGTTTCATTCACAAATACCCCAATGGTCAGGATATGGTCCGGCAAGACACTTGCGATATGGGCCGCTGTTTTTATTGACACATTCCGGGGGCTTTGTTCAAAAAACACAAACCCCAGGGCATCAGCGCCCAGGCGGGCACACCCCAGGGCATTTTCCGGGTCTGTCAGTCCGCAGATCTTGATCCAGGGTCTGGTTTGGGACATGCAGGGGATGACGGCCGGATCACTGGACATGTCGCAGTGCCTTGATAAACGATTCCGTGTCATTGGCCCGGACAATACTTTCCCCCACAAGAAAATTATGGATACCGGCAGCAAGGCCGTTTTGTATGTCAGCCGGGCCGGCGATGCCGCTGGCCTCTACGGGTATGATACCCGGGGGAAGAATGGCGGCAATGCGTTTGGAAATCGTCAAATCGGTTTTAAGGGTTTGAAGGTTTCGATTGTTCATGTCCACCACCCGGGCATCACAGGTATGGGCCATTTCAAATTCTTTTTCCGAGGTGACTTCAACCAGCGGCTCCAGGCCCAGCTCCCGGCAAAGATGGATATATGCCGTCAACTGGTCTTTGGACAACAGGGTGGTGATGAGCAGGATGGAAGCAGCCCCGGCTCGTTTGGCCTCATAAATCTGGTAGGAACTGATGGTAAAGTCTTTTCTCAAAACCGGCAGGTCGGTATGGGCACAAACCGTTTCCAGATCAGTTAAACTGCCTTTAAAATATCGGGGTTCCGTGAGAACGGAAATCGCCCTCACCCCGGCCCGGGTATAGGCTTGGGCATACAGTGCCGGATCCAGGTCCGGCCGGATATCCCCCTGGGAGGGCGAGGCTTTTTTAATTTCGGCAATAATGCCGATGTCCCCGGCATGGCTGGTTTCCATGGCCGTTAAAAAACTGGCTGGCGGTGCGGTCTGTTCTGCTTCCCTTCGAAGGGTATTCAACGGAAGGATGGCGTTGCTTTTCGCGATTGCCAGGGCGGTGCTTTCCCGTACACTTTTTAAAAATCCGTCAATTCTCATATCAGCCATTCTCCCGGGTATACCCCACCAGCAGGTCCAGCTTTTCCAGGGCCCGGCCGGAATCAATGGATGCTTCGGCCAGTTCAATTCCGCTTTTAATGGTGTCAGCGATTTGTGCGGCCACCAGGGCTGCCCCTGCGTTGAGAACAACAATATCCCGTTTGGGCCCGGTCGCTCGGTTGAGGATGGCCCGGGTAATGGCGGCATTGGTTCGCACATCCCCGCCTTTCAGGTCTTCTGGATCGGCATAATCGTCAAAAAAATCCAACGGGTCCAGGTCATAGGACCGGATATGACCGTCATGGAGTTCACAGATCCGTGTGGGGGCCGTGGTGGTGATTTCGTCCATGCCGTCGTGGCCGTGGACCACAAAGGCTTTTTTCACCTTCAACAATTTCAGGGCCTGGGCAAACATTTCCGTTAATTGTGGGGCATATACTCCCAGCAGCTGGCAACTGGCCGCTGCCGGGTTGGTCAGGGGCCCCAGCATGTTGAACATACTCCGGATACCGCAGTCCTGCCTGGCCTGGCCCGCATATTTCATGGACCCGTGGTACAGGGGGGCAAACATGAACCCAATGCCGATTTCATTAATGGCCTCCTCAACGATTTCAGGGTCGGTGGCCAGGTTCACCCCCAGTTCTTCCAGCACGTCTGCACTGCCGCACTGGCTGGATATGCTCCGGTTCCCGTGCTTGGCAACCGTGACACCGGCCCCGGCCACCACAAAGGCCGTGGTGGTGGAGATATTGAAAGTTCCCGTGGCATCCCCGCCGGTCCCCACGATATCAATGGCATTCTGGGACAGGGTCTGGATTTTGACGGCCTTTCGCCGCATGGCCCTGGCAGCACCGGCCAGTTCTTCAAAGGTTTCCCCCTTGGTGGCCAGGGCAGCCATGTATGCCCCGATCTGGGCATCCGTGATCTGTCCTGAAAAAATATCCATGAGCATGGCAGCGCTGCTGTCCTGGTCAAGGTTTTGTCCGGCAATAATCGTTTGTAAATTCTGGGTAAAGGTCATGGTGTTTTTGCTCCTTTGATAAAATTTCTGATCAACCGTTTGCCCATGGGGGTCATGAAAGATTCCGGATGAAACTGGACCCCCTGGGTGGGGTGGGTTTTATGTCGAATTCCCATGATGTCTCCCGCCTGTGTCGCGGCTGTAATGGTCAGGCAGTCAGGGAGGTCCTCTCTTGCCACGGCCAGGGAATGGTATCGCATCACGGAAAAGGGCTTGTTAATGCCCGAATAGATGTGCTGCCCGTCAGCGGTGATCTTCGAGGTCTTTCCGTGCATGATCTGTTGGGCATGGCAGATGGTTCCGCCAAAGCGCTGGGCAATGACCTGGTGACCCAGGCAGACCCCCAGGATGGGAACCGTGCCGGAAAACGCCTGGACAGCATCCAGGGAAATACCGGCATCTTCGGGCCGGCCGGGTCCCGGGGAGATGACAATGGCGCCCGGTTTCAGCGCCCCAAGGTCATCAATGGAAATCTTGTCGTTTCGAAACACCTGTACCTCCACCCCTGTATGCAGCAGGTGGTGAACCAGGTTAAAGGTGAATGAATCATAATTATCAATGACAACAACTAACATTTATCGGCCTCCGCTGGGTTTGCCAAGGGCAAGTTTTAATGCCATTTCCACACTTTTCGCCTTGTTTTTACATTCCAACAATTCTGTTTCCGGGTCAGAATCATACACAATCCCGGCCCCGGCCTGCACCGTGAGTTTGCCTTTTTCCATGACCGCCGTTCGAATGGTGATGGCAAAATCCATGTTTCCGGTAAAGGAGATATACCCTGCAGCCCCCCCATAAACTCTTCGGGGTGGGGTCTCCAGTTCGGAAATGATTTCCATGGCTCGGATTTTGGGTGCCCCGGACAGTGTACCTGCCGGGAACGTGGCCTTGAACAGGTCATAGGCATCGGTATCTTTTTTCATGTCACAGGTGATATTGGACACCAGGTGCATGACATGGGAGTAACGCTCAATCACCATGGTGTCCGTGACCTGGACGGTACCGGCTTTGGCCACCCGGCCCAGGTCGTTTCGACCCAGATCAATGAGCATGACGTGTTCGGCCCGTTCCTTTTCATCGTTCAAGAGCTCATCGGCCAGTCGTCGGTCATCCTGCTCGGTTTTCCCCCGGGGCCGGGTGCCGGCAATGGGCCGCAGGGTGGCAATATCATTTTCAAGCCTCACCATGGTTTCCGGCGAAGATCCGGCAATGGTGATATCCGTAAAATTCATAAAAAACATGTAAGGAGACGGATTGATATACCGCTGGGCCCGGTAGATTTGGAGGGGATCCACCGGGGTATGGCAGGAAAAGGCCTGGGAATACACTGCCTGGAAAATATCTCCTTCAACAATATGCTCTTTAATCTTTTTCACCCCTTGCAGATACTCCTGGGCCGGTGTTTCCGATGCCAGTTGAACCGCCACGGCAGGCAAAGGTTTCTGGGGTACAAACGGCTGGTGAATGGTGTCGATCATCCGGTCAAGGTCTGTTTGGGCCTGGTCAAACAGGGCATCATGGTCATCTCCTGCCTGGAGGTAGATCATTTCCAGGCAGGTCAGGGTCTGTTTTACATTATCAAAAATGATCATTTCCTGGGGAATGATAAAATGGGCATAGGGCATATCTTCGGGCAAAGACACGGGAATGTCTTCAAAAAATGACACCATTTCATAGGTGAAGTATCCGGTAAATCCACTCCAGAACCTGGGCAGTTCAGGAATTTGAGCCGGAATAAATTCCTTTGAAACGGTCCGGATGACATCCAGGGGATCATTGTGGTGGGCAATGTGCCGGGTGTCATTCTTTGTCCGGATCTCAACATGGTGGGCGAAAATTTTAATGGTGCCAAAGGCAGACACCCCTAAAAAACTATACCGGGCCCATCGTTCACCACCTTCCACACTTTCCAGTAAAAAACATTCTTTGTCTTTGTGGTAGAATTTTTGTAAAATGGACACCGGTGTTTCCGTATCCGCCAGGATCCGGGTGCACACCGGGATGACCGTGCAGGTGTCGGCAGCAGTTAAAAAGGTTTCTCTGTCCGGAAATTGTTGTAATATCATTGGGGTTCCTTAAAATCAAAAAAAGGCATGCAAGCGTGTATCACGATGCAGCCTTTTACAACAAAAAGGCTGCGACAATGTGTTGCTGCCGCAGCCTTAAGGTTCTTTTATGTCAATTGAACGATTAGTCTGACGGCAGCAAGGGCCAGGTCCAGCTTTGCCACCACCAGTTGATTGTTTCGTTCATATGTATATTGTCTTTTGTCATAGCCCTTGTGTTCTTTATTGTTTGCGATAAATTAACCCAAATGAAATCGGGTGTCAAGAAAAATGTTTCTATAAACAGAAACAAAATAAAAACTCACTGATTTTATAGTTTTTCTATTCTCGGACGAGTGTTATGATCTTAAAAAAAGGAAAGAGTAAGATCGGATTTAGTCAATTCAATGGATGATGCAAAATAATTAAACATGGGGATATACAATGAAAAATATAGATATTAACCAGCTGAAACAGAGCTTGCCACAAATTCTTGAACAGAGCATTGACGAGACTATTATCATAACAAAACAGGGTTTACCGATTGCCAAAATCGTCGGCATATCAAAAAATAAAAAACAACGCGAGTTTGGCTCAGCAAAAGGATTGATTAAAATGTCTGACGACTTTGACACTTCCCTGGAAGATTTTAAGGCATACATGTAATGAGGGCACGTGTAATAAAAATTGGTAATTCCCAAGGATTGCGTATGCCAAAGCCTATTCTTGAGCAAACGGGGATTTTGGATGATGTTGAAATTGAGGTTGGAAAAAATCAAATAATCATTCGACCTGTTAAAAATCTTCGGGAGGGTTGGGAGGCAGCGTTTAAAATTATGGCCGAAATAGGTGATGATGTACCAATCATTGACGAAACCATTCCGCACCCGTGGGATGAAGAAGAATGGTAATGGTAGTGAGCCGTTTTGACATTTTTTTGGTAACCCTTGATCCTACTATCGGGTCGGAGATTCAAAAAACAAGGCCGTGTCTGGTTATTTCACCGGATGAAATGAATCGTAACATTCGGACAGTGATTATAGCTCCCATGACCCCTGCCCAAAAAGAATACCCCACCCTTGTTTCCTGTACTTTTAGAAAGAAACGTGGCCAAATTGTTATAGATCAAATACGCACAATAGATAAGGCACGACTTATTAAAAAAACTTGGCACGATAGATTCACGAGCCCAGTTGGACGTTATTTCAATCCTACAGAGATTATTTGCATTTTAATGTGGGGGGTCCAATCTATCGCTGGTAATGGACCTGGTTTTGTTGTCACACAGCTTATCGTTCACTGCATTCCACACTTTCCAGTAAAAAAAATCTCGGTTTTTGTGGTAGAATTTTTGTAAAAAAGGTGAATCATTTTAACAAGTACAATTTTTCGACCTGTGCGGGTCCGCAGGCAGTATGTTGCGGAGGCTGTGGGATTAAAACCCCTGGCAATCCGATTGGAATTTAATATACTGTCCCCAGAATTTCTGTCCCCAGAATTTTACTGTCCCCAGAATTTACCCAGAATTCTGTCCCCAGAATTTTACTCCCAGAATTTTTGTACAATGAAGAACATCGGAAAGCCGTGTACGGGAAAACCGTATGCACGGTTTGATGAGGGAGCACTGAGGAAAGATAAGGAATCCGGAGCACGTAGTAGCCGCGTGCGGCAAGGCGTTAAATAAAAGAGCCGGAAGAAACCTGCTGAATCAGTGCTCTACTCTACCCGGAATTTCCGGAATTTTAGAGCAATACCAGAAAAAGCATGATTATGTTCAGTTTATTTTGTTTTCATTGCTTAGCAAGTACAATTTTTCGACCTGTGCGGGTCAGCATGCAGTGTGCTGCGGAGGCTGTGGGATTAAAATTGCCAGCTACCCGATTGGAATTTAATATACTGTCCCCGGAATTTACTGTCCCCGGAATTGCTCCGGAATTGCAACGTCTTTACCAAATGCTAAACTATCGTTAATCGCAATGCCTCTGAAAAAATTCTTCCCCACAAAAGGCAATGTGAAAATGGCAATAATCAAGGAGCGTACAATATGCCCATGCCGTTTTCGAACGCCACATTGATGTAGGGAAGTAGCAATTTTAAATTGGTCAAAAAAATCATCAATTTTACCAAGAATTTGAATGTCCGCTTGTGCTTCTGTGTCAATATTGTTATGAATAATTTGAGCCCTTACTGTCTGATATTATTGTATTTTTCGCAAATCCATATTATATCAAATGTCTGAGCTCTTCAACTATTTTTTAATATAATTTCAATTTGTTATGCTTTTTTTGTCTTTATGAATCTGAATCCCGAAAGTTGAGTTAGGCAATGAGTCAAAATTAAATCGGCCATTTTATTCATCATAGCACAGTATATCAACTGCCCATTTCCCAATTCCTTCTATCCGCCAGATAGTGTTTTCTATTTTTTTCATAGCTTCCTTTGTCA